>JANNAT010000071.1:0-2695 GCA_031384605.1 Cypionkella sp.
GATGCCACCGGGCGCGGTATTCCGGAAACCGGAACCACGACCTTTCGACCGCCCTTCGTGCCGGTGTCTATCGCCGCAATGGGGGCAGGGGGCCGGGGTGCAGGCTTTGCCCCCCAACGCTATATGACCTCCGATCAGGCCAGCCGAGATCGGGGTGCGCCAATGATTGAGGCGGGCCTTTGGTACCGCCCCAGCTATTTTCCCAAACTGGGGGAGACCACATGGCAACAGGCCTGCAACCGCGAAGTTACCATGGTGCGCAATTCGGTGGGCGTGGCCGACGTGTCCACCCTTGGCAAGATCGATATTCAAGGCAAGGATGCCGCGCGTTTTCTTGACTTCGTCTATTGCAACACGTTTTCTACGCTTCAAGTCGGCAAGGTGCGCTACGGTTTGATGCTGCGCGAAGATGGCCATGTGCTGGATGATGGCACCACTGCGCGTCTGGGGGAAAACCACTATCTGCTGACCACCACAACCGCCGCCGCTGGCCTTGTGATGCGCCACCTTGATTTCGTGCATCAAGCCTACTGCGCGAACTGGGATCTGCGGTTCATTTCGGTCACTGAGTCTTGGGCGCAATTCGTCATCGCCGGCCCAAAAGCGCGTGCGCTTCTGACGTCAATGCTGGATCATGACCCCGCCCTTCCCTTCATGGGGGTCACACCCGTCACTATTCAAGGTGTCAACGCCCGCCTGTTCCGCATCTCTTTCTCTGGCGAAGAAGGTTACGAAATCGCCGTTCCCGCCCGCTTTGGCGAGGCATTGTTCCGCGATTTGCTCGCGCGTGCGGAAACCATGGGCGGTGGGCCTTACGGGATGGAGGCGTTGAATGTGCTGCGCATTGAAAAGGGCTTCATCACCCATGCCGAGATTCACGGCCGTATAACCGCCTATGACATCGGCATGGAAAAGATGGTATCGGCCAAGAAAGACTGCATCGGCAAAGCCCCTGCAGCCCGCTCCGGCATGGTCGGGCCAGAACGTGAGCAACTGGTAGGTTTGCGCGCCATCGGCGCCATGGCAATATCGTCCGGTGCGCATTTGTTCAAAACGGGTGATCCCGTGCACCGCACCCATGATCAGGGCTATGTCACATCCGTTGGCTATTCGCCCACGTTGAACAGCTGGCTGGGCTTGGCCTTCCTGAAAAATGGTCGCGCGCGGCATAGCGAAACCATTCGGTTGGTTGATCATTTGCGGCAGATAGATTGCCTTTGCACCGTAACCGATCCGGTGTTTTTTGATAAGGAAGGGGTGAAACTTCGTGCCTGAACTGATAGCAAAATCGCCCCTGTCTGGCACTGATCCCCTCACCATCGGCGGCTTACGCATGTCAGAAAGGTTGCTCGGCTCTATCACGTCCATCGCAATATTCCCGGGGCAAGACAAAGCCGTGGCAAAGGTATTGAAACCGCTTGGCCTTGCCTTTCCTGCCCCCAATTGCTTCACCACAGCGAGCGACGCCCTGTTGGTTTGGACAGCCAGACATCAAGCCTTTCTGATTGGCCTTCCTGCGCCAGATGCCCTGCTAGGGGCCGCCCTTACAGACCAATCTGGCGGCTGGGCCTGCCTGCGCCTTGAGGGGCCGACAGCCGCTGATGCCCTGATGCGGGTTTACCCGCTTGATCTGCGCCTGCAGTCTTTTCCGCAAGGCACCTGTGCCCGCGCGCCGCTGAACCACATGCAATCAGTTCTGTTGCGTACAGCGCCTTATGCGTTTGATGTGCTGGTATTCCGGTCCATGGCCCGCACCGCGTGGCACGAGGTCGAGGCCGCGATGAAAACCCTAAACGCCCGCGCCGCCTTGGGTTAACCCCCAATCGCGGCGCGCCAAGCCAGCGCATAGCCGCGATATGCAACCGCATCGGCCGCTTGCACTGTCGGCTCCAAAGCCAGCGACTTGTCTGGCGCGCCGAACAATAACGCGGCCCCAATGCTGGTGCCTGTCTGTGATTGCGCGCGCAACACCTGCCGCCCGCAGGCCGCCGACAGCATCCGGCAATAGGGCGCATTCGCCGCAAACGGCCCCTCAACAATCACGGGCCCTATCGCCCCGGTCAGCAGCAAACATTCCGCCGTCATCAGGGCCAGATAGAACGCCAATGCCACCTCTTGCGCGCCATCGCTGGACCCGTGCGGCGCGTGGCTCCAGCCTATCCGGCATCCCGGAAACGGCCCGCCGTCTGCCACAGATGGCCGCAACATCAACCCCACCGCCAAAACCTTCGTTTCATCGGCAGGTGTTGCCACGGCCACACGCCCTGCCCGCACCACCTCATATTCTCGCCCGCCCATGAACCGCGCCGATGGCACCGCGCGGCCATCGGCGGCCACGTTCATCAGCACGTCGCGCGCGCTGTCCATAGCGGGGGCGGACCCGCCGACTGCCATGCACACAACCCATGTTCCGGTCGATACCACCGCAAAAGGGCCCGTTTGCGTCAGCAAATGTGACAACAAGGACGCGTTGCTATCGTGGATACCGCAGACCACGGGCGTGCCAACAGAAATCCCCGTCACCGCCGCGACCTGTGGCAATAGCGTGCCCAAAACCTCGTTCGGTCGTCTTGGCAGTGCTATTTTGCCACCAAGCCCCAGCTGTTCCACCAACCCCGAAAATCGCCCCGCTACAGGTTGCCACAAATCCGTATGGCAGCCCAGCGACGACACATCGCACGCCGTGGCCCCGGTA
>JANNAT010000115.1:0-2692 GCA_031384605.1 Cypionkella sp.
TTAAGAATGGGTTTCCCCGGAACTTGGATGACGGAAAGCGAAAGCGTGGTTTACCGCGTTGTGCCGAAATGCGCGTGCTCCAGCATCGGGCAGATCATGTTCTATTCCGATCATGGCGTATTCTTTGACGGCGACATCCATGATGCGACTGCGGGCATGCATAAATGGGCGATTGAGGCCAGCCAGCCGTTGATTGAGAAAAACGTCAAAACCCATAAATCCTATGCGTTCACCTGCGTGCGTAATCCCTATACCCGCATTCTGTCGTCATTTTTCGACAAAATCTGTGGCATTCAGCGCAATGGCAAACGCTATCGCGGCAATCTGGTGCCGCTTTTGGTGCAGAAATACGGCATCGAAGTCGGCGGCGATGATGGCAAGGCAGATTTCGACCAGATCGCCAGTTTCCGGCGGTTTTTGTTGTTCACCCGCGACACCATACGGTTCAAAAAACCGATGGAGCCCGATATTCACTGGTCGGCAATGGCAGGCCATGTCTCAACCTTCATCGTGAATGGCGGGCGCTACGACAACATCTTTTTCACCGAGAAATTCGATGAAGGCATGGGGTCGGTGCTGAAAAATATCAAAACCAAGCATAAAATTGATCTCAAGAAGATCCCCAAGTTCAATGAAAGCGAAGGCCACGGCCCAAAACGGCTGCATCCGGTGGAAGATTACTTTGACGATCTGTCGATGCATCTGATGTGGGAAATCTACAAACGCGATTTCCAGCTGTTCAAGTACGATTTCGACAATCCGGCCAACAAAATGCCGACTGCGCCTGTTGATCTGGCCGAAGTTCACGCGAAACTGGGGGATTGAAGGTTGGTTTAGCCGCCAACCTTCATCACAACCTTGCCGATATGCCCGGCACTTTCCAGCTGCCGATGGGCATCCGCCGCCTTGGTCAAAGCAAATTCACTGTCGATCACCACGCGAAATTTGCCTGCTGCGATCATCGGCCAAACATGCGCTTCAACGGCGGCTGCGATCCGCGCTTTGGCCAGATCGGATTGCGGGCGCAAGGTTGATCCGGTGATCGTCAGACGGCGCATCATCACTTCGGCAAAGTTCAACTCTATCTTGGGGCCTTGCAGAAACGCGATTTGAACCAGCCGCCCATCATCGCACAGCGCTTTGATATTGCGGGGCAAGTAGGGCCCGCCGACCATATCCAAAATCAGGTCCGCTCCGCCCACCGCGCGCAGAATGTCACCGAAATCTTCGGTGGCGTAATTGATCCCACGCTCTGCCCCCAGATCCTGGCACACCCGTGCCTTGTCGTCACTGCCCGCCGTAGCAAACACCCGCGCGCCCAGATTTCGGGCGATCTGGATGGCCGTCACCCCGATGCCCGATGTGCCGCCATGCACCAAAAACCGCTCTCCCGCCTGCAAGCCGCCGCGCATCACCATGTTGGACCAGACGGTAAAGCACGTTTCGGGCAAGCATGCGGCCTCGCGCAGCGACAGTCCATTCGGGATAGGCAGGGCATGCGCCTCATTGCAGGCGGCATATTCGGCGTATCCACCGCCCGGCAACAGCGCGCAAACCTTGTCACCGATCGCCCAGCGCGCCACTCCGGGCCCGATAGCAACCACGGTGCCCGAGCATTCCAACCCCGGCAAAGGCGAGGCAGATGCGGGCGGCGCGTAGGCCCCGGCACGTTGCAGCGCGTCGGGGCGGTTAACCCCCGCATAGGCCAACCGGATGATGATCTGGCCATGCCCAGGCACCGGCACCGGCACCGTGACGGGTTGCAAAACATCAGGGCCCCCGGGGGTGGTGATTTCCATCGCCAGCATTGTGTGGCTTAGGCCTGTGTCGGTTAATGCCATGGTCTGCCCCTATCTGCCACTGCGACCGGGCAGATCGCCCAAATCCTTGGGGGCATGAATGCGCGACAGCAGGGCCGTGGGTCCCGCCAAAACCTTTTGCGCAAAAGCGTTACCGCGCAACCCCGCCTTGGCCTTTTCGATCTGCATCACGTTTTCGATGCGTCGGTCCAGAAACGCCCAAGTCGCCTGATCACCTTCCGAGGTATCGCCCAGCCAGAACAACACCGTGGCCCCGTAAACCGCCGAAAGGGTGGCGCGTTTGGTATACCAGTTTACATCCTTTGATGTATCGCCCAAGACATCCCAGATCGCATCCGCCGTGGCCCAGATCAGACCAGCCCCTTCGACCGCGTGATTGGGCAGGCTGAACAAGGCTGACCCGCGCCGCACCAGTTCTTTATCAGCGCCTTGCAACCGCAGTCGCACGGCAAGGGTAATGCGTTCGCGGATCCGCAACGCGGCCAGATCAATCGCGCCATAGGCCGCGCGCATATCGGCATCGCCGCGTTTGTGATAGGCAATTGCCAGATCAACGCCGCCGCGGGGGAACAAGGCACGGGCCAAAGCAGGCGTCACATCCGAATCGCTGATCGCGGCGCGCAGAGTGGTTTCTGACCACCCATCAAACGGCGCATGCAGCAGACTTGCGTCCAAAACCCGGTCTTTTGCACGTTCCATGGTATTTTCTTGGTTCATCGCCTGCTCCACTTACCGTTGACGTAGACAAGCGCCCAGCCCTTTGCTATGGCCCGCACGCCTGCACAATTCGTGCAACTCTAACCTAGGAAGGTGGTGACAACCACATGCAGGTCAGCGTCCGCGACAATAACGTCGAACAGGCCCTTCGGGCC
>JANNAT010000097.1:0-25834 GCA_031384605.1 Cypionkella sp.
TTTCGTCTTGGCCTTATCCCGCATCGCACCTTGCCATGACACACTGGCCACCACCGCCGCCCCAGGCGTCGCAATCGCCAAGGAAATCCTTTGGTGAACGTATCTGCGTCTGCCCTTTAGTCTAAAGCATTTCAAGTTTAAGTTGGATCAGAATTCAAACCAAAAGTGTTTGAATTCTGATGCCTGGGATTTCAATGAAAACCCGAAACGCTTTAGTGCCACGATACAAAAGATTTCTGTGTTTTTCAAAGGGCTTGCGATCTTTCCTTCAAACATTACACGAACCGGCATATTGGTTTTATCGACCCAGTTATCGCAATCGGTGTTCCTTTGGGACAATTTTGAAATGTCGCTTGGGAAAATGTTCACGCCAAGCAGTTTTGACTTCGTTATCCCCGCGCTGGCAAGGGACGCATCAATCAGGCCAACACTTCGGTGGTTTGCTTGGCTACCGATTTGCCCAAGGTTGCCTTGGCGACCTGGCCTGCCAGATCGCCTGTGTAATCAAGGATGACGACGCCACTATAGCGGGTGCCGGGGTTCAGGCCCGTGATGGTCATGATCGCTTTTTTGGGTAAGATTTCAGGCGGCTGATGGATCAAACAGTCGGTCAGATTGCGGGCAATAGCGGCGCAACGCGTCGCGGTTCGGGGTAACGCCAAGGCCGGGGCAATGCGGTATTTCAAGATAACCGTCATGGTTCAGCACAAAGCCGCCCTCGGTGATCAGATCAACATCGGGCGATCCGCCGATGTATTCGATCAGATTGCCGGTCGCAAACACCGATGCCGGTTGCAGATCAGTTGCCAGCCCAAGGGCGGTATTCCAGCCGTGCCCGATCTGGGTGCGCGGCCGGGGCAGACGTTCTGGCGCATCGTGCTGCCACTATCCTTGCCCGGCGCAATCATTGGCGCGATTTTCGTGTTTGTGCTGGCGGTTGGGGAATTCATCACGCCATAGGTCAACGCAATTGCCACCCTTGGTTTGGGTCTCTCGCTTGGGCTGGTTTTCTTCGCCATGTGGCGGATGGAACGCGGCAATACCGCGTCAACAACCCGAAATCCCCGCAATGCCCTGCACCAGCCCGCGCCTGCGCATCACTGATGTCAGCTGCCATGTGCTGCTGGCCCCGGATTTTGACCTCAGTTTCACCGCGTCCGCGCAAGATAACATCGTGGTGGTGATCCGCAGCGATGGCGGGGTGACAGGCATCGGGGAAGGCGACGTAAACCCTTGGATGGCCAAAACCTGTATCCTGGCCCCTGGCACCCACATCATGGGCCCCCCGATCCGCGATATGCTGATCGGGGCGGAACCGTTTGATATCGGCGGGCTGTGGTCGCGCGGGTATCTGGGCACCGCGATGAACGGCCGGCGCGGCGTGGTGATTCATGCGGTCAGTGCTGTCGAAATGGCGCTGTCGGATTTGTGTGGCAAGGCGATGGGCCAACCGGTGCATGCGTTATTGGGTGGGGCCACGCGCAGCCACATCATACCCTAAGTGTCCTTGCAGCCGGGCGGCACATCTTTTGCGGCTTACCGCAACGCGTTGTGTGCATCGGCGCAAAAGGCCAAGTGTTTGGGCTTTCGCGCCGTGAAAACCGAAGTCACGATGAACGACCCCTTCGCGCATAATGGCATGTCGTGGCGCGGTGCCGGAAAACCGGGATATCCATTTCGACCGTGGCGCATCTGGCCTTTGTCACCGATCATTGCGCGTTCATCGAATATCTGCCGCCACAACTGTGCCACGAACGCCAGCGCCGTGAATTGGCAAGCGAAGAACTGATCCTGCTGTCCGATGGCACCAAACCGTTGCCAGTCAAACCGGGGTGGGGATCGAGGGGAACTGGGATGTCGTGAAACGCTATCAGGTTGCTGGAAAGGCCAAGGCCATGGATCAACGTCTGAAAGATAAGGTTGCCATCATCACCGGTGCGGCCGGCAGGATCGGCGAAGCGGTTGCCCACGGGTCCGCGACCGTCACCTTGGCAATCTGACAGTTGCGCAATAATCCGCCAGCTGATCAAGGTTCCAATCGACAGGTTTGCCCCGTCATGCCGTCTCTTGCCTGCAACAGCCACACGTTTTTTTTGCAAATTCGTCTTTTCGAAAGAACAAAGGTAAGTGGTTGGCGGAATTTGACACTTGGGACAAATCACCCGTTCGCGCGCGCTTTCGCAAAAACGCCAAGCGCGCGTTCTTTATCGTCAGGCAAACCGCGGGCAGCGCTGCGCCCGTTCGGTTTTGAGTGATGAGACGGCGCTTTTCCTTGCGCCATCATCAAAGCGTCCGTCACCATTTGGGCTGGCATCGCATCCGACAACGCCCCCCGATGATGACGATTTTTGCATGGTTTTCATTTTGATCTTTGTTCAATGGCAGGTGTCGTTAACGGACGGGAAGTGCGCGGTCAAAAAGCAGTCAGAAAAATTGATCTGCGCCGGCAAACGGCAGACAGGGATCTCGATTTGGTGTAGCGGTGCATCCCCTTTGGCATCCGTGGAAATGCGCGGAACTGGCCGGGTTATCACGCCGCGCGGATTGCCGACAAAGGCCAGATTGCGGTTGCCAGCGCGCGTTGGTGTGAACAGAACGGCCCTGTTGCCAGCCTGACAGCATTGCAAGACTGTCGTTAGGTGTATCTGCAAGACCCTTCCCGCAAGCAACACGCAGGCCGATTTTTCAAACGCCGCCAGCCAGCACCGCCAATGCCCTGACCCTGTCCAGCATGCCCACGCGCGCGCCGCTGTCATCCACGACCGGCAACATCGCTGCCCCGGCAATCTGGCGGGGTGCGATGTCACTGATGGTGGCCGAGGCCAGAACCGGATCGGCCGCGATGGCATCGCCTGCCCAGATTTGCATCAACGACTGCACCCGCACCACACGGGCGGGTGGGATCTTTGCCACGAAACGGCGAACGTAATCGGTGGCGGGCCGGGTCACCAGCGCCTCGGGTGTGCCGATCTGCACGATGCGGCCCCCCTCCATGATCGCCACGCGGTCGGCGATCTTGATCGCCTCGTCCAGATCATGGGTCACGAAAACCACCGTTTTGGCCAGTTTGCGTTGCAAGCGCAGCACTTCGTCTTGCAGATCAGCACGGATCAGCGGGTCAAGTGCGGAAAATGGCTCGTCCAGAAACCAGAAATCGGGGTTCGTTGCCAAGGACCGCGCAATGCCGATGCGCTGTTGCTGGCCGCCCGAAAGTTCCGCCGGAAACCGCCCTTCGCGCCCCGTCAGGCCCACGGTGTCGATCAGCGCGCGGGCGCGGACCTCGGCCTCGCTGCGGTTGACGCCCTGCACTTCCAAAGGGAAAGTAATGTTGCCCAGAACGGTGCGGTTCGGCAGCAGGGCAAAGTGCTGAAACACCATGCCCATATGGCGGCGGCGCAAGCCCTGCAACGTCGGCGCGTCCGCCTGACAAATATCCTGACCGTTCAGCAGAACGGCCCCCTCGGATGGATCAATCAACCGGGTCAGACAGCGCAACAGCGTCGATTTACCCGATCCCGAAAGCCCCATGATGACAAAGACTTCGCCCTTGGTGATGGCAAAGCTGGCGTCCTGCACAGCCCCCAACCAGCCGCGCCGGGCCAGTGCATCGGCGCTGCGTTCATCGGGCGCTGTGGCGCGAAAGGCCGCTGCTGTGGCCCCAAAGACCTTCCACAGTCCTGTGACCTGCAAGGCCATCGGTGCATCGGGCGTTATGGTTGGCGCAGGGTGCAAGGGCGTTACCGGTGCAGGCATCGGGTTGGGTATCATCGTGGTCTTCTTCACGGGCGCACCAGCCCCATCGCTGCTGACCGCCGGGCCGTCCATGCCACCAGAATTGCATCCGCCGTCAACGCAAGTGCCGCCACGGCCAGCCCGGCCACAATACCGTCGCCGGTCTTGCCTTGGGACAACGCGGTAAACACCGCCTGACCCAGTTCCGAGGTGCCTACCAAAGCCGCGATCACCAGCATCGACAGCGCCATCATGATGGTCTGGTTGACCCCAAGGATCAGCGTCGGCAGTGCGGCGGGTAATTCTACCGCGCGAAACGCCTGCCAGCGGGTGCAGCCCATCATGGCGGCGGCTTCCATCCGGTCTTGCGGCACGCGGGCCAGCCCTTCCATGCCATAGCGCACGGCGGGGGCCACGGCGTAAGACGAAATCGCGATCAAGGCCGAGAAATCCCCATTGCGAAACAACATGATGGCAGGCAGCAGATAGACCAGCGTCGGCAGGGTTTGCAACGTGTTCAGCAGCAGCCGTGCGGGTTCGGCCAACCGCGGCCTGCGCGCCAGCCACATGCCAAGCGGCAGGCCTGCGGCCAAGGCGATGATGACCGACAAGATTACCAGATAGGTTGACACCATCGCCGCATCCCAGAACCCCGAAACGGCGACAAACCCCAAAAGGCCCGCACAAAGGGCGGCCAATCGAACGCCGCCCAGTGCGCCGCCCAGCAGCGCCACTGCGGCAATGATCACAGCATAAGGGGCCGCCAGCAGGGTGTCGCGCAGCGGATACATGATCCACAGCAGCCAGACCGTGCGAAATGCCTCTAACGCATCAAAGTAGGTGATGTTGATCCAGCTGACGCCCGCATTCCACATCGGTGCCGTTGAAATGATCCACCCCTTGGGCCAGGCGGTCAGCCATGGCAGCGCAAGGCTGGCCAGCGTCGCGCCCGTCAGCAGTGCCAGCATGATCCAGACATCCCCGCGCCGGAACGCCGCGTGTCGCCCCCCGGCATGCGCGCGCGCGGCGGCTTGGGTCAGCCGGTCCAGCACCACAGCCAAAGCGACAATTGCCAGACCCGCCTGCAACCCCGTGCCGATATCCAGTTTGCGCAAGGCTTGCAGCACATCAAACCCCAGCCCCCCCGCGCCAATCATCGAGGCGATAATCACCATGTTCAGCGACATCATCACCGCCTGATTAAGGCCAATCGCCAGTTGCGGCAGGGCCACGGGCAATTCAACCTGCCACAGGGCCTGGCGGCGGGTGCAGCCTGACATCCGCGCCAATTCGCGCACTTCGTCGGGCACCGACCGCAGGGCCAGAACCGTGGCATGCAGCATGGGGGGCAGGGCGTAGATCACGGTTGCCGCCAATGCCGCCGACGGGCCATAGCCAAACAACAAAAGGGTCGGGATCAGGTAGGAAAAGATCGGCACGGTTTGCATGACATTCATCAAGCCGCGCAAAACCCCTTCGGCGCGGGGGGACCGATACGACCAGACGCCCAACGCAAGGCCCAGCACCACCGCAAGCACCACGCATAAGGCGACATTGGCCAGGGTAACCATGGCCGACGGCCAATAGCCAAAGATCACGATGTAGGCCCCGGCAATTGCCGTCATCCCTGCCAACTTTGGTCCCGACAACCGCCACGCCAGCAGGCACGACACCGCAATCACGCCCAGCCAGGACAAGGGCGGCACCAGTTGCACTTTGTTAAGGCCCGCACCCGTTACATAGCCATCTGCCAGCACCATGATCGTGGCACGAATGGGCCAGTCAATCGCGGCGGCGATGCCACGGGTGATGTCTTGCACCGAAACCGGCCCAAGCGTCGCATCGCGCGCGAACCAGTTCAACCCGGCACCCAATCGATCCGAGATCGGCAGCAAGGCCCAGTCGGGCACATCAATCAAGGCTGCGGGAAGAAATGGTGCTGTGATCAGCAACAGCGCCAGCATCAGGAACGGCCAAAACCGACAGAAAGGGTTAGTCGGTGCGGCGGGCATGGCTGTGGCTTGGATCATCGGGGCCTCGAACGGGTGGGCATGCCCCCGAATGACCGGGGGTATAACGGGATTTTCGCCTGTGTCTGCGGCGACACGCCGATCAGTTTGCGGCGCAGGCGGCCCAGCCTTTCGAGGTCGCCTCGTTGGCTGTCGCCCATTCCATCGCCGCGTCTTCGATGCTCATGCCATCGACATCCGTTTTGTAGACCAGTTTGCCGACGTCATCGCCCGTCATCACAAAGTTGCGCACGATGTCATAAGCACAGGGCCATTTCGCCTCGCCTTCCGCCCAAGCCATCTTTTTGATCCAACCTTCGGGCTTGCCGCAATCATAAAGCGCATTCGGGTTCACGCCTCAGGCCGGATCCGCGTAACAGGCCGCCTCATATTTCGGGAATTCGACGAATTCACCTTCGTAAACCGACGGGGCCCAATGCGGCTCGTAGATCCACAAAAGGATCGGGGCCTTACGCTCATAGGCTGATTTCAGTTCTGCGAAAAGGCCCGCATCGGTGCCAGAGTTGATCACCGTAAAGGGCAACCCCAGCGTTTCCGCGCGTTCCTTGTCATAACCGCCCCAGCTGGCCGGGCCAGAAAGATACCGACCATTCGGGGCGGTGTCGGGGGTGGCAAATACCTCGGCGCAGCCCTTCAATGCCTCCCAGTTCGGCAAGCCGGGGCACAGATCTTTCATATAGATCGGATACCACCAGTCTTCTTTGGCCTGCGGACCCAATTCGCCCATATCCAGCACCTTGCCGGTTGCAACCGATGCGGTAAACGCCGCTTCCTGCGTGGTTTGTCAGGTTTCCAGCGCGATATGCAGATCGCCTACCTCGAACCCCGGATAACGCGCGGAATCGTCGGCGATGACTTTTTCGATGCTATAGCCATAAGTCGAAAGAATAATGTTCAGAATTTCCGCATGGATTTGCATCGACGGCCAATCCTCGATCATCACTTTGATCGGATCTGTGGATTCGGGTGTGAAAGCGTAGGTTGGTGTTGCAAGCCCCATGACGCACGCGATGGCCAGCCCGGTTGTGTTCCTTTTCATATTTTTCTCCCCATGATGGTGTTTCAGCCTTTGGCATACCAGCCGTTGTCAACGTAAAGTGCTGTTCCGTTTATGAAACTGGCCTCATCCGAGGCGAGGAACAATGCGGCGGCGGCCACTTCTTCGGGCTCGCATATCCGGCCCTGCACCGCATGCAGGTCAGTCTCGTTCCAGTTCTGGCCCAAACCATCCAGTTCCTTGATCTCGCGCATGCCGTGGTCGGTTTTCACGAAAGCCGGGCAAACCGCATTGGCGCGAATGCCGTGGTTGCGGTATTCAACCGCGATGCAGCGGGCCAGTTGCAGCACGGCACCCTTGGTCATGCAATAGACGCTTTCCAGCGCAAAACCCTTTTCGCCGCCGATAGACGAGGTGATCACAATCGACCCGCCGCCCTGCACCAGCATGTGTTTGATCACCTCGCGGCAGACGATGAAGGCCGATTTTACATTGATATCCATCAGGCGGTCGTAATCGGCATCGGTTGTTTCGTGCAGCGGTTTGACGATGATGGTGCCCGCATGGTTGAACAGGGTGTCGATGCGGCCCCATGCGGCAATGATGTGATCCAGTGACGCGCGCACGGCGGCGCTGTCGGATACATCCGTTTGCAAAAAGATGGCCTGCCCACCGGCTGCGGTGATTTCATCGGCGACCTGCATGCCGGCATCACACTGAATATCCAGAATGGCCACCCGCGCCCCGGCCTGCGCGAACATCAGCGACGCCGCCCGCCCCATTCCGCCCGCGCCACCGGTGATCACGGCAGTCTTGCCTGCCAACCTGCCGATGACGGGGGGCAAACGGTGCTGCGGGGTCATGGTGTTCATCGGGTTCCACCAACCTGAAAATCTAATGGTATGTCCTTTATACCATTAACAGCCGAACAGATTCTATCAATATGAAATATGCGCCTTTTCCGCGCTTGAAGAAAAATCAATAATGCCTTGTTATAATTATATAATACTACGCAGCACTGCGTGTCAGCGCCCGCAGCTTTTGCCAATAGCCGTCATGCAATTGTGATGCTGCCGTCTGCGCTGTGGCAGCGTCTCCACGGTCAATCGCGGCAAACAGGGCGGTATGTTCGCTGATCATCCGGGTTTGCAGCGCCAAAAAGCTGGGTTCGACAAAGGGCAAAAACAGTTCTGCCAGCGCGTCTTCGATGGCCCGCGCGATCAGCAGATTATGGCTGGCATCGCCCAAGGCCAGATGAAAGAATGTTTCACTTTGCTTCAGCAGGGGCAGGCTGACCGCCTCGGCCATCAGGGCCATGGCGCGGCGCATGCGTTTCAATTCCGGCAATGCACGGCGGTCAGCAGCATAACCTGCCGCCGCAAATTCATTGACGCACAGAAATTCCAACACGCGCATTGCGTTTGCAGGTTCACGCGTGATGCGCCGTTTCGACATCTCGGCAAGCCGGTCTTCATCGGTCACAAATGCCCCGCCATAGGCACCGCGTTTCACCACGATATAGCGATCGGTTTCCAGAACCCGCAGCGCCTCTCGCAGGGTAACGCGGGAAATGCCGAAATCATCTGACAATTGCCGTTCGGCGGGCAGCTTTTCGGCGGGCAGCAACAGGCCCGAATGGATCTGCCGTTTCAAACGGTCTACCGCAATTCCGTAGGTTGCCTGTGCCTCTACCGGTCGAAGTCCCCACAGCATGGATCACACCGCCGTAAAGGTGTTGTCGACAAAAATCTCGGCCCCATTGATAAAACTTGACTCATCGGATGCCAGAAATAAAGCAACGTTTGCAACCTCTTCCGGCTCACATATTCGGCCTTGCATGATGTTCACATCGTTTTCGGATGCAAACACGCCATAGGCGCGCAGCTGTTCAATCTCATGCGCGCCATGCTGGGTGCGAATGAAACACGGACAGATTGCGTTTGATCGGATGCCCTGATCGCGGTATTCAACGGCGATCTGACGGGCCAGCGCATGCATTGCAGACTTTGACGCACAATAGATGGATTCCATCTGCGTGGCGGCTTTCACCCCCGTGGTTGAGGTGAACACCAAAGTGCCGCGCCCGCGTTCTAACATGCCCGGCAGCACAAGGCGGCACATCAGGAATGCCGATTTCGCGTTGTTGTCCATCAATTCGTCCCATTCCAGCAAGGAATGATCCAGAAACGGCTTAACGATGATGATGCCCGCATGATTGAACAAGATATCAATCCGCCCAAACGCCGCCATCGTGGCGTTATACGCGCGTTCGGCCTGATCGGGGCGCGACACGTCGGCGGCAAAGAATTCAACCCGGTAGCCTTCGCTTTTCAGGTCTACCGCCAAACGCGTGCCGCTGTCGATATCGCGGTCTACAATGGCCACCCGCCCGCCTTCGGCACAAAAAAGCCGCACAGACGCGGCCCCCGCCCCGTTTGCGCCGCCGGTTACCAGAATGCATTTATCATCAAGCTTGCCCATGGCCTGATAAATAGACCAATGCGGCGCGCAGGTCGAGTGATTTGCAGCGCCCCGGTGGTCAGCGGGTGTTGACCACGATGTGCTGGCATGCTTTGCAGCAACATAGCTCGGTCACATAGCATCAACATAGCTCGGTCACATACCGGCGCATTCACCACCAGACATGGCAGTTGCCCGACAAGGTAGCCGGCCAAAGGCCGCGCGGTATTTGTGCGAAAAATGCGGTGTCGGGGTGGAAACAAGGGCATCGTTACACTGGCAGAAATATCTCAGCCTTCAGTCCGTGCGTGGTTTCAGGCATTACCCTTGGGACCGGATCATAAGCGGCTTTTTTTCCACGGCTTTCTTCGTCAGAATCGCGCTGTCGGGTGCAAAAAGCTGATAAATCGGCAAGATTGCCGCCCCTAGCGCGCTTGCCTTAAATCCGATTTCACCAACGATGATTTCGGGAACCACAACGCCCATTGGCAGAAGTGCCGCAAAGCGTTGCCGCACACGGGCGACCGTGGATTGCAGCAGCGGCTGCGGCAATAAGCCGTCGATAACGATCGCTTCAAGATCGACAACCGCAAGCGTTGCGATCATGGCCTGCGCCAAGGCATCTGCGCAGTCTTTCTCCCAGTCCAGATAGGGCGCTGCAGCGGCGGCTGGCATTGGATCAAGTTCGCGCACCCGGTCAATTGTCACCCCACAATGGCGCAGGTGATTGATCAGACCGTAGACGGACGCGCGCCGCAACAGAATCTCGAACGGCCCGGGCGGCACTGCAATGCTGGACAGGCTGGAATGGGTTACGGGCATAGGTCCGAAGGCCGCCGCGTTGCCGTTGGGTCCGGTCTGCAGCACGCCATCAAAGATCAACCCGCCACCAATCAGGGTGTTGATCGACAGATGCACGAAATCACGAAACCTTTTGCCTGCGCCGAACACCAGTTCTGCCGCCGCCGCGGCAGAGGCGTCGTTCTCGATGAACAGGGGCAGGCCGCGCGCGGCAGTGAACATTTGGGTAAGATCAACCTCGCGCCAATGCGCGCTTACCTGGGTGGGAAAGTTAAGCTCGCGTTCCCATCCGCCAAGAAAGTAAGGGGCGGAAATGCCCATCCCCACGATCTTTGCGCTGCCGGGTCCAAGGTGATGGCGAAACCTTTCGATCACGTCGTTGCCGGTCTTCTGAATATGAAGTGGTTCGGGAAACGGATATTCGTGCGACTCGAACAAGACGATGGCCCCCGAGAAATCCAGCAGAACCGCATCCAGCGTTCGCCGCCCCAGATGCAGTCCGATGGAAAAACCACCCTCGGGATTCAGCCCAAACATCAGCGATGGTTGTCCTTTGCCCCCAAACCGCTTGCCGCGCGGGGCAACATATCCGGCGTCAACCAAAGCATCGACAATTCCGGAAATGGCGGGGGGGGTCAGATGGGCATATCGCGCGATGTCGGCCTTGGATGCCTCGCCCAGCGATCTGATAGCAGCCAGAACAACGCGTTCGTTGTAATGCCGCATCTGGACAGAGTTGCTGCCCTTGCCAGTGATTGCTGTGCCGTTTGCCGTCATTCGGACCCCGCCTTGCACGTTGAACGGTCTGTTGCAGGTACTTAAGTGCCTGCCTGACCCACCCAGTTCTTCGCAGTCATCACTGACGGCGCCCCCCAGTATCAAGCGCTAACTATTCCAAAGCCGCAGTGCTTGACAGGGTTGATTCTTTAATATAGCAAACTGCTTTAATTAATAGAGGCTTTGTTGGCATCATCCTGCTTTCTGGATCGGAGGGGTCCTGATCGCATTCCGGCACAGCGGGGGAGCAACTTTGTGGTGAAAAATCATGCGGGTTCCGTGCGGACCGGCCCGGAAACAAACATGTCGACCCAAGCGGCAATACCCCTCGCGCTGCAGGCAGCGACGAAGGTTTTTGGCGCAACCACGGCCTTGAAATCCGTATCAATTGACCTGCGCGCAGGCGAGGTTCTGGCCCTTTTGGGCGAAAACGGTGCGGGCAAAAGCACCTGCGTCAAGCTGCTGGCCGGGGTGTATCAGCCATCTTCGGGAAACGTGCTGATCGACGGCAACAAAGTCAGTTTCGGCTCACCACAAGATGCGCAGTCGGCAGGTATCGCGGTCATGCACCAGCATCCCGGACTTTTCCCCGATCTTAGCCTTGCCGAGAATGTGTTCATGGGTGACATGCCGCGCCTGCCATCTGGCGCGATTGACCGCATGGCGATGCACAAACGAACACGCGATTTGCTGATGTCCGTCGGGCTTGACGCTGATCCGGATGCGCTTTTGGTGGGGCTGCGCACATCCGAGCAGCAGTTGGTGGAAATCGCCCGCGCACTGTCTCGCGATGCGCGTGTGCTGATTATGGATGAGCCGACCGCCGCATTGTCGCAGCGCGAAGTTGCGCGGCTGTTCAGTGTTGTCGATACATTGCGGGCGCGGGGCGTGGCGATGATGTTCGTCGGCCACCGGATGGACGAGATTTTTGCCGTCGCCGATCGGATCGCCGTTTTGCGTGACGGCGCGTTGATCGGGGTCGGGTTGGCCGCCGATTTGTCACGCGACCGCGCCATTCAGATGATGGTGGGGCGCGAATTGACAGGGCTTTATCCGCGCGCTGTAACGCCGCCCGGCAACACGGTTCTGGAACTGCAGGACTTTGGCCGCGCGGGTGAATTTGCGGGGATAAATCTGGCGGTCCGCGCGGGCGAAATTGTCGGGTTGGGCGGGCTTGTCGGTTCCGGGCGGACCGAAATTGCCCGCGCTGTGTTTGGTATCACGCAGGCCGACACCGGCAAATTGCTGATCGACGGCCATGAACAGCGCTTTGCAAATGCTGCAGCCGCTATGGCGGCGGGGGTTGGCTATGTGTCAGAAGACCGGCTTGGCCAAAGTCTGATCATGGAATTCCCGATCCTGACCAATGCCGCCCTGACGGTGCTGAATGAAACGGCAACGAACGGGTTTTCAAGCCGTGCCAAGGCCTTGGCCAAAGTAGCGCCGCATCTTGACCGGCTAAGCCTGCGGTTTCGCAGCTATGATCAGCCGATCAACACCTTGTCGGGGGGCAATCAGCAAAAGGTCGTGCTGGCCAAGTGGCTGGCGACCGCGCCACGGCTTTTGATCCTAGATGAGCCGACCCAAGGCATTGACGTGCAATCAAAAGCCGAAGTGCACGCGATGGTCGCCGACCTTGCGCGGCAAGGCATGGCCATCTTGTTCATATCGTCGGAACTGCCGGAACTGATCGGCATGTGCGACCGGATCGTGGTGCTGCGCGAAGGGCGCAAGACGGCGGAATTTGCGCGCGATGCGGCGACGCAGGAAAAGGTGCTGCAGGCTGCCACAGATGCTGGGGCGGGCCTGCATCTGGTGGAATCCCAACCTGCGGCCGAGGCGTTGCGGCTGGCCGATGCCCGTCGCTTTGGGATTGCGGCCTTGTTGGCGCGGCGGGAAAGCGGGCTGGTGGCGGCGATGCTGGCGGTGGTGATCCCGGTGGCCTTTGTGAACCCGCTGATATTTTCCGAAGTGAACCTGCGGTCTTTGGCGATGGATGCGGCCCTTTTGCTGATCGCCACGCTGGCGCAACTGCTGGTCATGGTCACCCGCAATATTGATCTGTCGGTGGCATCGGTGATCGGGCTGTCGGCCTATGGCTCGGCGCTGTTGATGACCACCGATCCCGCACTTGGCGTTGCGGCTGGTATCGCTGCGGGCTGCGCGATTGGTCTGGCGTGCGGGGCCTTCAACGGTGTCATCGTCGCGTATGGGCGGGTGCCTGCGATCGTGGTGACGCTGGGCACGATGTCGATCTTTCGCGGCCTGCACAGCCTGTGGACAGATGGCAAGCAGATCAGTGCCGATCAGGTGCCGCAGGCCTGGCTGGATGTGACGGCGGCCCGGTTGTTCGGCGTGCCGCTGATGGTGATTATTGCCGCCGCGATCATGGTCATCGCGGCGGTGGCGTTGCGCCACACACAAACCGGGCGGCAAGTGTTTGCCATCGGGTCAAACCCTGACGGTGCTGATCTGATCGGCCTGCCCGCGCGGCGGCTGGTGCTGGGGGCGTTCAGTGTGGCGGGGGGTCTGGCAGGGCTGACGGGTGCGCTGTGGGCATCGCGCTATGCCACCGTCGATGCGCGCGTGGCCTATGGGTATGAGCTGACGGTTATCGCCGCCGCAGTCGTGGGCGGCGTTGCCATCCGGGGCGGGGCAGGCACGATTGCAGGCATCGTTCTGGGCGCGCTGACGCTGTTGATCATCCGCAACGGGCTGATCCTTGTGCGGGTTGATCCGCTGTGGCTGCTGGGCGTTTACGGCCTTGTGATTTTGGCCGCGATTGGCATCGACGCTGCGGTGCAACGGCGCGCGAAAGGCAGGCTGGCATGACCATGGATAAGACAACGCGCGCGCCGCTTTCCGATCCTTGGGCCCTGTTGCTGGGGGTGCTGACTGTCGCGGTCCTTGTCTATGGCACGGTTTTTGTGCCGAATTTCGCGTCGCCTTTCAACCTGTCACAGCTTGCCGCAGGCATGGCTGAAAAGGCGCTGCTGGTGCTGCCGATGGTGCTGTTGATCATCGCGCGCGAGATTGACCTGTCGGTTGCATCCATCCTTGCGCTGTCCAGTGTCGTGTTTGGCGTTTTGCTGCAGGCCGCTGTCCCACTGGCATTGGCCGTGCCGTTGGTTGTGATTTTTGGCGCAGCACTGGGCGCGGTCAACGGTGTGCTGGTGGCCGCCCTTGGATTGCCGTCACTGGTTGTGACTTTGGGCACGATGGCGCTGTATCGCGGCATCGGGTTCATCATCCTTGGGGCAGGTTCGATCAACGTCTTCCCCGAAGCGGTCATCAATTTCGGGATCAGCTATGTTCCCGGAACGCGGATTCCGCTGGTGATTCTGCCGTTCCTTGCCCTTGCCCCGCTGTTCGCGATCTGGCTGCAACGCAAACCCTTTGGCCGCCGGGTTTATGCAGCGGGCGGCAATCCAGCGGCGGCCTTGTATTCCGGCATCCGGGTGGACCGGTTGAAATTCTGGCTGTTCGTGGTCAGCGGGGCCGTCTGCGCGGTTGCGGGCATGGTTTATACCGCGCGGCTGGCCAATGCGCGCGCCAATAACGCCATGGGGATGGAGCTGGACGTCATCACCATGGTGCTGCTGGGCGGAATATCCGTCTGGGGCGGCAAGGGGCGGCTGACCGGCGTGTTTCTTGCGATGATCCTTGTCGCGGTGATCCGCAATATCCTTGGCATCAACCAGATCGGCGGTGACGCGCAGGGGCTGGTGATTGGCACGCTGCTGATTGGGTCACTTTTGATCAGCAATTCAACAGGTTTCCTTGTGGCTTGGGCACGCCGGATCGGCGCGCGGGTCAAGGTAAACGGGTAACGATCGGGGGCCCGGCTGTGTTGCCCTGACAAACACAACTTGGAGGAGTTACGATGAAACATACCAAACTACGGCTGTTGACCACGACGCTGCTGTCGCTGGC
Source organism: Cypionkella sp. (assembly GCA_031384605.1). Classification (GTDB taxonomy): domain Bacteria; phylum Pseudomonadota; class Alphaproteobacteria; order Rhodobacterales; family Rhodobacteraceae; genus JANNAT01. Next base: position 14,731 of record JANNAT010000097.1, read on the forward strand.
CATGGCGCTGCCTGCGTTTGCCCAAGACTGCGCGACGGAGCCTGTGGTCGTGGGCCTGCTGCCGAAACTTGACACCGATCCCTACTTTCAGGTTCACAAAGGCGGGGCCGAAGAGGCTGCTGCCGAAATGGGCGGGTCGGTCATTCAGGCGGCTCCGGCCGCGGCCACCGCCGAAGCACAGATCGAGTTCATCAATAACCTGATTGCCCAGCAAGTCGGCGTCATCGCGATTGCGGGCAACGATGCAAATGCGGTGGCTCCGGCGTTGAAACGTGCGGTCGAAGAAGGCATTCGCGTCATTTCTTATGACAGCGACGTGGCGGCCGATGCGCGGCAGGTTTACGTCAATCAGGTCAAGGGCGAAAGTCTGGCCGAGATGATGCTGGTGTCGATGCATGATCTGATCGGTGGCGAAGGCCAGTTTGCCATCTTGTCGTCAACCCCCACGGCGACCAATCAGAACGCGTGGATCGAGATCATGAAAGGCATGGTCGCCAATGATCCGACCTATGCCAAAATGGAACTGGTGCAAGTGGCGTATGGTGAGGAAAGCGAGCAAGTGAACCAGCAGCAGGCGCTGGCATTGGCGCAGGCTTTCCCGGATCTTAAGGGCATCATCGTGCCTGCAGGCATCGGGCTTCCGGCCGCAGCGCGTGCGCTGGAAGAGGCGGGTCTGATCGACCGGGTGAAACTGACGGGTCTGGCCCCTGCGACCTTGATGAAGAAATACATCGAGGCCGGACAGGCGCAGGATATCTGGTGGAACGTCACGGATCTTGGCTATCTGACCTACCATGCCGCCCAAGCCGTCGCGATGTGCAAGATCACCGGTGCGGCAGGCGAGACGTTCACCGCCGGTCGCCTTGGCGATTACACCATCGGTGACGCGGGCGAGGTCGTCCTTGGGCCAGCCAAGATCGTAACGCCCGAAAACGTTAACGAGTTCAAATTCTGATCGCGTGAACGGTGGCCCGGCCCTGACGCTCCCGCAGGGCCGGGCTTTTTATGGATAAAGTATGGCTGGATTGTCTTATGATATCAAAACTTGACAGCCTGCGCAGCCGAAGCGTGATCGTCGCTGACACCGGCGATCTTGATGCGATCAAGGCGCTGCGCCCCGTCGATTGCACCACAAACCCAACCTTGGTTCGCAAAGTTGCCAGCCAACCCGGCATGGAAAGCCTAAGCCGCGCAGCTTTACGCTGGGCGCGCGAAAGGGCGGTAAATCCCAAGGTCAGGGCACGGCTTGCGGCGCGCAGGCTGGCGGTTCTGGTGGCCCAAAAGGCAGTCGTGCGGGTGCCGGGCCGTGTATCGGTCGAAGTTGATGCGCGGCTGTCGCACGATACCCTTGGCACGATCGCCCAAGCGCCGGATATTCTTGCACAGCTTGCGCAACCGGGCATCACGAAAGATCGCATCTTGATCAAGATTGCCGGCACATGGGAAGGCATCCTTGCAGCCCGCGCGTTGCAGTCAGACGGCATCAATTGCAACGTCCCCCTTATTTTTTCGGTCGCACAGGCCATGGCGTCGGCGGATGCAAAGGCGTTTCTGATCTGGCCTTTTGTCGGGCGGATCACCGATTGGGCGGCTGCGCGGGGGCCACAGGCGCGCGATCCCGGCGTGGAATTTGTGAAGACGGTTTTTGATAAGCTGAAGGCGCGCGAAAGCGCTGAACGCGCCCTTGGACAAACTGAAGGACCGACATACCGTTTGCGGGCGGGCAGGCATTTTACGCCCCTTGTTTTCAATCTGCATTTGAAAGGGCGGGCCCCATGAAAGTGTTGCTTGCAGGTGAGACGTTTCTCGCAATGACAACTGTCTGTGTCGGGGGCGATACGGTTACGAATACGGGCTGGACGAACGGCGCTTTGGCCTTCAAAGCGGCGCTTGATGCCGCAGGCATTGCAGTCACGCAGATCGGCAGCGAACATTGCAGCGCGGATTTTCCCCGCACTTTGGCCGAACTGACCAAGTATGATGCGGTGATCTTGTCAGATATCGGGGCGATGACCCTGCTGATCACCCCCGATGCCCGCGGTGGTAAAACGGGTCCAAATCGTCTGGAGCTGTTGAAAGCCTATGTCGCGGCGGGCGGTGGGCTGATGCTTGCGGGCGGCTATATGGGGTTTCAAGGGATGTTCGGCACTGCGCAGTTTGCCGATACGGCGGTAGAGGATGTGCTTGCGGTGCGCTGTCTGCCCTACAGCGACGGTCTTGAGGTGCCCGAGGGGCTGGCCGCAACCTTGCTGCAGCCGACGCATCCGATACTTGCCGGAATAGTCGAACCGCTGCCGCCGATCCTTGGGCTGAACAAGCTTGATTTCCGCGGTGATGACGCATCAACCCTTTTGGCGGTTTGCCAGTATCGGGGCAAAGACTGGCCTTTGCTGGCGGTGCGCCGCTACGGCGCGGGCCGCAGCGTGATCTGGTCAACGGACATTGGCCCGCATTGGCTGTCGCGCGACTTTTTGGAGTGGTCCCTTTACGGCACGCTGATGGCAAACATCGTTCGCTGGATTTGCCAGACCGATACCACCCCCTAGGTGTATGGCCCCTGTGATCCGGCACCGCCGGGATCAAAGCTGATCACGCCCGATCTTGCACGGAAAGGCCGCAGGATCATCGCGATATCGTGAACATGGCGGGCGCGGGCAAGGCTGATCGCAGGGCATAGACCGGCAACAAGGGTGCGTTGCAGGCCATCGAACCGATGCGCAGGAAAGCGTGGCGCAATCGAACGCCTTAGGGCAAAAAATCGCACTTTTGGCTGATCTGATTTTTCTTCAAAAATAAACTACCTGCACGGTAAGACAGGTTATCGCGCGGCTAAGTGGAGGCGGGTACCGGAATCGAACCGGTCTACATGGATTTGCAATCCAGCGCATAGCCTGCCTGCCCACCCGCCTCAATATTGTTTTCACTAGTTTTTTTCCTTCCTGCCGTCAAGGTGTATCAGTGCCAGTATCAATTCTCGTTTTGTGCTGTATCTGTTCACGCCCGCTTGTCGCGCGCACTACGCGTTTGCATGATTTGCCGTGCCCCGCCCGCATATTTGCGGATCATGTCTTTTGACGCGTGGCCGCTATAGGCCACGATTTTATCATCGGTGCAGCCCGCCCATGCCAATTCCATCACGCCCCGATACCGCAGCCCGTGCAGGTCATACACCGACAAGCCAAGGCGCGCGCTCTCGGTTCACATCATCGCGGCCATGGTTGGATAGGTCAGCGGGTCGCCATAGGTGTTGCGCAGTATGATGGCATCGCAGTCACTGGCAGGCCGCACACCGTCCACCAGCGTCAGCAATGCCCGCGCGCAACCGTCAACCACGTTGGAATTGTCGTTGGTATCGCGCTTTTTCTTCGGGTCATTCAGAATGCCGTCCAAAATGCGGGCAATCTTCACGCGCTTCATCCAGCCGGTTCAGGCATAACAAATCGCGCAGGCGGCCATTGTGCGACCACGCAATCGAATGGCTGATATCGCGGTCGCGCGCGGCGGCAAGGGTGGCGTCGCTGCACGCTATTGCGGGGGAAAACAGCCCCTCAACCCGTTTCAGGTTACCCAGCGACGACATCGAGGTTTTGCCAATTCTTGCGCTCTCCCCACCGATCTGCCACCTCCATCGACCGGCGAAAATGCGCCTCGCCGGTTTGCGATCTGAATTTGCCCATCTCGAAGACGCCCGACGCCATATAGACCCATGAAATCGTCGGCAAATCGGCCAGCCGTTCGGCAATGTCGATGGATTTTGCCTGCAGATCATTGCCATCCAGCGCCCATGGCAGCGCGCGCGAAATCAGCGCCATGCCCATGTAAATCTTGGCCAGCGTCGTGCTGTCACCGCCGCCACCGCGGGCAAGGTTTACGCCGCGCAACACCTCCGCCAGTGAAAACAGCACTTTGTTCAGACCGTGATGAATTTCCGACAGCGTCATATTGATTTCGGCGGCCGCAATCATCGGATCACGCAAAGCGGCCGGTTGCGCAGGGCGGTGCGGGCGCAGTTTGTATCCGGCATAGCCGCCCAAGGCGGTGATCAACGCCGACCGCGTGGTTTTGGGTGGGACGCGGTCCAACAGCTGGGCAGAGCCGCACAAGAAGTCCGCCGCCCGGCTGTAATGGCCAAGCGCCTTCAACGCATCGGGGATTTTGTGGTTCCAGTGGCCTTGGGTGACTTTGGTGGCAAGTTCGGGTTGCTTGGCCACGATGATCAACGCGCGGGTCAAAAAATCCACCCCTTCGGCGTTGTTGTAACCCGAGCGTGCGCTTTCTGCGGCGCATGACAGAAAATCAACCGCCTCGGCCTGCGACCCCGCCTGTTCAAAGCGATGGGCCAGCAAGCCCAGCGATGCTGCGGGATAATCCTCGGCAGCGTCGCGCGTGTTCAAAAGCTCTGCTGTTTTGGCGTGCAGTTTGCGGCGCTGATCGCTGAGCAGCAGTTTATAGGCCGTATCGCCGATAATGGCATGGTGAATGCGGTGAATCCCCCCGCCAGCGTCCACCGTATCGATCAGCCCGGCGTTTTGGGCGGCGGCAATTTCAACGGCCAGCATCGCGGGCGTCGTGCCCGCCGGATGCAGCCGCGACAACAGATCAAGATCAAAGGTGCGCCCCAGCACCGCCGCGACTTTCAGGGTCAGTTGCTGCGCGGGGGCAAGGCTGGCGATGCGTTCGGCCACAACACCTTCAACCCCATCAGGAAAGGCGATTCGGGACATAGCCGGCTCACCCATCCGCAGATGCGCATAGCCCGCGTCAGGGCGCAGCAGGTCTTGGTCGCGCAACGACAGGGCAAGCGCTGCGGTAAACAGCGGGTGCCCTTCGGCATGGCGGTAAATCAGATCGACAATGGCCGGGGCTGTTTCAATCACCGCCAGCGACGCGTTGATCAAGGCCACAGACTCATCCCGCGAAAACGGGGCAAGACGGATCAGTTGCGCGGCAGGTTGGTCCAGCAGACGCCGCGCCTCGGACGGCAGGGCATCGCGGTCTAACGGGCGCGATACCAGCGCAATCGAAACGTGGGGCAGCGCACGGGAAAACCGTTCCAAAAGCTGCCACGACGCGGAATCGAGCCAATGCGCGTGATCGACGATCAAAACTTGCCGCTTTGTGCCGATAAGCTGCTGCGGCAGGGCGATGATAACGGTTTGGGTTTTCTCGGCCCGCCCGCCGCCAAACAGCGGGGCGGTAAAGGCGGTATCGGCAATGGCCGTGCGCAAAACCGGGCTTGGCAGGGGAACAAGATCGGTCAGCGTTTGATCATGCGCCAGATGGTGCACCAAATCATCGGCGCTGGCATCCGCGCCGACAAGGGTTTCAACCAGCTGCCGCCAGGGGTAAAACCCCGTGGTGCGACGCAGGCTGTCGGCGTAGATGCGCCACGTGGCGACGCCCGCGCCAATAAGCTGGGTTTGCAGATAGCCGGTCAACCGCGATTTGCCCAGTCCCGCATCGCCGACGATATGGATCAACCCGGTAGGGGTAGGGCTGCTCAGGCCCGCAACCAGACCGTCCGGTCGGGCACGCGCGGCCAGCCGCCCGACCAGATCGCCGCGCTGATCTGACTGGCCCAATGCTTCGGCTGCCACGGCGTAAAGTGCTGCGGCATCCTGACCTTTCAAGGTAAAGATGCCCGCATCGGTAAAGCGGAACCGCGCGGCCCCGGCGTCGCGCGTCGGTGCGTCGACCCGCGTCTGGCCGGGGGGGCCGCCCGACAGCGCCGCCGCCCGGTTCACCGTATCGCCGATGACGGTATATTCGCGGTGGCGCGCTGACCCTACCAAACCTGCGAAAACCTTGACTGCCGTCACGCCGATGCTGGCCGTCAGGCCCGCTATTCGTGCGGCATCTTGCACCAGCGCCGCCGCTGCGAACGGGCGTTCTGCATTGTCCTCATAAGACCGCGACGGCTAACCCCAGGCGGCCAGCAAGATCAGCCCCTTATCATCCGCCCCGAACTTCAGCCGCACGCCGCCGTTGTCGTCAATCGCCCGTCGCAGCCCCTTTGACAGAATGGCCAAGCGGGGCAAATCATCGCTGCCTTGAAACCGGAACCCGGCAAAACGGGCAAAAACAATCTGGGCTGACCGAAACTCGGCCAGCCAGTCGGTGGCAATGCCCGCAAGCAGATCGCGCAGATAGCCCGGCACATAGCCCGCGATGATCGCGGCATCTGTTGCAGTGCTGGTCGGTTCGGGGGCAGGGGTGGACGCGGCCCCAACAAGCGAGATCACCCGAACGCCGACCGTTTCGGCGACAACGGCTGCGCGGGCCCCGACCACCGCCGCACCCTGTGCCCACAGCGATGACGCCAGCAACACCCCGTCGCGCAGGCCGGTCTGGCCGCGGAAAGCATCGAAAACATCACCGCAAATCACGGTTTCGCGGCTGGCATCGCCTTCGGTCAGATGTGCGACCCAGATTTGCCCTTGTGCAAGAGTTTCCCACATCTGCAACGCGACCATCCCCGGAACGGCAAGGTCGCGGCACGCCTTTTGCAAATCCAGCCCCGCCGCGATGGCGCAAAGTATCTGCGGACCGGGGTCACCATCCCCCGGCCAGACCGCCGTTACGGCATCGCCCGAAAACTGCAAAATCTGCCCGCCTGCCAATTGGATAACTGCCGTCACACGCGCAAACACAGCGTTGACGATATCGCGCAATTCCTCGGCGCCGCGCGCCTCGGACTGGGCGAGTGCGGCCCCGGCAACCGAAAAATCCGCCAAATCGGCGCAAAGCACAATGGCAGGCACCGGCACTGCAAAATCTTCGGCGCGGCGCTGCGGGTTTTGAAGAAGGACACCGGCGACGACGGGCGAGACCAATGACAGCAGGTCAGACGCCCGTTCAGAATTGGAAAGTGTTTCGCCGTCAGACCTTGCCTGCACGTGCATCCCATTCCCCCGCAATCACGCCCAGACACGCGATTATCCCAAGGCGCGGGCGACCAGTCTGGCAAGCTGTGCTTCGCCTGCCCGCAGATCATCCATGCTGCGGGCGGTTGATTTCAGCCCGATCAGCGCCGTGACGATGGTGCCTGAAAGCGACTGCGCCGTGCCAAGACCGGGGGGCAAGCCGCGCTGTTCCAGCCAGCGGCACAGAACGTCTGCGGTCTTTATTACAACGGTTTTCATCAGGTCTGGTGAGGCCGACATACCGGTATCCATCAATTCCGGCCCATGCGGCGTTGACAGCACAACGTCCATCAACTTGCCATCCTTTGCAACAAAACAGGCAAACAAAGCGTCTTCAGCACTTTGGCCCGGCGCATTAAGGGCGGCTTCCATATCCAGCAGGGCCTGTGCGAAATAGCGAACGCCCATGCTGCGAAACACGTCTTCTTTGCTGCGGAAATGCAGATACAGCGCCGTGCGCGACAGGCCAGCCGCACGCGCAATGTCTTCCATCGAGGTGCGGCGATAGCCATAGGCCGCAAACGCCCCAAAGGCCGCGTCCAGAATGGCGTCTTGCCGGTCAGTTTCGCTATCACTCTGCTTCATCGCAACCGTTGTTGCCGACCGGGCGTTATGTTGTCAATTGCCGATTGACACCATGACATTATAAATACATTTTGTCTTTATGTTGAATCAGAGGACGTTATGGCCACAACCTTGATCGTTAACGGGCAGTCGCAGACGCTTGATCTGCCCGGTGATATGCCTTTGCTGTGGGTGTTGCGCGAAGGGCTGAACCTGACCGGCACCAAGTTTGGCTGTGGGATTGCGTCGTGCGGGGCGTGCACGGTGCAAATGAACGGCGCGGCGGTGCGGTCGTGCCAGGTGCCGCTGTCTGACGCGGAGGGCGCCGAAATTACAACGATCGAAGGGCTGGGCACCCCGGCGGCACTGCATGCCATCCAAGCGGCATGGTTGCACGCCCAAGTGGCGCAATGCGGCTACTGCCAATCGGGGCAGATCATGCAGGTTGCCGGTTTGTTGGCCGCCACCCCCGATCCGACCGACGCCGAAATTGATGCCGCAATGGAAGGGAACCTGTGCCGCTGCGGCACCTATCCGCGCATCCGTGCCGCCGTCAAAGACGCAGCGCAACGCTTGAAGGAGGTTTGACATGGCCAGCATCGGAAAAATCGCGCGCCGCACAGTCTTGTTTGGCGCGGTGGCCATTGCCGGCGGGGTTGCGTTTGGCTGGTGGAAATACAAGACCCCTTATGGCAATCCGCTGGAAAACGGTCTGGCCGACGGTGCGGCAACGCTGAACCCTTTTGTGATGATCAACGCCCAAGGTGTCACAATCATCGCCCCGCGCGCCGAAATGGGGCAGGGCGTGCATACCACACTGGCTGCCCTTGTGGCCGAAGAGATGGATCTTGATCTGGCCGCAGTCACCGTCATCCACGGCCCGGCTTCGGCCGCCTATTTCAACGCCGGTGTGCTGCGCGACGGGGCACCGTTCAATCCGATTGATACCAGCTGGCTGGCGGAAACCGTGCGCGATGCGATGATTTTTCCCGGCAAACTGCTGGGGCTGCAAATCACTGGCGGCTCGTCTTCGGTCATTGATGCCTATGACAAAATGCGCCTTGCCGGGGCTGCGGCGCGCGCGGTGTTGATGCAGGCGGCGGCTGTGCGGCTTGGCGTTGATGTCAGCACGCTTATAACCAAAGGGGGCGCGGTTGTGGGCGCTGATGGCACCAGACTGGCCTATGCCGACCTTGCCGCCGAGGCGGCGGGCCTGCCCCTGAAGGCCACCCCCCAACCCAAAGCGCGGTCAGACTGGCACCTGTTGGGCAAAACGCAACCCCGCGTCGATATGCTGGCGAAAGTCACCGGAACGGCACAGTTTACCGCCGATCTGCGCCTGCCCGGCATGCGCTTTGCCACCGTCAAAACCAACCCGAACCTTGGGTCGGCGATGACATCCTATGATGCCAGCGCGGCCAAAGCGATGACAGGTGTCGACAGGATTATCCCGATCCCCGGCGGTATTGCGGTTATTGCCACATCAACCTGGGCCGCGTTTCAGGCCGCCGAAGCCATCACATTTGACTGGGAGCCTGCCACCTATCCCGCCGACAGCGCCGCCATTGCCAAGGTATTGGCCGACAGTTTCATCCCCGACCGGCAAGACAGCCGAAACCGCGATGATGGCGATGTCGATGCCGCTTTGCTGAGTGGCAACGTGCTGACGGCGGAATATTCAGCCCCCTATCTTGCCCATGCCACGATGGAGCCGATGACCGCCGCCGCCCTGCTGCGCGATGGCCAGTTGACCGTCTGGGCAGGCAACCAGTTGCCAACCCAGATACTGGTCGAAGGGGCCGCCCTGACCGGCCTGCCAGAGGCGTCGATCAGCGTTGAGACCATGCTGATGGGGGGTGGCTTTGGACGCCGCGCCGAAATGGACATCATCCGGCAGGCGATCACAATCGCGATGGCAATGGAAAGCACGCCCGTTCTGCTGACCTGGAGCCGCGAAGAAGATATGACGCATGACTTCTACCGCCCCTCAGCACTGGCGCGGATCAAAGCCAAGCTAGAGGGTAGCATCATCACGGCCTTTGATTTATCGATAAGTTCGACCAGCGTGATCGAAAGTCAGGCCGGGCGCTTGGGCTATTCGATTCCCGGCCCGGATGCCACGCTGGTGCAGGGGGCGGCTGATCAGCCCTATACATTCGCCAACTACCGCGTCACCGGCTATCGCGCGCCTGCGATGGTGCCGGTGGGATCGTGGCGGTCGGTTGGCAATTCGCAAAACGTGTTTTTCAGCGAAAGCGCTGTTGACGAATTGGCGCATCTGGCCGGGGCCGATCCGGTTGAATTCCGCATGTCGCATCTGACGCACGACCCCAGCCGCGCGGTTCTGCAGGCAGTGGCAGAGATGTCTGACTGGGGCCGCGTGCCAGCAGGGCGCGCGCGCGGTGTGGCGTTCTGCATATCCTTCGGGGTGCCTTGCGCGCAAGTGATCGAGGTTGAAGAGACCGGGCAAGGCATTCGGATGACCGGGGCATGGGCGGCGGTGGATGTTGGCATAGCGCTTGATCCCGGCAATCTGGAGGCGCAGATTTCGGGTGCGATGATTTATGGATTATCCGCAGCCATACGCGGAGAAATCACCCTGGCCGGGGGCCGCGTGCAGCAATCCACCTTCTGGGATTTTGAACCGCTGCGCATGCCACAAGTGCCGCCAATCAAGACCAGAATTCTGGAAAACCTGCCGCAGATCCGTGGCATTGGCGAACCGGGCACCCCGCCCGCGGCCCCGGCGCTGGCCAATGCAATCTTTGCCCTGACCGGTCAAAGACTGCGCGATATGCCGTTCAACAAAAGTGTTACGTTTTTCCAGACCGCCTAAGCGCGATGTGCGCGCGCAGTGTAACATCATCAAATCCGGATCTTTCAGAAGGAAAGTCTGGCATTATAAGATGAATTCTTGGCGCATAGACTTCCAGCAATTCACAAAACCATTCGTATTCAGGGATTAAATGGTGCCCGGAGACGGAATTGAACCGCCGACACGCGGATTTTCAATCCGGGGCTATCACCGCAAATTCAACGCTCTATGCGAGTTTGCGGCGTCAAACCGCCCTTAGGAAATCAATAGGTTACGCCCAAAATGTCAAACCTATTCGGGGGGCAAATCTAGCCCGCCGAGGTGGTCGCCGGTGCTAACGTGACCCCCATGCGCGCCATTGTGCAGCCTTCCCGCGTGCTGCTTGTCGACTTCAACCGCAATCGCTGGCAATGGCTTGATGGCGTAGAAGAAGACGCAGAGCTGAACCCGACTGCCAAGGTTCTTGCCTCTGTCTTGGCACGGCGTTGCGCCGATCACATTACGGGCGACTGTTTCCCACGCAACGAATTGCTGATGCGCCTGATGGGCGGCAAGTCGGTAGATACCGTGCAGCGCGCTTTCCGTGCCCTAGAAGCGCGCGGATGGCTGCGCAGAGGCGAAGCCCGTGGCCGTGGCAGCAAGGCCGCTGTGACCTTCCTGATGACCGCAAAAGTCATCTATTTGAAGGCGGTGGAGACTACGCCAAGTGAAGCAAAACCCGCTACCTGCGGAGCAAAAACGTCGCAGGCCAGCGCGCTGGAAAAGGCCGCAGATATGCAGCAAAAACACCGCAAATATGCGG
>JANNAT010000016.1:0-17344 GCA_031384605.1 Cypionkella sp.
AACAGCACATAATCGCCAGGGCGTGACCATGGCTCGTCCGATATCAGCACGCCATGCGCGTCGATGTTGGTGTTGAAAAACAGGTTTACCGCCATCCAACCCGCCCGCGCACCCACGCCATGCACAGCCAACGCGCCGTTGAAATTGTCGGAACAATTCACATGGCCCGGATAGCCGATATCGTCATAATATTTCGACGCACAAGCCATCGCAAAGGCATCGTGGCGGCCAACAGTATCTTGCACCACTTCGATCAGCGGTAAAAAATCCTGATCATAGTATTTCGAATGCAGCCCCGGCATCGAATAGGCGTGGCCCATCAATGTGCGCGACGTGGTCACATCCAGCGCGTGTTCGATGCCGCGGTCCAGTTTTCGTGCCGAAAAGCATTGAAAGTCTGTGCACTGGCGGCCATCGACGTCGATGATTTGAATGTAATCCCCTGCTTTAACGAAATAGGCCTGCGCAGTTGCGGACTTAACCCGTAAGTCAAGCACCGGATCGGCCAGCGGATCGGCCAGATCATGGCGCGGCACTTGCATCAAAGCAGATCGCTGCACCGTCACAACCAACGGCGTTGCGGTATCTTGCGATCCGGGGTCCATCGCGGCAGCTGGGGCCGCGATGATCACCACGCCGTCACGGCTGGCAGTTAAGGTTTCCGCAGATCCCGCAGGCGTTTGACCATCAAACAGCGCCACTGCACCCGCCTTGGAAAGTTCAATCCCGCGCCGGTCGATGCCCAGCCGCAAACCGCCCAAACCGCTGCCCACATCGCCCGACAACATGGCCTTTAACCCATGCGCGTCGGAATTGGCCACTGCCCCAAGGATACCCGCATCAATGCGCCCCTTGGCATCCGCCGCAACCAACTCGCACCTTTGCCCGCCTTCGGCATTTGTCACGGTGATTTTGTCGCCCGCGCCAACCCGAATTAAAACGGCCCCCGCACCCTGCACTTCGAACCGCTCATACCCCGACGGACGCATCATCGACGCAGGGGTTAAAATTTGGCTGGGCCGTGGCGGGCCGGGGATCACGCGCGGATATGGTATGTCCAGCATCAGCCACGCTCCTGCCATTATCACAAAGTTGGAAAAAATGTTTATTGCGAAGAATAACGCGGCCTTGCCCTTGCCGCAAGCCATGCTTCCGGGCAAACCCAAAATTGGTATCATTGGGGCAATTCCATGCAGTCATTACTTTTTGGGCTGATCGCGGCGCTGTTGTGGGGGGTGCACGATTTTTGCGTGCGCCATCTTAGCCAACGATTGGCTGCGGCAACGATGTTGCTGGGCAGTCTGACGGCGGGCAGTCTTGTGTTGCTGGTGATCATCGCGGCCAGCGGTGCCCGGGTGCAGGTAAATGCGCAAATTGCGGGGTATGCGCTGGCCTCGGGGGGCTTTTATGCCTTGGCCTGCTTTGGGCTTTACAAGGCCTTTGCGATTGGCCCGGTGCGGCTGGTGGCGCCCATTTGCGGGGCCTATCCGGTATTATCGTTTGCTTTGGCGGCACTGATGGGGCAGCCCATCCGGTTTGATCAATGGCTGGCAACTTTTGCCGTTGTTGCAGGCATCGCCCTTGTCGCGCGCCAGCCTGAGGATGATGCCGATACCCGATCTCGCAGTGTGGCAATCGCTTGGGCCACTTTGGGCGCTGCCGGTTTTGCGCTGACCTTTGCTTTTGGACAAACGGCGGTGCAGGTCGCAGGCGGGCTTGGCACTGACGCAGGGGCAGAGTTGCCGATCACCTTGATGTCGCGGCTGGCTGCGATGGCACTTGTCGGCGGATGGGTTATTTACAGTCGCCTGCCTTTGGCCCCTTTACGCCCGCATCTGCCGCTTTTGGGGTTGATGGGCCTGCTTGATGTCGCGGCCCTTGGTTTGGTCCTTGCGGCTGGCGGCCTTGCCAACCCCGAATTTGCCGCCGTCGCCTCATCGTTGTTTGGGCTGGTGACAATTCTGTTGGCATGGCGGTTTTTGCGCGAACAGATGGTTGCCCTGCAATGGAGTGGCGTCGGATTGGTATTTGCCGGCATTGCCTGGTTGGCTGCAGGGTGAATTATGGCCGAAATGGCAGAGTCGATGTCGGAAATGACACGATTTTTTCGAAGGATATGCCCGATATTGCAGCATGCAGGTTAAGGATGAATGATGCGCTATTCAGGGTTCAGGGTCATCGCCGAGGCGCTGACCGGGCACAAAGGCTGGCGTCCCGCATGGCGCAACCCCGAACCGCAAGCGGGCTATGATTACATCATCGTCGGCGGCGGCGGGCATGGATTGGCCACTGCCTATTATCTGGCGAAAGAGTTCAAACAAGCGCGGATTGCGGTGTTGGAAAAAGGCTGGATCGGCGGCGGCAATGTCGGGCGCAACACGACGATTATCCGGTCAAACTATCTGCTGGATGGCAATCAGCCATTCTATGAGTTTTCGCTGAAACTGTGGGAAGGGTTGGAGCAGGATTTCAACTATAACGCCATGGTGTCGCAGCGCGGCATTTTGAACCTTTTTCACACCGATGCGCAGCGCGATGCCTATGTGCGGCGCGGCAACGCCATCATCATGCACGGGGCGGATGCGCAAATTCTGAACCGCGAGCAGGTGCGCGCGATGTATCCGTTCCTGAATTTCGACAACGCACGGTTTCCGATCAAAGGCGGTTTGGCACAAAAACGCGGTGGCACGGTGCGCCATGATGCGGTGGCCTGGGGCTATGCACGCGGCGCTGACAGCCGCGGAGTTGATATCATTCAAAACTGCGAAGTCACCGGATTTCGCATTGAAAATGGCCGCGCCTTGGGCGTTGAAACCTCGCGCGGATATATCGCTGCGGGCAAGATCGGCGTGGCCGTCGCAGGATCGTCCAGCCGGGTGATGGCGCAAGCGGGCATGCGGTTGCCGATGGAATCCCATGTGTTGCAGGCGTTTGTGTCTGAAGGGTTAAAGCCGCTGATCGACGGGGTGATGACCTTTGGCGCGGGGCATTTCTATGTGTCGCAGTCGGATAAAGGCGGGTTGGTGTTTGGCGGCGATATTGATGGCTACAATTCCTACGCTCAACGCGGATCCATGCCGGTGGTGGAAGATGTTTGCGAAGGCGGCATGGCCTTAATGCCGATGATCGGCCGCGCGCGGCTGCTGCGCATGTGGGGCGGGATTATGGATATGTCGATGGACGGATCACCGATCATTGACCGCACCGACACCGGCGGGCTCTATTTCAACGGCGGCTGGTGTTATGGCGGCTTCAAAGCCACGCCTGCCAGCGGCTGGGTTTTCGCGCATCTGCTGGCCACGGACACCCCACACCCCACCGCCACGGCCTACCGGTTTGACCGATTTCGCAAGGGTCTGATGATCGACGAAAAGGGCCAGGGCGCCCAACCGAATTTGCATTGAGGGGCATTATGACACGCAATACCGCCGCAGCCCCCAACTTGATCCGGGGGCCTACCCGCACCAAACAGACCCCGGATCACGTCCGGGGCCGCGCTGTAGCGGCAGGCAAATAGATGATCATCACTCACCCCCTCCTTGGCCCCCGCGACGCGCAGGAATTCGTCTATCTGGGCGATGCCAGCCTGATCAACCGCCCGGATGGCATGGCCCCGGATGCTGCCGACCAATTCCATGACTACCTTTACCTGCGTGACAACCCCGCAAGCCTGCACCGCGAGTTGTGGTATCACGAACAGGGGGATCGGTCTTGGCTGGTTGTCACCCGCAACACACTTACCCATGAAATCACCCAAATAGACCTCGCCCGCGATGTGGCCCGCGATGAAGGGCGCAGCAAATGACCCAAAGTAACCGTATTGATGGCGGCCAGATTGACCGCACCCGCACGCTAACCTTCACGTTCGACGGTAAATCCTATGCGGGCCACCCCGGTGATACCCTTGCGTCGGCCCTCTTGGCCAACAACGTCCGCCTGATGGGCCGCAGCTTCAAGTATCACCGTCCGCGCGGGGTGATTGCCGCAGGGTCTGAAGAACCGAACGCCTTGGTGGAATTGCGCACAGGCGCGCGAACAGAGCCGAACACCCGCGCCACAACGGCGGAATTGTTCGATGGCCTTTCGGCCAACAGCCAAAACCGCTGGCCGTCGCTTCGCTTTGACGCCATGGCCATCAACGACCGGTTGTGGCCATTTTTTGCGGCCGGGTTTTACTACAAAACCTTCATGTGGCCAAAGTCGTTTTGGGAAAAGATCTACGAACCCATCATTCGCCGCGCTGCTGGATTGGGCTCGCTTTCTGTCCAAGACGACCCGGATGCATACGACAAGGGCTTTCTGCACTGTGATGTGCTGATCATCGGTGCAGGCCCTGCGGGCCTTGCCGCCGCGATCACTGCTGCAAGGTCCGGCGCGCGGGTGATTTTAGCCGATGAAGACTTCCGCATGGGGGGTCGCCTGAACGCCGAAACGTTTGTGCTGGGCAATCAATCAGGCCCCGATTGGGCGGCGCAAACCGTGGCCGAGCTTGCAACCATGCCAAACGTTCGCCTTCTGCCACGCACCACAATCCTAGGCGCGCTGGATCACGGCATCTATTCGGCTGTTGAGCGTGTGTCAGACCACCTTGCCCAGCCCCAACCGGGCAAACCCCGCCAGATCCTGTGGCGCATCTATTCCAAACGCGCGATCCTCACCGCAGGGGCCATCGAGCGCCCGATTGCGTTTGAAAATAACGACCGCCCCGGCATTATGCTGGCAGGGGCAATCCGCGCCTATGCCAACCGTTGGGCCGTTATTCCCGGCCAACGTGTGGCGATTTTCACCAACAACGATGACGGCTTGCGCACCGCTACCGATCTGGTTGCCAAGGGCGTCGATGTGGTCGCGGTGATTGATCCGCGTGAAGGACTGCCGTTTTTACCAGGTATTCGCCACCTGCAGGGGGCCAAAGTCATCGACACTGCTGGCCGCCTTGGGCTTAGCTCTGTCACCGTCCGCACCCCCAAAGGCGTTGAAACCCTGCAAGTCACAGCCCTTGGGGTATCGGGTGGCTGGAACCCCAACCTTGCGATCTCAAGCCACCATCGGGGCCGACCCGTCTGGAACGATGCGATTGCTGCCTTTACCCCCGGCGCAGATGGACCGGTAAACCTTACCTTTGCCGGGGCCGCCAATGGCCAGTTTCCGACCCATGCTGCCCTTAATTCAGGGGCGACGGCGGCGGCCGATGCTGTCATCGCTTTGGGTTTCACCGCCCCCGCCCCAGACCTGCCAAAAGCCGAGGATGCCCCCACCGCGATCACCCCGTTCTGGTATGTCCAGCACGGCAAAGGTCGCGCGTGGATAGACCCGCAGAACGATGTCACCGTGAAGGACATTAAGTTATCGCATCAAGAAGGCTTCCGGTCGGTAGAACACCTGAAACGCTATACCACGCTTGGCATGGCCACCGATCAGGGCAAAACATCAAACGTTTTGGGCATTGCCGTGATGGCCGAACTGACCGGACAAAGCATCCCGCAAACCGGCACCACCATTTACCGCCCGCCCTACACCCCTGTCGCCATTGCCGCCTTCGCAGGTCGATCGACCGGTGCTGATTTCCGGCCCACGCGCCTGACGCCCTCGCATAAATGGGCGGCCGAGCAAGGTGCTGTTTTCGTCGAGGTTGGCATGTGGCTGCGCACCCAGTGGCTGCCCCGTACGGGTGAGGTCACATGGCGGCAATCGGTGGACCGCGAGGTGTTGCAAACCCGCAAATCGGTGGGTATCTGCGATGTCACCACCCTTGGCAAGATCGACATCCAAGGCACTGATGCGGGCGCATTCCTTGACCGGGTTTATGCCAATACGTTTTCCACTTTGGCAGTTGGCAAGGTGCGCTATGGGCTGATGCTGCGCGAAGATGGCATGGTATTTGATGATGGCACTACCGCCCGCATGGGGCAAAACGAATATGTCACCACCACCACCACCGCCAACGCGGTGACGGTGTTTCGCCATCTGGAATATTGCCGCCAATGCCTGTGGCCCGATATGGATGTGCAGCTGATTTCGACCACCGAAGCGTGGGCGCAGTATTCCGTTGCTGGCCCCAATGCCCGGAAACTGTTGGAAAAGATCGTTGATCAAGACATTGCAAACGACGCTTTCCCTTATATGGCCTGCGCCGAAATCACCGTTTGCGGCGGCCTTCGTGCCCGACTGTTCCGCATCTCGTTCTCGGGCGAGCTTGCCTATGAAATCGCCGTCCCCACCCGCTATGGCGACGCGATGATCCGCGAACTGGTGGCGGCTGGGACCGAATTTGACGCCGTGGTTTACGGCACCGAAGCCCTTGGCGTGATGCGGGTCGAAAAAGGCCATGTCGCCGGGAATGAGCTGAACGGCCAATCCACCGCGCTTAATATGGGGCTTGGCAAAATGGTGTCGCGCAAGAAAGACGCTATCGGGATGGTGCTGTCCAACCGCGACGGGATGATCAACGACGACGGATATCGGCTTGTGGGCGTGCGCCCGGTTGATCCCGCGCAACCCTTGACGGCAGGCAGCCATTTTATCGCAAAGGGCGCAGATCCGGTTGCCGCAAACGATGGTGGGTGGCTGACTTCGGTGGTCTATTCGCCGCACCTTGGGCACGCTATCGCCTTGGGGTATCTTAAAAAAGGTGCGGCCCGTATGGGCGAACGCCTGCGCGCGGTGAACCTTTTGGCCGGGACCGAAGTTGAAATCGAAATCACCTCACCGCATTTCATTGATCCAGAGGGAGCGCGCCTTCGTGCCTGATCATCGCTTGAAATCGCTTACGCCCCTGGGCCACGCAAACCCGCAAACCGATACCATCGGCCCGGTGACGATTACCGAAAACGTCAGCGTCGCGCTTGCCTCGCTTGCCACGCGCAAGGGCCGTGACGGCGATGTTGCAAAGGCCGCAAAGTTACTGAATATCACCCTGCCCGCACCCGGCCATGCATCGGAAAGCGCGCTGTGGCTTGCCCCCGATCAATGGATGATCGAGGCACCCTTTGCCACGCATGAAGATATAACCGCCTATCTGAAACCGGCCTTCGGCGATGCGGCATCTATCACCGAACAGACTGATGCCTGGGTAAGATTTGACTTATCCGGGCCTGATCTGCAGGCGATGTTCGAACTGTTGTGCAGTCTTGATACCCGGTCGATGAAACCTGGCCACGCCACCCGCACGGTGATCGAACATTTAGGCTGCTATGTCAGGTGCCGCGACCAAGGTTTCACCGTCCTTGGCCCAAGGTCATCGGCCAAATCGCTGCACCATGCACTGATCACCGCGGCCAAAAGCGCCTATTGATCTGGGGCCTGTGCGCCCGCCAAACCGCGCAGGCCAATCAGCCTTTGCCGCTCGGCCTTTGGATGCACCCCAAACGCCGCTGTATAGTGCCGCGCCATGGGGCCAGATCCGGCATAGCCCACCGACTGCGCGATTTCCGTGATCGTATCGGTGGAATACAGCACCCTCTGGCGGGCTTTCTTCAGCCGCATCAGGCGGTAATACTTTAACGGGCTTTGCCCGGTCGATGCTTTGAAAGACCGCTCCAGATGCCGTTCTGACATGGCAACCGCGATGGCCACATCCGCAATCAGAACCGGGTCTTCGATATGGTCCCCAAAGATGCGGATGGCGTCACGGATTGCTGCGGGCAACAGATCATCGCTGCCCCCCACCCGTAGAACGGGCACTTTCTGGCTGGCGTCCTCATCGCGCACAAAGGGATGCTGAAACCAGCAGGCCACTTCAGACATCGTATCGCGGCCAAGCGTTTCTTCGATCAAACGCAGCATCAGATCAAACACCGCGCCCGCGCCTGATGCGGTGGCGCGCCGCCCATCGCGGACGATGGCGGAACGGCTGGCCTCGATATCTGGAAACTCAACCTTGAACGCCGCTTCATAGCACCAATGCACCGAACATTTCCGCCCGGCCATCACGCCCGCACGCACCAGCGGGAAAATTCCACCGCTAAAGGCCCCCAAAGCCATCCCGGCCCGATCCAGCCTGCGCAACGCCGCAAACCCTTTGCGCGCATTCGCAAATGCCCCGGTCGGGGGCGAGATCACGAACAGATCATCGATCCCGGCCACGTCGGCCAGCGCCATATCCACGTCAAAGCGCACCTCAGCGCTGGACCGCACAGGGGCCGGTTCTTCGCCAACCAGTTTCCACGCAAATACCTGCCGGCCAGAAATCTCATTTGCTGCGCGCAGTGGTTCTATCGCCGAGGTCAGGCAGGCCATCGGAAAACCCGGAAACAGCAAAAACCCAAGCGTCCTTGGGCCGTTTTTTGTCGTCAACATAGACTGGAACTTTCCCCAAAACGCGCTAAACATTCATGGTAGTAAAGATATGCGCCGATGTGTTTCCTGAAAGGCAAAGTGATGACTGATATCGCCACTTCCGATGACACGCCCCTGGTGCCCAAGGTCAAGCCGGCGTTCGACCAAGACCCCCACCGCGTGCGCGAGTTAAGCGAGCGTAACCTGGAAGTTGCCATCGGCCGCGAGGTGCGCGCATTCCGCCGCCAGCAGGGCATGACCGTGGCCGATCTGGCAGGTGTGACAGGGCTGTCCATCGGTATGCTATCGAAAATCGAAAATGGCATCACATCGCCCTCTCTGACCACATTGCAAATTCTGTCCCATGCTTTTTCCACGCCAATTACATCCTTTCTGCGCCGCTTTGAAGAGCGTCGCGAAGTGCAGCATGTTCGCGCGGGCGCCCATGTTGAAATCGAACGCCGTGGCACCCGGGCGGGGCATCAATATAATCTGCTGGGCCATATCGGATCAAACTCTTCCGGCGTTGTTGTTGAGCCGTACATCATCACGTTGACCACCGATTCAGACGTTTTCCCGGCGTTTCAGCATGACGGCGTTGAACTGCTTTACATGTTGGAAGGCGAGGTAACCTATCGCCACGGCGATCAGCTTTTCCATTTGAAACCCGGCGACAGCCTGTTTTTCGATGCCGATGCCCAGCATGGCCCCGAAGTTCTGGTAAAACTGCCCGCACGGTATTTGTCGGTGATATCCTACCCGCAGGCTTAATCTTTACCAAACCCCGGCGTTGTGGTCGCGCCATCGTCAAACTGTGCCAAATATCCGGCCATCATGTCGCGGTTGCGCAGAAATCCTTTGTATGCCGCCAATGCCTCGGGAATATCGCGCACTACGCGGTGCAAACGGCGGCCCCATTTTGGCACCGATACCAATTCATCAAACCGGATCAGATAACATCTGATCGGAAAAACCATCGCATTGGATCGCGGTAGCCGGATCAGCGTTTGCAATTCCACCCGAAGATGCATCCGCGCGCCCACGGTATCGGGCGTCAGACTGGCCCGCGTTGGCCCCCAGACCGGATAGGTTTCGGGGCTGGTATCCAGCAACGGATCAATCGTCATGGTCCAGTTGAACCGCCGCACCGGCGCGCCAAGTTGCAGGTTCAACAGAAACTTCAACGCCCGGTCAAATACCCCCATGTCATGCGCCATTGGCACCGGCGCATGCCATTCGTGAAACCGCATGCCGATGTCGAAATCCAATGACCAGTCGGCTTGGGTTGTCACCATGCCCGCTTCCATCCACAGATCATTATCGCGTTGATCCTGCAGCGTGAAATCGCCCTGCGCTTGACGGGTGATATATTCCATCGGGCCGTAGGGCAGAGTCGATGTGTCCAGAAACGTGAATGTCTGATCAATGCCCAAAGGCCGGTTTATCCAATGCCACCGATCCCCGTCTTTGGTCAATGAAAACCATTGCGGATAGTCTTTGGCAAAATTCTCCATGATCAGTTCCAGCAGATCCCACCCCGCCAGCGTCATATGCGGCAAGGATTGGCACCGCAGCGGATCTTCGCGCAGCACCATCGCGCGGTCACGCATTTCGGAGACGTAATGTTCATCGACATCGAACATATGTTCAAAAACGCTGCCAACCGCGCCGGGCACATGCGGCTCCATGTTGACCGAATACATGTAGCTGTCTTCGGGAAACGGGAACGGAAACCGCGCTATCGCCGCCTTTGAGTTGCGAAAGGTGAAATCGCCGCGAAACGTCTCGTCGTTGAATTTCAGACCCATTGCGTTCCCTTACCGATCCAACACCAGCGACTTGCCTTCAAACCGCGAAACACAGGGCATAATCGCCGCCCCGCCTGCCTTTTGTGCATCACTCAGCCAATGGTCATTGTGCAGTAAATGGCCATCACAGCCCAAAACCCGTGTTTCGCATTCGCCGCACGCCCCACCCCGGCAAAGGTAAGGCGCGTCCACACCCGCCGCCTCGATCGCCTCTAGCAAGGATTGGTGCGTGCCAACTGTTACGGTCTTGCCTGATGCAGCAAGCGTCACCTCAAACACCTTACCCGGTGGCGGCGCCAAAAACTCTTCATGGTGCACTGCCCCATCTGGCCAGCCTGCAGCGCGTGCTGCGCCCAAAACCCAGTTGATCATAGGCTTGGGTCCACAGACATACAGATGCGTGCCAAGGGGTTGGGTGGCCAACAATCGCACCAAATCCATCCCTTGCCCAAGATCGTCGAAATAAAGGCTTACGGCCCGACCATAGCGGGCCGACAGGTCTGCGCCATAGGCACAAAGCGACGCATTGCGCGCGGCATAGTGCAGTTCAAACTTGCCACCCAATGACGCAAGCTGCGCCGTCTGCGCTACAAACGGCGTAATCCCGATACCGCCTGCGATCATCAGATGCTTGCGCGCGCGCAAATCCAGTGCAAACAGATTCACCGGATGGCTGATCACCATCTGATCCCCAACTTTGACCGCGCCGTGCAAATGCAACGACCCGCCGCGCCCTGCATCGTCGCGGCGCACCGAGATTTCATAGCCAGTCTGGTCCGCTGGATCGCCCATCAACGAATAGGGGTTCAAGCGGCGCATGCCCTGAATATCCATCTCGACAACCACATGGGCGCCGCCGGAAAAGGGAGGCATCAAGGCACCATCACCGCGGACAAATCGGAAGCGTTTGATCAGGTCATTGACCTGCACCACTTGCGACACCCGGACAGGAATCTTTGGCGCGCCCACGCTCATGTAAACCGCACCACCGTTGTGGGCACCGATCCGGGGTCTTCGGCATCAATGTTAACGCCCTGAAAGGCCGCGATGCGCCGGGAATAGTGATCGCGCACGAACAGATGCAACCCGCAATGGCTGCACCGAAACGGGTCGTGGCTGACATTCTCGGTGATCCCCTTGCAATGCACGCATTGCACGCGGCGCGCCAATGATCCGCGATGTTCCATCTGCAGCGCGGTATGCGGCAGACCTGCAGCAACCACCTCGCGCTGTACTTGCCCCATCAGTCCTTCTGTGCCGGTCGCGTAAATCTGCATCCCCATGTGGGCGTCGGCCAACACCTTTTGTAACCTTGGCAAAGCGGCAGCGAAGGTGGGTGCACGCACGAATTGCGCAGGGCCCAATGCCTGCAATTCTGCCGCCCTGTCCACGCCGTTCGCACCGGGAATATAAATGACATGGCAGGTGGCCAGCATGCCATTGCCGCCCGCCACAAGATCAACCACTGCGCCAGCGCCTTCGCCGTCAGCCACGATTAAATGACCAGATCCTGCCCGCACCGCCAACCCGCCATAGCGCGGGCGACTAAGGATGGCTGGATCAAACACGGTCTGGCTCATAGGCTTGGTGCCTCCGGCGGGGATATTTTTCAGACAGATGAAATCAGTTCTTTCCGGTGCGGCGTTTCTTTTCGACATCATAGAACGGCATGGAATGCGTGGTGGCGTTGATGGCCCCATGGGTGCCGCAATTGACCACCAGTTTGGTGCCGATATTGGCGCAATCGACTGGCAGGCGGGCGATTGCGATGTTGTGCTTGTTCAGGGGCGAATACATCGCTTGGGTCACAATCCCCACCTGTTTGCCATCCCGCTTCACCGGTGCGCCATTGCCGGGCACGTTGGTGCCGTTCAGTTTCAGCCCCCAGATTTTGAACCGCTCTCGCCCCTTAAGTCGGTAATGTTCTTCCGCGCCGCGAAACCCCACTTTGCCCGGTGATACAGTGAAATCCAGACCCAATTCCCAAAGCGTATCGCCGGGGCCTTCGTTTTCGAAGGGATACATTTCTGAATTGTCGAAGGGGAAAAACAACAAGTAGCTTTCCGTGCGCAGCATATCCAGCGTGGTAAAGCGGCAGGGGATAATGCCCATCGCGGCACCTTCGTCTAGTATCCGATCCCAGATCACCCCAGCATCTTGCCCCCGGCAGAAAATTTCATAGCCCCGCTCGCCGGTATAGCCTGTGCGCGAAATCATCACGGGTTTACCGAACAGGCTGGTCTGCATCTGTGCGAAATATGGCAGGGCACGAATACCTTCGACGTGTTTTTCCAGATAATCTATCGCCAGCGGGCCTTGCAGCGACAGATCGTGCAAGTTGTCGTCAAACCGCACCGACACGTCGCGTCCGGTGGCGGCCATCGTCAGCTGTTCATGCGCGCCGCCTGACCCGTGCACCACCATGAAGGCATTCGGCCCGGTCCGGTAAATCACGCAGTCATCCACGAACTTGCCCGCATCATTCAGCATGGCCGCGTAAACCGACCGCCCCGGCATAAGTTTTTCAATGTTCCGCGTGGTGGCACGTTCCACCACATGCGACGCCGCAGGCCCGGTGATATGCACTTTCTTCAGCCCGGACACGTCCATCAGACCCGCCTTGGTGCGAATGGCCATGTATTCCGCATCGGGATCACCCTTGGAATACGACCACGCCGTGCCCATCCCGCTCCAATCTTCCAGATCAGAGCCCAGCGCGCGATGCCGGTCGCCCAGTGCCGAAAATCTCCAGGAATTGGTCATGGCGGTTTCCCCCGATCGGATATGTAAACTTTGCGCCAGTGTGAATTTTCCAGCTAAAGAAAGCAACGCTGTTCGTGCAATAATTATTCCTGTCAGGGAAATTTATTGCTTGAAGGCAAGCAGACGAAAAGGGGCGGCCAAGAACCGCCCCCTTGCCTAACTTGTTGCAAGATCAGACTGGCAGCACAAAGAACCAGTTGGCCCAAAGCACCAGTGCAGCCCCTGCGGCAAGGGTCAGATAGGGCAACATCCCCGCATTTTTTGGCCCCAGATCGCCATTGTCTGACAGACCAAGATCCTCCATCGCCTCTTTGGGAAAACGGCCCCCGTCCTGCACATAGTGGCGGAACCAGAACACCGGGATGATCAACGCAGCAAACACCAGACCAGCCCAAAGTGCCGGTGGCGCGTCGGCATTTGCCCCAACGCTTTGCCAAACCTTGGCACCCGCCCCAAGGAACAACAGGTTCACAAAAGCCAGCAAAGTGTTGAACGCAATCAACCAGCTTGGCGCGCGCCAAGGTCGTTCAATATGCGGGCTGTCCATCCGGTGAATCCAACCCGCATTCAGGTTCAGAAAGTTGAACAGCAGATAGCCGACGTTCGAAATAGCCAGCACATAAAAGTATCCCCCCGCATTTGACGCCAATGCCAGAAGGAACAGGTTGAAGCCAAAGTCGGTCCACATTGCCCCCATCGGGGCGCCGTTTTTGTTGACGCGGCTTAGATATTTCGGCAGCCATCCATCGCGCGACCCCTGATACAGCGTGCGTGACGATCCGGCCATCGCCGTCATAATCGCCAGAAACAATGCCAAAATCATCAGGATAACGAAAATCTGGATGAAAATCGGGTTAGACCCCAACATGGCCCCCAGTGCCGCCCCAACCCCGGTGCCATCCACGACACCCGTCGAAAGCAATCCTTCTTGCCCGTAATAGCCTTGGAACGAAAACGGGATCAGGAAGAAGAACAACATGCACAAAAGGCCGGAATAGAAGATCGCACGGAATGTATCGCGCTTGGGGTCTTTCAGTTCGGCCGTATAGCACACGGCGGTTTCAAACCCATAGGTCGACCACGCCGCAATATACATACCGCCCAAAAACAGCGTCCAGCCGCCGATATTCCAGGTTCCGTTCACCCCGGAATAGGGCGCAGAGGGCGGCACGATATCGGTGACGTTCATGCTGTTGATGGTGCCTGTTAAAATAGGAACCAGACCAACCAACAACAAAGGCACCAGCACGATCACTGCCAGCACTTTTTGGGTTGACGCCGTGGTTGCAATGCCGCGATGCTGGATCATCAGGATGATCAGCATCAGCACCGCACCGATCACAAAGGTTGCGTTGAAATGCAATGCCCCCAGACTTGGCACGTTAAGTGTCAACAACTCCCAAGACCGAAAGGCCGGGGTCAGGGCCGCAACGGCATCCGCATTCGCAACGGCGGTGATTGCATCGGCGGGCAAGGTTCCCGCATTTGCCGCAATGTAATCCACAACCGATTGGGTGGTTTCCGTATAATTTGCCAGATTGGCCGTGACCCAGTCCAAAACCATCTGGCTGTCGCCTGCGGGAATAGGGAACAATGAATTCAGGATATAGCCAGCGGCGATTGCACAGCCGAGTGACAGCACAGGCGACCACGCAAACCAGTTGCACCACACCGATAAAGGCGCAATCAGCTTGGAATAGCGCAGCCAGGCCGTGGCCCCGTAAATCGACGTGCCGCCAGATTTATTGCCAAACATCCCTGCCATTTCGGCATAGGTAAAGCTTTGGGAAAATCCCATGATCATCGACAAGATCCAAACCACAAAGGCCGCTTGCCCAGCCACCCCAGCGATGCCGCCGATGGAAAACAAAACCAAGGGTGGCACGCCGGCTGCGACCCAGAACGCACCCTTCCAGTTCAATGACCGGACCAACTGGCCCGAGCCTGTTTCAATTGACATAAATCGTCCCTCCGCTGTTAAAGCGTTTCCCCGGGCCTTGATTTTTTGGCGTTCGGGGTGGCCCCTCCCCCGGACGAGTTGGTGTGAAACGCCTTAAGGTTTGTGCAGGCTTTCAAGGGGCACACTGGCGGAAGGCTGCCAACCCACCAAGCAAAATTTGACTAAAGGGAAATTTTTTTTCCGCCAGTGCTAAGACGTGCCTATTTTGCTGGCGTTCAACGGGCCAATGACGGGCCGATTACCCCTTGGTTTGCGACGCGCCTGCATGCCGCCAGGTTTCAACTCGCACCCTTGCATGGCGGTAAGCATCCAGAATCGACATGGCATAAACGAAAATCCCGCCCGCCAGTTTGCCAACGGCAGACACATCAGGTGCTGCGGTTTTCAAGGTATAGGCCCCCAGCAACAAAATGAACCCGACAAACAACAGCCCCCGCACCGGCTGGCGGTTGATCACCTGACCCGACCCCGGCAATGCAATTGCGGCGGCCAGAACCAGATACGGGTTTAGCGGGGATCTCGCTGTCATTCTGCCACCAGCCGCGCTGCTGATACTGTTTGAAGTTCGCCCCATAGATCGCTTAATCCTTCCATCAAAGGCTGCAACAGCACGGGCGACATTGGCACCACTCCCATTTCGGCATCGCGAAACAACAGGTATCGGCCGCGGTCAGCCTCTTCCACCAGCCAGACCAGCCGCACACCCGTTGGGGCCACAACCAGCTCTTTCAGCCGTGCAGCGTCCAGCCCTGTCAGAAACCGCCCGATAATCGCCGGATCGGGCATCGCACTGGCTGCATCTGTGCGAATGGTGCAATCATCGGGAAAGCCTGCCGGGGCGGCTATCTGATCAGGCAAAGTGGAGAACCGCGAAAAGGTTTCCAACCCGGTGGCCCGCAGCATCACGTCAAAGGTGCCCTGCTGCGCCAGCCGTTCGGGCAAAGTGACCAGCAGCCAAAGGCAGGGCAGTTTTCGCACGCTTAAGCTGTCAGGCACCACCTGAATATCAAACATCTGGCTGCGATAGGTGCCGGACACCCGCGCAAATCCGGTTTTAGTCACGGCATGGATGGGGTTTGAAAACAGCGGCAAACAATCGGCCAGATAGCCCGCTCTTTGGCGCGCGCGGGCAGCAGATGATCCGGCAGATTGCCAAACCAACCCCAACGCCAACACTGCAAACAGACCCAAAACCCAAGCCATTCGATCCCCCCCAAAAGAAACTGGCCCGCCTGATCAGCGGGCCAATTTGGTGTCAGTAGCCCTTGGGCCGTGGCCAAGGCATCGTGAACTGCGCCCCCCGGTTCACAAAGCGATACCGCCAGAAGTGAAACCACAGCGACGCCACGATATAGAACCCCAGCATCGCCACCAGCTGTGTGCCATAGCCCAGAAACACCGCAAAAAACGTCACCGCGCATAGGGCCAATAACAGAACCGCAGGGATCGGGTGGAACGGATGCACATAGCCGCGCTTGATCGTGTCCAGCGGCCACTTTTTGCGAAACATGATCATGTTCAGCGGCATAAAGGTATATCCCAGCAACCCCGACAGGATAGAAAACGTGATCACCTGATCCAGCGGCGCGCCAAGAGCAAAGATCAGCGCAATCGGCACCAGAAACACGATAGACCGATACGGCGTGCGGTATTTCGGATGCACCGCCCCAAACCACGACGGCAGATAATGATCGCGCCCCATCGAAAACCATGCGCGCGAGGCGTCGTTGATACAGCCGTTGGCACTTGCCAGCGTGGCAAACAACGTGCCGACGCCCAACAGCACAACCAGCCCTGTCGATCCGGTCAGCCGAGCCGCATCAAACAGCGGAACCCCCGCGCCGCCCAGATATTCCCACGGCATCAGGCCCACGCAGACATACCATGTCAGCGTCGCCGCAATCAGCAAAGTCATGATGCCCGCCAAGGTGCCAAACGGCAATGACCGCGCCGGAGATCGCACTTCCTCAGCCGCTTGGGTGGTGCCTTCGATCCCCAGATAGAACCATAGCCCGAAATGCATCGCCGCCAGCACCCCCAGCCAACCATAGGGCAGATCGGTCATCAATTCGGTATGGCGCAAGGGTGACGCGTCTGACCAAGGCACGGTGGCCACAAACAAGATCAGAATCGCCACAAAGGCAAAGGCCGTGATCACCAGATTGAACGTCAGCGTCGCCAACACACCGCGATAGTTCAGCCACGCCAGGAACATGATGCACAAGATGATAAAGGGCCGTTGATCAAGGCCCGAATGGCCCCCCATATTGGCGACCGTATCCATCAGGAACCCGACAGTTATCGCATTGCCCGCCTCTAGCATCGTATAGGCGAACACCAGATATAGGCCCACATTGAACGCCATCAGCGGCCCCATGATGTGCTTGGCTTGGGTATATTGCCCGCCCGCTGCCGCCACCGTCGAAGTCACTTCACTGTCGATCATTGTGACGCAGGTATATAGGATGCCCGCGAACCAACACGCAATCAGCGCCGCATAGGCCCCGCCTTTGCCGATGGCAAAGTTCCAGCCCAT
>JANNAT010000022.1:0-33012 GCA_031384605.1 Cypionkella sp.
TCCGCGCCCGCCTGCAAGCCGCAGGAAAACCCATCAAACTCGCCCTCACCGCCTGCGAAAGAAAGCTGCTCATTATAATCAATGCAATGATCAGGCACGGAAAGGATTATGAGAAACACGCAGGCTGAAAGACAGTTGCTACGGCTTGCTACCCGTCACCAATCTCCATCCGCTGAATTATATAAGACTTCGCCGAAAACTGAAAGATCCATTGAAAGCCTTTTATTTTCGTAAACACAATCAACAATCATATAGATTTTAACGTCACCACCAGACTCTGCATCAACAAAATCATATTTGAAAAGTGACTCTTCACTAGGGTCAATTCCAAAATGTTCGGAAAAATACTTTTTTGATTTACTTACAAACTGACTTGGGGCAGGAAGAGTTCCTCTAAAATA
Organism: Cypionkella sp.; assembly: GCA_031384605.1. Taxonomy (GTDB): domain Bacteria; phylum Pseudomonadota; class Alphaproteobacteria; order Rhodobacterales; family Rhodobacteraceae; genus JANNAT01. Next base: position 402 of record JANNAT010000022.1, read on the forward strand.
ATAGTCGATTTATGAACCAATTAGTAACGAAGTGATACAAAGAAAAACTGCATACCAGATTATTGCAGATTTTTTAATTATTTTAGAAATCTTCACTTATAATACTCCTTTTATAATTTTGGAGATTTTTCTATTTCGTAAGGAGCGTAAAAATCACTATTTTTCAATGAGTGATAACTCACTGCAAAGTTTTTAATCCATTCTTTCTTGCCTTCCAAATCAAAGCTGTTGACCACACATAGCTCAGTCGCACTGGTTACAGATTTCACCAAAAGCGCCACATTGCCATCCGCGCCATAGCCGGTGTTCACCACCATCCGATGCCCCAACTCTTCTGCCATCAGCATCGCACTCGCCACCGTCCGCGCAACACCGTTCATTCTAAAACTCGACTGCCCCTGAATTGCCGATCCATCCACCAGCACCACCCGCGTCGCGTCTTCGGTAAGATTTGTCTCGATATTCACCAGCCCGGACCGGGGTTCAATTTAAAAGAAAGAGGTGTGCTTTACCCGCTCTACGTTTGCGGTCATTCGGTGGGGTGCACATCTGACCGCGCCCGAACCGACGGGGCCCTTGGGGTGCGACACCAGTCGCGCCCGCCCCGTGGGGGCGGTTCGGGCGCGGTCAGATGTGCTTGGGGCAAATCTGTCATAGTAAGGCCGCACTATCCCCCTCAATCCTTGCGCTATGCAGCCGCAAATCCCCCTGCTAGCATCGCGTGCAGGAGGATCACCCATGACCCTGTTTACCAGCCCTTTGCCGGATGTGCCGATCCGCGATATCTCTATCACCGATTGCTTGTTTGAGGGGCTGCAAAAGGCCCCTGCCCGCGTGGTGTTCATCGACGGGCCGACCGGGCGAGGCGTGACGGGCGAGGCGTTGATCAATGACATCCGCCGTTTGGCCGGGGGGCTTTCGGCACGCGGCTTTGGGGCGGGCCGCGTGGTAGCGTTGATGGCGCCGAACATGCCGGAATATTGCACGGTGTTTCATGGGGTGGTTTACGGCGGCGGCACGATTACCACGTTGAACCCGACCTATACCGCGCATGAGGTGCGGCATCAGTTGAACGACAGTGGCGCGGAATTGCTGATCACCATCCCGGATTTTCTGGCAACGGCGCAGGCGGGGGCCGAGGGCACAAATTGCAAAACCATCGCGGTGATCGGTGGGGCGGAGGGGATGCTGTCGCTGACCGATTTGATGGGCGATACGTTGGCCGCCCAATCCCCGGTGGATCTGGCAAATTTCGCGGCCGTTTTGCCCTACTCCTCGGGCACCACGGGCCTGCCCAAGGGTGTCATGTTAAGCCATCGCAATCTGGTGGTGAACGTCGATCAGGGGCTGGCGGTCATCAAGATTGTGCCGGACGAGGCCTGCGTAGCCTTTTTGCCGTTCTTTCACATCTACGGCATGAATGTGCTGATGAACACGCATTTGGCAGCGGGGGCGCGGTTGATCACCATGCCACGCTTTGATCTGGCGGCGTTTCTGGGCCATATCCAGACACATGCTGTGCGCATGGTGATGGCAGTGCCCCCGGTTGCGGTGGCGCTGACCAAACATCCGCTGGTGGCCGACTATGACATCAGCAGTCTGAAGGTGTTCGTGTCGGCGGCCGCACCCTTGGGGGCGGAACTGTCGCAGGCCTGTGCTGCGCGGCTGAACGCCAAAAGCATTCAGGGTTATGGGATGACGGAACTTAGCCCGATCACGCATTTCTCGAACGAAACCTATGCCAAGCCGGGGGCGGTGGGCATCACCATTCCCAACACCATCTGCAAGATCGTTGATCCCGAAACCGGGGTCGAACGCGGTGTGGATGAGGAAGGCGAACTGTGCATCAAAGGCCCGCAAGTCATGCTGGGCTATCTGAACAACCCCGAGGCCACGGCGCGCACGATTGACGCGGATGGCTGGCTGCACACCGGCGATATTGCCAGTTTCGATGCCGATGGGCAGCTGTTCATCAAGGATCGGCTGAAGGAACTGATCAAGGTCAAAGGGTTCCAAGTGGCCCCGGCAGAGGTAGAGGCGTTGTTGCAGACGCACGCCCATGTGTTGGACGCCGCAGTGATCGGGGTGCCGGATGATGAGGCGGGCGAAGTGCCGCTGGCCTTTGTGGTGGGCAAACCGGGGGCAGAGGCGGAGGATATCATCGCGTTTCTGCGCGGGCGGCTGTCGAGTTACAAGATCCCGCGAAGGGTGGAGTTTATTGATGCCATCCCGAAATCTGCGTCAGGCAAGATCTTGCGGCGCATGTTGCGGGATAGGCTGGCGCAACCGGTGGTTTAGTGGGCTTTGCTTTGGGGGCGGCGTTTGCATCAGGTGGCTGGGCATTCCGGAAAGGACACTCCATGATCATTCGCAAACCAACCGAAGCCGACCGTGCGGCGTGGGAAATCCTTTATGCCGGGTATGCGGCGTTTTATAAGGTGGCGCAAACGCCCGAGATGCGCGCTACGGTTTGGGGGTGGATACACGATCCTGCCCAGCAGACCGAAGGATTGGTGGCCGACACGGGCAGTCAATTGATCGGTCTGGCCCACTTCCGCCCCTATGCCCGGCCATTGTCAGCCAGCACCGGCGGGTTTTTGGATGATCTTTTCGTTGACCCCGATGCGCGGGGGTCGGGGGCGTCTAAGGCGTTAATTGACGCCGTGTGTGACGTGGGCCGCGCGCGGGGCTGGACGGTTGTGCGCTGGATCACTGCGGACGATAACTACCGCGCGCGGGGGTTATATGACCGGGTGGCGGAGCGGACGAAATGGGTAACCTATGATGTGAAGATTTAAGGGGGGATGGGCGTAGGAGACATTTACAATTTTGGCACTGAATATAATAAACCACGCGCAACTTTTGTTCCGTCGACATCAACAATGCAAACTGCATCAAATCGCGCATACGCGAACTGCTTTTTAACATCGTCTGGCATATTTTCCAGAAAGCAAGTCCGCTCTTCGTCGGTCGGCCGAGTACAGGTTGACCATGCCTCCAACATCCAAGGGGCCACGTCAAAGGCTATGCCAAAGTATTTCCTGTCTGGATCAGCAAGAATTAAGCGTCGCAAAAATTTTGGTTGATCGGTCGAAGTTGGGTTAGAAACTTGTGCGTTCAAGATAATGCCACGCATACCGCTCTCAAGCGAAAACCAATACGATCCTTGCGGCATTTCGGGGATATTAAAGTAGCCTTTCTTATAAGAAACATAAAAACTGGAAGCCACCCAACCTACGACACCGATTAAGACAAACCTGAAAATCCACTTAAACATTGCAGAGAAATTCTTTCTTTGAGCAAAATTAACAGGAAGCTTCGATTATTTGATTTGGAAAGTTTAGTGGTTTGGGCATTACTTGCAAGAAGTTTGCTGACCGCGGCGCATGATGTTTGGTTTGGGGCGTAGGGTGTGCATTCATGCGCACCATTTTTCGCGAACATGGTGTGCGTTCACGTCCCCTTAAAGGCACACCTTATTGTTCCCCCGATTGGGCGCAAAGCTGGCCGCGCCCGAACCGACGGGGCGCTTGGGGTGCGACACCAGTCGCGCCCGCCCCGTGGGGGCGGTTCGGGCGCGGTCAGATTTGCTTGGGGCAAATCTGACGAAGCGTGGGATAGCAGACAGTTGCTACCGAACCTCATCCTTGCCCGGCACCAATCCATACCGCTCCACCAACCGCCAGACATGCGCGGGCACCATGTTCTTTACTCTTGCAGGGTGGGTGCGGCGCAGGTGGAGGATGGTTTCAACCGCTTTCATCTCTACCCTTGCGCGGGCGAATTCCAGCCCGCGCGGGCCGATGCGGGGTTGCAGGAACGACACGATCGGGCGCAGCCAGTTTGGCATCCGGCGCACGGGCATGCCGCCTGCGGCGCGGGCGGTGTTTTCCATGAACCCTTTGACGGCGCCCAAGCGTTTGCCTTTGTCAGTCAGGGGTTTTGTGGTGAGGCTTGGTTGGATCAGTGCCAGCAGTTCCACCCCCTGCCCATTGCGGGCGATCAGCCATTGATCACCGTCACCGCCCATATAACCCACCGTGATATCGGCCAGACGGTTGGTGTAATCAACGCAGGTTTTGCAGGTCAGCGGGAAGAAATCGGCGGGCAGTTGGCTGATCGGCAGCGACAGGAAGGGCACCAGTTTGGTGGGGCGGCCATCGTCGAAGCGCAGTTCTACTTTGAAATCGGTGCGGAATTCCAGATAGCTGACGGTATTGGGGTTGGTATCCAACAGGGTCAGGAAGGTGTGGAAGTTTTCCGTTGTCGTGTTGTCGGAACAAGGTGTGCCGATGACATAGATGCGGTCAAACCCCAACTGCGCCTCAAGTGCGCGCAGGGCGTAGACCTGACAGGGAATGCCGATAAAGGCGATGCGTTTGTGCCCTGCAGCAGCCGCCGGTTCCAGCAGCGCAAGCGTCGGGCCAAAGCCCATGCGCATGCCGCGCACCTGCGCCATTGCGGCGGGGTCGGTGATGATCACCGGCAGGGGTTTCCATTTGTCGGTGGGGTCTGGGGCGACTGTCAGGACGGCATCAACGGCCCCGGTTTCCAGCAAGCGCGCGGCCAGCGTTGTGGTGATGCCGGTCCATTGCGCCCCCGGCGCGGCGGGCGTCAGGCGGGCGCGCAGCATGGATTGGGTGACGCCAAAGAACTGTTCTTCGCCTAAGGCGGGGTTCGCAGTGCGGCCATGGGTTTGAGATTCCAGGCTGTCATAATCGGGTTGGATAAACTGGCAGGCTTTCCCACAATCCTTGCCGTCGCCAATCCGAGAGATGCCGCAATCGGTGCACAGGCCGGGGCGGGCGGTGCCGGTCAGGGTTGGGGCGGTCAGGCCGGGGGTTTGCAGCATGGTGCATCCTTGAACGAGTGGCGCAAACGATCACAGATTGGACGCCCGGGGGCCAGTGATTTGTTGGTCAGCGCGTCACGATCCATGGGGTTTCAAAACGGTGTTCCTGCAGGTTCGGCGTAGGGCCGATGCGGTCGATCACCGCAAACAGGCCCGGTGCCTGCAGCGGCGTCAGAACGCCATGCCAGATGCCGCGGTGCAGGTTGATACCTTGCGCCCCATTGGTGAGAAAGGCGCGGGGCGTGGTTTGCGGGTCCGTGGCGACGATCACCAGAAATGGGTGCGGCGTCATCGGGATAAACGTTTGCGATCCCTCAGGGTGGCGTTCGATCAGATCAAAGCGGTAGGGCAATCGGCGGGGCTGGGCATTGAAAATCGAAATGCCAGCGCGGGCATCGGTGAAATCAAGTATCGCGCGGTCGTGATAGCGTTCGCACAGGCCCGCATTGATCAGACGGAAATCGCCCGTGGCGTCAAGCACATCGCCGAAGGGGGCGAAGGCAGCGGCCGTCAGGGTTTCGGTGCGCAAATTGGTCATTTGAGCCTGCCATTGGGGCCGGGTGCCAAAAATTTTAGACTAAAATTTTTACAAGAAAGATGAGTATTTGGGCCAAAATGAAGCCTCATAGCGCGGGCCTGAAGCCACCGGGGCCGCGCAGGGTGGCGTGGCGGTTGACGTCTTTGTAAAGCAAATATCGGAACGGGCCGGGGCCTGCGGCATAGCAGGCTTGGGGGCAGAAGGCGCGCAGCCAGATGAAATCGCCCGCCTCTACTTCGACCCAATCGGTGTTGAGTTTATACACAGCGCGTCCTTCAAGCACGTATAGCCCGTGTTCCATGGCGTGGGTTTCTTCAAACGGGATCACGCCACCGGGTTGGAAGGTGACGATATTCACATGCGCGTCATAGCGCAGATCGTTGGGGTCAACGAACCGCGTAGTGGCCCAGACGCCATTCGTATCGGGCATCGCAGTGGGGGTGATGGTGTTTTCGTTGGTCACAAAGGCAGGTGGGGCATCGACGCCGTCAACGGATTCATAAAGCTTGCGGATCCAGTGAAACCGCGCGGATGTGTGACCTTCGGCGCGCAGGGTCCAAGCGGTGTGTGGCGGGATATAGGCGTAACCGCCTGCATCCAATTCATAGCCCGCGCCGTCGATTGTCAGATCAATCAGCCCGTCGGTGACGAACAACCAATGCTGCGCGGCTGCCTCGGGGTCTGGCGCATCTGATCCGCCGCCGGGGGCGACCTCCATCACATATTGGCTGAAGGTTTCGGAAAACCCCGACATGGGACGTGCTATCAGCCACAGTTTAGTGTGGGTCCAGCCCGGCAGATACGAGGTGACGATATCGGAAAAGCAACCTTTGGGGATGACGGCATAGGCGGTGGTGAAGATGGCACGGCCTGTGTGCAGGGTGGTTTGCGACGGCAGGCCGCCGGGGGGGGTGAAGTAAGGGGTCATGGCAAAAGATCCTTTAATCGCCACGCGGCGATACGTTCCACCTGGGCACAGGCGGTGGTGAATTCCACGTCTGTCACGTTTTCGATGCGGCTGGTAAAGGCCGCCAGAATACCGGCTTTGTCATGGTCGCGCACGGCGATGATAAAGGGGAAGCCGTGTTTGGCGACGTAGGCCGTGTTCAGCAGTGCGAACTGGGTGCGTTCGGTGTCGGTCAGGGCATCAAGGGCGGCGCTGGCTTGTTCATGGGCAGATGCATCCGTCAGCCGTTTGGCCAACGCCAGTTTGCCGGCCAGATCGGGGTGCGCGCGCAGAACACCCATACGCTCAGTGGGGCTGGCGCTGCGGAAGACGCGGCACAGGGCGTTGTGTAATCCTGCGGCACTGTCATGGGCGGGGCCAAGTTCCAGATCAAAGGCGCGCATCGCGATCCAAGGTGAATGTTCGAAAATGCTGCCAAAGCGCGCGATGAACTCTTCACGTGATGCCTGCGATGGGCGTTGGAACCGTTTGTGCGGATGGGCTTTTGCCCAATGATCAGCGATGTCACCGCGCTTGGGGAACCACACCCCATTGTGCGATTTTGCATAGTCAAGAAACCGCTTCAGGCCTGCGATTTTGCCCGGCCGGCCGATCAGGCGGCAATGCAGGCCGATGGAAAACATCTTGGCCGCCCCCGCCTGCCCTTCGGCGTAAAGCACATCAAAGCTGTCTTTCAGATATTGGAAAAACTGCGCCCCGTCAGTGTAGCCGGGCGCTGTGGCAAAGCGCATGTCATTGGCCTCTAGCGTGTAAGGGATGATCAGTTGATCGCGGCTGCCCACCTCGCGCCAATAGGGCAGATCATCGTCATAGGCGTCAGAAATCCAGTCGATCTGGCCCGTCTGCGCCACCAGATCAACCGTGTTCACCGAACAGCGCCCGGTATACCAGCCGCGCGGCGGGGTGCCGGTGATTTGCGCGTGCAGGCGGATGGATGTGGCAATCTGGGCGGCCTCGACTTCGGCGGGCATGTCACGGTGATCGACCCATTTCAGCCCGTGGCTGGCGATCTCCCACCCTGCCGCCACCATTGCTGCCACTTGTTCGGGGTTGCGCGCCAAGGCGGTAGTCACGCCAAACACCGTGACCGGAATATCCATGCCGGTGAACAAGCGGTGCAGCCGCCAAAAGCCTGCGCGCGCACCGTAATCATAGAGGGATTCCATGTTCCAATGCCGTTGGCCGGGCCAAGGGGCGGCCCCTGCAATATCGGACAAGAACGCCTCGGACGCCGCATCACCGTGCAGGATACTATTCTCGCCGCCCTCTTCGTAATTCAGCACCAACGACACCGCGATTTTCGCACCGCCCGGCCACGCGGCATCGGGGCGGTTCGCGCCGTAGCCACGGAAATCGCGGGGATAGCGGAGGGGCGATGCTTTGTCTTGTGTCATGCGCCGACTATGCAGGATTTGGCACAGGATAATCAAATACTTCGCGCGCGTCGTTTCCGCCTTGGCAGCAGCCGCGGCTTTGGGCAAGTTTGGACAGGCTCAAGCCAAACCGCAAAGGGGCATTGCATGACAGGACAGTTGACGACGCATGTGCTGGATACTGCGCGGGGGCGGCCTGCCGATGGCGTAAAGATCATGCTGTACCGCGTGACGGGCAACAGCCACCGCAAGATTGCGGAAAGACTGACCAACGCCGATGGGCGCACCGATGCGCCGATGCTGGTGGGGGATGCGTTCACGCCGGGCGGGTATGAATTGGTGTTTTGCGCCGGCGATTATTTGCGGCGCACGGGGCAAGCGGCGGGCGAGGTGCTGTTTTTGGACGAGATTCCGGTCCGGTTTGGGATCGCCGATACGGCACAGCATTTCCACGTGCCACTGCTGTTGTCGGCGTTTGGGTATGCGACGTATCGGGGCAGTTAGGGCTGATCCGTTGGTTTGTCGGCAGGCAGGCTTGGCCCTGCCCTGCTGTGGGCGACGCCAAGGCCATAAGCGGCGGTGTTCAGGATGGCGCGGGCGTTAGGATCACCCATCCGCTGCGCCTCGGCGTGCAGCCATGTTACGGCGGCGCGGGTTGCGTCGCGGTAACCGCGATCATAGTCGGGCATTTTCATGGTTTACCTGTGCCTGTTGCTGCCCGTTCCTGATTGAGCCGGAACAGCCGCGCAAGTATTTCGTCGTCGGTCAACGCACCGTTGCGGAAATCGTCGCCCCAGCCGTAGGCGTCGGCCACGGCGTCACCCAGTGTTTTGTGGGCGTGGGTCAGCCATGCGGGTTTGGCGTTGTAGAGGTTGGTCAGGGTGCGCTTTTTCAGCACGGCTTCGGCCTCGGGTGATACGGGCAGAATGCGGTCGGGATAGCCGGGCACGACCTCTGGCACGCGTTTGACCAGATCGGGCGGGTTCAGCCAGTTTTCGCGAAGTTCATTAAGACGAGCGGCGGCGGTGGCGATTTTGATGGCGCGGGGGTCGGCGGCATAGGCGGCGGCGGGGATATTGGGGGTTAGGCCTTCTGGGAAGGGGAAGGTTTCGAAGGTGGTGGAGGGGGTATAGCGGGGTCGGTCTTCCAGCGATGTGCCCATCCGCAGCGCCCAGAGTTCATGGAACCGGGAATGCAGGATGCCAAAGGTGGTATCGTCGTCGCGGGCGATGGCGTCGAGAAGGTTTGAGGGTCTTGAGGTGTATGGAAGCCAGACGAAGATGCGATGCTTGGCAACAACTGGCGTTGCAATGTAGCGCGACAGGCCATTTAGGTTCTTTCGGAGGGCAACGCGGGCTTCCTCGTAAATCCACCAACGTTGGCGCGTTCTTTCGCGGCGCACGGTTTGACGATAAGGGAAAACATTGTGTTGGACATGCTTGAACGGTGCCTCATAAGCCAGAACACTTTCGAGCGCTGGGTGCGAACCGAAGTCGATTGCCCAACGGTCCATCGGGCGGCGCACCACGTCGATTGCGATTAACCACGGGAAAAGCACATCTGCATTCGGACGATTGTTTACATTCAACGGAAGACGAAGCCATTCACGCGCTTGGTCGCCGGGAATGTCGAAGTCACCATATTTTTTCATGCCTTCAAAACAAACGTCGGCATTTTCTGTAAGGCGAGCCGCGAGCGTAAGGTTCGTGCCCAATCCTCCACCAGTGAGGTCAGAATGCACTTCAAAAGCAACGGCCCCATCCAGCCGCACTTCGCCGCCTTTTGCCGCATCAAAACATACCATCGACACCCGCACTGCCGCCCCGTCCAGTGTCCAAGCCTCATCGGCCCATGCCTCAAAAATCCGTCCAACGTCCACGATTGGCTTCAACACCTCTCGATTTACCCCGCCGCGAATGGAGTTGGTACAGACCAGTCCAGCGCGGGTCACGTCGCCCGCCTGCATCTGCGTCCATGCCTTTGCGAACCAATAGGCAACCAGATCAACGCCCCCCGGCACATGCGGGTAGGCGCGGCGCAGGGCGAGCGTGTAAGCCTCGCCCAGCCCCGCAATCATCTTCTTGTTGCCAAGGAAGGGCGGGTTGCCAACCAGTGCATCGGCGCGCGGCCAAAGGGCGGCTTTGCCATCCGGCCCCAACACGGCATCCCTATTCTGTATCGTATCCAGCGTCCGCAAGATCGGGTTCTTTGCAGCCTCGAACCCATTCCGGCGCATCCACTGAATTTCACCAATCCAGACCGACACACGGGCCAGTTCGGCGGCATAGGGGTTTAGTTCTATCCCCAGCACGGCCTCTGGCCCGATGGTTGGGAAGGCACGGGGAAGGCCCAGCGCCTCTGCCTCCAGATTGCACAGGTGTTCGATGTTTTTCAGCTCCAGCAGCGCCAGATACAGAAAGTTGCCAGACCCGCAGGCGGGGTCCAGCACGCGAAAGGCGCGCAGGCGGTCGAGGAAGGCTTTGTGCAGGCCCTCGGCCATATCCAGCGCCTTGTTGCGCACGGCAAGGTCACGGCCCACCAGCAGCTTGTCTTTGGTGGCGGTGGGGGCGGTGGTGATCAGACCGGCAATCTGCGCCTTTACCGCCGCCCATTCGGCCAAAAGCGGGTCCACAATCACAGGCCGGACAATCTGCATGATCTTGTCACGGTCGGTGTAATGCGCGCCAAGCTGGCTGCGTTTGTCGGGGTCGAGGCCCCGTTCAAACAGGGTGCCAAGGATGGACGGGTCAATATCAGACCAATCCAGCGCCGTGGCGCGGATAAGATCATCCATGTCTTCCCATGTCAGGGGCAGGGTATCGTCACTGTCAAACAGCCCGCCGTTAAACCATTCCACAGGTTCAAACCCAACCATGCCGCCCGATTTCATGGCTGCAAACAGAGTTTTGGCGTGCACCCCAAAGGTTTCGGGGTTAGGGCGCGCGGCTTTTATCATGCGCTCAAACATCTTGTTTGGCAGCAATTCGACATCTTCGGCAAACATGCAAAACACCAGCCGATTGACGAAATGCGCCACCTGTTCCGGGTCATGCCCCCGGCCCCGCAAGCGCTGGGCCAGTGCCGCAAATTTTTGTGCCGCCTCTTCTGTCAGCAGTTGCCGGGTCTTGCTGGGTTTCAGGCGTTCCGGGTCTGTGAAGCAGTGGCGTAGCAGGTCACGCGTGGCGGCGTCTGTCAGGTCGGTTAGCGCGATAGTGTGGACTTTCTGGACGGTATTGGTCCAGTTGGTGTGAATGCGGATACGGTCCATATCCGACACGATCAACAAGGGCGGATTGTCGAGGGCGATGGCATATTGCTGCAACTGAGCAAAGGCGCGGTCGAGGTCTTTGTTGCGGCCCTTATATTCCCAAGCAAAGCAATCTTTACGCCAGACATCGGCCCAGCCTTCACCGCCTGTGGTTTTGGACGCGCCCTTCTCGAACGTGAACCAGTCGCCCTTGGGGTCTGCCGTGGTTGGGTCGGGAATGTCCAGCAGGCGGCACAGATCAAGGAAATGCGACTGCGATGCGGTGCGTTCCTTCAACTCGATGTTGCGCCATTTGGTGATAAAGGCCTGCGGCGTCATCGAAATTCCTTTGGCGTTGCGATGGTCAGTAAAGCCGCGCAAACGGGCCGGGTCAAGCGATGGTGGTTCGGGGGGGTCGGGACGGAAAGTGGTGGCGAGAGAGAGACTTGAACTCTCGACCCCACGATTATGAGTCGTGTGCTCTAACCAACTGAGCTACCTCGCCACTGGCGCGGTGATTAGATCGCGTGCCTTGGGGCGTCAAGGGCAAATCGCAAGCGGTGGCATCGGCAGGGTGTGCGTGTCAGCGCACCGTGGCGGCATCATTGGTGCGCCGACACGCGCACCCTTCATGTTCCGGCCAATCACTTGTGTGCCACGCGCGGGCGGCCAGAGGCGGTGGCGGTGATAGTGGCCTCGATGAACATCGCGCGGCCTTCGATCGCGGCCTCGCGGATATCGCGGGCGGTGGTGATGCGCACATCTTGCGCGCCTGCTGCGTGGGCTAGGGTGGTTGCCGAGGCGATCAGGGTGGCTTCAACAGCGGCAAAGGCCGTTTCGCGGTCAGTGAAATGCTGCAACCCATCCGGCAAATGCGCGGTAAAGCGGCCTTCGCCGAGGCTGGAGATCAGGGCGGATGCGCGTTGGCTAATCTGGCCCACCACAGCGCCGATGGCATTGGCAACGCCTGCATGTTCGGGCAAGATCATCTGGCAGCCCAGCCGCGCGCCGACCGCGCCGTAATAGGCGGGGGCAGAGGCACCAAGGCCGATAACCGGCACGCCAAGGCGCGCAGATATTTCCATGACACCGCGATGTTGCGACAAGCCGGCTTGGGTTAGCGGGTGGCGGGCCAAGGTTTCCGAGTTTTGGCCATCAAAGGCATCATCTTCGTCAAAAGCGGCTTCCAGCAGGCAATCAACGGTTTGCGCCGTCAACTGATCAATGATCTGCCCCGCCAATGTGGCCGCATCGGGGGCAAAGCGCTCGCCAGCACCATTGCGCCGCCGCCCCAGCAGGCGCAGGGCTTTTTCCGATGCAGTGCCATCCCATGCGTCCAGCCGCCCCAGCACATGGCTGGCGTCCGAGGGCGTGACGCCTGCGATCATCACCAAACCGCGCGCCACCAGCAGCTCTAGTGCGGCCACTTCCAGACGGGTCGTCATAGCTGCGGCCATCGGCATGGGTGCGGTGATACGGGCCAGAACGGTTGCCTCGCGTGCCGAAAGCCCGCCGGTCTGGCCCGGCATCGGCACCACAAACCGCCCGTCAAATTCGCCAGACACATCCGATGACAGTGAGCGGTCAAGTGATTGATGCACCATCGCACCATGATCCGCCGCCAGCAGCGCCACCGGGATCAGACGGCGCGGGCCAAGGCGCATGCCGCCAGCCAAGCCTTCGGTGATCAGATGCACTTCGCTGTCCCCCCCCAGACCCGTCGTGCGCATTGCCACAGCCTCAACCATCGTGCGCATGCCACCTACGCGCGCGCCCATCGGGTCAATTTCCGGCAAACCGCCACGTAGCAGGGCCACATCCGTTGTGGTGCCGCCGATGTCAGATACCAGCGCGTCTTGCGCGCCGGTCAGCCAGCGCGCACCGACAATACTGGCGGCGGGGCCGGACAGGATGGTTTCAATCGGGCGTTCCCGCACCATCGCCGCAGAAATCAGCGCACCGTCGCCGCGCACCACCATCAAGGGGGCGGCGATGCCGATCTGCGCCAAGTGACTTTCACATGCCGCGACAAGGCGGTCGATCATGCCAATCAAACGCGCGTTCAAAACGGCGGTCAGGGCGCGTTTGGGGCCGTTCAGTTGCGCCGAAAGTTCATGTGAGCAGGTCACCGGCCGCCCTGTGATGCGGCGGATCATGTCGCGCGCGGCAATTTCATGCGCGGGGTTGCGGGTGGCAAAGCGGGCGGCGACGGCAAAGCCCATGACTTGGGGGCCAAGCGTTTCCACCTGCGTCTGCAGGGCCGCTATGTCCAAGGGCACGGTCTGCACCCCCGCGTGGTTATGCCCGCCGGCCGTTTGCACCACGGGATCGCCTTTCAACGCCTCGATCAGCCCGCCACGATCAAGATCGCCCGCATCAAAGCCGATAAAGATCAGGGCAACACGCCCACCCTGCCCTTCAACCAGCGCATTGGTGGCCAAAGTGGTCGACAGCGACACCAGCGCCACATCGCCCGCCGCTACCCCAGCCCCCGCCAGCGCCGCATCCACCGCGCGCCCGATGCCCAGCGCCAGATCGGCGCGGGTGGTCAGCGATTTGGCGTGGCCAATCACCAGATCGGCAGCCTCGTCCACGATCACTGCGTCGGTATAGGTGCCCCCGGTATCGACACCCAAGAAATAAGCCATCGCGCGCAACCTTGTTCTGTTCCCGCCGTCTGATAAACCGCGCCAAGCGCCAAGTCAGCCCTTCATGCGACCTTTTGCGTCGGAACCGGACGTTTATAGCGGGATTGCTTTAGGTAGAACCACGGACGACTTTGCGTTTCCTGCGACCGGCAACAGGAATGGACTGATCCATCCGGTATTTTGTCACTGTGCGCCGTGCGATCGGCACGCCGGTTTGGGCGGTCAACTGCGCCGCAAGATCGGCGTCTGACAAGGGTGCGCCCGGATTTTCCGCGCCAATCAATTGCACCAGACGTTGGCGCAACGCCGCCGCCTCCATCACCGGCGCGCCATCGCCGCCCAACGGCACGCTGAACAGCTTGCGCAGCCACCACGTGCCACGCGGCGTATCAATGCTGGCCCCGGCCACAACGCGGCTGATCGTGCTTTTGTGCAGGTCGAGCGCCTGTGCAATCTCGTCCATCGTCATCGGCAGCATCGCGATGGGCCCCTGATCCAGTGCAGCCTGTTGGCGCAGGATAATTTCGCCCGCCACCCGCAACAGCGTCGCATTGCGGGCGTGCAGCATGCGGTGCAAGGCGCGCGCCGCAGCCAATTGATCGCCAGTGCCGCGCGCAGTGGCATCCAGATGCAAATCAGGCAGCGCTGATCGGTTCAGCGCAACGGCCCAGCCCCCGCCTGCCCTTTCGCGCAAGATCAGATCAGGTTCGCGTAATTGCCCTGCCGCCATCGGTGCAAAATCTGCCCCCGGCTTGGGGTTCAGGCTGCGGATCAAACGGAACCGCGCCATGATCTCACCCTCGGCCACGCCGCATATTTTGGACAGGCGTGACAAATCCCCGCTGGCCAGCAGATCAAGGTTATTCAGGATGCTCCGCAAAGGTGCATCCAGAATACCCGCATCAGCGGCCTGTAACAGCAGACACTCCGACAGGTTTCGGGCAAACAGGCCCGGTGGATCTATCTTTTGCAGCTTGACCAGGATCAGGCTAACCGCCGCAACCGAAACCCCTGTGTCGGCCGCGATGGTGGTCAGCGGTTGGCCCAGCCAGCCCGACGGTTCAAGCGCGTCGATAAGGGCGTCGGCAATGCGCCGTTCGGGCGGCGCAAGACGCAAAAGGTCTACCGCAGCGCTGACATGGGCCATCAAACCGGGGGCGGCGTCGGGGGATTGATCAATCACATCAACCACACCGCCCGCATGCAAAACACCGCGCCACCTTGGCAGCCAATCATGCAGGCCGGGGGCGGGGGGCGGATCAAGCCGCAGATGCGGATTGGCGGCGGCCTGATCTTCCAGATATTTGGTCAGCCCGGCTGCATCAATGCGCAACAGCTGGATCGACGCGCCAAGCGTGGCGTTCAGCGCCAGTCGTTGGGTTTGTTTCAGCGCAAGGTGCGGACCGGTTCGGGGGCGATCTGACATCGGATGACGTTATCCCGTTTGGACGCGGTCGTGCAACACCCTCGTGCACGCACCATGGCCTTTGAAACCGTCGAAGGATAGGGTCGGCGCGCCGGGCAATGACTGTCGCTGGCAGGAGAATACGATGCATTCACGGCCCGATTATCCGGTGATCAAGGATCTGGTTCTGGTGGGCGGGGGCCATGCCCATGCGCTGGTGCTGCGGATGTGGGCGATGAACCCCTTGCCGGGCGTTCGGGTAACGCTGATCAATCCCGATGCCGCGGCACCTTATACCGGCATGTTGCCGGGGTTGATTGCGGGCCATTATGCGCGTGATGCCATTATGATTGATCTTGTGCGGCTGGCGCGGTTTGCGGGGGCGCGGATTATTCTTGACCGGGTGGTGGGCATCGACCGCGATGGCCAGCAACTGTTGTTGGCGCACCGCGCGCCGCTGTCGTACGACCTGTGCAGCCTTGATATCGGGATCACCTCTGATTTGCCCGATTTGCCGGGATACGCGGCGCATGGCGTCGCCGCCAAGCCGATGGGTGCCTATGCTGATCGGTGGGAGGCGTTTGTTGCGCGCGGTCTGCGCCAGCCGCAGATCGTGGTCATAGGCGGGGGCGTTGGCGGCGTTGAACTGGCGCTGGCGTCGGCGCACCGGTTGGCGGGTGCCCGGGCTGTGGTGACAATTCTGGAGCGTGGCGACGCGGTTTTGTCCGGTATCGGCGCAGGCGCGCGGCGGTTGGTGTTGGCGCAACTGGCTGCAGCGGGTGTGACGGTTCTGACAGGGGCAGTTCCGGCGCAGATTGCTGGCGACAGTGTCGTGTTGGCCGACGGGAGGCGGGTGCCTTCTGATTTTACGGTGGCGGTTGCAGGCGCGCGTCCGCACAATTGGCTGCAAGACACGGGGTTGCTGCTGCATCAGGGGTATGTGGCAGTTGGTGCTGCACTGCAAAGTTCTGATCCGGCCATTTTTGCCGTCGGCGACTGCGCGCATCTGACCTTTGCACCCCGCCCCAAAGCCGGGGTTTTCGCGGTGCGGTCAGCCCCGGTTTTGCTGCATAATCTGCGGGCCGCTTTGGTGGGTCAGCCCTTGCGCCGCTTTGCACCCCAGCGCGATTATCTGAAGCTGATCTCGACAGGTGGCAAATCGGCGGTTGCGGAAAAATGGGGGATAGCGCTGCAAGGGGCGTGGGTGTGGCGCGTCAAAGACCGGATTGACCGCGCATTCATGACAAAGTTCGAAGATTTTCCCGCGATGCCTGCGCTGCGCGTGCCTGCTGTGTCGGTGCCCGGACTGGCTGCGGTGATGGCCGACAAACCGCAGTGCGGCGGCTGCGGGGCCAAGTTGGCGGGAAATGAATTGGCGGCGGCGTTGCAGGCCTTGCCGGTGCCTCAGCGGCGCGATGTGTTGTCTGGCCGGGGCGATGATGCGGCAATTTTGCAGGCGGCGGGCGGGGTGCAAGTGATCACAACCGATCATTTGCGCACCTTTACCCATGATCCTGCGCTGATGGCGCGGATTGCGGCGATCCATGCGATGGGCGATATCTGGGCAATGGGCGCTGCCCCGCAAGTGGCGCTGGCGCAGATCACGTTGCCCCGGCTTTCATCTGAAAAAGGTGCCGAAATATTGGCCGAAATCATGGCCGAGGCCGCCGCCGTCTTTGGTGCGGCGGGCGCGGATGTGGTGGGTGGGCATACATCTGTGGGCGTAGAGTTAACGATTGGGTTTACCGTAACGGGATTGGCTGCGCGCGCGATTACCAAGGCGGGGGCAAAGCCTGGCGATGTGGTGATCCTGACCAAACCACTGGGTTCTGGCACGATTATGGCGGCGGAAATGGCAATGGCGCGGGTGCCGGGGCTGATTTTGGGCGATGCTGTCGCGGCGGCTTTGGTGATGATGGGCAGGCCATCGGCTGCGGCAGCGGCAGTTTTGGCACGGAATGCCACGGCGATGACCGATGTGACGGGATTTGGTCTGGCCGGGCATTTACTGGAAATTCTGGATGCGTCAGTCGTGGGGGCGGAGCTGAACACAGCCACAATTCCGCTGCTGCCCGGTGCGATGGCTTTGGCGGCGGCGGGGCACGCGTCAAGTCTTGCACCGTCCAATCTTGCTGCGACGCTGGGGCGGATTGGCGGCGACTGCGACGCGGCTTTGCGCGCATTGCTGCATGATCCGCAAACGGCGGGGGGGCTGTTGGCAACAGTGCCCGCCGACCGCGCGCAAGTGGTGCTGGCGCAGCTGTTGGCCGCGGGCGAACTTGCGGCGATTATTGGCGAAATCGTAAGCGGCGCAGCGCGGATTGAGTTGCTGTAGGAGAGCGGTTTGGGCGGGGTCTGGTGATCTGATGCTGTTTTTGGGGGCAAAAACAGGTGAGTATTTGCGCCAAAATGAAACAAATTTTAGTCGAATTTTACGAATTGTTGGGGTTTTTGCCCTCGATTTATCCACGCGGCAGGGTCAGGTGCCAAACTGGTCGCGGATACCGGTGGCGATGCGGTCTGCCAGAACGCGCAGATCAGCCGGGTTCAGCGATACGGCGTCAAAGCTTTGCACGCCCGCACCCCCGCGCGCGCGATGCTTTTCATAGCGCGGATCGTAATGGTGGGTCATCAGCCCCTCGGCCAGTTGGGCGAAATTGGCGCGTTGCACCTGTGCTTGCCAATCCTCGATCCGGGCTGCCGGATGGGCGGGGCGCAGCCGGTCAATGACTGCAGCCAAACGCGCCGGATCCGCGACCATATCGCCGTAGGCGCGCGTCAAATATTGTGCCCGCGCGGCAACCGGGGCCGTAATAAAGAGGCGCGGGGCAAGTCCCATTGCCTTCCACAATTCCGGCGGCAACCGGCAATTGCCTACTTTTGAACTTTCCCCCTCAACCACAACGGGGCGGGCCGGATCAAGGGCTGCGATGGCCATCGCCAGATCACGTTCGAACAGTTTTTGCGATGGCTGCGCGCCCAGCGACCCAAAAAGCGAGCCGCGATGATTGGCCATGCCCTCAAGATCAATCACCTGCAGCCCGCGCGCGGATAGCAGGTGCAAAACCTCGGTCTTGGCGGTGCCGGTATTGCCATCCAGCACGACCATGCGTGCAGGAAACGGTGCGCCGCATAATGCATCAGACACCAGATGGCGCCACGATTTATAGCCGCCGTCAATGGTTTGCACCCGCCAGCCGATCTGTGCCAAAATGCTGGCAAAAGACCCCGACCTTTGTCCACCGCGCCAGCAATAAACCAAGGGCCGCCAGCCGCCCGGTTTATCGGCCAGCGCCGTTTGCAGATGCCGGGCCGCATTGGCCGCAACCAAAGCCGCCCCCAGTTTGCGCGCGGTAAACGGGCTGACTTGTTTGTAGATCGTGCCGACGCGGGCGCGCTCTTCGTCGTTCAGCACGGGCAGGTTGATCGCGCCCGGCAAGTGATCTTCGGCAAATTCAGCAGGCGCGCGCACGTCGATGATGTCATCAAAGCCAAGGGCCGCCAGATCGGTGATATGGGTCAGGGTGATGGCCATGGGCTGTCATAGCCAACCTTTGCGTTGGCGGAAAGATGCCATGGGGTATGGCGGGTGCGGTGGCCTGGCCTTTGGGGATTGGCGATGGTTGTTATTTCGGGGCCAAAAGATCGCGCAGTTTCTGGAACGCAGTGGGTGCCTTTTCAACGGGGTCTGTTGGCCCGCTGAATTTGACTTCTGCGGATGGGTCCGCAACGGGTAACCCTGCCGGCTTGGGATTGATACGCGGTGGATTGGTGCGCAGCGCCACTGCATTCATGAATTTTGCGCTGTCGCCATCGGCCAAAGCCTGTGCACCTTCGGAAATTCCGCGCAACAGATCATCCAGCCAATCCTGTTCGGCACGGGCAAAATCTTGCAGAACATAGCCCGCCACCGCATCCTTATGCCCCGGATGGCCAATGCCCAGCCGCACGCGCGTATAGCCATCGCCAAGATGACCGTGGATTGACCGCAATCCATTGTGCCCGGCATGACCGCCGCCCTGTTTCACCCGTGCCTTACCGGGGATCAGATCCAGTTCGTCATGGAATACCGTCATTGCTGAAAGATCAAGTTTGTAAAAATCCAAAGCCGCGCGCACGGATTGGCCCGACAGGTTCATAAACGTCTCGGGCTTTAGCAAAACAACCTTGTCTGCCCCCAGCCGCCCTTCGGCCACCATCCCCTGAAACGCGCGCCGCCAAGGGGCAAAGCCGTGATCACCCGCAATACGGTCCAACGCCATAAAGCCGATGTTATGCCGGTTACCCGCATATTTCGCCCCCGGATTGCCGAGGCCCACGAAAAGTTTCATTGCTGATCCGCCCTGCCCTGCCTGCACCCTAAATGCACATCAAAGCTGCGGCGCGCAAGTCTGCCGCCATGGCTGATGGCGTGCCCATGCAGTTGCAATACCGGGGTGTCTCACACCACTGCGCCAGAATTTGCAGCGATCGCGATCACTTCTGCCTTGCACTTGTCCGCCGTAGCAGCACAGTTTGCGGCAGACCCTTGCAATCGGAAGACCCTGAAACCTTGCGCATCACAGTCGTTTGCTCCATGCGAAATGAGGGGCCGTTCATTGTGGAATGGGTGTGCTGGTATCGCATGTTGGGCTTTACCGATATCGTCATTGTCACCAATGATTGCACCGACCATTCCGTTGAATTGCTGGATGCACTGGCCGCCGCCCATTGGCTGCATCACATCCGCTGTGACGTGCCATCTGGCAAACAGATCACCTTTCGCAAGTTACGCAAAGCCAAAGAGCATAAATCCGTGCGCCGCGCAGCTTGGGTCATGGTTTGCGATGTGGATGAGTTTTTGGTGATCCACAAAGGCGATGGATTGATCGGGGACCTGATTGATCTGACAGCCCCTGCCCCGGCCTTTCTGGGAATGTCGATCAATTGGCGGGTGTTTGGCACATCGGGGCGGGTCGCGTTCGACGATATCCCGGTGCACCGCCAGTTTGTCTATTGCTGCCCGACCGGGCACCGGGTGTCGCGGCCGGTCAAATCGATCTTCCGCCAACCCAAACGCTTTGCCAGTCTTGGCGAACATGGGCCGCGTGGGTTGGATATGGCAGGACTTGACGCAGAATGGGGCACGCCGGGCCTAACTTGGGTGAACCCCGACGGCCAGACCATTCCGGTCTGGACACCAGACGGCAAATACAGGCGCGAAATGCCGCCAAAGCTGATCTCGCATAAAGTGGCGCAGATCAATCACTACATGGTGCGATCAGAAGAAACGTTCAGCCTGAAACACAAAACCCTGTCGCCCGTTGCCGGGGTCAATCGGTATACCAAATCCTATCTTGACCGCGCCAACCGCGGCGAAGAGCCCGATGCATCAGCGTTTCGGTATTCAGATCGGTATGATGCCGTTTATGCGCAGGCCCTGACGATACCGGATGTGGCGCGGCTGCATTATCTGTGTTGCGCGGATCATCTGCGGTTGATTGCCGAAAAACACGGGCGGGATATCGCGCTGGACCCGCGGTATCAGGCGTTTTTGGACTTGGCGGAAAACTCGGAAGCCGCGCGACGCGTCGAACATGAAAAAAGCGCAGCAGGTGACCCTGCCGCGCCCTTGGATTTGCCAGCCGATTAAGCTTCTTCGGTTGCCTCAACAAAGCCCGCAGGGGCCGATACGTTGGCGATCACGAAATTCCGCTCGATTGTGGGTTTGGACCCCTCGGGCAGGATCGCGTCATTGATGTGGATCACGTCGCCGATTTGCTTGCCGGTCAGATCGACTGTCAGGTGATCAGGAATATCGCCCGCAAGCACGTTCAATTCGACATCCGCGCGCACAACGGTCAGCGTGCCGCCACGTTTCAAGCCCGGGCTTGCATCGTGGTTGATAAAGGTCACGTGAATGAACAGGTTGATCCGGCTGTCATCGCGCAGACGCATCAGGTCGACATGCGTTGGCAAGTCTCTGACCACATCGCGCTGCACACCGCGGCACACCACATGCACGTCCCCCATGCCTTCCACCTTCAGATTGAACAGGGTCGACAGGAAACGGCCTGCGCGCAGACGCTTTAGCAGCGCGTTATAGTTGATATTGATCGGTTGCGGCTGTGCGCCGTCGCCGTATACGATACCGGGTACGTTGCCCTGACGTCTGGCTTGACGAGCGGCCCCCTTGCCTGTCCCCGTCCGTACCTCGGCGTGAAGATCTGGGATCTCACGTGCCATAGGTTCTTCTCCATTTATAAATCCGCCATCCTCCAAGGGTGCATGGCGCGACTTGGGGGCTATAGCGACGAATCATGGGGATGGGAAGGGGGATGTTTGGGGGGATATGTCGTTCTTAATCTGCCGCCGCAAAATGTGCCATCTGATCGGCGTGCGCCTTTACAAAAGCCGGGCGGGCGGTGGCGCGGGTGACATAGGCACGGCAGGCGGGATAGTCTGCCAGTCCGTCGAACCGGTCAACCAGCCGCAGCACATCCGCCATCAGGATATCGGCCACCGAAAAGGTGCCAACCAACCATGTGCGGTTTGCCAGCACCCCCTCCATGCTTTTCAGCCGTGCTTCAAGGAAGCCGTCAAAAAACTGCCGCATGGGTGTCTGATCGGTGTCACCTGCGAATTCAAAGAACGACCACGGCTGACTTGCCGCCTCTACCGATGCAAGGGCGGCGAACAGCCATTCCTTGACTTCGTTGCGACCACGCGGATCGGTGGGCATAAGTTTGTCGCTTAACGCACCCAGGTGCAGCAAGATCGCCCCGCTTTCAAAGATCGACAGATCGCCATCGGTCAGCCATGGCACTTGGCCAAACGGTTGATGCGCGAAATGCGCGGGCTGTCGATCCCGAAACGGCGTGCTTTCAACCCGGTAGGGTAAGCCCGCCTCTTCCAGCGCCCAGCGCACGCGCAGATCGCGCACATAGCCGCGCGGCAGATCGGGAACCCAATCGTAGGTGGTCAGGATCAGGTCGGCCATGTGGTGTCTCCTGTGACGGGTATTGGCGGTGAAAAACGGCCAACCCGGTCTATATTTTGGTTTTGGCAAGCGTGGCTATAACGCATTTCGCGACGTCTGGCCGATTGACTGTCGCCCGTTGACTGGCCCCCGCCCGCACGACCGGCTAAACACCGTTTACACTGTGACAAGGCCACACTCCATGCGTTTCCTATCCTTACTGGCCATCACCCGCGCGCCATTGGCCGCTTTCGCTGCGATGGGCATTCTTTGGGGCACGTTTGCGGCCAGCCTGCCGGATATCAAAACCATGCTTGATATTGATGAGGCGCGGCTGGGGGCATTGATGTTCATGACGCCGATTGCCGCCGTTCTGGCGATGTTGGTGGCCCCGGCGGTTGGAGCGGCTTGGGGGCGGGTTGCCTTGCCTGTGGCGGCTTTGCTGATGTCTGCGGCGTTTTTACTGCCCGGTCATGCAACCGAGGTTTGGCTGTTTCCGCTTGCCATGCTGGCCTGCGGGGCGGGCACCGGGCTGACCGATGTGTTGATGAACGCACGCGTGGCGGCGTTGGAAAATGCGCGGGGTCAGCCGTTGATGAACCTGTGCCATGCCGGGTATTCCTTTGGTTATGCCGGGGGTGCCGTTGCGACGGGCGCAATGCGGTCTGCGGCGTGGTCGCCTGCTTGGGTTTTGGGCAGCATGGCAGTGGTTGCCGCCCTTATGGCGCTGGCAAGTTTTGAGCGTGATGGCCGCATCGACGGTTTGCGCAAACCCAAAGGTGTGGGGGCAGATCATCTGGGGTGGGTGCCGATTATCGGTGGTGGGATCGTGCTGTTGGCGTTTCTAACCGAGAATGCCGCCGAAAACTGGTCAGCGCTGCATATTGAACAAACCCTTGGCGGAACCCCCAGTCACGGTGCAATGGGGCCTGCCGCGATGGCAATCACGATGGGGCTGGCGCGGTTGGTGGGCCAGGGTTTGGCCGCACGCGTGCCCCCTGTGTGGTTGTTGAGTGCGGGGGCCGCGATCTCTGCTGTCGGCGCATTGACGGCGGCCTTGGCCGGATCGGTCGGCGCGGCTTATCTGGGGTTCATCGTGATGGGGATCGGATCATCGGTGATTGCCCCCACAGCGTTTTCACTTGTCGGACAAATGGCCAACCCTGCGGCCCGCGCCCGCGCCGTGGCCCGCGCCACATTGCTGGGGTATTTCGGCTATTTCTTTGGCCCGCCGCTGGTTGGTTTTATCGCCGGGCACTTCGGCTTGCGTTTTGCCTTTGTGTTTGCCGCCGTGATGTTGCTGTGCGTGCCCTTGATGGCGCGGGCGTTGCTGCGATGCGGTGATTTACCCCAAGGACGTGGGGGTTTCACACCCCCGGCTCAATCGCCGGGCGATTGAGCCCCCCGTGGGATATTTGGAAACAGATGAAGCGCAAATTTAATTGAAGTTTAGGCAGTTTGCTCAGACCCAGTCGCCTTCGAAATCCTTTGGCACCAGCAGGTTTTCACGCGCAATATCTGTGGCCTTCCGCACGCCACACAGCGCCATGGTGATATCCAGTTCTTTGTAGATCACCTCCAGCGCCTTTGTCACGCCCGCCTGCCCCATTGCCCCCAAACCGTAGATAAAACTGCGGCCGATGAAGGTACTTTTCGCCCCCAGCGCCAGTGCCTTGAACACGTCCTGACCCGATCTGATGCCGCTGTCCATATGCACTTCGGTTTGCGCACCCACGGCCCGCACAATGCGCGGCAGCATGGAAATGGCCGATACCGCGCCGTCCAGTTGCCGTCCGCCGTGGTTGGAGACGATGATCGCATCCGCACCAAAATCAGCCGCCAAGCGCGCGTCATCTTCGTCCAGAATGCCCTTGAGGATCAGCTTGCCGCCCCATTGATCGCGGATGCGCGCGATTTTGGACCAATCAAGTTTCGGGTCGAACTGCTCATTCGTCCAGCTCATCAGGCTAGACATATTGTCCACACCCTTGGCGTGGCCTTCGATATTGCGAAAGGTGCGGCGCCTGGTGCCCAGCATGCCAAGCGCCCATTGCGGTTTTGTCATGATATTCAGGATGTTGGGCAGGGTCAGGCGCGGCGGGGCAGAGAGGCCGTTTTTCAAATCCTTGTGCCGCTGGCCGAGTATCTGCAAATCCAGCGTCAACACCAAAGCCGAGCATTTCGCGCGGCGCGCCCGTTCAATCGCGGCATCGACGAAATCTTCGTCTTTCATCACATACAGCTGAAACCAGAAGGGGGCCGTGGTGTGTTCGGCCACATCTTCGATGGAACAGATCGACATGGTAGACAGGGTAAACGGCACGCCGAAATCCTGCGCGGCGCGGGCCGCTTTGATCTCGCCATCGGCGCATTGCATGCCCGCCATACCAACCGGGGCAAGGGCCACCGGCATCGCCACGGATTGCCCGATCATCGAGGTTTCGGTGCTGCGGCCCGTCATATCCACCGCCACCTTTTGGCGCAGGCGCAGTTTGGCGAAATCACCCGTATTGGCGCGAAAGGTTTGTTCCGTATAACTGCCGCTTTCGCAGTAGTCGTAGAACATCTTCGGCACGCGGCGTTTGTGCAGCCGTTTCAGATCGTCGATGCTGGTGATCACGGTCATGGGCGAAACTCCGGTTTTGGTAAAATATGGTTACCAATACTGCGATCAGACCGCAATCAGAACAGCAACCGTTCTGGTTACATCAAACCGAATGCGCGCCTGCCGCCAGACCTGCGACAAACGCCAGCACATCGGCCACCGGTTTGCCGGTACCGATTTCCTTTACAATCGCCGATCCGACGACGCAACCATCCGCCACCGCCGCAATCGCGCGCGCCTGATCGGGGGTAGAGATGCCAAAGCCCACGATCACCGGCAGAACGGTGGATGCCTTGATACGCGCGACTTCGGGGGCAACATCGGTTGCCACCGCCGCCGCTGCCCCGGTGATACCGGTGACAGACACGTAATACACAAAACCAGAGGTGTTTTGCAGCACTTTTGGCAGCCGTTTGGCATCGGTGGTGGGGGTGGCCAGCCGGATGAAATTTAACCCGGCCTTTTGGGCAGGAATGCACAATTCGGCATCTTCTTCGGGCGGCAAATCGACGATGATCAGCCCGTCGATGCCCGCCGCTTTGGCCTGGGTCAGGAACAGATCAACGCCGCGCGCATAGATCGGGTTATAGTATCCCATCAGAACAATCGGGGTTTTTTGGTCCGCCACACGGAAATCCCGCACCATTTTCAACGTCTTATCCAGTGTCATGCCACCTTCCAGCGCGCGCTGTCCGGCCAGTTGAATGGTTGGTCCATCAGCCATCGGATCGGTGAAGGGCAGGCCCAATTCGATGATATCAACACCCGCCCCCGGCAGCCCCTGCATCACCGCCGACGCGCGATCAACATCGGGATCACCGGCCATGATATAGGCGACGAAGGCCTTTTTATTTTGCACGCGAAGTGCGGCAAAGGTATCGTCGATTCTTGTCATGTTGTGGCCCAATCCTGCAAATGCATTAGCGGTTTGCACGGGGCGGGGCGAAAAATCAATGCCTGTAAACAGTGGGGCGTGGCAATGCTTGAACCTTGGCGCACCTGCCCCTAAAAGGCGGGGGCAATAAGGAGAGCGGCTATGGGTTTCAAAATGGGCATCGTTGGCATGCCGAACGTGGGAAAATCAACGCTTTTCAATGCGTTGACCCGGACTGCCGCAGCACAAGCCGCGAACTTTCCGTTTTGCACGATTGAACCCAATGTCGGCGAAGTGGCGGTGCCAGATGCGCGGTTGGATAAGTTGGCGGTAATTGCGGGCAGCAAACAGATTATCCCGACGCGAATGACCTTTGTCGATATCGCGGGGTTGGTGCGGGGGGCGTCGAAGGGCGAGGGGTTGGGCAACCAATTCCTTGCAAACATTCGCGAATGTGACGCGATTGCCCATGTGCTGCGCTGTTTTGAAGATGGCGATATCACCCATGTTGAGGGGCGGATTGATCCGGTTGCTGACGCCGAAACCATTGAAACCGAGCTGATGCTGGCGGATTTGGAAAGCATTGAGCGGCGGTTGGCAAACCTTGCGCGCAAGTTGCGCGGCGGGTCGGATAAGGATGCGGGCGATCAGGATCGGTTGCTGCGGCTGGCCTTGGTGGCGCTGGAAAAAGGGCTGCCGGCGCGGTCGGTCAAGGTGGCGGAAGATGATCAGCGTAACTGGCGGCTGTTGCAGCTTTTGACATCAAAACCAGTGCTTTACGTGTGCAACGTTGAAGAATCCTGTGCAGCCCACGGCAATTCGCAATCCGCTCGGGTGGCGGTGCTGGCGGCGTCGCAGGGGGCGGCGATGGTGGTAATTTCGGCGCGGATTGAAGAAGAAATCAGCCAGTTGGCCGATGACGAAGCCGCGATGTTTCTGGAAGAAATGGGCCTGCACGAGGCGGGGTTAGACCGGCTTATCAAGGCGGGCTATGCGCTGCTGGGTCTGTCGACCTATTTCACCGTCGGCCCGAAAGAGGCCCGCGCCTGGACGATCACCAAAGGCATGCTGGCCCCGCAGGCGGCGGGAGTTATTCATGGGGATTTCGAAAAGGGATTTATCCGTTCGGAAACCGTGGCTTACGATGATTACATCGCGGGGAACGGCGAGACCGGGGCGAAAGAGGCGGGGAAGTTTAGGGTTGAGGGCAAGACGTATGAGGTGAAGGACGGGGATGTTTTGCATTTCTTGTTTAGTGGCTAAGGGACGGCGGGGTGAACCCCGCCCTACGACCATTTTGCCGGTAGGATGGGCAAATTGCCCATCTCGCCGGGGTGATGGGCATTTTGCCCATCCTACGCATCCCCACCCTTTCCCTCTTGCCCCAGAAAGCCGGGATTGCTAAATGGTCTTCAACGGAAGCGTGGCTGAGAGGCCGAAAGCACTCGGTTGCTAACTGAGCGTGGGTGGAAGCCCACCGTGGGTTCGAATCCCACCGCTTCCGCCAATTTTTCAGAAAACTGGGCACAGCCCCCTTGATATCCGTTGCGTCTGACAGCGTGTGCAGCAGAGCGCGCTTCGGCCGAGGGCCTGTTTCGGTCGCCCGTGTGTTCAGGGGCGCGATGTGTTGCGGCTAACGCGCGGCGTTGCGGTCAGGCGGTCAAGCTGCCGCGTGTGGGCCGCGCCACGGATTATGTTTGGCTGTTCAGGACTGAACTGGCGGTTTTTTATCGTGCGCGGCCAGATTATTCAGCGTCTTCAACGGTGTCACCACGCCTTTGTCGGCAGGCGGCGTGACGAAGGCCAGCCGTTCAACCCGCGATTGGCAATCGGCCTTTGCCAAGCCTGCACTGGACGACAGCGGTGTTTTGACTGGCGCAACGCGTAACCTGCCCGCTTGGCATCTTATGAAATCAGTCGTCGTCCAGTGCCGACCGCAGACCCATGCTTTTAATTTTCCGGTACAGGGTTGGTCTGGAAATGCCCAGTTCATTGGCGGCATGGCTGATGTTTCCGTGGTGCCGCACGAGCGCACTTTCGATCAGCAAAACTTCGGCATGCTTGAGGGACTGGGCTTGCGCCTGTCGCTGATCCTGCACGCCTTGAGACTGCAAAGCATTGGTCGGGGCCGGTTCGGCAACCTCGCGCGGCAGATCAGCCAGCGAGACAACACGCGATTTCGCCAGATAATGCAGCCCAGACACGACATTGCGCAATTCACGAACATTGCCCGGCCACGGATGCGCCATCAGGGCATCCTGAACATCAGAGCCGATCACCAACAACTCGCGCCCGGTTTCGGTGTGGATTTTGCGGTTATAGTGTTCTGCAATCAGCAAGATGTCTTCGCCACGGTCGCGCAGTGGCGGAATTTTCAGGATGATCGTGCTAAGCCGGTAAAACAGATCGCGTCGAAAGCGGCCTGCCTCTACCTCATCCAACAACACACGGTTCGTAAGCGAGATAACGCGGACCGAGGGTTCGTTTTGATCAAGGCCGTGCAGGCCGGTCAGACGCTCTTCCAACACGCGCAGCAAGAACGGCTGCACATCGGGGGGCAGTTCGCCTATTTCATCAAGACAAAGGGGCGCGGAAAGGCCGCCTTCCAGCCGCGAAAACAGGCCTTCACCCAGCATTTGCGGGCTGATTGCGCCACAGTTTACGGCGCTGAAGCGGTGGGTGTTGCTGGGCTTCATCTGCGAATGGATCAGGCGGGCGAAAAGTTCTTTGCCGACCCCCGTCTGACCCTCGATCAAGGTTGGCGTGTTCGCACCTGCGATGCGGTGGGCGGTATCCAGCGCCTCAAGAATCGCGTCGCTTTTGCCGACAATCTTCAGGTCAGTGCCGTGGATTTGCACACCGGGCACCGCCAGAACGGGCGGCGGCACCTGACGCTGAAACGCCGGATGGGCGGGCTTGAAGACAAGTGCGGCACCTTTCACTTCGCCATCAAACTTGATCAGCCGGATGTCTTGGCAGCCATGTTCTGCAGGCAGGGAGGCCAGTATCCGTTCTTCGGTCAGCCCATCGCGAAGATCAAGAAAGCGGGTGCCAAGGCCAAGATCGCGGTCGGATCGCCCGACCTCCAGTCCCGAATTGCGGTTGAAGATCAGGCGTCCAAAGCGATCGACAATCGCCAGACCATCGCTGGGTTCGCCGCTGCGGGGGGGGGATTTACCGACGATGGCCTCCATCAGGCGCATATTCAGCAAGGCTTGTTCGTGTTCTAGCGCGGCTTCGATATCGCGGGCAACGGTGGCGGCAAAGGCGGCGTTGTGCTTTTGAAAGATGCGGGTCAGGCCGGACAGATTGATGACGCCGATCACAGCGCGGTCGATCGGGTCACGGATCGGGGCGGCGGCACAACTCCATGCCTTCATGCCTTCGCAGAAATGTTCCTCGCCGTGCACATAGACCGGCTCGCCCGCCCAAAGGGCTGTGCCGATGCCGTTGGTGCCGGCGTCATGCTCGCTCCACAATCCGCCGACGCTAAGGTTGATCTTGCTGGCTTTGGTCAGGGTCGAATTGTCGCCGACCGTTTCAAGGATCACCCCGTCTGCATCAGTCAGGATCAGCATCGCCTCTGCCCCTGACAACAACTCGCCGATTTGCGTCAGCGATGCGCGCGTTGCCCGTCGCAATTCGGCGTGGTCATAGGTTGACTTGCTGATGGGTGCGTTGCGCTCCAACGATGGGGCGGCGAATTGGTCAGGCTTAATCCCTGTCGTGTTGCTGCGGACCCAGGATTGGTAGATGACCGACCGCACCCCGGTCAGGGGCAGGCTGGGGGCATTGCGGTTGGCGAGAAACCGGCCCCAGGCCTTGGAGGTTTCATGCGGATCAACATCTGCGAAATCAAAACCCAATCGAGGCTGCGCGGCATGGGCGCGTTGATTTGAACTCATCATCAAATCCCCTCCCGTGGATTCAATCGTGGTTTCTGTGCAAACGTTGCGCTGATCTGGCTGGGGCGCATCCCCGTGACTGGTTAAAGCCGCGTGAAATCAGGCGATATGAAGCCGCCTCTTGATATCTTGCGCCAGATCGTCTTCGGAATAGCTGCGGTTCACCGGCAGGTTTGCCAGATCGGCAAGCTTTTCGGCCATCTCGTCGTCCAACGGCGTGAAATACCCGTTCTCTTTTGTAGCGATGGTAAAGCGCACTTCGCCGTTTACGCGCTTTAACTCACCCAGAAAGTGCATCTGGATGCCTGAACTGGTGTCGGCCAATACCACGCGACCATTGGTGCTGATGCGCAGATAGGGCACGGGGTTGTCGGCCAAGCGCGGGCGCGCCTGATCGACGAAGATAAGACCTTTGGCCTGAGGCGGGGCTGCGGCTTTCTTTGCCTTGTCAGCCGAATACTTGCCGCCGCTAAGTGTATCGGCCAGCTTTTCGATCGTGCCCCAATTGCGTTGCAGATGTTGTTTGGCGTGTTGATCTTCCGCGCGCGGGCCGCTTTTCTTCGAGATGATGTCCAAGCCAGCACACTCCTTGAATTTTTACTGCGGTGTCGATTTGTCGCAGTAAAGATATAGTCCTAACACATGTTAATGATTCGGCCGCATGCCATCTACAAACGGCCCAATCCAGGGCACCTGTAACGCTACGTTACAAAACGCTGCCGCCACGGGGTCAACTGGGCCGGGGCGCGGCGCGGGCATTGTCGGGGGCTTTGACTTTTGCCCCCATGCGGCCTTCACTGATCCAGCGGGCGGCCAAGACAAATGCGCCTGTTGCAAATTCACGACCGTGGGCGGCGATCATTTCTTCCCCGATCAGGGCAATGCGTTGAAAAAACGCGTCTTTGCTTTGCTCGTCTGCGGTCAATTCAACGGAGGGCTGGGGGGTCATTGTTGTGCCTTTCAAGATTTGAACATGCTGTCGGGGAAGTCCACCAATGCGGCTGATCCGTCTGCCCCGGCCACCGCCAGAAACCTGCCGTCGGTGGACCAAGCCATCGCCGTGATCCCTGCACCGGTGTCTTCACGCAAAAGAATCTCGGACGGTCGGCCAATTTCCGCCAGGCTTATCAGGCCATTTGCATAGCCAACCGCCACCAGATTGCGGGTGGGGCACGTGGCGACGGCATTGATCAGCACCAACCCCGCCTTGCCCGACAGGATGTCGCGCTGATCATCCAGCGCCCAGGCGACAACCCGGAAAGCGCCGGCTGCGACGACGGAATTGGTTGCCCCGCCAAACGCCACACTTCGAACGGAAGATGGAAAATTACCATGGGCATGGGTTTCTTTGCGGGCGATGTTGATTGCGCAGAACCCGTCGGTATCCTGACATACCGTCAGCCAAGCGCCATCCGCGCGCCATACGACCGACTTCGCCGATCCGGCCAAGGGGATCGTCAACGCGGCGGCATTCACATCCGCCACATTCCACAGTGTCACGCCGCCGGCATGCGCCACGGCAAGCGTTTTATCATCAGGGGAAAAGGCCAGATCGGTGATTTCGGCAGCCGCGGCAAGCCCGTGTTTCTGGTCGGCGTCAGATGCCGTCAGAACCACGCTGTCGCCGCAGGCATAGGCAAGCGTTGCGCCGTCAGATGTCATGGCGACCGCAGTGATTGCGCCGGTGGTCTTTGGCGGCAGATGCACCGCAATGCCGCCCGGGGTCAGGGTGTTGATGCGACCATTCGCTTTTGCAAAAGCAAAGTTTCTGGCCCCGTGCGCCACAACGGCCGAGCTGCGGCCATCTGTAAAATCGGCGGCTTTCAAAGGGGCGTGCGATTTGCTGCGCGGGGCAATTGTTACCCGCGCGGTATCGACTGCGCGCCGGATGCGGGTGTTGGAGGATTCATTATCCGCCGTCGAAGCCAGATAAATCGCCCCATCTGCACAGGCAAATGCCACGCTGCTGTCATCGGCGTTAAAGGTCACGCGCATTGCGGGCGAGGCCAGCATCCAGTCGCGGGCGATCAGATCAAACAGTTGTAGATGCGCACGTTCGTCTTTCATTTTGGTCCCCATCAGGATTGGCAGAGCGCCGAGATATCCGCGTTGATCTTGGCCATCAGGCCTTCCATCTTTTCAATTTCATCCTCGGCCTCTTTCAATGCCTGCCGCAGGACTGCATCCTCGCGGTAAAGTTCATCCAACTGCGCCCGGTTTGCCGTGGTTTCACCCTGTTGGTGCAGATCGCGTTCGGCACACATCACCTCTATTTCCTTGCCAGCCACACGTTGCCGGCGGCTGAGAAGTTTCGACGTTTCCTGACTGGTCAGAATAACCAACGCGACCCGCATTTTTTGCAGGCCTGCCATCTTTTCAGAATTTTCATCTGCATCAGTCACCGCACTGCCCTCGTCAGTTTTCTCGCAATAAGGTCGGAAAAACTGCTGTTGCATCCTTTGTAGAACGTATCGCCGCTGCTCAAAATAAAATCGAAAAGACCATTCTGGCGTAAAGTTTCGTTACACAACGTATCCCTTCGTTACAGAAAATTATCCGTTTGGCCGAGGCGAATTTCTGGTTCTAAGTTGGTCACATCGAACAAACCGACGCCGCTGAACCACATGTTCAGATCGGTTCAAGAACGAAGGAAGGGAGGCCTGCGTTGAGACTTAAATTCACAAATTGTGATTGCGTTCCAACGTCTTGGATACCTGACGATCAATGTGATCGCAGTTCTCTGACCTTTGCCGACGTTTCTGCCTACACCCCCTTCAACAGATAAGGTGAGCAACAATGGCGACTCTGACGCTGAATAAAATCACGTCGCAAAAAGGCATTTCTGTTGCCGATGCGACGAAGAAAATAGCCGACCTCGGGTGGAACCCTTCCTATGTTCAGGAAGCGATGACCTATCCGACAGACTACAAGATTACCAAAGCACCGCGTGACCCGATGAAGCAGGTGCTTCGGTCTTACTTCTCGATGCAGGAAGAAAAGGACAACCGAGTTTACGGTGCCCTTGATGCCGCCCTTCGGGGTGACATGTTCCGCAATGTGGAACCACGCTGGGTTGAATGGATGAAGCTGTTCCTTGCGATCATCCCCTTCCCAGAAATCTCTGCTGCACGGTCTATGGCGATGGTCAGCCGTCTGGCACCGGGCGAGGATCTGCGCACGGGTTTTACCATGCAGATGGTCGATGAATTCCGCCATTCCACCATTCAGATGAACCTGAA
>JANNAT010000027.1:0-33527 GCA_031384605.1 Cypionkella sp.
CATCAATCGGGATCAGATAGTTTTTCCCCTCAATTTCAATGGCATGTCCCGCATAAAACGCAATTGCCAGATCGGCGTTCAATGCCTTTTCGCTGAATTCCCCCAACGCCACACGAAACGCCTGCCCCGTCAGATCTTCATGCAGCGCCACGTCAAAGCCAATGGATTCCAGCTTGGCCGCCACCGCGCGGGCATCGTTCAGCGGGTTGGCCAGCGGAGTGGAGTTTTTGTAACTCGCATTGCCAATCACCAGCGCCACTTTGTCCTGCGCCGCCGCCGGCAGACCGAACAGCATCAACGCGGCCAGAATGCGGATCAGGGACATGGGGTTATTCCTTATTCGGTTCGCTGGTGGTTGACCCACCTTTACCATTCAAAAGCATTTACGTCGCGGGTTTCATATCAACCCTCTGTAAACAGGCCGACACGGCCATATTGGCAGGTTGTATCGGCAGTGGCCGCCAGAACATCGGCCATGGCGGGCACGGTTTTACCCGTTGCTTCCCCCAACAGATCTTGCAGACCCAAGGGCGGGCGGGCGCACCAGATGGCGATCAACTGATCTTCGCCGGTGGGCGGCGTGACCGCAAATTGCAGCGTCAGCATCTCTGTTACGGGGGCGCCTTCATCAAACCCCGGCGGATACAGCGGGTATTGCACCGACCCGTCACTGGCGACGTTGAACAGCGTCACATAGGGCAGATCGCGGCTGGGGGCGCGGAAATCAAAACCCACGTTGGTGCCAACCTTTTGGCGGGCGGCGGATTGTTTGGTGCCAATTTGAACGGGCGGCAGGTTGGCCACTTTGGCGGCGTTCAGATCAATCAAAAACGCCGCCCGCGCGATCTGGGCCGCGGCATCTGTGGTGATTGTGGTGATGCGGTCACCCTGACCGGAATACACATCCCATCCGGCGTCCACCGCCTGAAACATCAGGGCTTGTCCGTCGGTAACCACGCGGCACCCCGCACAATTGCCCATATCAATCCCCGGAGGCGGCGCACCGACAATCCGAATGGGCAAGCCCGTAGCGGCAGCTTGCGGCGCTTTTTCAATCACCAGCCCGCGTGACAGGTTCAGCATCACCGATGCATCACCGCGTGGCACGAATTTCGGCTGCTGGTTTTGCTCCATATGGGTGAACACCCGGTCGCCGATAAACGACGACAGTTCCAGCCGCGTCATCGCGCCGTCGCCGTTCTGATCGGCCTCACCACCAATGGCCTTGGCGAAAAACCATGATAGCGCGCCATGTGCCGCGCCATCAAAGGCGGTTTCGGTAACCAGCAATTCATCGGTCGCGGTGGCCAGAATTTGCGTCACATTCGGCAGACCAGCAGCACCGGTTTCGCCTGCACCCGCCACGGCCTCGGTTGGCAGCGGATCAATCGGAATATCCCAAACCCCGCCCGACCGGCTGCGGCCAGTGGCACCGGGATTTATCGCGCGCTCCAGCCCGCCAGAGCTGCAGCTGTCCATCACCCAGATGATCTGAAACTGCGGCGTGGCTTGCAGCATTGCGTAAATCTGATCGTCGTTTATCCGGCCCACACGGGGATTTTCAGGATCAAAATCGGCGAACATCACCGTCTCATCCTTGCCGTCAACTTCGTCCATCGGGGCAGATGCTTCGCGTTCTTGCCCGCCATGGCCAGCATACGTGACAAAGATCGTATCCCCAGCCGCCGCCTGCGCCGTGACATCTGCCCATGCCGCCTGAAATGCCGCCAACGTCGCGTTTTGGTCCAGCAAAACGCGGGCGTCGGGCAGATCGACGTTTTCTGCGCGCAACGCATCGCGGATCACGCTTGCATCGTTTACCGCCCCAGCCAGATCAAACAGCCCGGATTTCGGGTTTTGCGGATCAAACGGCACGAAATTTATATAGTCATCAATACCCACCACAATCGCCCAGTCGCGCGCCTGCGCAGGCAGCGCGGCACAGGCCAGCAGGGTGGCGAACAGGGCGGTTTCAATACGCAAAAGACACCTCGACTCGGCGGGCAATCGTGCGGAATTCTTCGATGGAATAAACTCCGGCATCTATCAGTGTCGGCGGTTCGGATTCGCCAAAGCCTTGCACGAAAATCGCGGTGCCGACGTTGTCGTCCACCAAAAATGCCGCCAAAGATTCGGCGCGGCGCAGCGACAGGTCAAGGTTATAGTCCGTACTGCCCGCATCATCGGTATGGCCACTGATGGTGATCTCGGGCACATAATTGGCTTTCAGAAACTCTGACAGCCGCAAGGCTTCGCGCACGCCTGCAGCGTCTAACTGATCAGAGTCAAACCCGAAATTTATCGGTAGAAATACGGTTTCCACCGATTGCGCCGCAGCCGTTACCACGTTGTATTCCGGGGCCACATAGGCCGGATCGGCGGCGGCAGTTTCGGGCACTTTTTCAATCACCAACCCGCGCGACACCATCCCCATCACCCCGGTAGCAGCACCCCCCCGCGAAATGGTGGAATTCATGCTGCCCGCTAACATCATGTTTTCCTGGGCCAATTGTGCCAAGCGCTTGGCGACCGGCTCCAGCTGTTCGGATTGCACTGTCAGCCCCGGATCGCCTAATGTATCCAAGGCGGCATTGTAAAGTTTCGCCGCCTCATCGCGCTGCCCTCGTGACGCGGCGATGTCACCGCGCACGGCTTGCACCGCCCAATGCATCCCCGGCGCTTGCAGCACGATGGCTTCGGCCCCGTCAACATCGCCTTGCGCCATCTGGTCCTGCGCCACCCGCGCCACCACAGCCGAGGTTTGCCCGCGCGCGCCAGATACCGTGGCCAACGGGCAATCGGGACTGGCTTGCACAGCCGTCCACGCCGCCAGAACCGTTGGCACATCGGCTGCAGCAAAGCTGGCGGTCAGCGCCGCAATCGCCCCGTCACAGGCGGTTTGCGCGGCTATGGGGCTGGCAAAAGCGATCAGGCAGGCCCCAAGTGCAACGGGTTTGAACATGGCCGGCCCCTTATGGTGCGACGTTGAAGGTGACGGCATTGGTGGCCGATGTGCCGTTGTCGCGTTCAACCTGCGCAGAACGTTCGATCACCAGCCCGCGAGAAAGTGGCTGAAAATGCTCGGTCGCGTAATCCATCGCCTGTTTGCCGGAAATCCGCGCCTTACCCAAGCCGCCTTCGCGGCAATAGGCCACCATGGTTTCACCCTTGCCCGTGGTGTCGAACCGCAACTGAAAGCCCGATCCGGGGTAGGGAATACGCCGCATTTCGCCCGGTTCCAGAAAGGCCGGGCCGATCACTTCGGGTGGCAGTTCTTCGACGGTTTTGGTTTCTTCAACATACAGCACCTGCAATTCACAGGCCCGGTTCGCGCGCACATCGAATTCCAGCAGATCATTCACCCGCACGTCGACATAGGGCACCGACAATTCAAGGATCAGCGGATCGTCGTTAATGGCCTCTGCCTCATACACCGGCAGACTGCCTTCGGCAGGCGGGATATAGGGGGTTTGTTGTTGTTCGGCGGTATATTCAAGGGCCGCAACAGCCTTATCATCATAACCGCCCGCGGTTTGCGGAATGTAGGCCTGATCGTAAGGCAGATACGGGCGATAATCGGTCAGCCGGGGCAGCAGATCGGCGTAAACCTCTTCAATCTCTGACCGGGTGACGAACAACCCGCTGTCGGCGCGCTGAATCCACTGATCGACGATTTGCATCAGCACCGGATCGCCCATGCTGCGCATGCGGTCGCGGAAATCATCTTCCGTCAGAAAGAACGTCCGCGCCACGGCTTCCAGATCAAGGTTGTCGAATTGCAGGTCTGACAGATAGGTCACAATCTCGCCGCCACCCACCGACATCGGGGCCTGAAGGCTGACGGCAATGCCTGCTGCTGATGGTTGCACCACGCCCAATTCTTCCAGCGCCGCACGGAAGGTATCACTGTCTTGGCGGTAGAACGTTTCCATCGCGTCGGGGGCCAGATACATTTCCAGCAGGATTTCACGTTGATCGCGGCTAAGGCTGTTGTTGCTTTCGATAAAGGGGCGCAATTCATCGGTTTTGCGGATGATGCCGTTTTCATGGCAGTCAAAGCACGACCGCGCATTGACGATTTCCACGCCTTTTCCCACCGGTTTGTTGCGATATGACACGATGGATGCAGGCCCCACTTGCAGGCGAATGCCTTGGGCGGTTGACAGGTAATAGCCCTGCAAGCCGTTGTCCAAGCTGAAAATCATCTCGCCGCCGTCATGTTCAAAGGCTTCGGTGCCCGATGGCAGCGTAGTGGTCTCGGCCGGGCCATCGGGATGCAGCAACAGCGATTGCACACCGTCGCTGTTGGCGAAATCATAAGATTTCCAGTAATAGCCGCCGCGCCCCAGATCATGGCGTTCGATCATGCGGTTGTGGTCCGACACGCCGGAACTGCCTTCGGTAAAGCCTGCGCGTGCGACGTTGCGATCATAAATCTGTGCGTTTACGTCAACGCCCATCCGCGCCTCAAGATCCTTGATATCGGCGGGCAGGCGCAACAGCATGTCATAATAGGGCGCTTCGGATCCGTGATGGGTGAACCAGCTGGCCCCCACAATCGGCACCGGCGTGCCTGTGGCATCGGCAATCACCGCAAGCAGACTGTTAGAAGCCGGATCAATCGCATATGGGTAAGCTTCGGCCAGATCAAACCAAGCGGCTTCGCTAAAGCCCGCCTCAACCGCGCCGTCGGTGTAGATACCGGTGCTGATCGCCAGCCAATCCTGTTCTGACCAGCCGTAATCGCGGATATCAACGCGCACCAGCGCGCCATCGGTGCCTTCAACCGGGGTGACAGGCACCAGACGCGGGCCGCGACTGACCGAATTGACGAACTTGTTTAAACCTGCGTGCAGATACTGCATCGGGTTTAGCATGTTGCCTTCCATCATGCAGTCAACTTCCGGCAGCGGCGTGTCGGCAAAGCTGAAAAACCGCATATAAATCCGGTCACGCGCGTCCATCGCCTGCAAATCCGAAACGGCGGCAAGGCTAAGCTGGGTGAAATCACCGCCCACATAACGGGGCAGATCAATCTCGGCGGCGGTTGGCGGGGCCAGCGGCGCGGGGGCGGCTTCAACCACGAGGTCTGTCGCAACAGCGGGTGCGGCCATTTGCGCATTCCCCAAGGCCAAAATCCAAACCTTGACCGCGTCCAATTCGGCGGGCGTCAGTTTGGTGCCCAAAGGCATCCGGTTCAGCGCAATCGAGGAATAAAGCGGCGATTTATCCGGATCGCCCGGAATAACGGCGGTGATATCAATTGCCAGATCGCCAATGTCATGCATCGGGAAAGTGCGGTCATTGCGCTGGCCGGGGCCGTGGCAACTGCGGCAATGTTTGTCCAACACCACATTGGCGGCGGATTCGATTTCGGGAGCAACGCCTGCGGCCGCGGCCGCGGCCATCACGGGGGCGGGTTCAACGGCGGCGGGTTCAACGGCGGCGGGCACTTCGGCCATGACGGCCGCTGCGGGCGGCTCGCAGGCGGCGGCGACGACTTTCATCAGGTTGACCGACCCTGTGGCATTGCCGATGGCCTGCACGTCAATGACCACAGCGGGTTTTGCTGTGACCACTTCAGCGGCGGTGGCTTCTACAGGGGTGGCCTCAACCGGGGCCACTTCGGTTATGGTTGTGGCTTCGGCTAAAATCAGCGGTGGTTGCGGCAAGGCGGCCAGATCAACCGGTGCATTGGTCAGATAGGCGTAAAGGGCGGCGCGGTCTTCAAGGCCCAGCTTGGCCGACAGCATTGACACCCGCCGCATGGATCCGGCGGCCAGTGGTTTACCGTTCAGCTTTAACGCCTTGCCCATCGTGCCGGTAATGAATGCTTCAGGTCCGAACTTTTCCAGCCGGGCTTTGGTAATGTCGGGCGCATAATCGCCAAAGAACCCCATATAGCCGGAATAGGCATTGCCAAGGTCCATCTCAAACCCGGAACGCGGGGTGTGGCATTCGCCGCAATGGCCCAACGCCTCGGCCAGATACTGGCCCCGCGCAATTTGCGGATCGGCAGACACCGTCAGCACCGCACGGTCGGTGTTCATCATCAACAACGCAGAATCGCCAAACAGATTAACCTCGTGTTCGCGCGATATCGCATCGCTTTGCGGCAGGGTTTTAAGATAGGCGAACAAATCCAGCGCGTCTTCGGGTTTCATCCGCGCATAGGCGGCATAGGGAAAGAAGTTGCCGTAATAGGCGTCCCCCTCGGGCGATACCCCCCGCATCAGCGCATTCAGAAACTGATCATTGGTCCAAGATCCGATCCCTGCCACCGGGTCTGCGGTGATGTTGGGCGCATAAACCTTGCCCAGCCGGTTTTCAAACACCCGGCCCCCGGCCAGCAACTGCATGTCATCTTCAACCGAATGGCAGGTGGCACAGCCTGCGGCGTCATAAATCACCTCGCCCCGCACCGGATCGGCGGCAAAGGCGTCTAACGTTCCGCCTTCAAACAACGGCTGTTCTGCCATCGCCGGACCAGCGGCAAGGCCAAGCAAAAGGGCCACGCTGCCCCACAAAGACACGGTCCGATCCATAACATCCTCCTAAAACCCCAACTGGGGCTATCTGAATTCAAAGCGTTCAAAATGAACGGAACGCGGGGATTTGCCCGCAGCTTTCAAACCTTTTTGCAAGCTCGCCCGCAACGGCGGGGGGCCACAGAACCAAAGACTTGATTTTGCCACGTTAAAGGGCACGTAGGCGATCAACTTTTCGGCATCAAACCGCCCGTCGGACTCGCTTTTATGCAAAGTAAAGGCAAAGCCCGCCATCCGTTCCGCCGCTGCGGTCAGCCGATCAACCCCAACCGCTTCGGCGTCATTGCGGATACAGTAGATCAGCTGAATCTGGTCTTTGTTATCGGCGGTCAAACTGTCGGCCCAGGCCAGAAACGGCGTAATCCCAATGCCTGCGGCCACCCAGACTTGCGTTGCCCCGCCGCGCGCATAATCGAACCGGCCATACCCACCCGACACCCGCGCCGAGGTGCCTTCGGTCAGCCCATCGCGCAGATGCCTGGTGAAATCACCCAAGCCCCGGATTGAGAATTGAATGCCGCCGTTGGGATTGATCTGCGACACGGTAAAGGGA
Organism: Cypionkella sp.; assembly: GCA_031384605.1. Classification (GTDB taxonomy): domain Bacteria; phylum Pseudomonadota; class Alphaproteobacteria; order Rhodobacterales; family Rhodobacteraceae; genus JANNAT01. The sequence goes on from JANNAT010000027.1 coordinate 7,102, forward strand.
TGCGTTTCGCGCAATCCCTTGGCTGCAAACGACACAAACGCAAAACCGCCCGGACGGGGCCGGATGCCGCGGCCTTTGGGTTCCAGATCAACAATCGTGGCGGCGGTGTGTTTGGTGATCTTGGCCACGCGGTAGCCCTTGGTGCGCAGCCATGGGGCCAACTGGCTGTAAGCAAAGCTGATGATGCCGACAGCCGCCATGATGTTCAGATGCGTGGCCAACAGCGCGTTGTTGTCAAACGGGGCTTTGACAAAAAACTGATGAAACGCCAACCCCGCAAAAACCACCCCCAACAGCCGGTGCGACCAGCGCCACAATCCGTAGGGAATTTCAAAGTTCAGCCGTGGCAAGCGTTTGAAAAAGCTGATCAGCACCAGCACCAACAGGGTATAAAACGAAATCTGGGCCACTTCGATCGACAGCGCACTTAGCGATTGCATAACCTGCTGGCCGGGAGTGTTGATCTTGATCTGTTGATGCAAGGCGGCGCAGATCAAAGCCGTGATGCCCATCCATTTATGCGCGAAATAAACCCGGTCCAACCCGCCAAACAACGTGTCCAGACCGGGCAGGCGGGTGGCCAAAACCAAGTTCAGCGCCATCAGGCTGAACGCTGTTGCCCCAAGGGCGATCACCGGAAAGGTTGTGCCCGGCAGATGACCGGTTGCAAAATATGCCAGCAAAATCGGCACCAACACCCCAAAAACAAAAACAATAAATTTGCCAATCACGAAACTGCTTCCTGAACGCCTGCAAACCCTACCCGATGCAGCATCTTACATAGCCTAAGTGTTACCCGGCAAAGCGCGAAAGGCGAGAGTTTTTTTTACGCCTGTTTCCTTGGATACAGCCAAGACTGACCACGCAAAGCAATTGTCACCGACCCGCGTCTAAGCCTTTTGCGCCGCCGTTCCCGTTCGGGTGCATGCGGTAACCTAGTGCATTTCGGGTTAACGATGAACCAGAATTCAATCCAAAAGTGTTTGAATTCTGATGCTTCAGATTTCAATAAAATCCCGAAACGCTGTAGGCAGCTTTTCAAGTCCGGCTTTGGGCATTTCAGGCAACGCGGTTTCCATCAACCCAAGTGCCCCGCACGGCCGCGGCCCTGCCAACCCGCGCAACACGGATCACATCGGCCTTGCTGCCAATCATCAGCGCGCCGCGATCCTGCAATCCGGCGGCGACGGCGGGTTCGCGGGTGATGCAGCGCACGCCGCGCGCCATATCCCCCCACAGATCACCCAGCATCAATCCGGCGGTCAACAACGCCGACGGCACATAATCGGATGAAACAATGTCCAGCAAATCGGCCCGTGCCAGATCAGCCGCCGCGACATTGCCCGAATGCGATCCGCCCCTGATCAGGTTTGGCGCGCCCATCATCACGCGGATGCCATGGGCGCGGCAGGCTTTTGCGGCCGCAACCGTTGTGGGGAATTCGGCAAACCGCATGCCGTGCTGCGCCGATTGGGCGACCTGAGCCGTGGTGGTATCGTCATGGCTGGCCAGAACCGCGCCATAGCGGCGTGCTGCGGCGACGGCGGCGGCCTCATGTGTGGCACCCACGCGGTCTTGCAAGCGGCGCAATTCGGCGACGTGATCGCTGAAGTCATGGTCTGACAACCCGCGTTTGCCGCAGATGTAATCCTTCAATTTGGCTAGATCGCGAAACTGCCGCTCTCCTGGCGTGTGATCCATCAGGCTTAGGATACCAATGCTGTCGTCGGGGCCAAAGGCGTCCAGTTCGGGGATCAGGGATTCAGAGCAAACCTCGGCGCGCAAATGCAGGAAATGGTTGATCCGCAGCACGTTTCTGGCCCGCAACCCCAGGATCTCGGACGCCAGGGCGCGGGCGTATTCGCCATACCCCAACGTTTCGCGCGATGGGCTGGACCCGACACGCAGTGCGTCAAATACTGTGGTGATGCCAACGCTTGCCAGTTCCGCGTCATGGGCAATGATCGCCGCCGCATGGGGCCAGTTCACTTTGGGGCGCGGTTCAATATGGCGTTCCAGATTGTCGGTGTGCAATTCGATCAGACCGGGCAACACCAGATCACCGTCGCAGTCGATGGCGCCCGGCGGCACGCCAACACCGTGGTCAATCGCCGCAATCTGCCCGCCGACAAGGCGAATGCAGCCGGTGATCACTTCATCGCAAAGCACAAGCGTGGCGTTGGCAAGGATCGTTTCAGACATCGGTCAGGCCTTTTGGTTGACAGGGCGATAAAGACGGCTTGCTGTGGCATGAAACTGTCACACAGATATGACAGCATTTGCACGCGCCGGGATTGGCATCGAAAGGCCGCAATGAAGCGATACGCGATCTATTACACCGCCCCGCCGGGTGCCTTTGCAACCGCGGCCGCGGCGTGGCTGGGCTATGACGTGCAGACTGCGCGTGACGTGGCGCAAGCGCACATTCCAGGTCTGCCCCGCCCCCTGGCCGATATCACCACCGATCCGCGCAAATACGGCTTTCACGGCACAATCAAAGCGCCGTTTCGGCTGGCGGATGGGTTTACAGCGGCGGATCTGGCGCAAGCGGTGGGCAGGCTGGCCGCCGATCTGACCCCGGTGGGCATCGCTGGCTTGCGGCTGATCAATCTGGAGGGGTTTTTGGCCTTTGTGCCCGAGGGTGACACTGCCGGCCTGACCGACCTTGCGGCCCACGTCGTGCGCAGCCTTGATCCCTACCGCGCTGCGCTGAGCGACGCAGAAATTGCCCGCCGCAGGCCCGAACAGTTGACCCCGCGCCAGCGCGAATTGCTGGCGATCTACGGTTATCCCTTTGTTATGGAAGAGTTCCGTTTTCATCTGACATTGTCGAACCATCTGCCGGATACCGACCACATCAGCATCGCCCGCGCTGCCATTGCGCATTTCCAAGGCGTCGTGCCACAGCCCTTTCAGGTGCAAGATATCTGCCTGATGGGGGAAGATGCGGCGGGGCGGTTTCATCTGTTGGGCCGCTATCCTTTGACGCTGTAAATCGCGTCCAACAATCGCTGAGTGCCGATCTCGGGGGTGGCATCATTGGCCACATCCATCACGCGCAGCCCCTCGGGCAGATCATAGCTGGCGCGTTGCAGACGGGCGGCAATGTCAGCCATGCTTTCGCGCCCCCGCGCGGCCAGGCGTTGCGCCAGAACCGCAGACGGGGCAGATATGCGGATGACGACCAGACGGGGATAGGCGATCTGCACCGCAGGCAGTGCCGCGCGCGACCCGTTGACCAAAACCGCGCGGCCCTGACCTAGTGGTGCCAATTCGGCATGCGGCACGCCATAGCGCAGCCGGTGCGCGGGCCAATGCAAGGCAAAATCGCCCGCCTGAAGGCGCGCGTCAAAGCTTACGTCATCACTGGCCTGAAACGGCTCCCCGCCCGCTGTTTCTGGCCGGGTAATCACCCGTCGCGCCCAATGCAGGGTGGGATCAACTGCCACGGCCCCGGCCATCAACGTATCCTTGCCCGCCCCGGATGGGCCAACCACGACGAAAAGCTGCCCTGTCATGCGGCGGCCACGGGCACAGGCATCGGGGTAAAAGCGCGCACGTCGATGGTGCGGTTGCACACCCTGTTGCGGGCGGCCTCATCGTGGAAAATCCCTAATATGGCAGCACCGCGCGCTTTGGCCTCTTCGATCAGGGTCAGAACGACCTCGCGGTTGGCAGCATCAAGGCTGGCGGTGGGTTCGTCCAGCAACAAGGCGGCAAACGGGTGGGCAAAGCCGCGCGCGATGTTGACGCGCTGTTGCTCGCCGCCCGAAAAAGTGGTGGGCGACAAGGACCATAACCGTTCGGGCAGGTTCAGCCGCGCCAGCAAGTCTTCGGCGCGCGCCGTGGCCACCTTCTGCGGCACGCCCAGATGCAGCAAAGGTTCGGCCACGACCGCACGGGTTGGCACACGGGGCACCACGCGCAAAAACTGGCTGACATAGCCCAGCGTTTCGCGGCGCAGGCGCATGATCTCGCGCGGGGCGGCGGTGGCCACGTCCAGCCCGCCCACGATGATTGCGCCAGATGCCGCCAGATAATTGCCCCAGACCATCCGCATCAAGGTGGATTTGCCCGCCCCGGATGCCCCCATCAGCCCCACACATTCGCCGGCCGAGACGTGCAGGTTTGCCCCCGCCATCACCTGGATCACCGCTGATCCCTGATTGTGCAGCGTAAACGACTTCGACAGATTTGTGATTGTGATCATGGCTATACCTGCAAAACCGATGAGACTAGCAGCTGCGTATAGGGATGCTGCGGATCGTCCAGCACCTGATCGGTCAGCCCCTGTTCCACCGCATAGCCGCCCTTCATCACCATCAGCCGGTCGGCCAGCAGCCGCACGACGGCCAGATCATGCGTCACGATAATGGCCGAAAGCCCCATCTCGCGCACCAATCCGCGCAACAAATCCAACAGCCGCGCTTGCACCGATACATCCAAGCCCCCCGTCGGTTCATCCATGAACACCAATCGCGGCCCGGTGACCAGATTGCGCGCGATTTGCAGGCGTTGCTGCATGCCGCCCGAAAAGGCGCTGGGGCGGTCATCTATGCGGTCTGGCGCAATTTCCACCCGGCCCAACCAATCAATTGCCGCCGCACGAATATCGCCGTAATGCCGCGCGCCCACGGCCATCAAACGCTCGCCCACATTGCCGCCAGCGGAGACGCCCATGCGCAAGCCGTCGCGCGGATTTTGATGCACAAAGGCCCAATCAGTGCGCGACAATTTGCGCCGCGCCGCTTCGGCCATTTGCACAGTATCGCGCGGGCCTGTCGCTGTTTGGAAAATCACCTCGCCATTATCGGGTGGCAGATGCCCGGCCAGACACGACAGCAAGGTGGATTTGCCCGACCCGCTTTCGCCAACGATGCCCAAGACCTCACCCGGCCACAAATCGAACGACACATCTGCACAGCCGATCCGGCCGCCATAGAATTTTGACAGGTTTGCCACGCGCAACAACGGTGCCGGGGATTGCTGACTATCAGGCAAGTTTGCCAATGCTGACGCCTGCATCATACCGCCCCGGTCTTATCCGCTGCACCCATACGGCCCGTATGGCCTGCACCACGCCGGGCGCGGCAAAAATCTGTGTCCGAACACACAAACATCCGGGTGCCGGCGTCATCAAGAATGACCTCATCCAGATAGCTGTCATTGGCTGCACAAAGATCGCAGTCGTGAACGGCTTTGCTGGGGTCAAACGGATGATCGTCGAAATCAAGGCTGATGACATCGGTAAACGGAGGCAGGGCATAAATCCGCTGTTCACGCCCCGCGCCAAACAGTTGCAGTGCAGGGTTGCCCGACAGTTTCGGATTGTCGAATTTCGGGATCGGTGACGGGCTCATCACATAGCGCCCTTCCACTTTGACCGGGTAATCATAAGATGTCGCGATCGTGCCGTGCCGCGCGATATCTTCATATAGCTTGACGTGCATCAACCCGTAGTCTTCTAACGCATGCATCTTGCGGGTCTCGGCTTCGCGCGGTTCCAAAAACCGCAAGGGTTCTGGGATTGGCACTTGGTAAACCAGAATTTGCCCCGCCTGCAAAGGGGTTTCGGGAATACGGTGGCGGGTTTGAATGATGGTTGCCTGCGCTGTGTATTCGGTCACGGCCACGCCTGCGGTGCGTTCAAAGAACTTGCGGATCGACACGGCGTTTGTGGTGTCATCGGCCCCTTGATCAATCACTTTCAGCGTATCATCCGGCGCAAGGCAAGCCGCCGTGACCTGCACGCCGCCAGTGCCCCAGCCATAGGGCATTGGCATTTCCCGGCTGGCAAAGGGCACTTGATAGGCGGGGATGGCAACCGCCTTCAAAATCGCCCGGCGGATCATGCGTTTGGTGTGTTCATCGAGGTATGCAAAGTTATAGGCTTGATCGGTCATAGGCTTGGCCTCAGACTGCTGGTGCGCTGGCGCACTGGCGCGCGCAACGGAGCATTTGAAAATGAAAATCGGAACGCTTTTGGGTCTTGCGATTGCGGTCGCGCTGGTTGTGTTGGTCATGCGGTGGCTGCGGGGTCGTGCAGCGCGGCAGGCGGGCACTGTCAGTCGGGATAAAGTCACGGGCAGCGGTGCGATTGGATATGACAGAACGCCGACAGGCAGTAGCAAAGACGGCAACCGCGCAGATAACGACAGCAGCGATGCTGGAGGTGGAGATGGCGGGGATTGACGTCATTCTGCAGCCTTTTGGTTCAACGCCACTTCGGCCCGCAGTTTGCGCACAAGTTCCAGTTCTGATTGGAAATCAACGTAATGCGGCAGTTTTATATGTTCTAGGAACCCCGTCGCCTGCACATTATCGGCGTGCATCAGCACAAATTCTTCGTCTTGCGCAGGCGCGCCGGTGTCATCTTCGCCCAGTTCTTTCCACCGCAACGCCCGGTCGACCAAAGACATCGAAATCGCTTTGCGTTCGGTCTGGCCAAAGACCAGCCCGTAGCCGCGGGTGAACTGCGGCGGCTCAGACTTGCTGCCTTTGAATTGGTTGACGGTTTCGCATTCGGTCAGGTCAACCTCGCCCAAAACCACCGCAAAGCCCAGTTCGGGGATGTCCATTTCGACCGGCACCATGCCGATGCGCAATTCGCCCACAAAGGCGTGGGTGCGCCCATAGCCACGCTGCGTGGAATAGGCCATCGACAAGATAAACCCTTCGTCGCCGCGCGTTAAGGCCTGCAGGCGTGCCGCACGGGCGGCGGGCAGCTGCATCGGTTCGCGCGTCAGATCGGGGGGCGTTCCAGTGCCTGTCGGGTTGGTTTCGATCAGCCCGTCGCGCTGCAACATGCCCAAAACATGCGGCACAGCCGCCGCCGATGCTGGGGCGGTTTCGGCGGCGGGCACGGGTGCCCCTTCTGCCGCCAGTTTGAAATCCAACAGCCGGTGGGTGTAATCAAAAGTCGGCCCCAAAACCTGCCCCCCCGGCAGATCCTTGAACGTCGCCGACACCCGGCGGATCACGGCCATTTCGGCAGTTTCAACAGGGTTTGACGCGCCTAGCCGGGGCAGGGTGGTGCGGTAAGCGCGGATCAAAAAGATCGCCTCAATCAGATCGCCACGCGATTGTTTGATCGCAAGGGCCGCCAGATCGGGATCGTAAAGGGATCCTTCGGCCATCACCCGGTTTACCGCCAGCGCCAGTTGTTCGCGGATTTGGGCCACCGACAGCTCGGCCACTCCGGTATCACCACGGCGTTCTTCGGCCAGCCACGCATGCGCCGCCTCGATTGCCAGTTCGCCCCCCTTTACCGCCACATACATCAGATGTCCCTTACATGGGTGGAACGCGGCAACCCGGCCAGTTGGGTGCCTGCGGTGAAAAAGCAATCAAATCCCAATGGATATTGCGCACGATTGGCCTGAAACGCCGCCGTTTCGGGCAAAGACAGCCGGGCAATGTGCTGAATGCCGGGCCCCGACAGCGTTGGGCCATTTGCCGAAAGCTGCGCCATCTCGACAATCAGGGTGGCCGACCGATCCGGGTAATCCGGTGTGCCTGCGCAGAAACGCGCCAAGGGCTGCAACGCGTCCCAAGTGCCGATGGCAAAGCTGGCATTGGCGGCATCTTCGAGCTGTGCGCCCGTGTGAAAGGTGATCCAATCGCGCACTGCACCGCTATCGTGATCGCCCGCCAAATGCACAGGGGTTGTGCCATCGCACAGCGTCAAGATCAGTACACCGGCCGCAACTGACAGCGGCAAGGGTGGGGCCGCCCCTGTAACGGTGCAGATTTTGCCGGGGCAAGACAGCGCAGCAAGGGCTGCGCGAAACGCATGGGCCGATTGAATTGGGGCAGTGGCAAAGCCACCCTGAAGAGCATTTTGGCTCATTGGTCTGCGCCGCGGACAAGAGTGAAAAATTCTACTTTGGTGGCGGCGGCCTTGGTGGCGCGGGTTATGCGCCGCGCGGTTTCTTCGGCGGCAAGGGGCACCAGCACCGTGGTGCGCACTTGATCTGCGTCATCTGTCTGCATTAGCGCATCCACGGCTGCGGCGCGCATGGCATGCACCTTGTCGCGGCCTTGCACATAGGCGTGGCCCACAATCCCCGCCGTCAGCGCCAATGTGCAGCGGGTGATTGTCAGCTCGCCCAAGTTGAACGGCTGATCCACGCCACCAATGCGCCCGCGCACCATGACAGCCCCCACTTCGGGTGCGCGCAAAATGCTGTGGTCAGGCAGAACGGGAAACAACTGCGCCAGACGAGGCGCCTTGGCGCGGGCTAAAACCCCCATCCACAGCGGGCGATCCATTGGTTCGGCGAAAGGGCTGGGTTCGGTCATCGTGATCCCGACATCTTGCAATCCTGTCTAGCGTTCTATACAACTAGACAAATATCTACCGTCGGAGCGCAGAAAATGCACGTGAAGTTTTGATGACAGCGCGGCGCACCCCGCTTTGGCAGTCTATTGCTGCGGCGTTGACGGGTGAAATTGTCGCCGGGCAATACCGGCAGGGTGACAAGCTGCCAACGGAATCTGCTTTGGCGGCGCGGTTTGGCGTCAATCGTCATACCGTGCGGCAGGCGTTGGCGGCACTGTCTGCAGCGGGCACCACGTTTGCGCGTCAGGGGTCAGGGGTGTTTGTCACAACGGTGCCTGCGGATTATCCGATTGGCCGCCGCGTTCGGTTTCACCAAAACGTCCACGCCTCGGGGCGCACGCCATCGCGCCAGATTTTACGCAGCGAAACCCGGCCTTCGACGCCGCACGAAGCGGCTGCATTGGCGCTGCCAGACGGCGGCCCGGTGCATCTGGTGGAAGGCCTTTCTCTGGCAGACGGGGTGCCGGTGGCGATGTTCCGGTCGGTGTTTCCAGCCCGGCGGTTTCCAGATCTGCTGGCGGCGCTGATCCGGCTGAATTCGGTGACCCAAGCGATGATGGAAGCGGGCGTTGACGATTACACCCGCGCCGCAACCCGGTTGACCGCCAAAGCGGCCGATACTCTTTTGGCGCGGCATTTGCAGATTTTGGAAGGCGCGCCGGTTTTGCGCAGCGTGGCGATCAACGTCGATGCCCAAGGTGCGCCGATAGAGTTTGGCACAACCTGGTTTGCCGGGGATCGGGTGACGTTGACGGTGGCCCCCGACTGACTGTCATATCGGTGTCGCATCCTTAAGGTATCCACAAGGCAACCCCGATAACCCGAGGGCTTTTATGACATACGCCTTGCCCCATCTGCGCCTGACCGGTGCGCAAATACTGCGGGACGGACAGGTGCAGCGCCGCTCTATCAGTTTTGCCCAAGGGCGCATCACCCGCGGGCCGTTGCCCGAAGTTGATCTGACCGGCTATCTGGTTTTGCCCGGTATTATTGATCTGCATGGCGACGGGTTTGAACGCCACATGGCCCCGCGCCCAAGCGCGCCGTTTCCGCTGGCCGCAGGGTTCGCGTCGTTTGACCGCGAAGCCGCAGCGCATGGGGTGACGACACCATACCTTGCCACAGGCTGGAGTTGGGAAGGCGGCGCGCGCGGGCCTGATCATGCGGAAGACTTTATGGCAGCACTTGATCTGTATCGCCCGCAGTCCCTGACCGATATGCGCGTGCAAATCCGCGCCGAAACCCACCTTGTTCATGAAACCGCGCGACTGATAGCGGCGGTCAAACGCTTTGGCGTGGGGTATGTGGTGTTCAATGACCATCTGGCCGAAGGCTTGCACATGGCCCGGCTTGCCCCCACCGATTTTGCCGCCTGGGCGCGCAAAGTAGGCAAAACGGCGGATGATATGGCGCTGGCGATTGACGAGGCGCAAGCCTGTGCCAAAGCGGTGCCACGCAGCCTGTGCACGCTGGCCGAGGCGTTTGACGCGATGGGCGTGGTTTACGGCAGCCATGATGATCCGGATGGCGAAACCCGCGAACGGTATTCGATGATCGGCGCGCGGGTGGCGGAATTTCCGCTGTCGCGCCGGGCTGCGGTGGCGGCGCACGCAATGAACAGCCCGGTGATCATGGGCGCGCCGAACGTCGTGCGCGGCAAAAGTCAGGCGGGCAATGTTTCGGCGCAGATGCTGATATCGGACGGGCTCTGTGATGCGCTGGTGTCGGATTACCACATTCCCGCGCTGCCTTTGGCGGTATGGCAACTGGTGGATCAGGGATTGGCGACGTTGCCGCAGGCCTGGGCCATGGTATCGGCAAACCCGGCCGAGATTTTGCGGATGCCAGATCGCGGGCGGCTTGATCCGGGCTTGCGCGCCGATATGGTTGTGGTCAACGAAGCCACGCGAGAGATTGAGGCGACCATTGCCGGCGGGCGGGTGATTTATCTGGCGGGCGAGGCGGCACACCGGTTTATGAAGCTGCCGGCAGATCTTGTGCTGGCGGCAGAATAGACGGCGCGGCACCTGCCACTCACCGCCCCCTTTTGGGGCATCGCGCCCCAAAGGCGGGCCTTGGCACCCGGATCAAGGCCCGGATCAAGGCCCGGATCAAGGATCGTATTTGTCCACGAATGCCCCGGCCGTCATCGAACGGAAATCATCCAGCGCGCTGCGCAGGCGATCATGCGGCCAATCCCACCACGCAAGGGCCAGCAATTTATCGCAAACAGGGGCCGCAAACCGCGCCCGCAGCGGCACCGCGGGGACGCCTGCGACGATCAGATAGGGGGCCACATCGCGGGTAACCACGGCCCCGGCAGCAACCACAGCCCCCGCGCCTATGGTGACATCAGGTTTGATCACAGCGCCGTGGCCGATCCAGCAATCCGGGCCAAGTGACGTGCGCCGCGACTGTCGGGCGGTAAAGAACGCGGGATCGTCGGCGGCATCTTCCCAATAATACGATGACCGATACAGAAAATGATGCAGCGACGCGTTGCCCATCGGGTGGTCGGTTGGGCCGATCCGCGTCATCGCCGCGATGTTGGCGAATTTGCCGACTGTGGTATTGGCAATGTCGGACAGGCGGTCGCAATAGGCGTAATCGTGAAATTCCGAATGATGCACACGGGTGCCGGTGCCCACTTCGCAATAGGCCCCGAACCGCGATTGCACGATGCTGCAATCCGGGTGAAAAAAGGGTTCAGTTGCGGAAAGTTTTGGCATTTGCAGGGCCTTTGCGTATCAGATTGTCAAGTAACGCGAAACCGCATCACCCCTTAATCAGCCGCTTGCGCAGCCAGCCTGAAAACGTGTCCATCGCCATCACCATCAGCACGATCAACACCATGTAATAACTAACCTCTTCCCAGTCTTTCTGGGTAATGATCGCTTGGGTCAGCAGCAAACCAATGCCGCCACCAACGATGGCCCCGATCACAGTGGCGCTGCGGGTGTTGGATTCCAGAAAATACAGCACCTGCGACAGCAACACCGGCGTGATCTGCGGCATCACTCCAAACCGCGCGCGCTGCACGGCATTGGCCCCGGTTGACCGGATACCTTCGACTTGTTTGTCGTCGATGTTTTCCAGCGTCTCCGAAAACATCTTGCCGAAAGACCCCGTATCGGTGATCAAAATCGCCAAGGCCCCAGTCATGGGGCCAGGGCCAAAGGCGCGCGACAGGATGATCGTCCAAATCAACCCATCAACCCCGCGCACGAAATCAAACACACGGCGAAACGCAAACCTGACAGTGCGAAACGGGGTGAAATTACTGGCGGCAAGAAACGCCAGCGGCAAGGCAATCAGCGCCGCGCCCATCGTGCCTAAAAACGCCATCAGCAGGGTTTCAAACATCGCCCAAGCCACATCGCGGTGATGCCACATCTTATTGGTCCAGAATTCAGAGGCCATAAAGCCGATGTTGCTGCGCGCAGGGTCAATGCGGTCGCCCGTCGTGGCAAGGCTGGCCAATTGCCCGACGGATTGGCGCGAAAACGGGCTGTCGAGGGTGAAAAAGAACAACTCCCATCCCGGTTGATAGCGGAAAGTTTCCACCTTGGACCGCGAATAGGCAAAGCGGCCTTGATCGGTGGTCACAGAAATCCGGCTATCGCTGACGTTGATCCAGTCGGGCAGCGGTTGCGGGGCCGTCAGCACCAGTTTTTCGCCATCTGGCCGAATAACAATCGTGCCATAACCTGGCACCACAAACCGCGCGCCTGCGCCGTCATAGGTCACCAGATAGCCATCTTCCAGATCAATGGTGGTGGTGGTGCCGATAACCGTCACCCAATCGGGCAACTCGCCTGCCGGATAGCGCCCCTTGCGTTCGCCCTCTATCGCCGCTTCCAGCTCGCCCGAGGCATTGTCGCGGGTGACATGGGTTTTGTAAGACCAGAAATCTGAAAGCAGGATCGCTGCGTTGTCCAGTCGCGCGCGCGATGCCAGACCCGCCACGTCGAAGCTGATAAAAATATAGGTCAGATAGGCAAGGATTGCTAAAGGCACGGCAAAAGCAATGCGGCGTTTGGTGCGAAAGCGGCTGATCATCAAGGCGGGCAGATTTGGCAAGGCAGGTGGGGCGGTGTCAGTCATATCAGCGGCCCTTTACCAAACGATTTCGAAAATAACTGGACAACTGATCAAAGGCGACGATAGCGACGAACAGCAGCAAGAAAATCGCCACGACCTGATCGTATTTACCCCCACCCCATTGCATCGCCAGTTTCAGATCATAGCCAATGCCACCCGAGCCTACAAACCCAAGGATTGCCGATGCCCGCACGTTAATTTCAAACCGCATCAGCGCGTAACTTAACCAGTTGGGGGCGACTTGCGGCATCACACCCAGCCACATTCTTTGGCCCCAGCTGGCCCCAACCGATGCCAAACCTTCGACCGGTTTCAGATCGGCGTTTTCGGCCACCTCGGAAAACTGCTTGCCCAATGCGCCCGCTGTGTGAAACGCGATGGCCAGCACGGCAGGGATCGGGCCGCTGCCCAAGATAAAGATCAACACCAGCGCGATAACGATTTCCGGGATCGCGCGCATGATATCCAGCATGCGGCGAAACAGCGGGGTCAGGCGCGGCCAGCGGGCCAGATCGCGGGTGGCAAGCAGGGCAAATACCGCACCGATCAGCGCCCCCATCAACGTGGATACGGCAGCGATATTAATGGTTTCCAGCAAGGACGGCATGTATTGGATGAACAGACCCGGCAGGTTGGCGCGGTTGGTCCAGGCCTCGGACAGCACTTCACGCGGGAAGTCGTCAAGCTGGCCAAGGCCGGAGAAAAAGCCGCCCGCGTTGCGATGTTCCGCCGTTTGAAACCCCGCCGCCATCATGGCGATGAACAGCACCAACAAGATACCCCCATACATCCGCTTGCGGCGGGTGTGATGAATGTAGGCGTCGGTCGGGTTGGTCAGATCAGGGCGGTGGCCCGGTTCTGGCCCAAAGGCAATATCAACCATCTGGTGGCTCCGAAAAAGAAACCGGGCCCCCAAATCGAGGGCCCGGTGCAGGTGCTAAAAATTTACTCGCCGGAAAGTTTGCGCGCCTCGACAATGCCAAGATACATGTCATGGGTGGCAGGAACGAAGTCTTTTGCATCCCCTGCGGCCACACCGTAGGCGCAGGCCTTGTCGGTTTCCCACATATCGGCAGTGATCTGGGTGACTTTGTCTTTCACATCAGCCGGAAGGGCTGCGCGCACCACCATCGGGCCTTCGGGGATCAACGCCGAGCGCCAGATTTCCACAAGGTTGTTCATGTCAACAAGGCCCGCATCGGCGGCTTTGCGGAACGCGCCCGACGCGTAACCGTCTTCCCAGTTGCCAACGCCGTCAGCCCAAGACACGCCAGCCGCAAAATCACCGTTGTTGACGCCAACGATGGTTTGCTCATGCCCGCCCGACATTTTGACTTCGGAAAAATATGCATCCAGGGGGCCAAATTTTGCTGTCATCTCTGCCGCTGGAACCAGATAGCCAGAGGTTGAGTTTGGTTCAGCAAAAGCAAAGGATTTGCCCTTTGCGTCTTCAATCGTAGCGATGCCTGCGTCTTTGCGCGCAAAACCGATGGAATAGTAACCTGTTGAGTCGTTGAGGTTCTGCTTGGTCAGTCTGACTTCAACCGATGCGGGATCGGTCAGGTAAATCTTGGCATAGGCCGATGCGCCCAGCCATGCCATATCAATTGTGCCGCCCAACATGCCTTGGATAACGCCGTCATAATCGGCAGGCGTAAACAACTTGACCGGAACGCCCAACGCGGCCTCAATCGCGGCGCGGTAGCATTCATTTGAGGTGATACGGTCTTGGGCGTTTTCACCGCCAAGGATACCGATGTTGAATTCCTTGATGGCTTCTTGGGCCATCATCGGGGTCGCAAGGGCGGTGGTGGCAGCCAGAAGTGCAAGCAGCTTGTTCATGGTCGTCTCCGAATTGAGGCCAAGCGAATGGCCGGGGTGAACTTGGGGGTAAAATCAACGCGTCAGGCCAGCATTCGTTGGGCATAGGCCTGATCATTGGGGCCACTGATCGCGGTTGATGTGGCGGCTTCGTTAAAGCTGGCATCGGCGCCGTAAATGTCGCGGGCAACGCCGGTGGTCAGCTGATCGGGTGTGCCATCAAACACGATACGCCCGTCGCGCATGCCGATCACGCGGTCGCAATAGCGCCGTGCGGTATCCAGCGTGTGCAGGTTGGCGATCACCATGCGGCCGTCTTCGTCGTGGATGCGCCGCAGCGTATCCATCACGATCTGGGCATTCATCGGATCAAGGCTGGCGATGGGTTCATCCGCCAGAATAACCCTGGGGTCTTGCATCAGCGCCCGCGCAATCGCGACGCGCTGTTGTTGGCCGCCCGACAAGGCCTCGGCACGTTTTGGGGCCTGATCAGCAATACCAAGCCGGTCAAGAATGCCCAAGGCGCGGGTGATGTCGGCGTCAGACCACAGGTTGAACATCGTGGCCAAAGTGGATCGCCCGTTCAAAACGCCGTGCATGACGTTCGACGCCACGTCCAGACGGGGCACCAGATTGAACTGCTGAAAGATCATCGCGCATTGGCTTTGCCAGCTGCGTTTGGCAGCCCCTTGCAGCGAAAGAATCGACTGGCCATCAAAGGTAATCTGGCCCGAACTGGCATCGGTCAGACGGTTCATGACGCGCAGCAAGGTCGATTTGCCCGCACCAGACCTCCCGATGATGCCAACAAAGGCAGCGCGGTCAATATGAAAGCTGGCGCTGTCAACTGCGGTTTTTGTGCCAAAAAGGCGTGTTACGTTGTTAACCTGCAGCACTTGGCATCCCCTGACGTGGTGGGGATGGGCTAACGCCGCAACGTGACACCGCTATTTCTGCGCAATGACACTTTGATGACTACGGGCCACATGTGGCAGCTTATCGCACCTGTCTACGGTCATGCATCTTTGCGTCATGGTCATCCGAGCGGCGGGAGAGACCCGATCAATGCGCCAACAGCACCGGCACTGTGGCATGTTCCAACATGTCGCGGGTGGCCCCGCCAAGGATGGCTTCGCGCAGGCGGGAATGGCCGTAGGCCCCCATCACCAGCAAGTCGGCCCCCTGATCGCGCACGTGGCGCAGCAGCATGTCCGCGATGCGCGGCTCTGATCGGGCCAGAACCGAAACCTCGGCGCGCACGCCGTGTCGCACCAGCATCTGACACAGTTGCCCGCCCGGATCGGATCGCTGTGCTTCTGCCACGGGTGGGTCGATGACCACGATATTGACCCGGTCTGCCGCGATCAAAAGCGGCAACGCACAACGGACGGCTGTCATCGCCTCGCGGCTTTGGTCCCAACCAACGACAATGTGGCGGCCAAACCGGGGCGCGGCAAAGTCGCCTTTCGGCAGCATCAGAACCGGCGCACGACCGTCGAACAACACGGCCTCCAGTACGGCTTCGGCGGCTGGCATCGTGCCAATCCCGTACGGTTGCGCCAAAACGACGACATCGCTGAACATTGCGTGTTGCGCTACCAGTCCACGCAGGTTGCCAAACTGCCCGCCCCCGGCCCCGACCGACCAGCGAAGAGCTGGGTTTTCTTGTAACAATATTGCCTTCGCCGCCGCTTCGGTCGCCTTGGAGGCTGCAATCGCCTGATCCATCGTTATCTGAATCAGGGCGAATGAATCACCCTGGCCGTAATAGGCTGGCGACACGGCATCAATGCTTGCTACCAGCACTTCAAGATGTCCGTCCTGCGCCTGTGCAAGGCTGCTGCCCGCCCGCAAGACCGCGTCAAGACTATCGGGGTCCGTCGCAACCGTCAGAATCGATTTATAGGCCATTGTCGCACTCCTTGGTCATTGCACAGACAAACTGTGGACCTGCTGAATGGCCGCTGCCCTGATCTGGATCAATACAAAGCCGTGCAAGACTTGACATGGATCAAGGCGGGACAATTGCCCGTCAGGCATCAGGGTGGTGCCGGTGGCGCAGAAAAGCGTCGAAAGAATGCGGCCAGACATAGGGAATGCGGCATGGTGGACTATTTCAAATTGGCCGCGCTTTTTGTGATCACGCTGCTTGCAGCCATCGCTGCCAGCTATGCCCGTGATCTGGCCTATATGGTTCACGCGCTGATCATCATGGTGGTGGCGGCGAGCCTGTTCATCTGGGTCTTGCGCCGCACGGACGAGCCGCACTTGCCCGCCCGGCAAACCGAATATCTAGACAGCGTGGTGCGCTACGGCGTGGTGGCCACATCATTCTGGGGCGTGACCGGGTTTCTGGTGGGCGTGGTGATTGCGTTTCAGCTGGCGTTTCCGGTGTTGAACTTTGAATGGGCCGAAGGGTTTGCGAACTTTGGCCGGTTGCGGCCCTTGCACACCTCGGCAGTGATCTTTGCCTTTGGCGGCAATGCGCTGATCTGCACCAGCTTTTACGTGGTTCAACGCACCTCGGCCGCGCGGTTGTGGGGCGGGAACCTGGCGTGGTTCGTGTTCTGGGGCTATAATCTGTTCATCGTGCTGGCTGCGACCGGCTATGTGTTGGGATCGACCCAGTCCAAGGAATATGCCGAGCCTGAATGGTATGTCGATATCTGGCTGACGATTGTGTGGCTGGCCTATCTGGCGGTTTACCTTGGCACCCTGATCAAACGCCGAGAGCCGCATATCTATGTCGCCAACTGGTTTTATCTGTCGTTCATCGTCACCGTGGCGATGCTGCATGTGCTGAACAACCTGTCGGTGCCGGTGTCGATCTTTGGGTCAAAATCGGTGCAGGTGTTTTCCGGCGTGCAAGATGCAATGGTGCAGTGGTGGTATGGCCACAACGCGGTTGGGTTTTTCCTGACGGCGGGCTTTCTGGGCATGATGTATTACTTCGTGCCCAAGCAGGCCGAACGCCCGGTTTATTCCTACAAACTGTCGATCATTCACTTCTGGGCGTTGGTATTCCTGTATATCTGGGCAGGCCCGCACCATTTGCATTACACCGCTTTGCCCGATTGGGCGGCGACCCTTGGCATGGTGTTTTCGATCATGCTGTGGATGCCAAGTTGGGGCGGCATGATCAACGGTTTGATGACGCTTTCAGGTGCCTGGGACCGGCTGCGCACCGATCCGGTGTTGCGGATGATGGTGGTGGCCATCGGGTTTTACGGCATGTCAACGTTCGAAGGCCCGGTGATGAGCATCAAGGCCGTCAATTCGCTGTCGCATTATACCGACTGGACCATCGGCCATGTGCATTCCGGCGCGCTGGGCTGGAATGGCATGATCACCTTTGGCGCGCTGTATTTCCTTGTGCCGCGCCTGTGGAACCGCGACCGGCTTTACAGTCTTTCTATGGTCAGCTGGCACTTCTGGTTGGCGACCATTGGCATCGTCTTATACGCATCGGCGATGTGGGTGTCGGGCATCATGGAAGGCCTGATGTGGCGCGAAGTGGACGCCAACGGCTTTCTGGTCAACGCCTTTGCCGACACCGTGGCCGCGAAATTCCCGATGAACGTGGTGCGCGGCATAGGCGGGGTGATGTATCTGGCAGGGGCCATCATCATGTGCGTCAACTTGTGGAAAACAGTCTCTGCCGCCCCCAGCCGGGTGCCGTTTGTCACCGCCATTCCTGCCGAATGATAAAGGAATACCATGTCCCTTCTTGACCGCCACAAACCCATTGAACGCAATGCCACGCTGCTGCTGGCCCTAAGCTTTGTCGTGGTCAGCATTGGCGGTCTGGTGCAGATCGTGCCGCTGTTTTATCTGGAAAACACCATCGAAAAAGTAACCGGCGTGCGCCCTTACACGCCGCTGGAACTGACGGGCCGCGATATTTATATCCGCGAGGGGTGCTATGTCTGCCATAGCCAGATGATCCGCGCGCTGCGCGATGAGGTGGAACGCTATGGCCCCTACAGCCTTGCGGCGGAATCGATGTATGACCATCCGTTTCAATGGGGGTCAAAACGCACCGGCCCCGATCTGGCCCGCGTCGGAGAGCGGTATTCAGACGCCTGGCACGTTGATCATCTGATCAACCCGCAATCGGTGGTGCCGGAATCTGTGATGCCGAAGTATGGCTTTTTGCTGGGCACACCCATTGATGGCAAATATGTGGGCGATCTCATGGCGACCCACCGCATCGTGGGCGTGCCTTACAGCGATGACATGCTGGACAATGCCTTGGCCGATTTCGCAGCCCAAGCCGACCCCGATCTTGATTTTGCGGGCATGCAAGACCGCTATGGCGGCGCGCAAGCGCGTAATTTTGATGGCCAGCCCGGCACATCGGAAATGGATGCGCTGATCGCCTATCTGCAAGTGTTGGGCACGATGGTGGATTTTTCCACCTTCACCCCAGATCTTAGCCGCTAGGGGGGCCGCGTCATGCAAACCTACAGCCTTTTGCGCGAATTTGCCGACAGCTGGATGCTGCTGGTTTTGACGGTGGTGTTCATCGGCGTGGTGGTCTGGGCCTTTCGCCCCGGCAGTCGTAAAACCCATGACGATGTCGCAGCGTCGATCTTTCGCAATGAAAAACGGCCCGCGCCCGCGCCTGACCCGAAAAAGGAGCCGAAGTAAATGGCCGACGATCCCGAAGACCATGTGCCCGAAAACAAAGTATCCCCCCCCGAACGCCGCTATCCCGATACAAAGGCGATAAACCGCAAAAAGATCGTAGGGCAGGTGCAATCGACCGGCCATGTCTGGGACGGGATAGAGGAATATGACAACCCGTTGCCGCGCTGGTGGCTGTGGACGTTCTATGCCTGCATTGCCTATTCGCTGGTTTACATGGTGCTGTATCCTGCGTGGCCGTTGATCAGCCGTGCAACACCGGGGCTGTTGGGGGCGTCAACGCGCGCCGATGTGGCCGCCGACATCCAGCGTTTCACCGATGCCAACGCACCCATTCGCGCGCGGCTGCAGACGGCGGATCTTGGGGCCATCACGGCTGATCCCGATCTGAACCAATATGCCACCAATGCCGGGGCTGCAGTGTTTCGCACATGGTGCGTGCAATGCCACGGGTCGGGGGCAGCGGGGGTGCAGGCGGCGGGCTATCCCAACCTTTTGGATGATGATTGGCTTTGGGGCGGCGATATGGCCAGCATCCACACCACCGTTACCCATGGCATCCGCAACACCACCGACCCTGATGCGCGCTATTCCGAAATGCCAAAGTTTGGCGAATTGCTGACGGCCGATGAAATTGCGCTGTTGGTGCAGCAAGTGCTGGCGCTTTCGGGGCAAGACCATGACGCAGGTCTGGCGTTGGGCGGGGTTACGTTGTTTGCCGAAAATTGCGCCGCTTGTCATGGCGACGCGGGCCTTGGCAACCGCGATCTTGGGTCGCCCAATCTGACGGATGCGATCTGGCTGTATGGCGGGGATCAGGTGGCGCTGACCAATTCGATCACGAACCCGCGCAATGGTGTGATGCCCAATTGGAACGCCCGGTTGAGCGAAGCCGATATCCGGTCGGTTGCGGTCTATGTGCATGGCTTGGGTGGCGGCGAATAAGCTGCCGCCGCGCCCCGCTTGATCCATGTCAAGGTCGCGACGGGCAGGTTGCGGTAAATGCGGCATAATCACGAATGGAAACCGCCCCGGTGACAGTTGAAGCCCCGCCATCCCTTTATGCCAGCCGAGAGCCGATCTTTCCGCGCCGCGTGAAAGGGCCGTTCCGCACGCTGAAATGGTGGCTGTTGGGCCTGACTTTGGGGATTTACTACATCACGCCCTGGCTGCGCTGGGATCGCGGGCCAAACATGCCCGATCAGGCGGTGTTGATTGATCTGGGCGGGCGGCGGTTCTTTTTCTTTATGATCGAGATCTGGCCGCATGAATTTTACTTCGTCGCAGGCCTTTTGATCATGGCGGGGCTGGGGCTGTTCTTGTTCACTTCGGCGCTGGGCCGGGTGTGGTGCGGTTATGCCTGCCCGCAAACGGTGTGGACCGATTTGTTCATTCTGGTCGAACGCTGGGTTGAAGGCGATCGTAACGCCCGGCTGCGGTTGCACCGGCAGGGTTGGAACGCGGAAAAGCTGCGCAAGCGGGCGGTGAAATGGACGGCCTGGCTGCTGATCGCGGTGGCGACGGGCGGGGCGTGGGTGTTCTATTTCGCCGATGCGCCCACATTGCTGCGGCATCTGCTGACCTTGCAGGCGCATCCCGCCGCATGGCTGACCATCGCCGGGCTAACAGCGACCACCTTTGTCTTTGGCGGCTTTATGCGCGAACAAATCTGCATCTATGCCTGCCCATGGCCGCGCATTCAGGCGGCGATGATGGATGAAGATACCATCACCGTGGCCTACCGCGACTGGCGGGGTGAACCGCGCGGCAAGTTGCAAAAAGGCGAAGTGGCCCCGGCAGACGCCCAAGGTGACTGCATCGATTGCATGGCTTGCGTCAACGTCTGCCCCACCGGCATTGATATCCGCGATGGCCAGCAACTGGCCTGCATCACTTGTGCGCTGTGCATCGACGCCTGCGATGACACGATGGCCAAAATAGGCAAGCCGCGCGGCTTGATCGATTATCTGGCCCTGACGGATGAAGTGGCCGAACGCGCCGGCACGCCGCCAAAATCGGTCTGGCACCATATCCTGCGGCCCCGCACCCTGCTTTACACCACGCTTTGGGCAGGTGTTGGAATCGGGCTGGTGGTGGCGCTGTTTTTGCGCTCTGACATCGGGCTGAATGTGACACCCGTGCGTAACCCGATTTATGTGACGCTGTCAGATGGGGCGATCCGCAACACTTATGATCTGCGGCTGTTGAACAAACATGGCGACGCGCGGCAGTTTCGTATTTCGCTGACGGCGGATCAGCCCCTTGATCTGATGCTTGAAGGTCAGCGCGCGCAGACCGTCACCGTTCCCGGTAATGCCACTACAACCCAGCGGATTTATATCGTCGCCCCGGCAAAATCACAGGCCGCGCAGGAAAACCGCACCGATTTGCGGCTGTGGGTCGAAGATCTGGGCAACACCGACCGCATTCACAGCGACACGATCTTTAACGGACAGGATGACTGACATGGCAGAACTAACCGGCCGCCGTGTCTTGGCTATCACCGTCAGTGCCTTTGCCGTGGTCATCGGGGTCAATCTGGCGCTGGCCTATTTTGCCATTTCCACCTTTCCCGGTCTGGAGGTGCGCAATTCCTACGTGGCCAGCCAAACCTTTGATGCCGACCGCGCGGCACAGCGCAAAATGGGCTGGACGCTGTCAAGCACTTACAGCGCCGGGCAGCTGCGTCTGACGTTTCTGGATGCAGCCGGTTTGCCCGCGCCCGTGCAAAACCTGACCGTGCTGGTCGGACGCACCACCGAAGCGCGCGATGATATCCGCCCTGCGTTTCAACAAAAGGACGGGGTGTTCATCGCCCCGCTGGATTTGCAGGCCGGTAAATGGATGATGCAGATTGAGGCTTTTGCCCCGGATGGCACGGCCTTTCGCCAGCGTCTTGACCTGATGGTGCGCCAATGACCTTTGCGCGCAGCTATGCATCCCCCATGGCCTGCCCCGGTT
Source organism: Cypionkella sp. (assembly GCA_031384605.1). Taxonomy (GTDB): domain Bacteria; phylum Pseudomonadota; class Alphaproteobacteria; order Rhodobacterales; family Rhodobacteraceae; genus JANNAT01. The sequence goes on from JANNAT010000027.1 coordinate 28,973, forward strand.
GTGCCGCAGCCCCATCGGCAGAGGTAATCGCAACTTTGGCCGCGACGCGCCCTGCACGCCTTATGCTGTCTTTGCCATCAGCGCATTGCGCCGCGTGCATGACCACGGTCGAAGGCGGCCTTGCCGAGGTGCCCGGTGTCATCTCGGCCCGGGTGAACCTGACATTGCGCCGCGTCAGTGTTGAGGCAGCACAGGATGTCACCGCGGCCCAACTGGTCGCGGCATTGGCGCGGTTGGGGTATGAGGCGCACGAACTTGATCCGGGCCTTTTGTCGGCAACCGAAACGGACCGTCAGGGCCAGGATCTGCTGGTCAGGCTGGGCGTTGCCGGGTTTGCCATGATGAACGTGATGTTGTTTTCCGTGGCAGTCTGGTCTGGCGCACCCGAAGCCACGCGCAATATGTTCCACTGGATTTCCGCCATCATTGCCCTGCCAACGGTGGCTTTTGCGGGCCAGCCGTTTTTTCGTAGCGCATGGGCGGCTTTGCGGGTGGGGCGGTTGGGCATGGAAGTGCCGATCAGTCTGGCACTGATCCTTGCTTGCGGGATTTCGTTGTTTGAAACCGTAATGGGCGGCGATCAGGCCTATTTTGATGCGGCGGTCTCGCTGACCTTTTTCCTTTTGGCCGGGCGGTATCTTGATCATCGCACCCGCGCCGTGGCCCGGTCAGCGGCAGAAGAGCTGGCAGCATTGGAAGTGCCGCGCGCAGCCGTGTTGCGCGATGGCCGCGAAATCATTTTACCCCTGGCCGAGGTTTTGGTCGGCGATTTGGTGCGCGTGCGTCCCGGCGGGCGGATGCCGGTAGATGGCAAAGTGCTGGAAGGGTTCAGCGAGGTGGACCGCTCATTGCTGACCGGTGAAAGCCTGCCCGCCTATGCCGGGCCCGGCAGCATGGTCAGTGCGGGCGAAGTCAACCTGACCGGCCCGTTGACCCTGCAAGTGATCGCGGCGGGGCGCCACTCATCCCTGCACCAGATGGCCGATCTGGTGGCCGTGGCCGAAAGTGCCAAGACCCGCTATACCAGTTTGGCAGAACGCGCAGCGCAGATTTATGCGCCGTTGGTGCATGTCCTGTCCTTCAGCGCGTTCGCGTTCTGGATGTGGCAAACGGGGGGCGATCTGCGCTTTGCCATCAATATCTCGGCGGCCGTGCTGATCATCACCTGTCCCTGCGCGCTGGGGCTGGCGGTGCCTGCGGTGGTCACTTCGGCAAGTGGCAAACTGTTCCGCAAAGGCCTGTTGATCAAACATGGCACGGCGCTGGAGCGGTTGGCCGAAGTGGATACGGTGGTGTTTGACAAAACCGGCACCCTGACCCTTGGCATGCCAGAGCCGGTAAATCTGACCGCCCACGCACCATCGGTGCTGACGGTTGCCGCAGGGTTGGCGGCGGCATCATCACATCCCTTGGCGGTGGCACTGGCGGGGCAGGGCGTAAGTGCGGCCGGCGTGGAAAATCTGTCCGAAGTGCCGGGTTATGGTGTTGAAGGCCAATGGCAGGGCCAGACGGTGCGGCTGGGGCGGGCGGATTGGGTCGGGGCTGCGCCGTTGCCGGTGACGGCGACCTACCTTTCGATGGATGGCAAGACCCATGCCTTCGCCTTTACCGACCGGCTGCGTCCGGGGGCTGTTGAAACCGTGGCGGCGTTGCAGGCACAAGGCAAACATATCATCTTGCTGTCGGGCGATGCGACGGGTGCTGTGGCCGCGATGGCGGTGCGGCTGGGGATCAACGACTGGACCGCCAATGCCCTGCCCGCGGACAAGGCGGCGCGCATTGCGGCGCTTACCGCCGCAGGGCACCGGGTGTTGATGGTCGGGGACGGGCTGAATGATACCGCGGCATTGGTGGCGGCCCATGTGTCGATCAGCCCCGCGCAGGCGTTGGATGCGGCACGGGTGGCGTCGGATATTGTCTTGCTGGGCCAAGATATGACCCCGATTGCTGATGCCCTGCGGATCGCGGGGCAGGCGCGACGGCGGATCACGGAAAATTTTGCGATATCAGCGTTTTACAATGTGGTCGCCGTGCCTTTGGCGCTGGCAGGTTTTGCCACCCCGCTGGCCGCAGCGCTGGCGATGTCGCTGTCGTCGATCACGGTTTCGCTGAACGCTTTACGGTTGAGGTAGGCCATGGACATCCTGACATATCTGATCCCGGCCTCGCTGATCCTTGGCGGCATCGGGCTTGTGGCGTTTTTCTGGGCGTTGCGATCAAAGCAATTTGACGATCCGCAAGGCGATGCCAACCGCATTCTGAAACCTGACTGGGAGGATCATCCCATGCCCTGACCGGGCATAGCCCACAACCGCAACCACAGCCAAAGGTTGCGATTTGTTGCCAGCGCGTCTAGGGTCCAACAGACATGGGTTTTATGCCCTGCTCTGATGCGAGTTGGACTGTCTGATGGCTGTAATTGGTATTCCACGGCTGCATCAGGATTGCGAAAGTTGCCCGATCCGCTATCGGGCGGTTTGCGCGCGCTGCGAACCAGATGAGCTGCATCACCTTGAACAGATCAAGTATTATCGCAGCTTTCAGGCCGGCCAGACGGTCATCTGGTCCGGTGACAATATGGATTTCGTGGCCTCGGTGGTGACCGGTGTGGCAACGCTGACCCAGACAATGGAAGACGGCCGCCGACAGATGGTTGGGCTTTTGCTGCCATCGGATTTCGTCGGAAGGCCGGGGCGGGTTCGGGCCAGCTATGATGTGACCGCAACCACCGATTTGTTGATGTGCTGTTTTCGGCGCAAACCGTTTGAGGATTTGTTGCTGTCGACCCCACATGTCGCCCAGCGACTGCTGGAAATGACGCTGGACGAGTTGGATGCAGCCCGCGAATGGCTGCTGCTGCTGGGGCGCAAGACGGCACTGGAAAAGATCGCCAGCCTGCTGGTTATCATCGCGCGCCGGGGGGCAGCGCTGGAAGCGCGCCCGCAGGCCACGCGAAAAATAGTCTTTGATCTGCCGCTGACCCGCGAGCAGATGGCAGATTATCTGGGTCTGACGCTGGAAACCGTAAGCCGCAAGGTTACGGCCCTAAAAACCGCCGGGCTGATCGCGCTGGAAGGAAATCGCCGCGTCACGGTCTTTGATCTTGATGCGCTTGTGAACATTGCAGGCGATGAAAGCGACGCGGGCGAACCGGAACTGGCAACCGGGTGATCCGCGCAATGGCTGTGGATTTGCGGACGCTTTGTTTGGCCAAGGTGTCTCGGCACGTACAGCTCCAAGCGGCGCGGCGGTTTTCCGACGGCGGTCATGCGATCGACATCACGTTTCACCAACTTTCCAAACTTCGTCACCTGACCGGTCTGGGCGTTGACCAGCGTTTCGTTGCGGTCAACCGAAAGCGAGGTTAGAGCGTTTTGGCGGTGCAACAGGGCGGCAGTCAGGTCGCGATGCCGCGTGCATTGCAGGCAAATAACTGCCGATCACGCATTCGTCAGACGGGTGTCGCCAGCACAGCCGCGCAAAGCGGCAACCAATGTTCGACACAAATACCGCGCGAGGACAGGACCCGCCGCGAAACCGCGACATGCCAATGATGGTTACGTCACAGCGATCAACATGCTGTGATCGGCCAGTGTCATGCCGAAACCGGGCGCATCGCTTAGCCGCAACTTGCCGGTTTGCGGCAGTTGTTCGCCCTTAAACAGCGCGCCGAACACCGGCTCTATAGACATGCCATCGGCACTGGCCGCGACATATTCGCAAAACGCAGGACCGGTCTGGCTGGCGATGAAGTGGTATGAATACGGGCCCGATCCATGTGGTACCACGGGCAGATCATAGGCGGATGCATGGGCTGCAATGCGCAACAATTCGGTCAGACCACCCACCCACATCACATCGGGCTGCAATATATCCAATGTGCGTTCCTCGATCAGCCGACGAAAGCCGTAGCGAGTATATTCATGCTCTCCGGTTGTCCATTTCAGCATGGGATGCGCCTGTTTGATCTGGCGGTAACCGTCGACATCTTCGGGTGACAGCACCTCTTCCCACCAGTAGATGTCCAGCGGCTTGCACGCCTCGGCCAGACGGATCGCGTAAGGTACGTCCAGCGACATGTAGCAATCAACCATCAGCGGATAGCCCGGACCCACCTTGGCGCGCTGTCCGGCAAGGAACGCCATATTGCGCTGCAAGCCCGCTTCGCCGTCAAACGGGCCTTCGGGCAGCGGCACTTTGGCGCCCCAGAACCCCATGGCCTTGATGGCACCGGCATCCGGGCCGGTGCAGTAAAAGCTGATCTCGTCGCGCGACCGCCCGCCGATCAGATTGTAGACCGGCTCACCCCGCACCTTGCCGACAAGATCCCACAGTGCCAGATCAACCGCGCTGATGGCCATGACCGGCAGGCCCTTGCGGCCATAAGGCAGCGACGCGCGGTAGAGCTGATCCCAGATTTGGTTGATGTTGCGCGCATCCTGGCCAATCAGAAACCGCGCAAAATGATGGCGCACCAGCCAGGCGGCAGGCGGCCCGCCACTGCCAGCCGCCACGCCGATGGTGCCGCCTTCCGTCTCAATTTCAACCACCAGCG
>JANNAT010000074.1:0-25028 GCA_031384605.1 Cypionkella sp.
AAGCGGGCCTTGCCGAAAGAGGCGGGCGGCGGTCGCCGCTCGACTATTCGGATGCGGTCAGACGTTGCCGAGGTGGTTGTCGATTGCGTCCTGATGCGCCGCCCGTTCCTCGAAATCGCCAAACGCTGCGCCGTGGACATCGAAACCCTCGTCCGCTTCCGCAAGAAATTCATCACGGAGGAGGTGAAGCGCATCGTCCTTGTCGAAGATCAGAAGGCCGAGGCGAACGCCATAGACACGGCGATCAACGAAGGCCAGGACGAGATTCAGACGGGTCTGCGGTCGATCATCGCGGAACAGAAAGCAATCATCGCGACCCTCAAAGATCAGGAAGACCTTGGCGGCGCGCTGATGGGTCTGCGGGATCAAGCGGCAACTTATGAGCGCCTGTTGAAAAGCTACACAGCATTGAAGGAAAGGACCACGATAGTTCTTTCCATCAATGAAAACCCGGAATGGTCGCGCTTGCAAAATGTGTTGCGCGCCGTGTTCGCAAATCACCCCGACGCGTTCGACGATTTCCAACGCCTCGCGCGGCAGGAGCGCCTGCGCCTTGAATGAACTCGACTTCTTCCTGCGCACCTTAGAGGAGCGGGTTGACCCGACGCACCTGCTTGAGCGTGTCGTCGGTGCACCCGCAGACCCGTGGCAAAAGGCGCTGCTGACAACGCGCGCCCCCTTCGTCATGTGCTTGGCGTCGCGGCGCATCGGCAAGTCGCAGACGACGGGCGTGCTGGCAGCACAGACCGTTGCCGAACCTGATCGGACGGTGTTGATCCTTTCGACCACGCTGTCGCAGTCTCAACTGCTGTTCAAGAAATGCCTGCTGGCTTGGTCGAAGATGGCGCTGCCGATCAAGGCTGTCCGCGCAACACAGACCGCGCTCGAACTCGAAAACGGGTCGCAGATCGTCTGCGTTCCCGCAGGTCAGGACGGCGAGTCTGCGCGCGGGCACGGCGTGAAAAATGGCGGTATCTTGGTTTACGAGGAAGGCGCATTTCTTGCGGATGCCGTCTATGACGCGACGCTGCCGATCCGCGAGGATGGCGGCAGGATTTTGATCATCACAACGCCTGGTCGCAAGGGCGGTGTTGCGCACCGCTTCTGGACCGAGAACGACGACGTGGAAAAGATCACAGCGCGTTCGACCGATCTGCCGCGCATGGCCGAAAAGGTGGCGTTCGACCGCAAGTACATGCCGCCCGTCAAGTTTGCCGTCGAGCATGACCTTGCGTGGATGGGTGCTGGCGGAACGCCGTTCTTCGATTCCATGACCATCAGCAACGCCTTTGTCGCGCGACCGCAACTTGAACTGGGGAACATCTATGCAGGCGTCTGAAATCATCACGAAGGGCGAAGACCTTTTCTTGCCGTGCTTCGATCCCGTCGTGACCAAGGTGCGCGGGTATCGCCGTTTCCTCGTTGGCCTCGACATTGCACAGAGCATCGACCAAAACGCCTTTGCGATCATAGAAGACGTCCGAGAACCGGCTTGGGGCGAGTATGCCCAATTCCTGAAACCACGGACGCGAACCATCCTGCGGGCGGAACGCATCCCTCAAATGGATTACACCCGCCTTGCGCAGGTCGTGAAAAACCTGATGGCTGATCCGGCCCTTGTTGGTCGCGCCCATCTTGTGGTGGATGCTGGCGGGCCGGGGAGAAGTTTTTGCGATCTTTTGAACGCAAAGGGCGTCCAGCACACGCGGATGCAGATCGTTGGCGGCGACAACGAGAACGAGACAAAGGAACGGGCGACGACGTTCTGGAACGTGGGCAAGAACATGCTGCTCGGCAACATGAACTCGGCGCTGCATACGGGTGATCTGCGCATCGGTGAATTCCCCGGCCGCGACGAACTTCGCCATGAACTCGAGTCCTTCGAGATGACCATGACGGATGCAGGCCGCGTTCGGATCGAAGGCGGGACGCGGGCGGGACACGCTGACATTGCGATGGCCGCTGCCATGTCCTTCGCCCTGTCTGATCACCGTTCCGTCGGCGCGTTCATTGGCGAAACGCGGCTGCGTGGCTACTGGTAGCCTGCAACTGTCAGAACATGTCGATGTAAGTGCTTGTTGGGTTGGGCCAGTTTGCCCTGAGCACGTTTTCTACGCTTTTGACCCATGCCTGATCTTCGGCTGCTTTCGTTCCGGTGTAGCTATTCCCTGCAAGCCACGTTTCCAGTCGAAATGCGAGGCCGTCAATTTCAAGATTCCCATAATCGTCAGACAGAAATGCAATGCCCAAATCGGTAACGCGTAGCTGGCGATGCGCGCTGTCGTCTTTCGATGCAATCAGTTGCTTCACATCTTCCGTTGTGAATGGTTGGTTTAGGTCAATGCTCATGAATTTTCCCGTTCAGATACCGTCGTCTAACGCTAGCAGATAGGTTCGCAACAATGAAGTCTGCTTGTCACAGGTAGCTACCGCCAGAGACCCCTGATTTTTCGCGCGCTGTGCGGTGTGACGGTGTTTCGGGCGTGATGATGCCCGCGAACCGTTACTCCGCCTTAGACGGGCGCTGCTGTGTCCGCCTTTTCACCTGATGCTCGCGCATGTATGCAGCCAGAGCCTTGACGCAAACGGCGCACATGCACTTCTCCTGCTTGTTCCTTGGCGCAACATTTCCAGCGGCACACGGCTTCCCAGTGAAATAAGTGCCAGATCCCCGCTCACTCGGAAGCTGCAACCATTCGGGGTGGCCTGCCTTTATGGCTGCATCCTCGCGAGTGCCTGTCGGAAAGTTCAGGTTGGCCACGTTGCCACAGATGACGCATCCGCCGCCTTTAGCCCTCGGTGCAATATGTCCACGAGGGCAAGGCTTTCCTGAGAAATACACGTTCGCAACCGTGAAGTTCGTGTCGAAGGAGTTATCAGCAAGATCGGCCCATTGCGGATAACCCGCAACCACAGCGAGTGCGCGTCGGGCAAGAGTCTTGTCGGTTTTCGGCTGTTCTGGGTCTTCGTCCATGTCGATTTTCGGCTGTGCTTTGTCTTCGCACATGATGCACTTTCGCACGGGCCGCAGCACACGGGGGGCGATGTGGCCGTTCTTGCAAGGTCTGCCCGGAAAGTATGTCTCGAACCCCAACTGTTCTGCGGCGAATGCCCACTCGGGAAGGTCGAACCATTCGGGATGTCCCGCCGCGGCGGCAAGGCGCTGGCGCTTCGGCATTGCCCAATCCCACTCAGGAAGGCTTGGGTCGAAGGGGCTTGGCTCATGGTTCTGCATTATCGTTCCTCCGTGTTGATCCGACACTGGCGCGCGATTGTGGCACGAACAAGCCGTGATCTAGGATACTCCCGAACAAATGCAGGTACTTAACGATGTGCCCAATGAGACGGTTGCACCGCTGCCGGAAAAGGTCCGATGTAAATGAAGGTCAGAAGCTCTGACGTATCAACGGAGATCAACATGACCAAATCAGAACTGAACGCCCGACTGCCCGTGCCGCTGTCGAAGTCGGCCTTGAAGAAGATCAGCCTCGCCAATCTGCAAGCCCGCGTCGATGCGCTGCGGTCGGAAAGCAATCACTTCGGGATCGACCCGGACAAGGAGCAGGTGCTCGACGACAGCGAGCAGTTGACGCCAACAAAGCAGAAGAAGCCTCGTGTCGTCGAAGATGGTGTGTTGTTCCCGGCCCTTGCCGAACGCAAGGAGCCACGGGCGGGCACGAAACGAGCGCTGATAATCGACATGCTGCGCGATGGGACAACCGTGGACGAAATCGCGGAAGCAACTGGTTGGTCTCGCGACGTCGCGTCGTCGGCCATCTGGGGCGACGTCAAAGGCACGGGTCACGGCGTCGAACGCATCGACGGGCAGTTGTTCCTGCTGCCGAGGGGCAAGTGATGCGGCTTGAACTGACGCAGGAGAAAGGTCACGTCCATGTCGCACTTGCAGCCGTCGTCGCAATCGAAGTCCTCGAGTCAGGAGTCCTTGGTCTCCACTGCGCTTCTGGATCGACTTTCTATGTCCGCGCAGACGAGGACCGCCTCGTTGCCGAATGGGCGCGGGTCAAGTCGATCCCTATGCCCCTCATGCTCCCGAAGCCCGAGCAGGCTCGTCCGGTGCGTCCGCGCCGTGTGGTGGTTGTTGAGACGGTTGATTGAAGGGGTTGGCTGGCTCGCCGTCTTCGGGCTGATAACTCGGTTATGACAAAGCGGGCGGTCTTCGGGACCGCCCGTTTAAACGGCTGATGCGAGATACCGCTTAACTTCGGCCTTCCTACACTCGAGGCAGAATCCGTCGCCAGCATAGCGCGCCGTCGTACCGTGTCGCTTGCAGATTGCACCTTTGTAAAGCAATTCCCCAGACTGCCACGCCGCAGCACGCTCTACGTTCTTTGAGGGGTAAGCGCTGAAAGAACCTCGGTTGAAAGCGTTCTCGAAAGTTGATCGGTGTCGCTTGAACTCCTTCGCCAAAGTCAAGTGCGCTATTCTGCGAGAGACGCCTGCCGCCGCGAGTTGTTCGGAGCGCAGAAGGGCATCAGGCCACCAAGGTTCTTCTTCAACGTGGGGTTTCGTTGGCATGCTCGGCCTCCTTTTCGCGGCTGCATCGCATAGCAGTTGGGCGGGAGTGTGGCGTGCTTGTGACGTCAAAACGGTGCTGCGTTGGGGTCGTGCTTAGGGAACGTCTCGTGCAGGAACTCGCGCACTGTGCACCACAGCATCCCGGAGGCAAGGTCAGCAGGTGGTGGCAAGTTACGCGCTGCCTCTCGTGCCTTGACGACAAGCGGGTCCATGCTGGTCGGGCTGATCAGCTTATGCGTTGCGAAGAACACGCCTTCTGCATGATCCTTGCCCTTGGCGAAAGCTGGTGCGCCTGACCCAGGTTCCATCAAAGCAAGCCATTCCTTCTGCGGTAAACGGTTCATCGAGAACTCTTGGACTGCCTCGTTGACGAACTCGCCTTTCTTCAACGGTGCCCAGTTTTCACCTTTGAAGACCATCTTCATCATGAAGCCGATGGTCGTGGTAGAGAAGGCCAGAACATAGGGGTGCCGCAAGAACTGAGGCGTCGGTTGGAAGCCCTTGTCGAAGTCGAACAGCGACGTCCCCATGCTGACCGCCGAGAACGTGTTGCGGGTAGCAAGTCCAGCCTCGCGCCCTTGTCTCTTGTGACTCCCGAACATGCGCGCCCTCCAATCTGGTTTCCCGCAGCATACTGAAAGTTCGGGACAATGCCACCTCATAAGCCGGTTAGGTAGCGCGGGCGAACCTGCAATGATCACACATGGATAGAGATAAAGCAGCAATCGCGGCAGGCCATCCCGAATGGGCAAGCCTCCCGGTTACCAAACAAGACGCGCTCGATGGTGACGCTTTCCACTATTTTACGGGCAAGCCGTGCAAGCACGGGCACGTCGCACCACGTCAGCGCGCAGGCCGAGGCTGTGCGGGATGCGAACAAGCGTTCCAGCAAGGTGACACCGCCCGTTTGGCAAAACTGCGCTACAGCCGGAGCGATCATGGCAAGTCAGTCATCCGCAAATACCACAAAGAAATCTGGAATGGCTCGCCGGGTGATCGAGCGGACATTCGGAAGTATGAATTGCGCAAGTTGAAGGCCGCGCCGAAATGGCTGACCAAAGAACAGTTGCGGGAGATCGTGAGCATCTACGCCGAGGCCGATAGACGCGCGGCGACGACAGGTGTTCCGCATCATGTTGACCATGTCGTCCCGCTCGTCGCGAAGCACCCGGTCACGCGGCAGCACGTTGCCTGCGGCCTGCATGTTCCGTGGAACCTTTGCGTCGAGACCGCAGCTGACAATTTGACCAAAGGATGCTATTTCGACGGCTGGGCGTGACTTGCACTTGCCCTTTCACTGGGCTAATAGAGCAATAACGCGGGCGTTGTGTAATGGTAAGACCTCTGCCTTCCACGCAGAAGACGCGAGTTCGATTCTCGCCGCCCGCTCCATCATTCCATCAGTGACGAAATACCGACCGCGTGGGCAGGCCCATACGATTTTTTCGTGACCTACGATTTACCTACGATGCGGGATTTTTTTGATGGTTAAACTTTTGAAATGTTAGCACATTTCACGGTTTGACCATATGTTTGGAAGGCTAAGGTCTTACCATTACACAACGCCCGCGCTGCTGTGCTGATAGCATTGCAAACGGGCAGGCTCAACACCTGTTAAACAGGTTCGATCAATTCCGGCCCTGCGGCGCGGTTGGAATTCACTGCGGTGCCAACCCGGTGGTTTTGCAACACTCCGTTGGCCGCAGCATGCATCAAAACGGCAGCACCATGCCCCGCCTCGCCCAGCCACAGCGGCCAATCGGCAGGCTCCAGTATGACAGGTTCGCGGTGATGAACGCCTGCCATGCCGGGGCCGGCTTCGGTTGTGACCATGGCACAGCAGTCAATATCACCCCAACGCTGCCAGATCGCGGCAAAGGCCATCGGGGCGGCATCGTGCCGGGTGAAATACCACGGCAAGCGGCTGCGGTCGGGCCCCTCGGACCATTCGTAAAACCCAGTAGCCGGTAAAATGCAACGGCGAGTGCGCACAGCGTCACGAAACGCAGGTTTGGTTGCCACGGTATCTGCACGGGCATTGATGATCAAAGGGCCGTCAGTTTGCGCCTTATACCAGTTTGGGATGAACCCCCAACGCATTGTGCGCAGTCGCCGCGAGCCGTCAGATGTGATCACGCCAACGGGGTTGGTGGGGCAGATGTTATAGTTCGGGCTGTCTGGCAAATCATTGCCCGGCGCTGCGCCAAACAACGCCGCCATCGCCTCAAAGGGGGTGGTTAAGACCATACGACCGCACATGTGGCCACCTTAACGCGGCGATGTGCGCCGGATCAATCGCCCGCAGCATCTTGACCGATCTTGCGCAATTGGGCATGTGATCGGCATGTTGATTTATAAAATCCTCTCTCGCCCTGAATGGGATGCGTTTCGCGCCGATGGCCACACACTTGGCGCGCCGGTGGATATTGCCGACGGGTTCATCCATTTTTCGGCAGCACCCCAACTGGCCGAAACCGCAGCACGGCATTTTGCCGATCAAAGCGATCTGGTTTTGGTGGCGTTTGATGCGGACCGATTGGGTGACGCGCTGAAATGGGAAACCTCGCGCGGGGGGGCGCTGTTTCCGCATCTGTACCGCAGCTTGCAGCTGCACGAGGTGGTCTGGGACAAATCGCTGCCCTTGGGGGCGGCGGGACATATCTTTCCCGAAGGTGTGTTTTGAACCTGATCGAATCGCTGGGCCTGCGCGCCTTGCGCCGCCTGGACCCCGAACGCGCGCATGGCCTTTCATTGCGGGCTTTGGGGGCAGGGGTAGTGTCACTGCCGGGGGTGGTGACATCGCCGCGACTGGCGACCCGATTTGCAGGACTGGACTTGCCGAACCCCGTGGGGCTGGCGGCGGGGTATGACAAGAATGCAGTTGCGATTGGGCCGCTGTCGCGTGCGGGCTTTGGGTTTATCGAAGTGGGGGCGGCCACGCCGCGCCCACAGCCCGGCAATCCACAGCCGCGGGTGTTTCGGCTGACCGACGACCGCGCCGTGATCAACCGGTTTGGCTTCAATAACGATGGGGCGGATGCGATTGCCACCCGTTTGGCGGCGCGCAAAATCGGGGCGGTGCCTGTCGGGCTGAACCTTGGGGCCAACAAAGACAGCGCTGATCGCGCCGCTGACTTTGGTGCGGTTCTTGCCCGCTGCGGCCCGTTGGTGGATTTCGCGACCGTCAATGTCAGTTCGCCAAATACCGAACGGCTGCGCGATTTGCAGGGTCGCGCCGCGCTGACGTCGCTGTTGGACGGCGTGATGGAGGTTCGCGCGGCCATGCCACGCCCGATCCCGGTGTTCTTGAAGATTTCACCGGATTTGACGGCGGACGAATTGGCTGAAATTGCCGAGGTGGCGATGGCGCAAAAATTGGCCGGGATCATCGCAACCAACACAACCTTAACGAGAGAAGGTTTGAAAAGTGCTGAAAAAAACCAGATGGGTGGCTTGTCTGGTGCGCCATTGTTCGAAAAATCTACTCGCGTTATCGCAATTTTGTCCAAACTGACCGATGGCAAGCTGCCGTTGATTGGTGTCGGGGGGATATCAACGCCAGACCAGGCCTATGCCAAAATCAAGGCCGGGGCAGGGGCGGTGCAGTTGTATACGGCGATGGTTTATGAAGGGGTGTCACTGATCCCGCGGATTGCGCGGGGATTGGATGCCTTACTTGCGCGCGACGGGTTTGCTTCGGTCGCAGACGCGGTTGGCACAGGGCGCGGCGACTGGCTTTGATCGCTTATGCGGCGATCTGAACCCGCCCGCCCCCTTTCCCCCGCCGATCAACGCCGCTACATATCGTTAAAATCGCAGGGGAAATGCCATGGCCGACGACCGTATCAACAGCTTTATGACCGGCCCAGATGAGCAAGGCCGATTTGGCCAGTTTGGCGGGCGTTTCGTATCTGAAACCCTGATGCCGCTGATCCTTGATCTTGAGGCGCGGTATGAGTTTGCCAAGACCGACCCGACATTCTGGGCGGAGATGGACGATCTGTGGAAACATTATGTCGGCCGCCCCAGCCCTTTGTATTACGCCGACCGGCTGACCAAGCATTTGGGCGGTGCGAAAATCTATATGAAGCGCGATGAGTTGAACCACACCGGCGCGCATAAGATCAATAACGTGCTGGGCCAGATCATTTTGGCGCGGCGTATGGGCAAAACCCGGATCATCGCGGAAACCGGGGCTGGGCAGCACGGGGTGGCGACGGCCACCGTTTGTGCCAAGTTCGGGCTGCAATGCGTGGTCTATATGGGGGCGCATGATGTCGAACGCCAGGCGCCGAACGTGTTTCGGATGAAACTGCTGGGGGCCGAAGTTATTCCGGTGACGTCGGGGCGTGGCACATTGAAAGACGCGATGAATGATGCGCTGCGCGACTGGGTCACCAATGTGCGCGATACGTTTTACTGCATTGGCACTGTGGCCGGACCGCACCCATACCCTGCGATGGTGCGTGATTTCCAATCCATCATCGGCAAAGAGGTGCGCTGGCAATTGGCCGAACAAGAGGGCGAGGGCCGCCTGCCCGACACATTGATTGCAGCGATTGGGGGCGGATCAAACGCCATGGGGCTGTTTTATCCGTTCCTTGATGATCCATCGGTCAATATCATCGGCGTCGAGGCCGGCGGCAAGGGGGTTGACGCCCGGATGCAACACTGCGCCAGTCTGACCGGCGGTCGCCCCGGCGTGCTGCACGGCAACCGAACCTATTTACTGCAAGACCCCGACGGCCAGATTCTGGAAGGGTTTTCGATCAGTGCAGGCTTGGATTATCCCGGCATCGGGCCGGAACATTCCTGGCTGCATGATATGGGCCGTGCGCAATATGTGTCGATCACCGATGCCGAAGCACTGGAAGCGTTTCAGCTGTCGTGCAAACTGGAAGGCATCATCCCGGCGTTGGAACCCAGCCATGCCTTGGCACATGTGATGAAGATTGCACCGGGCCTGCCTGCGGCCCATATCATCGTGATGAACATGTGCGGACGGGGTGACAAAGACATTTTCACCGTAGCCAAACATCTTGGCGTGACGATGACTGTTTGATAAGTCGTTAATATTCAATGAATTGGTCCGTAAACGTTCGTTTATGGGCATGTTTTTGCTGGCGCCACCTCCGCGCAAACTTTTGGCGGATAGCGCATCAGCAGCGTTGGGTCAGTGTGAAGGCTGGTCCAGGTATCGAATCATCCTGCCCATATCGGGTGCAGGCAACGCGGCCGACCAGTGCCTGTAGCTAGTGCGATGTGTAAGCAGACTTGTTGCGTAAAGGTTTTCAAGCGTACCAGTGTTTTCAGTGGCCGCGTTGATGCTGAATGGTGTGGATCGCAAGACCACAGCAATCGGTGTCAACGCGGCGCTGGGGATAAATCTGCACTTTGCAGTGGCCGGACGTGATATGAAATTGTTGCAAGCCGCAGCATCGACATGCGGCGATCGGGACACGATTTTGGATTTAGGGGTAAACAAGGTGCAAACACTGGCGCTGGGTGTTGTGATGGTTCTTGGATCCGTCCTGCCGGGTTTTGCCGACGTGATTTCAGACCGGGTGGTTGCCAATCTGAAGGCCCAGGGCTTTGTCGTGATACAGATGGACCGCACCTGGTTGGGGCGCATCTGGATTTTGGCTGAAAGCAAAGATGTGCGGCGTGAAATTGTCATCAATCCCGCCACGGGCGAAATTTTGCGCGATTATGCGGTGTTGCGGTTGCTGACAGCACCCTATCAATCGGAAGCTATCGCTGAATCCGGGGCAGAAAACCGCGGCGATTCCGAAACGGTTGTGCAGTCCGACGGGGCAAAGGAAGACGGTTCTGCCGCAACGGCAGAGGTCGAAAAGCCGGATGCGGCACCAGAACCGCGGTCTTTGGGAAGTTCAATCGGCGGTTATCCGGAACACGGCGGAATTGTGCTTGACCCGGTGAACCCGATCGCGCCCCAATAGTTAAATGAATCTGCCACCCGATCTTTTGATGCGGCAAAGCCGCGGATGACGCGCGCAACGGCATTTTTGCTGTTGCTAGTCGTGCAGGCCGCCTGTGTTGGCGTGTTTATCTTAGACTTATTGATGTCGATCTTTGGTTTTTATCCCGTCCCTTTGTCCTGGACCACACGAGAGTTTATGGAAATGGGCGCGGGCGTTGGATTGGTTCTGGGGCTGATTTTTGGTGGGTTGCTGGTGTGGCGGGCGTTTTCGGAATTGACCCATGCCACGTCGCGGCTTGATCGCGCCTCGGCGGCGTTTTCCGATCTTTTGGACAGCCGGTTTCAGGAATGGGGTCTGACAGCCGCCGAACGCGATGTGGCACTTTTTGCAATTAAAGGTTTGAATGTGCAGGAAATTTCTCAATTGCGTGATACCAGCGAAGGCACGGTCAAGGCGCAAACCGCCGCGATTTACCGCAAAGCCAATGTCACGGGCCGACCGCAACTGCTTAGTCTTTTCATAGATGATATGATGGGTGGTACGCGCCCGGATAATGTTAAGACAGACCAAGACAATTTCGCCACTAAGGCCGAAAAATAGCTTGTTCCACTGCCCGGGTTAGGCCCGCCGCCTCAACAACGCCGCAAATTGGCATAAACTTAGGTTTATGTCTGCAAACCATCTGCCTAGGCGGGCGGGCCTAAACCCTAGATCAATTTCGGTTGGGTGCCGCACCTGTCATCAAACGATTGTTGACTATCCAGTCTACGACCTAACGCCGAATCTGTTCGGCTGCTGATTTTTTCATGTTGACCGCGTTTTGTTGTGGTCAAAACCAAAAGGATATGAAGATGAAACTACGATCCAAACTGATGATGTTCACCGCAGCGCTGGCTTTGTCCACCGGAATGGCCGCAGCCGCGATCACCGGTAGTGGCGTTCTGGCCACCTTCCAGGCTGACGGCTATACCTATATCGAAGTAAAGGAGGGCCTGACACAGATCAAAGTCGAGGCCATCAAGGGCACGACCTATATGGAAGTGATCTATGACAAGGAATCGGGCCTTGCGATCAAGACCGAAACTGGCACTGCAAGCGCGGAAGATGCGGCGCAGACCGGGACATCCGTCAAGATAGTCAATCGCGATTTTGAAGATGCCAATGACGATGAAAATGACGATATGGATGAAGTCGACAACGATGACGATGATGACAGCGACGGCCACAATGATGATGATAACGACGATGATAACGACGACGATGATGACAGCGATGAAGATAGTGGCGACGACGACGGCGACGACGACGACGATAATAGCGGCGGCAGCGGCAGTGGCGGCGACAGCGATTGCGATGACTAAACAGCGTAAACGATAAAAAGCGCTTTTCGGCATCCCGGTATTGCCGGGATGCCGTCCATATAGGATACTATGCACAGTTTGGGCTTAGGCCCGGTCGAGGATGTTATGAACAGGCGTCATTTTTTGGTGGTCGTTGGGTTAGGGTCAATCGCTGCGTCTACGGCAGCGGCGGCACCTTTTGAAGACGCGGTTGTCGCCCAACTTGAATCACAGGGCTATAGCTCCATCACTGTTGAACGCACGCTTTTGGGGCGGGTCAAGATCATTGGCCAGATTGACGGCGGACGGCGTGAAATCATCCTGAACCCGCGCACAGGGGAAATCTTGCGCGATCTTTGGTCAGCGAAATCTGGTAAATCTGACGGGCCGAAAATTCAACGAAGCCCGGATAACAGTGGGTCAGGCGGCGGCACCAACGGCGGTGATGACGGTGACGATGACGATGACGACAATAATGATGGTGATGACGACGACGACGATGATAGCGATAGCAACGACAGCGGCAGTAACAGCGGCGAAGGTGGTGGCAGTTGACCTTGGGGGATGCGCCTTGTTACGAATGAAACGGTGGCGCCATTCGCGCCCAAGATCAAAAAATGGATCGGTGGCAATGTGAAAAGCACTATAGCAACGCTGGCGATATTCCTGATCCAGGCGCTGTGTGCGTTCTTTTTTGTATCCGACATCTTGTCTTCATTCTTTGGCTTTAACACGATGCCGTTGTCGTGGGAAACACGCGAATATCTTGAAATTGCTGCGGCTTTTGGGTTGATCATCGGATTGGTGTTGGGCGGTTTGGCGCTGCGGCGGGTGGCGAGGCAACGCAACGAAGCCCAAGCGCGGATGCAGCGGGCGTCGGGCGCATTCATGGATTTGTTGGCCGCCCGGCTGGAAGAATGGGGTTTGACGCCGGCAGAAAAAGACGTGGCGCTGTTTGCAATCAAGGGGCTGTCGACCGCCGAT
Source organism: Cypionkella sp. (assembly GCA_031384605.1). Classification (GTDB taxonomy): domain Bacteria; phylum Pseudomonadota; class Alphaproteobacteria; order Rhodobacterales; family Rhodobacteraceae; genus JANNAT01. The sequence continues at coordinate 12,803 of JANNAT010000074.1, forward strand.
ATTGCGGTGCTGCGCGCCACATCTGAAGGCACCGTAAAAGCCCAGACCAATGCAATCTATCGCAAAGCAGGTGTATCGGGGCGGCCACAACTGCTTTCGTTGTTCATTGATGATCTGATGCAAGATGTTGGCGGCGGCTTGCGGCTGCCGGCCTTGCCGCAGTCTGGCACAACTCAATCAGCGGCGTAAAGCTGCAGCACTGCCAGTGGCACCACATCCAGCGTGCGCTGATGGGTTGCCTCCAGCCAGACCTTTGGGGCAGCCCCTTCTTGATGGGCTTGCAAGAAACGGTTGGCGCACAGGCACCATTTGTCGCCCGGCTTTAGCCCGACAAAACCGTATTCGGGGCGGGGGGTAGACAGATCATTGCCCAGATACTTCGACAGCGCCAGAAATTCAGCAGTCATTTGCGCACAAACCGTGTGCATGCCCTGATCCATCGGGCCGGTATCGCAACACCCGTTGCGGAAAAACCCTGTAACGGGCGTTGTTGAACATTGCCCCAACGCAGTGCCCAGCACATTGACAGATGGTTCACGCATGGCTGTCTCCTGTTGTCACATTCGATTGACGCAGACCCATATCCTGACGTGGCCAGTCGGTTGAGGCAAGCGGCGGTATCAGCGTGCCCGACACCAACCGCGTCAACACTGCGCGAACCGGCGGCAGTTTTGCCATGGGTGCCAACACATAATTACGCAACAATGGCAGCAAACGGCTGTGGGATTGATACATCGGGGTGAACGCCGCGCTCATCCCCTGATAGGTGCGCACATGCCACCGGCGCAGCGCGGCGTATCGCGGCAGCGCGTCCTCCAGATCGCAATCGCGCAAAGCGGTGGCCAGTGCCATCGCATCCAACAGCGCCATATTCGCGCCTTGGCCCAGTTGCGGGCTGGCGCGGTGCGCCGCATCGCCGATAAAGGCCAGGCCCGGCGCATAGGGCCTGCGCAACGTGCCATGGCTATAGGTGGCGGGCGTCATCAGCGGGGCCTGGTTTACGAACGGGGCCATTTCGGGCCAAAACGCCACGACTTCGGCGCGCCAACCGTCTTGGTTGCGCTGGGCCCAGGTGGCCAGATCTTCGCGCGGCATCGACCAGAATACGGCGGCGCGCGGGGTCGGATCACCGGGCAAACACCCGATGGGCAAAACCCCCGCCATGCGGTGTGCGCCAAGATAGCGTTGGATCAGCCGATCTGGCGCAAAGCCGCTATCGCGCGGCCAGGGCACGTGGCCCCAAACCGCGCCATATGGCAAAGCGCGGGATTCAAGCGGCGACAGGGGTGATCCTGCACCTGCCGCGTCAATGACCAGATCAAAGGGGCCAATTCTGCTGCCATCTTCCAAAGCGATCCAGCGTTTTGCTTTATCTTGCGGTGCGCCCGTCACCTTGGCTGCGGTTTTTACGACAATGCCGGCCGCGATGGCCGCATCCCACAAAACGGCAAACAGTGCTGCCCGGTGCATCGCAAGCCCCGGTGCGCCCGGCGCGTAGTGCACATCCAGCACCGCGCGCGCGCCTGCATGGCCCAGCATATAGGTGATCGGGGCGGCCAATGCGCGCGCGGCATCGCCGGCCCCGATCTCATCCAGAACGGCCAATCCGACAGGCTGCAGCACCAGCCCCGATCCAACCGGCCCCGCGGTTTGAAACCGTTCCATCAGCGTGACATCATGGCCCGCCAGCGCCAGCAGCGCCGCCGCCGAAAGCCCGCCGATACCTGCGCCAACTATGCCAATCGAATAGCGTTTCATCCCCGCAATTGACGCCGGAATTTGCGCCAGCGCAAGGCGGCATGGGTGTGCATTTCCCTACTGTGCAGCCCGCCGCCCGAGGCCTATGGTCGCACAACAGTTCCGGGGTGGAGACGTGTTTATGGATGGCCTTTTGGTGTTGGTGATTTTGATTGCACTGGCGATCCCAATTTTGATTATTGTGTTGCTGGTCGGCCAATCCAATCTGAAAGGCCGCGTTGACAGGCTGGAACGTGCGCTGCGCGAAACCCGCGCGACAGTGGCTGCAGCGGCGCAAGCGGCGGCTGCGGCACCTGACGCCGTGCAAACGGCACTCGTAAAGGCACCGGTTGCGGCAAAAGTCGTAGCACCGTCTGTCAGTTCCGAAGAAATCGTCCCACAGCCCCCTTCGCAAGTCGTCTCGCCGTTTGATCTGGCGAAATCGGATACCGAAGGTCTTGCGGCGCGCGCGCAAAGCGCTGCCAATGACCAAAACCGCCCGCTGGTGATCCGGCCCGATCGGATTGGGGCGCTGGTAAAATGGCTGGCAGCCAATTGGGTTTATGCCGTCTCGGCGCTGTCGTTGGCCTTGGCGGGGGTATTTTTCGTGCAATACGGCATGGAAAAGGGCCTGTTGCCGCCGGGGCTGCGGGTGATTTTTGCCCTGCTGTTCGGTGCTGCCCTGATTGGCGGTGGCGAGTGGCTGCGACGTAAGTCAGGCGATGGCGAGGATAAGACCACTGCCTATTTGCCATCGGTGTTTGCGGGCGCAGGCATTGTCACGATCTTTGCAGCCATTGTTGCCGCGCGCCAGTTATATGGGTTGATCGGCCCCGAGTTGGCGTTCTTTGGCCATGTGGCAACGGCTGTTCTGGCGATTGGATTGGGCTGGTTTTATGGCCCGTTGCTGGTGGCCGTTGGATTGCTGGGGGCCGCACTGGCCCCGTTCATTGTGGGTGGCGGGTCTGCGGCAGAGCCTTGGCTTTATGCCTACTTCGCACTGATCACAGCCGTTGGTCTGGCGGTGGATGCGATCCGGCGCTGGGCTTGGGTTTCGGTGCTGGCGCTGGTTCTGGGCTATCTTACGGGCTGGGCGGCTGTGGTCTTGGGCGCGGGTGAGCCGGGATGGATTGCGATGTTTGTCGCATTGGCGTTGATGGCGGTGATTTTGCCGCTGCTGTCAGTGGTGCCGCGCCACGCCGGGCCGTTTACTGTCCAGTCGGTGTTGGCGGGGCCAAAGGCGGGCTGGCCGATTTTCCCAACACGGCTGGCCGCAGGTGCGGCGCTGGTCAGCACCTTTGGCCTGATCCTGATCGCGCAAGCCCCCGAGGCCGAGGCGATGCTGGCCTTGGCGGCCCTTATGCTGCTGGCGCTGGCCTATCTGCTCTGGGCCGATCAGGCCGAAGGATTGTCCGATCTTGGCGCTTTGCCGGCGGTTGGGTTTCTGGCATCGCTGGCCCTGCATGGATTTGGGGCGATGCCGGTCTGGCGCGCGTTTACCAGCCAACCCATGGTAACCCGCGCAGCCGAAGTGTCGTCCCCCATGACGGTGACATGGATAGTGGCCATGGCCGTTGCGATATCGGCGGCCTTTGCGTTGCGGTCGTTCCGCGATGGTGCCTTGCGCGTCGCGTTCGGTTTGGGCGCAGTTCTGGTCGCCCCGGTGGCGGTGGCATTTCTGGAACTGCTGTGGCAACCCGCATTGGTCATCGGCCCTTATCCTTGGGCCCTGCATGCGATGGCAATTGCGGCGGCAATGGTGATGCTGGCGCTGCGCTATGCCCGCGTGGACGGCGAAGATCATCGCCGATTTGCCTATGCAACCTTGTCGGCGCTGTCGCTGATCGGGCTGTCGCTGTTCGTGTTGACCACATCCGTCGGGCTGACTTTGGCGCTGGGCGTGTTGGTTGTTGCGGCGGCGGAGTTGGATCGTAAATTCCGCCTGCCAGAGATGGGATATTTCATCCAACTGGCAACGGCTGTCTTGGGATACCGGCTGTTGGCGGATCCGGGGGTAAACTGGGCGATGGATGCGCCGTTGGGCCAGGTGATTTTGGCCTTTACCGGCGTTATTGCGGCACTTGTGGCGGCCTTTTGGTTGATCCGCCCGATGGAGCGGCTATTGCCCAAAGGTGTTCTGGAATCCGCCATTGCCGGGTTTGCGGCGGTCTTTGCCAATGTGCTGATCACGCGCTGGCTGGGGTGGGACAATGCGGGCAACACGACGGAAAGCCATTGGGGCGTCACCCTGAACGCCATGCCTTGGCTGGTGTTGATGTTGATGCAGATTTACCGCGCGCGCCTTGGCGGGGCGCTTTTGCGCCTGCGTCAGGCCATTGCCGTGGTGGCGGGGTTGATCGCGGCGGGTGGGCTGGCGGTGGCTGTGGTGGTGGTGAACCCGCTGTTCAGCTATTATCCCGACGACGCCGGCGCGCGTATCATCGGACCTTACATCATTGACAGCCTGCTGTTGGCGTATGGTGTGCCTGGTCTGATCTTGTTGCTGGCGGCGTGGAGAATGCCGGGGCTGGGACGCCTTCGCTATGGCTTTATCGCGGTAGGGGCGGCGCTGGCGGCGCTTTATGCCGGGCTTGAGATACGGCGCATCTGGCATGGCGATTGGATCGGCTATCCCAGCGGTGTGTTTCAGGGCGAACTTTACACCTATACCCTTGCGTTGATGCTGCTTGGCGCTGCGCTGCTGTATCAGGCCATCGCTGCGCGCTCGGTGTTGCTGCGCCGTATTGCGATGGGGGTGATCGCGATCACGGTGGCCAAAGTGTTTTTGCTGGATGCAGCGGGACTGACCGGCCTTACCCGCGTGATCAGCTTTGCAGGACTTGGCCTGTCACTGGCAGGGCTGGCGTGGTTGAACCGTTGGGCGGGGCAGGTTTCGGAAAAATAGCCGCAGCGCCAAAGGTTCAGGTCGCGCCGCCTTGGGCGGTCTGAACCATTTAACTGGCGTTACCGCAGCGATTGTGCGCGGCCAAGTCCGTTGGCCCCGTTTCTGCCGGGGCAGTGGCCCCCTACATCAAAACACCGGCTTAAAACGTTTCGAGTTTTCGTTGAAATCTTAAGCATCAGAATTCAAACACTTTTGGTTTGAATTCTGATCCAACTTAAACTCGAAATACTCTAATCATTGACTTGGGCGCTTTTGTGCCCATTTCACCTGCGGTTTATGTCGAAATACCAGTCTTTCGCATTGCCTGTTTGCCGAAGGTTTGTGTGCAGGCCGTGCCCTTTTGCCCGACCAAAAAACCCAAGGATTGCACCCTATGGACCATCTGGCCGAAGACCTGTCCACCATGATCCGTCGCCCGCTGACTGCGGCACATATCGACTTGTTGCGCCGCGCGGGCGTTACCCGTGATGTTGCCGCCGGTGAGATTGTGGTGAAAGGCGGCGCTTTGGCCGATCAGTTTCATTTCGTCGAAGCAGGTGAGTTTGAGCTGTTTGATCTGCGCCGGCAGTCGCGGATCGGGGCCAACAGCCTGGGCGCTGGTCAGTTCATCGGCGAGATTGCGTTTTTGAACGGTGCGGCCGTGTTGAATTCGGTGCGCGCTGTAACCGCTGGGCGGATCATCAGCACGCCGCGCGCATCGGTGTTGTCGCTGATGGCAGCAGAGCCCGAGATGTCTGATATTATCGTGTCGGTTCTGGCCGCGCGCAGGCGCGGCGCGCTGGACGCTGGGTTCGGCGCGGTCACCGTGGTTGGCCCCGAAGATGACCGCCAAGTGCGGGCAGTGGCAGCGTTTGCAGGGCGCAACCGGTTGCCGATCCGGTTCATTGATCCGCGCACCGAAGGGGCGGCTGATCTGGGTGCGACGTACAATTTCAACCCGGCCGCAGACCCCCATATCATCTTTGGCGATGGCGAGGTGCTGGACGGCGTCAGCCCGGCGGTTCTGGCGGCACGCCGTGGCTTGGCGTTTGATCCGGGCACCGCGGGCACCTTTGATCTGGTGATCGTCGGGGGCGGTCCCGCAGGTGTGGCGGCGGCGGTTTATGCGGGGTCTGAAGGGCTGTCGGCGTTGGTGGTCGAAGATCTGGCCATTGGTGGGCAGGCGGGCACCTCCAGCCGGATCGAGAATTACATGGGTTTTCCAACCGGCATTTCCGGCGCTGATCTGTGCTGGCGGGGCGAGATTCAGGCAATGAAATTTGGCACGCGGTTCGCATTGCCGCACCGGGTGGTCAACATTGTTCCGCAAGAGGGCGGCTGGTGTCTGACGTTGGATAATGACGCGCGGGTGCTGGCGCGCGCTGTGCTGATATCAACCGGCGTTGAATATCGCCAGATGGCCTTGCCGGGGATACAGGCATTGGAAGGTGCTGGAATTTACTATGCCGCAACCGAGGTTGAGGCGCGCTTTTGCCGGGATACCGACGTTGTGGTGGTGGGCGGCGGCAATTCAGCAGGGCAGGCCGCGATGTATTTGTCGCGCAGCACCAAACATGTGCATGTCTTGGTGCGCGGCGCATCTTTGGCGGCGTCGATGTCCAGCTATCTGGTGGAACGGCTGACGCGGGCGGCGAATATCACCGTGCATTACCGCGCGCAAATCACGGCGGTGCATGGCGATACCATGCTGGAAGGCGTGACAATCCATGACCAATCGCAGGCGCAAGATTGGCGCATCGACGCGCGGGCGGTTTTTGTGATGGTCGGGGCGGCCCCCAACACCGGTTGGTTGCAGGGCCGGGTCGCGCTGGATGCCCAGGGCTTTGTGCTGACGGGTGTGGCTGCGGGATCAGCTGGGCAATATGCAACGTCCTGTCCGGGTATTTTCGCGGTTGGCGACGTGCGGGCCGGTTCGGTCAAACGGGTGGCATCGGCGGTTGGCGAAGGGTCGGTTGTGGTGTCGGAAATCTGGGCACATCTGAACCCGCGCTAAGCCTTTACCAGCGCAGTCTGACCGCCTATAAGCCGCGTTATGATGCAGATACTGATGATCCTTCGTCGAATTAGCCGCCCGGTGATCTGAACTTTCAGACGCCGGGACAAGGTGTATGCCGCGCTTGCACCGCAACGATTGCCCCCCATTTTCGAAGGATCCCCCCGCCCATGTGCGCCGATACCGTTCAGACCGATTACCGCGATACCGTTTTTCTGCCCGAAACCGATTTTCCGATGCGTGCAGGATTGCCGCAACGTGAGCCCGACTGGCTGGCGCGCTGGGAAAAGATCGGCGTTTATGACCGTTTGCGCGAAAAGGCTGTGGCCCAAACCCGCGCGCCGTTTACCCTGCACGACGGCCCGCCCTATGCCAACGGGCATTTGCACATCGGCCACGCGCTGAACAAAGTGCTGAAAGACATGGTTGTGCGCAGCCAGCAGATGATGGGCCGCGACGCCCGTTATGTGCCGGGGTGGGATTGCCACGGCCTGCCGATCGAATGGAAAATCGAAGAGCAATACCGCGCCCGCGGCCTGAACAAAGATGCCGTCGATATCGTTGATTTCCGGCAGGAATGCCGCGCCTTTGCCGCCGGTTGGGTGGATATCCAGCGCGAGGAATTCAAACGGTTGGGGGTTACGGGCAACTGGGCAGACCCTTACCTTACAATGAACTACCACGCCGAGGCGGTGATTGCCGACGAATTCATGACCTTCCTGATGAACGGCAGCCTGTATCAGGGGTCCAAACCCGTGATGTGGTCGCCGGTTGAAAAAACCGCGCTCGCCGAGGCCGAGGTGGAATATCACGATCACACCAGCCACATGATCTGGGTCGAATTTCCGGTGATGTCGCTTAGCCCGACACCCGCACTGGTGAAGGGTTATGCCGATCAGATGCCCGACGCGATAGAGGCGTTTGCCGAAACCTTCCGCGATGTGTCGGTGGTGATCTGGACAACCACCCCCTGGACCATCCCGCAAAACCGCGCGGTCAGTTTCAATCCGGCCATTTCTTACGGGCTGTATCAGGTCACACAACTGGCGCAAGATTCGCGCGCCAAGGTTGATGCCAAACTGATGATGGCTGATGCGCTGGCCGGGGCCGTGTTCAAATCGGCCAAGGTAGCGGGCTATACCCGGCTGCGCGATGTGCCAACCGAATTGCTGGAAACCTTCCAGATGGCGCATCCTTTGGCGGGGCTTGCGGAAAATGCCGAATGGGATTTCCGCGTGCCGATGCTGCCCGGCGATCATGTTACCGAAGATGCGGGCACCGGTTTCGTGCACACAGCCCCCAGCCACGGCGATGATGACTACCTGATCGGTCTGAAATTCGGGCTGCCGATGACCTATAATGTCGAACCTGACGGGTCATACCGCGCGGATCTGCCGCTGTTTGGCGGCCAACACATCATCCTGCCCGATGGCAAGGAAGGCCCGGCGAACGTGTCGGTGATCAAGGCGCTGGCAGGGGCGAACAAGTTGTTTGCCAAAGGCAAGCTGAAACATTCCTACCCGCATTCGTGGCGCTCGAAGGCGCCCGTGATCTACCGCAACACCCCGCAATGGTTTGTATCCATTGACAAACCGCTGACCGATGGTATGGGCGATTACGGCGATACCATCCGCAGCCGCGCGCTGACCTCGATCGACAGTTTGGTCACCTGGACACCCCAAACCGGCCGCAACCGGCTGCATTCAATGATTAGCGCGCGGCCCGATTGGGTGCTGTCGCGCCAACGCGCCTGGGGCGTGCCGCTGACCTGTTTCACCAAGATCGGGGCAAAGCCCACCGATGACGATTTCTTGCTGCGCAATGCCAACCTGAACGCCCACATCAAAGCGGCGTTCGAGGCGGACGGCGCGGATGTCTGGTATCAGCCGGGGTTCAAAGAGAAAATGCTGGCAGGCATCGCTGATCCCGCCGCCTATACCCAAGTGTTCGATGTGCTGGATGTGTGGTTTGATTCTGGGTCAACCCATGCCTTCGTGCTGCGCGACCGCTCCGATGGCACCGCCGACGGCATTGCAGACCTATATCTTGAAGGCACCGATCAGCATCGCGGCTGGTTCCATTCGTCGATGCTGCAGGCTTGTGGCACAATGGGCCGCGCGCCGTATCGCGGGGTTTTGACCCACGGCTTTACGCTGGACGAAAAGGGCATGAAAATGTCCAAGTCCTTGGGCAATACAACGGCCCCGCAAACCGTGATCGACGAATACGGCGCAGATATTTTGCGGCTGTGGGTGGCGCAGTCGGATTACACGATTGATCTGCGCATCGGCAAAGAAATCCTGAAAGGCGTCGCCGACAGTTATCGCCGCCTGCGCAATACCATGCGGTTTTTGTTGGGCAATCTGGCCGGCTTTGACGATGCCGAAAAAGTCGCACCTGCCGATATGCCGGAACTGGAACGCTGGATCCTGCACCGTTTGGCCGAACTGGATGTCGAAGTGCGGGAAGGCTATGCGCGCTATGATTTCCAAGGCGTGTTCCAAAAACTTTTCGCCTTTGCCACCACGGATCTGTCGTCGGTCTATTTCGATGTTCGCAAAGACAGCCTGTATTGCGATGCGCCGACCAGTCTGCGCCGCCGTGCCGCGCGCACTGTGCTGGATATCGTGTTCCACCGCCTGACCACATGGCTGGCCCCGGTTCTGGTGTTCACCATGGAAGAGGTTTGGCTTTGCCGCTATCCCGGCGAGGACTCGTCGGTGCATTTGCTGGATATGCCGGACACGCCAACTGCGTGGCTAGATTACGAACTAGCAGAGAAGTGGGATGATATCCGAGCTATTCGGCGTGTGGTGACAGGGGCTTTGGAAGTAGAGCGGACCAATAAGGTGATTGGCTCATCACTTGAGGCATCACCTGTGGTTTATTTCGGTTATTCAGAAGTCAAAGAAAAAGTAGAAACGATAGACTTCGCAGAACTTTGCATTACCTCAAATATCGAATTGGTTGTTGGATTGCCTCCGATTGGCGCGTTTAGGGCAGATTTTCCGGCCGGTGTATCAGTGGTTTTTGCTCGCGCAAAAGGCAACAAATGCCAACGCTGCTGGCAAATTCTGCCCGATGTCGGCACCCACAAGCACCCGCACACCTGCGCGCGCTGCGACGCGGCTTTGGGATGATCAACCGGGTGGCCCTGACCGGGCCACTTGGCCCCATCACCCTGACCGAACAGGACGGGGTGATTACCGGGCTGGTTTGGGCCGATCACCCCAGCGATCCAAGTCCTTTACTCACCGAAGCCGCGCGCCAACTGGCGGCCTATTTCGACCGCCGCCTGACGCATTTCGATCTACCGTTAGACTTCGGCACCGCGTTCCAATCCCAAGTCCGCCGCGCCATGGCCGCCATACCTTACGGCGATACCCGCACTTACGGCGATCTGGCGCGTGAAATTGGTGTGCCGGCCCAATCCATTGGCCAAGCCTGCGGGGCCAACCCGATCCCAATTCTGATCCCCTGCCACCGGGTATTGGGGGCAACATCGCTGGGCGGATTTTCAGCGCGCGGCGGGGTTGAAAGCAAAGTGTTCCTGCTGCGGCTGGAAGGGGCGGCGGGGCTTTTGATCTGACCGCCCTTGCGGCCCGCCTATGCCAAGCGTAGCCATAGCACAACGCAAATCAGGGGCCCGTTTTGACCATTGGCATTTTCTTCGCCGTCCTAGGGGCCGCCTTTCTGCACGCCTCGTGGAACGCGCTGATCAAAACCGGCACCTCGAAACAATCGGCCATGCTGATATTGGCGATCTGTCAGGCGGGTATCGGCGGGGTGATCGCCCTGTGGCGCGGCTGGCCTGTGGCGGCGGCGTGGCCGTGGCTGCTGGGGTCTGGCGTTATCCATATGTTTTACCAGCTGTTTCTGTCTTATGCCTATCAGCATGGCGATCTTAGCCGGGTCTATCCGATTGCGCGCGGGGCTGCCCCGATGATCGTGCTGGTCCTCAGTTCGCTGTTTTTGACGGATCAGATCACAACCCATGAATTTGCCGGCATCGTCGTGCTGGGTGCGGGCATTTTGCTGATGGCGCATGGCGTGTTCACAGGCGGCGAGCAGCGCAAACTGCTGCCCTTCGCGTTGGGCTCGGCCGTGGCCACGGCGGGCTATTCGATCACCGATGGCATGGGCGCGCGGGCGGCGGGCGATCCGATCTTGTATGTCGGCTGGCTGATGGTGGTGGCGGGGGTGTTTTATGTGCCCGTCGCAATTGCCATCAATGGCACGGTCATGTTGCGCGCGCCGCTGCGCGGTTGGGCGATGGGGCTGTTGGCCGGGGCGCTGTCGCTGGGGGCTTATTGCATCGCGGTCTGGGCGATGACAAAAGCCCCGATTGCCGTTGTGGCGGCAGTGCGCGAAACCTCGATCTTGTTTGCGGTGCTGATCGGTTGGCTGGTGTTTGGCGAAAAAATGACGCGATCCAAAGGGTTAGCGGCGGTTGTTATCGTGGCGGGCGTTGTGCTGACACGGCTGTGACATTCGATAAAATTTAGCTAAAATTTGCGCTTCATCTGTTCAAAAATATCCCACGGGGGAGTCTTAATCGCCCTGCGATTGAGACGGGGGTGTGAAACCCCCGACTTTTTGCCCTCAACTCAGTGTCCCGCCCGTTCCGGCACAATCTGCTGCGCGATGCCGGCGAAGGTCAGATACAGCGATGTGATCACCAACCCCCAATGCGCCCAACTGCCGGTCGCAAAGTTCATCCACGCCGCCCATCCCGCAAACACCACCCATGCCAGCGACATCGGCAAAGATACCCAGCGCCAGCGCACGGTGCGCGTCGGGTGAATGAATTTCAAATTCAAAAACATCCCAACTGTCAGCAAGATGACAAACCCCAGGATCACGCCCTGACTGGGGGCCACTGCAAACATCACCAGCACCACCATGTTCCAGCAGGCCGGAAACCCGGCAAAGCTTTTGTCTTTGGTTTTCATGCGGGTATCGGCGAAATAGACCACTGATCCGAACACAATCACGATGATCGCAAACCACCCTGTCCAGCCATCCAGCATGCCCGATTTGAACAAGGCAAAAGCCGGGATGAACACATAAGTCAGATAGTCGATGATCAGATCCATCAACACGCCGTCATAGGTTGGCCAATTCGCCGCCGTGTCATAGCGCCGCGCCAATGGGCCGTCGATGCCATCGACAAACAGCGCCACCACCAGCCAGACAAACATCAGGCTCCACTTTTCCTCAACCGCCGCCAGCATCGCCAACATCGCCAGTACCGCCCCGGTGGCGGTAAGCAAGTGAACAGACAGGGCTTTGAGGCGAATATCCATGGGGATTGTGATGCAACAAAAGGGCAGGCCCGGCAAGTCAGTTTGCGCCTGGGGCGGAAGGGGGATGTAACTTTTGGCACTGTGCGGCGGCTGTGAGGTCAGACCGGCTGCAATAGGATAGACAGGGCTTGCCGCGGTCCCTTCATCGCGGTGCCGCCCCCACGCCCCCCCCCACGCCCCCCCCACGCCCCCCGCAGATAAGATTGGCAAATGCCATGCGATGGACTAGAACATATAGGGAACATATAAAGGGATTCTCTGTGCGGTGTCTGCCAACCCCCACAT
>JANNAT010000109.1:0-3210 GCA_031384605.1 Cypionkella sp.
CGTCGCAGCCAACGGACCAGTGAAGTCTCGATCCGGCGAGGCGCAAATGCCTCCCCGCCTCGAGTCAAACCGGTGGTTTAGAGGTGCATGGCCAGCTGGCTTCCGGTGGCTGGCTTCCCGCGCGGTGGATTCCACAAACTGGATTCCCTGGATTCCGAAAAAGAATCCAGCACGCCAAGATCGTGATTCCGCAAGCCTTTGATAACGAGTCGCTTTTCCCCAGATCGCGCGCCAAGTGGATTCCGCCTGGATTCCCCGGTGAAAAAGCCAGTCGCTAGCGAAATGTCGCGCTGCGCCCCCCCGCATACAAACAGGGCCGGGGAGGAACCATGCGAGGGGGTGAGCGACACACTAGACCCCAAGCCGCCGACCAGGTTGAAGACGAGACGGAGCACAACGTCTCCGAAGTGGTCGTTCGCGCAGGACGCGGCACGAACCTGAGTGTGAAGATCTCCGGTCAGAAACCACCGCTAAGTGTGAACTGATTCGTCTCGACTGGGACAAAACCCTCCCAATAGATGAAGAGTTTTGCCATGGGGTTCTGTCGCTGCTAAACTATTGATCTTTGGACCCAAGGGCAGTTGCGACAGAAACGACCGATAAAGGTGAAAAACTCGGCCTGATATATTTTGTGCTCGGCGTTTTCAAGTCAGTCTAACAGACGGAATTTGAATATTTTTCCGTTGATTTGACGTCCAGCCCGTGAAGGCTCTTTCGGCCTTATGCAGGGACCAGTTTCGCCAGACGTTTTAGGTTCTGCGCAGTGGCCGCGAGGATACATTCGTCACGGGCACCGCGCAGCCCTCTGAGCCGACGGCGCGTGAAGCCGAGATTGCGCTTCAGATGGGCGAATAACATCTCGACCTTCTTGCGCTTGCGGCGGCTGACGGCGAACTTCTCGGTGTGGGAAAGACTGCGCGCGATCTGGCGGGCCTCTTCGTCTATGTGCCGTATGACTGTTCGGGCGGGAGCAGTGGTGCAGGCCTTGCAGATCGGACACCGATTGCGTTTCATAGGAGCCTTGATGCTCCAGCACCATGCGAACGGCCCGCGCCCGCATCTCAGGTGAATAACGATTTGATGTCTTGCTCTTTTCCATAGCCCTCATCCTTAGTCAGGTTGAAGGTCTCCGGCAAACTCGGGGCGGTTCATATCGGACGCGGGCGAGCTGCAAACCTTGATCCAGGCCGGCGTCATCTCGATAAGCGCGACCGGCACAAACGCCAGCACCAGCATCGGCGGCAACCAGATCGTCCAGACGGGATCGAGGCGGACTTAAGCCGGACAGGAGGTTGAGAGCGTCTGTCCAAAGAAAAAGCAACCAGGCTAAAAATTCTCATTGACAGGTTCAACTTTGACGGGAGAACAAATGGTTAATCGTGTTGCGGCTGGGTTCTCCCAGCAGCCTACCTTTGGGAGGTTCTGAATGTGGCTGAAATCTAGGTGGTGCAAACAACTGACCAATGCCACAAGCGCGCCGCGAGCTGTAGGGTGACAAGGACTTGGGCTGTTGCGGTTTTAATTGCTGGCTTAGGATTGATAATGGCAGGTCTGATGTATTCGCGGGTATTCGCCAGAACCGACGGAGTTTGGTCTTTGAGTGCGACCCACATGACCCAACAGTTATACGCTGCTGTGTTTCGCAAGAGGTCAGGCTCAAGTCTTTTTCTTTGGAAACCGGATGGCGTGCTTCTTGCGGAAGTTAGGAGTGAAGGATTAATAGAGGCTCCGTTTATTACGAAGGCTGGCAGAGTTCTTTTTGTTGAAGTATTGAATGAGCAGTCTGTTTATCGTCTGGTGGCCCTGGAACCGCTCGACAGCGCTCCGGCCTACGAAGTGCTGTTTTCAACGGACTTGTTCATCGGGGGTCCTATTGAATTGGCCGGAAATGGCAGAACACGCATTTTCTTTATTGTCGGAAAGTACAACCAACGGGCGGCTGGCAATCCGGTTCCCGTCAGAATGATAGCGGAACTTGGGCATTCTGGTATGTCGATTTTTACCGGTGCGGCTTTCAGTACCGCTGGAAAACTGTGCCAGACGCAAGATGGTGACTTACTTACGGTCTCGATGGGCGAGGCCTATGTCGGTGATACGGGCTCCGGCAATATCAATTCCCGCTTCCTCAATGCGACGAGGATTTCCGGCCAGAACGATCTGTTTTCCATCCGTCTTGGTGACTTAAGGGTGGAGGTCGAGCCACTTGAGTTTAGGTCAATAAAGCTTGGGCGCGTGTCTGCTGCGGACTGCTCTGCAAACTCCGAACTCATCGTTCTCCGGTCCGTTGAATTCCCGGTAGGTGGAAGAGTACAAACGGTATCGGCCATTAAGAAATCCGATGGCTCGCTAATTTACAGTCAGGCCCTTCCGCCCGAAACGGATTCCGGGAGGCCAAATCTTCTTTCCGATGATGTGCATGGCCTGAGCATCGGCGTGATGACGAACCCAGAGATCGTCGGCGGGGGTAGCTCGAAGGATATTTCAGCGATGTTTCTCGGCAGAAGCGGGATTAGCATGCTTGGTCTTTTGCGAGAATCGCCCGAGAAGATAATCGATATCGGAGAATGATGTGGGGAACATCAATTGGGTGACCTGGAACGGCGGCGGTCTACCGACATACGGGCTTTATGGTGGACCTGGTTGGACTGACGGACAGCGCGACGGGACGACATTTGAGCAAGACGGAGTTGATGCGCTTAACGAAGCCTTCAAGCAGCATGACAGGGGTTATGGCGAGGCAGAGCAATTTGACACAATTAACCGGGATCGATCTCCTGAGATACGGAATGCTGCCGACCAGAAACTAGTTGAAGACATGCGGGCCATACGCCAGTCCGACCTCGACCACGATGGGCTCATTTATCGAAGCCTGGCAGACTCGGTGTTTAGTAGGAGGCCAACCAACGCACTTACCCCGGTAGCAACTTCTTCCATCGCCACAACGCCGTTACCATCTGCATCAAATTGCAGGAGCGCCTTTAGCGCATTGGCATCGGCAGCCGACATCTGGGCCATCGCCGTGCCTTGCGCAAAGCCGCGAAGTTCCGCCATCGACAACAGCCCATTGGTATCGCTATCCGCCTGATCAAACCCGCGCTGCAAACGGCCCCGCTTGCCCGCCTGCGCGGCCGCTGCCAGCACCGCGACCTCATCCCGGCTGATATCGCCGTCGTTGTTCACATCCGCCGCCAGATATTGCATCATATCACG
>JANNAT010000117.1:0-4774 GCA_031384605.1 Cypionkella sp.
GGCGGGGCTGCTTGACTACCTGCCGCAAGGCATCACTTCGCCATCCTTCATCCCGCCGGTGATCAATCTGATGCTGGCAACCGGTGTGGCTGGCGCAATCGCGTGGCGCGCCTTGACCCGGCTTTCCATGACGCAAGGAGAGTACAATGTCTGACGCCATCATGAACTTCGCTACTTTGAAACCCACACCCGTCCGCACCATCGCAGCCAAGGATATTCGCGATGCACTGCGCGACCGTTTCATCCTGATCGTCACCGCTTTTCTGGGCCTTGCCGCATTGGTGGCCCTCGTCACAGGTGCCATCGCCCTGCGCAACGACGTCGCCACCTACGAGGCGGCCAAGGCGTCCCTTCTGGCGCTTGGCAAATCTGCCGATGCGATCAATGCCCCGGAATTCTATCCGCTGCGGCTGCTCCGCGGCGCTATCGAGCAGATCGAAATCATCGGGGCCGCCATCGCCATTCTGATCGGCTACCGCTCGGCTGCCAGCGAACGCGGACGGCAAACTTTGGCGCTGATGCTGACACGACCAATGCGCCGGTGGCAATTCGTGGCAGGCAAGGCGCTGGCCGGGATTTGCCTTCTGGCAGGCGGTCTTGCGCTGGTCTTAGGTGGTCTTGCGCTGCTGCTGCACATGCTATCCGGCATCGGTCTGGGCATGGATGATCTGCTGCGCGTTGCCGTCGTCTGGGCCGTGGCAGTCATGTACACCGCCTGCTTCTTCCTCGTAAGCTTCATCCTGTCGCTGCACATGAAGCAACCAAGCCATGCCCTGCTGGTGGCCTTTGCGGTCTGGCTAACGCTGGTCCTGATCGCTCCGCAGATCGGCGACACGCTGGATCCTGACAATCAGGTAGCTGGCGGTGTGTTCAAGCAACTGAACATCGCCAAGCCGGATCAGATTGTGATCCTGAAAAGTTTTGCCACCTTCGAGACAGTGCGAGACGGCATCGAACAGGCCTCTGTCACCAAACATTTTGAGCGGTTTACCTTCGCCGTGCTGGGGATCAAGGCGACCTATGCCGGAATGCCGCTCGGCCCCATCCTGATCGAAATGTTGGGCAATCTGATCTGGATTTTTCTAACCGCCCTCGGGCTAAGCGCACTGGCGCTGGCTCTTCCCCTCAACCCCGACCGGCTTGCAAAAGCCTGATTTCAAAGGAACGACACCATGACACTCAAGAACCACATCTCGACACTTGCGCTCGTCTCCATCCTTGGCCTGACGCTGGCCAGCCCGGGGTTTTCGCAAACCGCCACCACCGATACGGATGGCGACGGTGTGCCCGATACCTCGGAGGTGCTGCTCGGCACCGATCCGATGGTTGCCGACACCGATGGCGACGGTCTGAGCGATCTGGCAGACACCGATCCCGCCTTCATGGCGAACCCTTTGGACATGACCGGTGCCCCCGCACCCTTCGCCATCAAGGAGGCGCTGGTTGAAAACAACTATGACTATGCCGCCAAGAAGGATGCGACCGATCACTTGGAACTGCTGGTGACCAACTCGGGCAGCACGGATCTGTCCGGCTTCGGGGTCTACTACAGCATCACGGATGCCGATACGGGTAAGGTCGAAGGCATTTTTCGCCAGCTTGACGGCTTCAGCGTTCCCGCCGGGGGTGAGGCGCGAATTCACCTCGACGACGGTGCCGCGGCAGGGCATTTCCGCGCCAACCCAAATTCGATCTACATCACTAGTCAAGCGGCAAAGACGATCACCGTCGTGCTGAAGGCGGACGGTTTTGCGCCCATCAGCGTCGACGTCGCCAAGGATAAGGGCGGGGCGGAAGCTGCTGACTAAGTGGGTGCGGTCCAAAACGTCAGCAATGCCTGACTTAGAGCAGACAAGTCATCAACTGCGCGGGGACACTTCCGCACAGTTCAATATGCTGTGGGCCATTCCGTAGTGTGAATAAGGTGGAATCACAAATTGGTCACCTTCTGCGCTTATCGGCGACAGACCAAACCGCCGACCCGATGGTCAGCAACGCGCCGATCACCGGTTCAATGTCGGATGCCTGGACGTAGCCTTTAGCGACCAGCGCTGTGCCCGCGACGGTGAGGATTTGGCGGATCAGTGCGAGGATTGCAGGCTTCAACATGGTGTTCTCCAATTCAGATTTCATTGGTGGTTGCGAGGAATTCGCCCGCCTTCATGGTCGGCAGGCGCTGCGGGCGGGGCGGATAGGTCGCTGGCCAGCGCGCGCCGAGCAGGCGCGACTTGGTGATGCGGGCGATTGTCACTGCGTCTGATTGGTTGCCGCCGAGGACGAAGAAATGCGCGTCGTCCTGGCCGACGGCGAAGCCAACATGGCCGCCGGAGCCGCGTTCGAAGATCAGCGCCGCGCCGGTGACCGGCTTAATTTCCTGCCGGAACAGCAACCAGTCGCGCGCCCAATAAGGATTGGTGCCCAGCGCGCCGTGCAGCGGTTCGTCGGGCAGACCCATGCGGATGCAGGTTTCAACGAAGTCGCCGCACCAGGGGTTCATGGCCGGATCGCCCAAACCGCGGCTGTCGCGCTTCAGCCAATTCATCAGCCAAGTCCGGTCGCGGGCCTCATTGCGGCCCAGCGCGCTTTTCGCCTCGGTGATCCACGGCAGGGGGCCTTGCGGTGCAACTGAAGCTGCCCGACCGTTGGCGGCGATCAGCTGCCGCAATGCGCGGGCAGTCCGTACGCCCCAGCGGCCGTCAATGGTGCCGGGCGCGTGGCCAAGTCTGTCCAACCCGCTCTGGATCAGGCGGATGGCGTCATCGGAGTCTGTGGTCATTGGATGGCTCTTTCTGCCCAACCTCGGGCAACAAAAAACCCGCCGTGCGGGCGGGTCGGGGACGGTCGGTGGGTGGTGGGTTTGATTATGGGCGTTGAGCCAGTTCCCGCAGCAGCGCATTGGTTTCGCGGGCCTGTTGTTTCAGCTCGTTGATCGAAAGAGACAGCGCATCAAAGCGCGTGTCCTGCCTTGTGGAGCTGTTTTCCAGTGCCCGGACTCGGGCCTCAAGCTGCGCGTAATTCGCCCGCTCGGCCACAATCATCTCGCGGGTTTCGGTCAGGGCGGAGGTGAGGCGGTCCGCCGCACTTTGCAGCGAGGCCAATGTCCCGCCACCCCACCAGATCAGGCCTGCCACCGAGACCAACATGGTCCAGGCCAGCGCCTTGTTGATGGTGATGCCGCGTTCTTTTTGTTCGATTATGGTTCTTGCTACTTCCGTTATTCCTGCTGTGATTTTCGCGCTGAAGCCGTCATGCGGCGCGCAACCAGATAGCGGAGGCGGGACCGGCGTTTGTCTCAGATGCCAAGTATCCCCATGTTCCGGGTGCTGCGGTGGCATAGGCCAATGTCCGGCGCAGCACTTTGCGGGCAGTGGTGACCGGGGTGCCACCGTTCAGATCGGGCGTGGCAGTCGATGCCCATGCCGACAGGATCGCGGTGGAGGAATGCCGGATGCCAATCCAATAGGTGATCCCCCGGCGCAGAATCTGCGCGACGTTGACAAAGCCCTTCAACCGGCGCTGGCCGGAGGTGGCATCGAAGCCACCGGGCACGCCAAATCCGCCGACCCATGCGCGGAGGCGGGAGCGCCAGCTAGTCGCCGCCATGATCAAAGATCCTTGCTAGCGAAGGGACGGGATACCCGCGAACGCGTCACAGTGGTGTCGACGGCCGCGATCCGGCGCTCGAGGTCGAAGATTGCCGTCGCCAGTTCAGCGTCCGAGCCATAGCTGATCTGCCGACTGTCGTAGGTGATGGACCGCACGCCGCCGAAGCGCATGCCAAGGAGGGCGCTCAGCAGCGCCTGCGTTTCGGCCAAAGTCATTTCGCTACCTCATGTATGTCGGGGTCACCGCGCCCGAACGGCGGCGGCGCGGTGTCAGCACGGTTCCGGCGGTGGGCGCGGTCGGTTCCACCACCTCTGGTGCGGCAATCGCCTTGGTTTCCACGCCCGCTTGGCTTTCCAGTGACCGCCAGGTCGCCTCGTCCCAGCGGTCGGCGCCAAGGATCCACGCTGCCGCGCGGGCGTAGACCCGGCAGTCCAGCGCCTCGTTCCGCTCGCGCATCTTCTGCCATTCCTGATGGCCGAAGCCGCGCTTGTTGCGCACCGTCACCATCTGTTCGGCGACCAGCTGCTTCAGCCATTCGGTGTTAGCCCAGCTGGGCAAGTGCATCGTGCCAGCCGCGTCACAGACGCCGACCGCACGGTCCTCGTCGCTCGGGCGTTCCAGCCGAAGGAACCGGTAGGTTTCCGCCTTGAAGGTGGAGACTGCGATGGTCCAAAGGCGCGCGCCCCGGCGCAGACGTTTGCCGCCGATGGTAGCGTCGACAAAGGTCGGCCCCGATACCGGCGTCGAGCGGTTGAAGCTTTCGACACCCTTGATCGGGGTCACCTGCTCGTAACCGGCGGCGCGCGACCAGGCGTAAACCGCCGGGGCCTCATAACCGATGTCGATGGCGAGTTTGGACAGCTGCATCACAGCGCCACTTTCGTGAGTCCATGTCCGCCCCAGCAAAGCTGTCAGCTTGTCCCATGCAGCGGGATCCTCCGGTCCACCCGCGATCACGATGTGTTCGACAAGCCAGCTTTTCGTTCCGGTCTTTTGAGAGCAATACTCGCCATCAAAGAGACCGGACATGGCAGCGATACACAGCGACGCGTTCAAGCGGGATGCGGTTCGCATCGCGCAGACCAGTGGCCTGACAAGGCGTCAGGTTGCGTCTGATTTGGGGATTGGGCACTCGACCCTTGGCAAATGGGTTCGGGTGTTTTCCGAA
>JANNAT010000003.1:0-56352 GCA_031384605.1 Cypionkella sp.
GATCAACACAATCCCGGTTTCCGTGCGCCGGAACCATTTCTCATCGTCATCCGGGTCTTGGCCCACCACCAGCCCTTCGGGAATGATCACGCCGCGATCAATCACGCAGTTTTTCAACTCGGCTTTGCGGTTCACGATCACTTGCGGCAGGGCCACCACATATTCCAGACTACTGAACGAATGCGTGCGGCACCCGGTGAACAGCAGCGAATTGGCAACCTCAGACCCCGACACAATGCAATCGCCCGACACCAGCGACGACACCGCAGCGCCACGCCGCCCTTCCTGATTATGGATGAACTTTGCGGGCGGCAAAATCTCGGCATACGTCCAGATTGGCCAGCTTTGATCGTATAGATCCAGCTTTGGCACAAAATCGGTCAGATCAATATTGGCCTGCCAGAACGCATCAATCGTGCCCACATCGCGCCAATAGGGTTCGGTTTCCAGCCCCGATTTCACGCAGCTGTCGGCAAACTTATGCGCCACCGCCTTGCCGTTCTTCACGATATCGGGGATCAGGTCATTGCCGAAATCATGGCTTGAATTTTCATCTGCCATATCACGGATCAACAGGTCGCGCAGGAACGTCCAATCAAACACATAAATTCCCATCGAGGCCAGCGCATTGGCCGGATCGCCGGGAATGCAGGGCGGGTCGGCGGGCTTTTCCAGAAAATCGGTGATCCGCATGTCTTTGTCGACATGCATCACGCCAAAGGCGGTCGCCTCCATCCGGGGCACGGTCAGGCAGCCGATGGTCACATCCGCGCCAGATGCCACGTGCTGTTGCAGCATCACCTCGTAATCCATCTTGTAAATGTGATCGCCTGCCAGCACGACGATGTATTTCACTCCATAAGAATCAACGATATCAATATTTTGCGCCACAGCGTCGGCGGTGCCAAGATACCATTTATTCTCAGACACCCGTTGTGATGCGGGCAGGATATCCAGATATTCGTTGCGTTCGGCGCGGAAGAACCCCCATCCGCGCTGCATGTGCCGGATCAGCGAATGCGCCTTGTACTGCGTGGCAATCGCCATTTTGCGGATGCCGGAATTCAGCGCGTTCGACAGCGCAAAGTCGATGATCCGGGTTTTGCCGCCAAAATAGACCGCCGGTTTGGCGCGCAGGTTGGTCAGCTCTTTCAAGCGGCTGCCGCGCCCCCCCGCCAGCACAAAGGCCATGGCTTGGGTTGATAGTCGCGCATTCGGTCTGGGATTCATTGTGGTCCTCCTCCGGGTATTGTTTTTTAATCTTGCTTTAACCAAACCGTTGCCAGCGGCGGCACCATCACCAGTGCCGATTGTGGACGGCCCACATGCGCCACGGGTTCTGCCATCACGCCACCTGAATTGCCCCGATTGCCGCCGCCGTAAACGCCCGCATCGGTGTTCAGAATTTCCGCCCAATGCCCCGGCGCGGGCAGGCCCACGCGGTAGCTGCGCGCCACCGGCGTCATGTTCACCAAGGCCACCACCATCGGATCACCGGCGCGGCCCTTGCGAACCCAGGAATACACCCCCGCTTCGGCGTCATTGCTGTCGATCCACTCAAACCCTTCGGGCCGGGTATCGTTGACATGCAGCGCCGCATTTGCGCGGTAAATATGGTTCAGATCGCGCACCAGCGCCTGCATGCCCCTATGCGCGGGCACCTCCAATTGGTGCCAGTCAAGCGATTGGTTGTGGTTCCATTCGCGCCCTTGGCCAAACTCGCAGCCCATAAACAACAGCTTTTTGCCCGGATGCGCCCACATGAACCCGTAATACGCCCGCAGGTTGGCGAATTTTTCATCCCTCGACCCCGGCATTTTTTCAATCATGCTGCCCTTGCCATGCACCACTTCGTCATGGCTGATCGGCAAGATGTAATTTTCCGACCACGCATAATGCAGCCCAAACGTCATCTGGTGGTGGTGATAGCGCCGATATATCGGGTCTTTGTGCATGTAAGACAGCGTGTCATTCATCCACCCCATGTTCCATTTGAAACCAAACCCAAGGCCGCCGTGGTTAACGGGGCGCGACACACCGGCAAAGGCGGTGCTTTCCTCGGCAATCGTCACCACGCCGGGAGATTCGCCATAGGCGGTGATATTCATCTGCTGCAGAACGGCAATGGCCTCATAATTCTCGCGCCCGCCATCTTTGTTCGGCACCCATTGGCCGGCGTCGCGGGAATAATCGCGGTAAAGCATCGACGCCACCGCATCCACCCGCAGCCCGTCGATATGGTATTCTTCCAACCAATAAAGGGCGTTAGAGACAAGATAGTTAGAAACCTCAACCCGGCCATAGTTATAAATCAGGGTGTTCCAATCCTGATGAAAGCCTTCGCGCGGGTCGGCGTGTTCATACAAAGGCGTGCCATCAAACCGCCCCAAGCCATGCGCATCGGATGGGAAATGCCCCGGCACCCAATCGAGCAGAATGCCAATACCCTTTTGATGCGCGGCATCGACAAAGGCGCGAAATTCCTGTGGCGTGCCATGGCGGATGGTGGGCGCGAACAGGCCAACGGGTTGATAGCCCCAAGACCCATCAAACGGATATTCTGATACAGGCATCAATTCGATATGGGTGAATCCCATATCCACAGCATAATCGACCAACTGATCGGCCAATTCCAGATACGACAGCATCCGGTCGCCGGGCGCGCGCCTCCATGACCCCAGATGCACCTCATAAACCGAAATCGGCGCGTCGATGGATTGCAACGCGCCGCGCCGTGTCATCCAAGGCCCGTCTTGCCACGCAGCCCCGCCTATATCGCGCACCACGCTTGCATTGGCAGGCGCGTGTTCGGACCCGAATCCAACCGGGTCGGATTTCAGGGGCAACAACACCCCACCGGGGCCGCGCAATTCATACTTATACGCTTCGCCATCCTTGATCCCCGGCAGGAAAGTTTCCCACACCCCGGTGCCACCGCGCTTGCGCATCGGATGACGCCGACCATCCCAGGCGTTAAAGCCGCCCACCACCGACACCCGTTCGGCATTCGGGGCCCAGACCGCGAAATGCGTGCCCGCCACGCCTTCATGGCTGATCAGATGCGCGCCCAGCACATGCCACAGCCGCTTAATCGTGCCTTCGCCCAGCAGATATTCGTCCATATCCGACAGGACCGGGCCAAAACGGAACGGGTCTTCTGTCTGCCATTCCGCGCCATGACCGTGAAATTGCAGCCGGTAGTCCGATTTCTTCGCCAGGTCCGCCACAAACACCCCCGGCGCACCCGAAACGGCCACGCCCGCCACAGGCTTACCCGCTTTGCCCACCAGAACCGACATTGCTTGCGCGCCCGGATCGAACGCGGTCACCACCCATTTGCCACCACGTTTGTGCAGCCCCAACACCGAGAACGGATCGCCGTGCCGCCCTTCGGCAATCGCCGCCGCCGCATTGGGGTCAATCAGCTGGCTGGTCACTTGGTCAGTCATTGCGGCCTCACAGGGCTGAAGGGATCGACCAGACATCGTGCATATAGCTGCGAATGGTGCGATCGGATGAGAAAAATCCGGATCGCGCGGTGTTCAGAACGGCCATCTTTACCCAACCATCCCGATCTGCATAGGCCTTATCCACCGCCATTTGCGCCGCGTCATAGGCATCAAAATCAGCCGCCACCAAAAAGTAATCATGGTGCCAGATACGATCAACCACGCCATGGTAGCGGTCGGTTTGATCCGGGCTGAACCGCCCTTCGGCGATCATTTGCAGCACGGTTTGCAAGGCGGGGCTGGCGTCAATCGCTTTGCGCGACTGGTCAGGGTCTTCGCGGCGTTTGGCGGCCTGATCGGTGGTCATGCCAAACAGGAAAAAGTTGTCTGCCCCAACCTCTTGGAAAATTTCCACATTCGCGCCGTCCATCGTGCCAATGGTGGGGGCACCGTTCATCATGAATTTCATGTTGCCGGTGCCCGACGCCTCTTTCCCGGCGGTAGATATTTGTTCCGAAAGATCCGCGGCAGGCACCAACCGTTCGGCCATCGACACGTTGTAATTCGCCGGATAGATGATTTTCAACAAATCGCCTGTGTCGGGATCAGCATTAATAACCGTCGCCACATCGTTGATAAGATGAATGATTTCCTTGGCCACCGCATAGCCCGGTGCGGATTTTCCGCCAAATATCTTCACACGTGGCACCCATGGCCCTGTGGGGTTGGCTTTGATCCGGTTCCAATGGGCCACGGTTTGCAAGATGTTCAGCAACTGGCGTTTGTATTCGTGGATGCGCTTGATTTGCACATCAAACAGCGCGTCCGGGTTCACCACGATCCCGCATTCCGCCTCAATCCAGCCTGCCAACGCCAGTTTATTCGTCCGCTTGGCCGCGTCAAATTCGGTGCGGAAGGCCTTGTCATCGGCAAAAGGCTCCAACCCCTTAAGCCGGTCAAGATCATCCTCCCAGCCCGCGCCAATCGTCTTGGTGATCAGCCCCGCCAAGGGGCGGTTGCACATTTTCAGCCAACGGCGCGGGGTTACACCATTAGTTTGGTTGATAATCCGCCCCGGATGCAGCGCGTTCAATTCCGGAAACAGGTTCTTCTTGACCAGATCGGAATGCAGCGCAGACACGCCGTTCACCTTATGCGCCATGATAAACGCCAATTCACCCATCCGCACCTCGTGGTGTTTGACGATGCCAATGTAGTGGGGGGGCGAGAATTCGCGACGATGCCAACTGTCAATACGTTCCACGATCTGCATATGGCGCGGCAACACCGTGCCGAACGTGAAGGTGGCCCAGCGTTCCAACGCCTCTGGCAGCAGGGTGTGGTTGGTATAGCCAAGGCAATTGCGCGCGGTTTCCAGCGCGTCTTCAAAACTTAACCCATTTTCATCTGACAACAGCCGGATCAGTTCCGGCCCGGCAATCGCGGGATGCGTGTCATTCATCTGGATCGCCGCGTATTTCGGCAGATCGCGCAGATTGGTATGATCGGCCTTGAACCGGCGAATGATGTCTTGCAGGGCCGCTGAAGTCAGGAAAAATTCCTGTTTCAGGCGCAGTTCTTTGCCTTGATAGGTGGTGTCATCAGGATACAAAACCCGGCTAAGGGTGCGCGCCAGATTTTCAGGCTCGGCAGCCGCTGCGTAATCGCCGCGATTGAACCGTTCAAGATCGAACATCTTGGTGGGCTTTGCCTCCCACAGGCGCAGGGTGTTGGCCCATTTGCCTTTCCAGCCGATCACCGGCGTGTCATGCGCCGATGCCAGAACGGTTTCGCCGGGCACCCAAACCTCGCGCCCATCACGGGTTTCGACCTGCCCTTTGAAGGGAATGGTATAGTGGGATTCCGGGCGCGGAAATTCCCACGGGTGGGTTTGGCTTAGCCAATCTTCGGGGGCCTCAATCTGGCGGCCCTGTTCGAACCGCTGCTGAAAAAGCCCATGTTCATAGCGGATACCGTAGCCATAGGCAGGGCACCCTACCGTTGCCATGCTTTCCATGAAACAGGCGGCCAAGCGGCCCAAACCGCCATTGCCAAGCGCGGCGTCAGGTTCATCTTCCACCAAACCACGGAAGCTTTGGCCAAACCCGGCCATCACGTCTTCGGCCATATCGCGCAGACCCAGATTGACCGTGGCATCTTCCAAAATGCGGCCAATCAGAAACTCCATCGACAGGTAATACACCCGCTTGCGATCTTCGGCCCAAGTGCGGCGGGTTGACGCGAACCACGGTTCAACCACCCGGTCGCGAATCGCATAAGACAGCGCCATGCGCCAATCATAGTGGCTTGCGTTGGGCGCGTCTTTGCCCAGCGTGAAGGTCAGATGACGCAGCACATCAGACTGCAACAGGTTCGGTGTCAGGCTTAGATCATTCAAAGGTTCGGTCCGCACATAAGGTCTTTGCTCAACAACAGCCTAGACTGCGCACGGCCAGCGTCAACCCAATCCCGCCACTTAAACCATGCTTTGACTGCTCTTTAGGCCCGTTCAAACCGCTTTCCTGTTACCGCAAACATCTATCAAATTCTTTTGTTTTTTCCCTTACTTATATAGCCCCCTATTTCCAAAGCGGCATTAAACGGCGTTGTAAAAACATACTCATGTCTAAGGCAGGTGGATAAAGCGGTGCAATTCAACGGCATCTGGCAAGAACGATCGACGTTTTGCAGGCGAAGGATCGAAAAAACTGCGGAAGTATTTGCGTTTGACACGCAATTGTAGAATCACCGTCATGTGATGGAATTTCCGCCACGTCACTGCGGAAATTCCGTTGCCCCCGTCGCAATTTTGCAATATTTAGTCGTAATTATCTCTTGTTTTGGTCTTTTTAAGGTCGCAAGAGCAGCGCAGCGTAAAAAATCGGCACCAAGCCGTAAGAAACGACCGGAGCAGACAGATGACCACGCCATCCCCCACCCAGCAGGGGGGCACCTCGACCCCCGCCGCACAGCAGGGCCAAAGCCAAACCCCAAAACCGCAACAACAAGGCGGCGCGCCCGTTATTCGTGATTGGGCTTCGATCTGACAGCGGTTGCCGCTGAACCGACCTGTCGTTTAGGGTTAGAGTGCAGCAATCAAAGGCCCTGCCATGCCCAGTCCGGTATCGTCCATTCCAAACCTTGGCCCCGCGTCAGAAGCGGCATTTGCCAAGGCCGGCATCACGTCGGCAGAGGAAATTCGCGTCATGGGTGCCGATGCAGCCTACAGGGCGCTGTTGGCCACAGGAATCCGGGCGCATTTCATCGGATATTATGTGCTGCATATGGGCCTGCAGGGCAGACCCTGGAACGATTGTCAGGGCGATGAAAAAAAGGTCCTGCGCGCGCGGTTTGACGGGATCAAGGCGGATTTCCATGGTAGCGGCAGGTCAGACCTTGAAAAGGCATTGCAATTTTTTGGTGTGGTGACAAAAACCTAGCGCCTAGTAACCGCGTTCAGAAGGTCAATCACAAATTCCGCAAACATCGAATTGGCCCAGGCAAACCACGGCTGGGTGAATTGCGATGGATCATCTTTGTGAAAGCCTTCGTGCATCAGCCCCGTGCCCGCATCAACCCGCATCAAGGTTTCCAGAAGCGCCAGTTTTTCACTGGAATTTTCAGTCGTAATCCCTTGAATACACAAAGATATCGGCCAGATGTAATCTGTTGGGGTATGGGGGCTGCCGATGCCTGTCGCGGCGGTGCCTGCAAAGAAATACGGGTTGTTGTCGCTTAGCACAAAAGCGCGGGTGGCAAGGTAGACCGGATCATCCGGCGCGCAATATCCGATGTAAGGCATCGCCAAAAGGCTGGGCACATTGGCATCGTCCATCAGATTGGCATGGCCCAAGCCGTCCACCTCATAGGCGTATATCTTGCCAAAATGTGGATGGTTAACCGTCCCAAACCGTTCGATCCCGGTCCTGATCTGATCGGCCAAAATCTTTGCACTGGCCTGCAAAGCTGTGTCATCCAACGGCAAAGCCGCCAGACACTGCAGCGCCACCACCGCAAACATATTCGACGGGATCAGATAGTTATAGGTGCAGGCATCATCGCTGGGCCGAAAGCCTGACCAACTCATTCCCGTCGGCGCTACCGGGTTGCCTTGCCCGGCATTGGTTAACGTGTCCATCGCCACACAATCAAACCGCTGAAACCTATAGTGTGATAGCGCATGGTCTTGCTCAACGCGGATTTTGGCCACGATCACCCTGGCCGCGTTGATAAATTCGGCGCCCAGATGCCCCACCTGCCCCGTGGTCTGCCAAAAATCAAACGCCAGTTTCAGCGGCGCGCAAAGTGAGTCCAACTCATACTTACGCTCCCACACCCAGGGGGACATCGCGGTTTCATCGCGGTTATGGCAGTGGCCATTGGCGGATTCGTTAAAGGCATTGGCGTAGGGGTCGATCAGGATGTAGTGTATTTGCCGTTTTATCACACCGGCAATCAGCGCGGAAAAGGCGGGATCATCTTTGGCCAGATGCAGATAGGGCCGCACTTGGGCCGCAGAATCGCGCAGCCACATAGCCGGGATATCACCGGTGATGACGAAAACGCTGCCATCGGGTTGGGGGCGCAAAGTGGTGGTAAAGGTATTGGCATAGGTGTCTGCAAACATTTGCGGCAGACGAGGATAGTGTGGAAACGCGGCAGTGACGCGGGCAATCAGCGATTGCATTGAGGCTGGCAAAATCATGCGTGTCTCCGTGTCGGGTAAAAGACAAAAGGTCGCCCGGTTATGGGCGACCCTTAAATTTCTTCGAAGAAATTTGAAGTGGATCAGCCGACCAGTTCCAACCCCGAGAAGAAGAACGCAATCTCGCGTGCCGCAGCCGCTTCGCTGTCGGATCCATGTGCCGAATTTTCGCCCTTCGACAGTGCGAATTCCTTACGGATCGTGCCTGCATCGGCTGCCGCCGGGTCAGTTGCGCCCATCACTTCGCGGTTTTTCGCAATGGCCGACTCCCCCTCCAGAACCTGCACAACAACCGGTTCAGACGCCATGAATTCGCACAGCTCGCCGTAAAACCCGCGTGCGGCGTGTTCTGCATAAAACGCGCCCGCCTGGGCCATCGTCAAATGAATGCGCTTTGACGCTACAACCCGCAGGCCGGCGTCTTCGAATTTTGCGATGATCTTGCCGGTCAGGTTGCGCTTGGTGGCATCGGGTTTGATGATCGACAGGGTGCGTTCAATGGCCATTTGGCTCTCCATTCAAAGGGCAAATGCGCCCGGAAACTTCTGCGCGCCTGCTAACACGCGGTCTATGGGTTGAAAAGAGCAATGCAGCGGTGTTGATGGGCACTAACCTGTCGGAAAGCACAACCATGCCTGAAATTGCCCCGCCCTTCACGCTTGTCGGTCTTGATCACGTGGTTTTCCTTGTCGATGACATGGCCCGCGCAGTGGATTTTTACGCCCGCGTTTTGGGATGCGTGCCAGGCTACAGCTATCCTGCGCTGGGGATGGAGCAGGTTTGGTGTGGTGCGTCCCTGATCGTGTTGTGGGATATCACCCATACGGGGGCGGCATCCGCGATCCCGCCAGTGGCAGGCGGGCGCAATGTGGATCATCTGTGTATCGCCACCAGCCCATTTGATCCGGCGGAGATGCGCGCGCATCTGGCAGCACATGGTGTGGCGATTGAGCGTGAAGCCACCCATGGTGGCGCGCGCGGCATGGGGCATTCGTTCTATATATTTGATCCTTTTAGCAATAAACTTGAACTGAAAGGCCCGGCCGAGTATCCTGATGGCCGCGTAACCCCGTGAAAGCACGCGCACCCCGTTGACGCCGCGCCCGCGATAGGGCAAGGCACGGCGCATGCTTAAAATCGAAAATATCACCTATTCCGTCGAAGGCCGCCCTTTGTTTGAAGGCGCGTCGGCCACCATTCCCACGGGTCATAAAGTGGGCCTTGTGGGGCGCAATGGCGCGGGTAAAACCACGCTTTTCCGCATCATCAAGCGCGAATTGGCGCTGGAGGGCGGCGATATATCGCTGCCCAACCGCGCCCGGATTGG
Source organism: Cypionkella sp. (assembly GCA_031384605.1). GTDB lineage: Bacteria > Pseudomonadota > Alphaproteobacteria > Rhodobacterales > Rhodobacteraceae > JANNAT01. The sequence continues at coordinate 9,482 of JANNAT010000003.1, forward strand.
CGGCGTGGCGCAAGAAGTGCCGTCGTCGTCAACATCGCTGATTGAAACCGTGTTGGCCGCAGATACCGAACGCGCCAGCCTGTTGATCGAGGCGGAAACCGCGCATGACGCCCACCGCATTGCCGAGATTCAGGCCCGGTTAACCGATATTGATGCGTGGAGCGCCGAGGGTCGTGCGTCCAGCATCCTGAAGGGTCTGGGGTTCGATGCCGATGCCCAACTGCGCCCTTGTTCAGACTTCTCGGGCGGCTGGCGGATGCGGGTGGCTTTGGCGGGGGTGCTGTTCGCGCAGCCCGACTATTTGCTGCTGGACGAGCCGACCAACTATCTTGATCTGGAAGGTGCTTTGTGGCTGGAAGCCTACCTTCAAAAATACCCCCATACCGTGCTGATCATCAGCCATGATCGCGGGCTTTTGAACCGCGCGGTGACGGGCATTCTGCATCTGGACAACAAAAAGCTGACCTATTGGTCGGGGCCCTACGATCAGTTTGCCCGCCAGGTCGCCGAACGCCGGGCGGTGTTGCAGGCCGAGGCGAAAAAACAAGAGCTGCGCCGCGCGCATTTGCAGTCGTTCGTCGATCGGTTCAAAGCCAAGGCCTCCAAAGCCGTGCAGGCGCAATCGCGCGTGAAAATGCTGGAAAAGATGGTGACGATCACGGCGCCCGAAGATGCCAAGAAGGTGGTGTTTACGTTCCCCGAACCTGAAGAACTGTCGCCGCCGATCATCAACATGGAAGGCGTAGCGGTGGGCTATGGCGGGCCGTTGATTTTGAAAAACCTGTCGCTGCGGATTGATCAGGATGACCGCATCGCGCTGCTGGGCCGCAACGGTGAAGGAAAGTCTACACTTTCCAAGCTGTTGGCGGGTAAACTTAAACCAGCGATGGGCAAAATGGTGTCGTCCTCCAAGCTGCGCATCGGCTATTTCGCGCAGCACCAAGTCGATGAGTTGGTGATTGACGAGACACCGTTGCAGCACGTGATGCGGCTGCGGCCCGCCGAGGGGCAGCCACGGCTGCGCGCCCGGCTTGCAGGCTTTGGGTTGATGGCCGATCAGGCAGAAACCGCTGTTGGGCGGCTGTCGGGCGGGCAAAAGGCGCGGTTGTCGCTGTTGCTGGCCACCATCGACGCGCCGCATCTGCTGATTTTGGACGAACCGACCAACCACTTGGATATGGAAAGCCGCGAGGCTTTGGTTGAAGCCTTGACGCAGTATTCGGGTGCCGTGATTTTGGTCAGCCACGACATGCACTTGCTGGGGCTGGTCGCCGACAGGCTTTGGTTGGTCAAGGGTGGCGCTGTGACACCTTATACCGAAGATTTGGAAGCCTACCGCCGCCAATTGCTGGCAGGCGATGAGGATGCAAAACCCGTGGCCAAGGCGGTTGAAAAGGTCAAGAAACTTAGCCACGATGACGTGAAAGCCCTGCGTGCCGAGGTCAAGAAATCGGAACTGATTCTGGCGAAGCTGAACGAAATGCGCGACAGGCTGGCCAAAAAGCTGGCCGACCCTGATCTTTATGACGCGTCGCGCGTGGGCGAATTGGAAACCTGGAACAAGAAATACGCCGAAGTGATGAACGGGTTGGACCGCGCCGAGGCGCTGTGGCTGGCATCGCAGGAAAAACTTGAGGCCGCAGCGGCCTAACTTCGCCGTTGTGCCGCTGTTGGTGTTTCGCCATTGTGATCTGAACCGACACGAGGTTTCATGCCTGAAAGTGCCTTTCTGATCACTGCCTTTGCGACGCTGTTTGTGGTGATTGATCCGCCCGGACTGGTGCCGATGTTCATTGCCCTAACCGTCGGCATGAGTTCTGAGCGGCGCGCGGCCATGGCGCGCCGCGCCTGCATCATCGCGACGGTCTTGCTGATGCTGTTTGGCCTGGCGGGCGAAACCGTGCTGGGGTTTATCGGAATTTCCATGCCGGCGTTTCGGATTGCAGGCGGGATTTTGTTGTTTCTGACAGCGCTGGATATGCTGTTCGAACGCCGCACCCAGCGCCGCGAAGGCCAACACGCCGATCCCGATCATGATCCGTCGGTGTTTCCGCTTGCCACGCCTTTGATCGCGGGCCCCGGTGCAATTGCCACGATGATCTTGCTGGTTGGCCAATCCGGGCCCGGCTGGGGGGGCACGGCGGCGGTGATGGGGCTTTTGGTGGTGATGATGCTGTCGACCTATCTGTTTTTGTTGGCATCGCCGCCGTTGGAACGCCTGTTGGGCCGCACCGGCACCATAGTAATCACCCGGTTGTTGGGGATGTTGCTGGCGGCATTGTCGGTGCAGTTCGTGATCGACGGCATACGCGGCACGGGGTTAATCGGATGAGCGATGATGGCTTTGCCCGACTGGTCTATCTGGGGTTGCTGCTGGCCGCCGTTGTGGGCTGGGGGCTTGTTGAATATCGCGGCCGTCTGGGCCAGGCGTTGCGGGTCTGGCTGGCTTGGGGGATGATATTCATCGGGCTGATGGCGGGGTATGGGCTGTGGAATGACGTCAAGAACAGCGGCTTTGCGCGCCAGACCATTGGCGAGGCGGGCGAGTTGATCGTGCCGCGCAGCCCGGACGGGCATTATTATCTGACATTGACGATCAACGGCACTGATATCAGCTTTGTGGCCGACACCGGGGCGACCAATATGGTGTTGTCGCCCGATGATGCGGCGGCGGTGGGGATCAAGGTTCAGGACCTCAACTTTATGCACAGCGCCGAGACCGCCAATGGCACCGTTGATATCGCCCGCACCCGGTTAGACAGTGTGATTTTGGGGCCATTTGCCGACCGCGACGTGATAGCCTGGGTCAATGGTGCCGCCATGGAGGGATCATTGCTGGGGATGGATTATCTGGGAATGTTTGAGATTCAGATGGCCGGCGACCGGATGGTTTTGCGGCGCTGATCTGGAGGTGCCGCAGCCGGGGGTTTCACACCCCCAAGCAGCAATCGACGCGTCGATTGTTGCCCCCCCGTGGAGTAGTTGTACCAAAATGAAGCGCAATTTTAATCAAATTTGTAAGGCTTTCGTGGCACGGCAAACGGCTATTTTTCGGCTTTCTTTTCCCATTTGCCGCTTTCTTCCGACCAATATTGCGCGGGCATGCCAGCGGTGGTCAGGCGCGTCCATAGCCCGCGTGCCTTTGCCACTGCGGCGTCATCCGCGCCATCAAAGATGGCCCAGACCCGTTCCAACCCCAGCGCTTCATCCGGCGCGGTGTCAGCACCATCAACCAGAACCAATCCTTGCGCCGCGTTTGCAATGGCCCCGGTGCCCAGCAGGATCGGCTGATCGGCGTCGTGATCACCGCCCGCAAGACCATGCGGCAAGAAGCTGTCGTCAGCCCCTTGCCATAGCTGCGCATCAAGCCGGGCCAGCGCAGCCGCGTCGGTGCCGCGCAGCATCACGCGCCAACCGGCTGTCAGCGCCTTTGGCAAGATGATCGACAAAGTTTGTGCAGGCGTGGACCGCGTCAAATGATAAAACATCGCGGTGCCCATCAATGCGACCACTCTTGTACGAATGTGCAACCGCCCATTGGGTTATTTGCCTTCGAACATATCGCGGATCATCCGGTTCAGCGCCATCACACCCCAACCGGTGGCCCCTTTCGGTGCAAGCGTGCTGTCGGATTTCAGCAGCGCCGTGCCCGCAATATCCAAGTGGCACCACGGCATATCGTCTTTGACAAAGCGTTTCAGAAACTGCGCCGCAGTGATCGACCCACCCTCGCGGCCGCAGGAATTGACCATATCGGCCACCCGCGATTTCAGCTTTTCATCATAGGCCGGGCCCATTGGCATGCGCCAAGCGCCTTCGCCTTCTGCCGCCGCCGCCTTAAGGAACGCGTTGCACAGCGCATCATTGTTGGAAAATACGCCGGTATTTTCATGGCCCAAGGCCACAATGATCGCGCCCGTCAGGGTGGCCAGATTGATCACGCCCGTGGGTTTGAACCGCTCTTGCGCATACCACAGCACATCGGCCAGCACCAAACGCCCTTCGGCGTCGGTATTGATCACCTCAATCGTGTCGCCTTTCATTGACCGCACCACATCGCCAGGGCGTTGCGCGCGCCCGTCAGGCATGTTTTCCACGATGCCAACCAGACCCACGACATTGGCCTTTGATTTGCGCAACGCCAGCGTGCGCATCACACCCGCCACAACGCCCGCACCGCCCATATCCATCGTCATGTCTTCCATACCGCCCGCAGGCTTGATGGAAATACCCCCGGTATCAAACACCACGCCTTTGCCGACCAGCGCAAAGGGGGCCTGATCCTTTGGCCCGCCATGCCACTGCATCACCACCACTTTGGAAGGGCTTTCCGATCCCTGCCCCACGCCCAGCAGCGCACGCATGCCCAGTTTCTCCAACTGGTCTTCTTCCAGAATTTCCACATCCAGCCCCAGTTCCTGCATTGCGGCAAGGCGGGCGGCGAAATCATAGGTGGTCAGGATATTGGCGGGTTCATTGACCAGATCGCGGGTGAAAAACACGCCTTCGGCCACGGCAGCCATCGGGGATGCGGCGGCGGCCACGGCTTCGGGATTGGCCACGCAGAGTGTTACCGGACCGATCACCTTGGCTGGAGTGGTTTTATGGGGGGCAAACTCATAGGCGCGCATCGCCAGACCAAAAGACACTTCGGCAGCCATTGGGTGAGTATCGGCAAAAACCAGCGCACCCGTTGCGCCAAGACCGCGGGCAATCGCGGCCCCTGCCTTTCGCGCGTCGGCAATTGGTGATTTGCGCGGCAGACGCACCAATTGCACAGCATCGGCTGTCAGACCGGCCGGATAGGCCAATTCCATCGCCTCGCCCGCCTGAAGCTTGGAAAACGCATCCGACGCCATCGCCCGCGCCAGCGCACCCCGCATCAGTTTGTTCACCAGCTTGGCCGCAGTCGTGCCCGGTGCGGCCCCTTCCACCAACAACACGATCCGCCCGGTCCAGCCTGGCAGCGAGGACAAATCGGACTGGTGAAACTGAAGTGCCAGAGGATGCGACATGGTGTTCTCCGAATTTTGGGGTGCAAGGGCACGCAAGCTTTCGCGCAAGGCTATCGAAGGGGGGGGCGAAAGGCCAGATACCAGTTTTACCTGCGCCTGTTTTCGGCTAGCGTCATGCCAGATTTGAAGGAAGACCGCCCGGTGGCAAGATTCGACCGCTATCTTTTATCGCAACTGCTAGCACTTTTCGGGTTTTTCTCGCTAGTGCTGGTGGCGGTCTATTGGGTGAACCGCGCCGTTGGGTTGTTTGATCAGTTGATCGGAGACGGCCAGTCAGCGCTGGTTTTTCTGGAATTTTCGATGCTGACCCTGCCCAATGTCATCCGGTTGGTGCTGCCGATTTCGGCCTTTGCAGCCGCCGTTTATGTCGCCAACCGGCTGACGCAGGAAAGTGAGTTGGTGGTGATGCAGGCCACCGGGTTTTCGGCGTTCCGGCTGGCGCGTCCGGTGCTGTATTTCGGGCTGATCGTGGTGGCGATGATGATGATGTTGATGCATGTGCTGGTGCCTGCCAGCCGCACGGCACTGGCCGATCGCAGTGCCGAGATTTCGCAAAACGTCACAGCGCGGTTTTTGAAGGACGGGCAATTTTTGCATCCGGGCGACGGCATTACCCTGTATATCCGGGAAGTGGCAGCCACGGGTGAATTGCTGGATTTGTTTTTGGCCGATGATCGCAAACCGGAAACGCGCGCCACATACACCGCGCGGCGGGCGTTGTTTGTGCGCGCCGATACCGGGCCAAAGCTGTTGATGTTTGACGGTATGGTGCAGGTGTTGACGGGCGAAACCCAAAGCCTGACGATCACACGGTTTGGCGATTTCACCTATGATCTGTCAGGGTTGATTGCGGCACAAACCCGCAGCGCGCGCAGTGCAGCCGAGGCATCGACGTCTGAGCTGTTGGCGGCCTCGGCTGCATTGATGACGGAAACCAACGAGTCGCGCGCGGCACTGGTGTTTACGGCCCATGACCGGCTGGCGCAACCGTTTTTGGCGGCTGCCGCTGCGCTGATCGGGTTTGCGTCTTTGCTTTTGGGCGCGTTCAGCCGGTTTGGGCTGTGGCGGCAAGTGTTGATCGCGGTTGGGCTGTTGATTGTGGTGCAGGCGATTTCGACCGTCGCAACCGGCTTGGGTTCGGTATCAGATGGTGGTTGGGTATGGGCCTATGCAGCCCCCGTCGTTGGACTGGCAATAGGCACCTTTGAATTGTGGTGGTCGCAACGCCCGAAACGATTGCGGCGCGGTGCGGTGGTAGCGGCATGATTCTGACGATGTATATCGCCAAACGCTTTGTTGGCATGTTCGCGCGGGTATTCGCGATATTCTTTGGCATCATGATGCTGATCGAAACCATTGATCAGATGCGAAAATATTCCGGCACGACGCTTGGCCTTGGCGATGCCGTTTACATGGCCTCGCTTTCGGTGCCTGCCAGCATGTACCGCATATTGCCGCTGATCGTTATCTTGTCGTCAATTGCGCTGTTTTTAGGGTTGGCACGGTCGTCGGAACTGGTGGTGGTGCGGGCGGCGGGACGGTCTGGGTTGCGGTTTTTGCTGGCACCACTGGCGGCGGCATTCGTGATCGGCGCGTTGGCTGTGGCAGTTTTCAATCCGCTGGTGGCAGCGACATCCAAGCAATATGACACGCTGTCAGCGCTTTATGGGGCCAATGGCGGATCAATCATGTCGGTATCCGGCGAAGGGTTGTGGATGCGGCAGGGCGATGCCGCGGGCCAGTCGGTGATCAAGGCCACCCGCGCCGACCCTGACGGCACCGCCTTGTATGGCGTGACGTTTCTGACCTTTCAGCCCGACGGCACGCCCGCGCAGCGCATCGAAGCGAAAGAAGCGGTGTTGCAGCCCGGACAATGGGTTTTGTCGGGGGTGAAACGCTGGAACCTTGCCTCGGGCAATCCCGAACGCGATGCAACCGCCTTGCCCGATGGCCTGATTTTGGCCACTGATCTGACCACAGACCGTATTCGCAACAGTTTTGGCGCGCCCTCGGCTGTGGCATTCTGGAACTTGCCACGGTATATCAATGACTTGGAACGGGCAGGCTTTTCGGCCCGTGCGCACCGGGTTTGGCTGCAAATGGAACTGGCCCTGCCGCTGTTGTTGGCGTCAATGGTGCTGATTGCCGCCGGGTTCACCATGCGGCACGCGCGGTTTGGCAAGACCGGTTCAATGGTTTTGCTGGCGCTGACAGGCGGGTTCATGATCTTTTTCTTGCGCAACTTTGCGCAAGTCTTGGGCGAAAACGGCCAGATCCCGATCCTGATCGCCGCCTGGATCCCACCCGTTGCCGCCATCATGCTGGCGCTTGGGCTGTTATTGCATCTGGAGGATGGCTGATGCGGGCGGGCCTTTCCCTTTGGTTTGCGACACTGCTGACCTTGCTTTTTGCAAGCACGTCAGTTGCCCAAGACCGCGCCACACTGATCGCAGACAGTCTGCGCATCACCGGACCCAGCCAGTTGGTGGCCGCAGGCAACGTCGAGATATTTTTCAACGGCCAACGCCTGACCGCGCAATCGGTGGTGTTTGACCGGGTGGCAGATACGCTGGTGATCACCGGGCCGATTGTGCTGACCGATGGCAACCAGAACTATATTCTGGCCAGTCAGGCCGAACTTAGCGCCGATATGACCAATGGCATTTTGCGGTCGGCCCGGATGGTGATGAACCAACAGCTGCAACTGGCCGCATCCGAGATCATGCGCGTCGGCGGGCGGTATACTGCGTTGAACCGCGTCATCGCGTCGTCGTGCAAAATCTGCGCCGATGATCCGACGCCGTTGTGGGAAATCAGGGCGCGCCGTGTGGTGCACGACCAGATCGCGCAGCAATTATACTTTGAACACGCGCAACTGCGCTTTGGCGGGGTGCCGGTGCTGTATATCCCGCGCCTGCGCCTGCCCGATCCGACGTTGAAACGCGCCTCGGGATTTTTGATGCCAAAACTGACGGGCAATTCCAACCTTGGCACTGGCATTCGTGTGCCCTATTTCCTGAAACTGGGGGCAAGCCGTGATGTGACGATCACCCCCTATATCACCACCAATGGTTCACGCACGGTTGACCTGCGCTATCGTCAGGCCTTTGCAACTGGTGATCTGACGATAGACGGCGCGATTTCGCGTGATGATCTGATGCCGGGCGAAAACCGTGGCTATGTGTTGGCGCTGGGGCGGTTCGATTTGCCGCGCGGTTTTCGACTTGATCTGCGTGGCGAGGCTGTCAGCGATGACGCCTATCTGCTGGACTATGGCTATCCCGCGGCCGACCGCCTGGACAGCCGTCTGGTGATCAGCCGCACCCGGCGCAACGAAACCATTTCGGCCCGCCTGATCGGGTTTTATTCGATCAGACAGGGCGAAGATAACACCACCCTTCCGGCGATTGTTGGTGATTTAACCTATGCGCGGCGGTTTTCCTTGGGCAATCTGGGGGGAAGCGGCGGTTTGCGGTTTCAAACCCATGCGCATTACCGCCCCTCGACGTCTTTGGTGGATGGCGACGGTGACGGCATTGCCGACGGCCGCGATGTTCAACGTGTGTCGCTAAAGGCCGATTGGCGGCGCGACTGGATTTTGAACAACGGCATGATCGCAGCCGTTCTGGGGGATGCGACCGCAGATTTCTATGTCATCGGTCAGGATGCGGTCTATGCCGGATCAAAAGCGCGGGTCCATGGCTCGTTTGGCGCAGAACTGCGCTGGCCGCTGATCAAGCAGGGCGCGAACGGGGTTTCTCATTTCATCGAACCCGTGGTGCAACTGGTCGCCTCGCCCGGCGGCAGCGAAACCTTGCCAAATGAAGATTCGGCGCTGGTAGAGTTTGATGAGGGCAATCTTTTCAGCTTGAACCGCTTTCCCGGATCGGATGCCACCGAACGCGGGGTGCGTGCCAATCTTGGTGTCAGTTATCTGCGCAATGATCCGGGGGGCTGGACGTTGGGCATCACGGCGGGCCGGGTGTTGCGCATCGACGATCTGGGTCAGTTCAGTGCCGGTTCGGGATTGGCGGGGGTCAATTCGGATTGGATGACCAGTTGGCAGTTGCACATCGCAGGTGGTCTGGGGATTACCAACAGATTGATTTTCAATGATGATCTGACTTTAACAAAAGGGGAACTGCTGGCGGCAGTCTCTGGCAATCGCTACGGTTTTGCGGCAGGCTATGTCTATGCGGTGGCGGATGTTGCAGAAAATCGCCCCGATCCCACGTCAGAGCTGAACATCTATTCGACCTATAAAATCACCTCGAACTGGACGGCGCAATTTGCCAACCGCTATGATTTTGAAACCGCCCGCGCGGCAAAGGCGGGGATTGGTTTGACCTATCGCAACGAATGCTTGCTGGTCGATCTTTCTCTCTCGCGTCGGTTCACGTCATCGACTAGTGTAAATCCAACCACGGATTTTGGCCTTTCGGTTGAACTTCTCGGCTTTGGAGGCGGCTCGGCACCGGGGCCAGCGCGGGCTTGCCGCCGCTGATCCATCGCCCGCAACGACACCCCGCGCCTTTGCGGCGCGCAGCACAAACGGACGACGGCGCAAGATGATTACACGTCCCGCACTTTACCGCCAGGCGGCATTGATCTGCATATTGCTGCTGTGCCTGATGCCAATCAGCGCCGCACAGGCCCAGTTCAGCCCGATCAAGATCGTCAACGAACGCGCCATCAGCCAGTATGAATATGATCAGCGCCTGCTGTTCATGCAGCTTTTGCGTCAACCCGGTGATCTTGAAGTCGAGTCGATGAAGGGCCTGATCGACGACCGGTTGCGCCAGTTTGCGGCAGATCAAGCGGGCGTGTTGCTGACGCCCGAAGCGTTGAAAACGGGGATGGAAGAATTCGCGGCGCGCGCCAACCTGACGGGCGAAGAATTTATCAAGGCGATCGCGCAAGGCGGGGTTGATGCCGAAACCTATCGTGATTTTGTGCTGTCTGGTCTGCTGTGGCGTGATCTGGTAAGGGCGAAATTCGGCCAAAGGGTGCAGATATCAGAAGCCGCGATTGACCGGGCATTGACCAACTTCAAGCCGACAAGTGCAATTACCGTGCTGACATCCGAAATTGTCATCCCGGCCACCGGTGCCGGGCGCAGCGCAGCACTTGCCCTTGCCCGCAAGCTTGTCGCCGATCTGAAATCGGGCGGTGATTTTGCGGCCGTTGCGCGCAATAATTCGTCTGGCCCGACGGCGGGCAACGGCGGGGCGGTTGACTGGAAGCGCCTTTCGGAATTTGCCCCCGAGGCGGCTGTCGCGGTGCGCGCCTTGGCACCGGGACAGATTTCTGCCCCGGTTATCCTGGACGATACCGTGGTGATTTACCTTTTGCGCGAACAGGCACAAGAAGAGATCACGACAGCGGGCAGCGCTGTTGTGGACTACGCCGAATATATTATTCCCAACGACGCAACCGTGTCGGCCACTGCTGCAAAAATTCGCGCGCAGACCGATAGTTGCGATGACCTTTATACGATTGCCCGCGGCCAACCGGCGGATCGTCTGCGCCGCCAAACCCTGCCGCAGGCGCAATTGCCAACCGATGTTGCGGGGGCTTTGGCGCTGCTGGATGCGGGTGAAAGTTCAACCGCGGTCACACGCGGCGGCGCGCGGATTTATCTGATGCTGTGCAGCCGCGGATCCGCCCCCGAAGATCAGCCATCGCGCGATGAAATCCGGTTGCAACTGATCAATCAGCAACTTGGCACTTTGGCCGAGATTTATCTTGAAGAGCTGCGCTCTGAAGCCATCATTATTGATCCATAAATGCCGATAATCGCGCCCATTGCCCTGACTTGCGGCGAACCCGCAGGCATTGGCCCGGAATTGGCAGTGGCTGCGCGCAAGGTTTTGGGTGCAGAGGTGCCGTTTTTCTGGATCGGCGATCCCCGGCATTTGCCTGCGCGCGCGGCGTTTGCAGAAATAACCGATCCCGCGCAGGCGGCAGGTGTGCCGCAAGATGTTTTACCCGTGTTGCCGCATCCCTTTGCTGCGCCCAATACCTCCGGCAGCCCTGCCCCGCAAAATGCGAGCGGCGTCATTGCGGTGATCGAACGCGCCGTGGCTTTGGCGCAATCGGGGCGGGCGGGGGCGGTTTGCACCAGCCCGATCCACAAAAAGGCGCTGCAAGACGGCGCGGGTTTTGGCTTTCCCGGTCATACCGAATTTCTGGCGCATCTGGCAGGGGTGCCGCGCGGGGTGATGATGCTGGCGTGTAAGACGTTGCGCGTCGTGCCCGTCACCATCCATATCCCGTTGGCCGATGTTGCAGGACAGCTGACAGCGGATCTGTTGGCCGACACCATCCGCATCACCGCCGCTGGATTGATCCGCGATTTTGGGATTTCCGCGCCGCGCATCGCCGTTGCCGGGCTGAACCCACATGCGGGCGAAGGCGGCGCAATGGGGCGGGCCGAAATTGATCTGATCGCCCCTGTGCTGACCGCTTTGCGCGCCGAAGGCTTTACCATTGCGGGCCCGCTGTCGGCGGATACGATGTTTCACCCCCGCGCGCGCGCGCAATATGATGTGGCGATCTGCATGTATCACGATCAGGCCCTAATCCCGATCAAGACGCTGGATTTTGACGGCGGGGTGAATGTGACGCTGGGTTTGCCGTTTGTGCGCACGTCGCCCGATCATGGCACAGCGTTTGATATTGCGGGCAAAGGCGTGGCCAAGCCTGATAGTTTGATTGCGGCATTGCGGATGGCGGCGCGGATGGCGGGGGCCAGATATGTCCACCATTGACGGACTACCCCCGTTGCGTGAAGTGATCCGCGCGCATGATCTGGTGGCAAAGCGCCAACTGGGGCAAAACTTTTTGCTGGATTTGAACCTGACGGCGAAAATTGCAAGGTCCGCCGGCGATCTGACGGCCTGTGACGTGCTAGAGGTTGGCCCCGGCCCCGGTGGGTTGACGCGGGGGTTGCTGGCCGAAGGCGCGCGGCATGTTCTGGCAGTGGAAAAGGATGCGCGCTGTATTGCGGCGCTGACCCAGATTGCCGATGCCCATCCGGGGCGGTTAACGGTGATCCATGGCGATGCCCTTGATCTGGACCTGCTGGCGCATCTGACGCCGCCGGTGCGCATCGTGGCCAACCTGCCCTATAACATTGGCACTGAATTGCTGATCCGTTGGCTGACGCCCAAAATCTGGCCACCGATCTGGACGTCGCTGACGCTGATGTTTCAAAAAGAAGTGGCGATGCGCATTGTGGCCCGCCCCCGCACCGATCATTACGGGCGGCTGGCGTTGTTGGTGCAATGGCGCTGCGATGCCAAGATCGTGTTGACGCTGCCGCCCGAGGCGTTCACGCCCGCGCCCAAAGTGCATTCGGCGGTGGTGCATCTGACCCGGTTGGAGGCACCCAGATATCCGGCGAATGAGGCGGTGCTGAACCGGATCACCACGATGGCCTTCAATCAGCGGCGCAAGATGTTGCGTTCAAGCCTGAAGGCGATGGGCCCGGATATCGAAGATCATCTGGTCGCGGCGGGGATCGCGCCCACCGCGCGGGCAGAGGAAATCAGCCTTGAGCAGTTTTGCACATTGGCGCGGCTGGTGGACGCCAAAAAATAAGGCCCGCGCAATTGGCGGGCCTTTGCGGAGTTTTTTATTCGGCACCCTCGGTGCCATCGCCGCCCGCGTCAACCTTGACCACAGGTTTGCGCGCACGCGGCGCACGGGTGGGTTTGGGTGCTTCAGCCACTGCGACGACCTCAACAACGGGAGCGGGTGCAATAACGGCCACCGCAACGGGTTCAACTGCCGCCTCAACCACCGGGGCCACGCGCGGTTCGCGTACGCGTTCGTTGCGCGGCCGATCCGCACGCGGTTGGTCAGCGCGGGGCGGATCATTGCGTGGCTGATCATTGCGGGGACGATCGTCGCGGCGGGATTGATCGGCACGGGGTTGATCGGCGCGCGGTTCACGCGGGCGATCATCCGCACGATTGTCGTCGCGCGGGCGGTTGTCATCACGGCGCGGCTGGTCTTGGCGTGGGCGGTTATCGTCACGCGGGCGGTTATCATCTTCGCGGCGCGGTTGGTCTTGGCGCGGCTCGCGTGCGCGGTTGTCCGTGCGGTTGTCATCACGGCGCGGCTCATCGCGACGGTTGTCGTCGCGGCGGGGCTGCTGACGTACGGCTTCGGGCAGTTCTACCAGGCCAGCCTCTTCATCGCCCACGACGTGAAACCCTTGGCCAACGGGGGTGTAACTGTCAACATCCGGCTGATCGCCACCGCGCCCGTCGCTGCGATAATCACCACGGTCATTGCGATAATCCCGGTCGCCCTGACGATCACGGTTGGCGTTTTGTTGGTTCGGGTTTTGCGGATTGCTGTTGGTCTGGCCGCCATTTTGCTGGCCATACCCGCCACCCGGCGGCGTATTTTGCTGATATTGCTGACGCTGTTCTTGTTCTGCCGCCAGTTCGCGGTTCGCTTCGGCCAGCATGCGGGTGTAATGCTCGGCGTGCTGCGAGAAATTCTCGGCAGCAACACGGTCATTCGACAGCTGTGCATCACGCGCCAGTTGTTGATATTTCTCGATGATTTGCTGCGGCGTGCCGCGCACTTTGCCCTCGGGGCCAGAGCTGTCGAACACACGATTGGTGATGTTACCGAGGGTGCGCGGGCGGTTCGGCTTCGAACGCGAGCGAGACTTGGAAGAGCGCATCTTATCCTTTGGTCCAGATTGTCCGGTCTGAATTGCGCCTGATCTTTTCGGGATCGTCAGCCCATAACGGGCATGGCAGCATGATCGGGGTTGCGCGATACCAGCTGCCGTTTGGCACCCATGTCGCGTGCGTTTGAATAATCACAGTGGCGACGCTCTAGCAAGTAGAATCTGTGGCGGGCGCGTCAACGGCGGATTTACAGGCGTATGATGGCGCTTTAGCCACGCATTTGATCGTCCTCGTCGGCCAATCCAACCCCAGCCTTTTGCGCCGCCACAACCCGATCCCGGCCATCCAGATCGCGGATAATCCGAATCCCGGCAAAGTCCTGCGCGGTCAGCAACGCCGAAACGGCAGCCCCTTGGGTGGGGCCAATTTCCAGCAGTATCCGTCCGCCCGACAGCAGCCGCGCCCCTGCCCCTGCGGCAATCACGCGGTAAGCATCCAATCCGTCGCCGCCCGGTGACAGGGCCAAATGCGGTTCCCATTGCACCACATCTGGCGAAAGCGTGGCCATTTCATCGGCGGCGATATAGGGTGGGTTTGCGGTGATCAGATCAAAACGCCCCGCAATTGCGCCGAACCAATCCGAGTGCACGAATTGCGCCCGCGACGTCAGGCCAAGCGCTGCGGCATTGAAGTGCGCGACCATGATCGCAGCCTGCGAGATATCGCTGCCCGTTCCATTGGCCATCGGCATATCCGCCAGACAAGACAGCAAAACGCACCCGGTTCCCGTGCCCAGATCCAGCATTTTGACAAAGGGCTGCGACAGGGCTTCGCTCACAAGAATTTCGGTTTCCGGGCGCGGATCAAGTGTATCGGATGTCACGGTAAATTTGCGGCCCCAAAACAGCCGATAGCCGATGATCTGTGCCACCGGCTGATACGTTGCACGTGCCGCGATGTGGGCGTCAAATACCGCTTGCGTGGCATCTGTCAGATCATCGGGCAAATGCAGGGTCAGCCGGTCGGCGGCAATGCCCATCGCGTCGGCCAACAAAATGCGCGCATCGCGGGCGGCCTCGGAAATGCCTGCCGCCGACAGCCGAACCACGCCTGCGCGCAGCAATTGCGCCGCCGTCATCCTTCCATCTCGGCCAGTTTGGTCGCCTGATCATGGGCCACCAAGGCGTTGACCACTTCGCCCAGATCACCCGCCATCACTGCCGCCAATGAATACAGCGTCAGGTTGATGCGGTGATCGGTCATCCGGCCTTGGGGGAAGTTATAGGTGCGGATGCGTTCGGATCGGTCGCCCGACCCCACTTGGGATTTGCGATCTGCCGCGCGGGCATCATCAACCCGCGCACGTTCCAGATCGTAAAGCCGCGCGCGCAACACTTGCATCGCCAGTTCCTTGTTGCGGTGCTGTGATTTCTGCGCCGATGTCACGATCATGCCGGTGGGCAAATGGGTGATGCGCACGGCAGAATCGGTGGTGTTCACATGTTGGCCACCCGCGCCCGATGCCCGCATCGTATCAATGCGCAGATCCGACGCCGGGATCACCAGATCAACTTCTTCGGCCTCTGGCAGCACAGCGACAGTCGCAGCCGATGTATGCACGCGGCCCTGCGCTTCGGTTTCGGGCACGCGCTGCACCCGGTGGACGCCGGATTCGAACTTCAGCTTGGCAAAGACGCCCTCGCCTTTGATATGGACTGACACATCCTTGATGCCGCCCAGATCGCTGTCTTGCTGATCCATAATCTCAAACGTCCAGCCCATCGATTCGCAGTAGCGCTGATACATCCGCAAAAGGTCGGCGGCGAACAAGGCGGCCTCATCGCCGCCCGTGCCGGGGCGAATTTCCAGAATGGCAGGGCGCGCGTCGGCGGCGTCTTTGGGCAGCAAAGCTAGTTGCAGCCGGGTTTCCATTTCGGGAATGCGCGCACGAAGGCCGGGCAGTTCTTCTTCGGCCAGCGCCTTCATTTCGGGATCGGCCAACATGATCTCGGTCTCTGCCAGATCATCCAGCGCGCGACGATACGCAGTAATTTCATCCGCCACCGGTTTCAGATCGGAATATTCCCGGCTGAGCGTGGCAATTTCGGCAGGCGTGGCACCTGCGTTCAACCGCGCCTCGAGAAACTCGAACCGTTGGGTGATTTGCGCAAGTTTGTCTAAAGGAACCATTTCAGCGGTTTGGCGGTTTGGACGCGTTTGGTCAAGGGGCCTAGACCTGGGGTTCCACCCCAGACCCCGGAGTATTTTTTCCAAAATGAAAGGTTAAAGCCGGGTTAACCAATCCCGCAAGCGGGCGGCGTTGATGCCCATATCAGATTTGCCATACCGCAGGCGGGCCAAAATTTCCAAGCGGGTGCCTTCGGGAGTTTGAATGGCTTGGGCGGTCGTATAGTCAGGAAATCCCCAGACAGAAGAGCGGGTGATCCAGGTTATGCGGCCACTGTTGGCATCGCCTGCCAAACGCGTTGTGCGAAGGGTGGCGATGGCAATAGCGTCGAGTTTTGCAAGCACAGCGTCGGCAGGCTGGGCCAGCAAACAAACGGCGCGGGCAGATCCCACCAAGGCGCCGACTTTATCGACACAATTGCCCGCAGTTGCTGGCTGAACACTTGCGATATCCACATGCCAACGGGCCGGATCATTCGGCGCGCCGCGCACATAGGCAGCAACGACAGCACCCATCACCAGCACACCGATCGCAAGCATGTTCAAAAGTGTCATGTTTTTCAGATATCCCTACCGTTGCGTCTTGGCCCAATGATAAAGGCAGATCAGCTCATACGCCACATGCGCGCCTGCTATCGCGGTGGCCCCGGTGGTGTCATAGGGGGGCGATACTTCGACCACATCGCCGCCGACCATATTGATGCCCGCCAGATCGCGCAGCATCGCCGCCGCCTGCCAGCTGTGCAAGCCCCCCCACACAGGCGTGCCCGTGCCGGGGGCAACCGAAGGGTCAAGCGCGTCAATATCGAACGTCACATAGGTTTGATGATCACCCACGATGTCTTTGACGCGGGCCACCACGGCCGCGATACCAGATTCATGCACCTGGCGGGCGTCTATCACGTTGAAACCCACATAATCCTCGGTGGTGGTGCGAATGCCGATCTGCACCGATCGTTTGGGGTCCACATAGCCCTGCTTGACCGCCTTATACATCATCGTGCCATGGTCGATGCGGGTCATGTCATCATCAGGCCACAGATCGGAATGCGCATCAAAATGGATCACCGACAGGGGGCCAAATTTCGCGGCATAGGCGCGCAGGATCGGCAAAGTGATATAATGATCGCCGCCAAGGGTGATGCTGCCCGCCCCGGCGGCCAGAATTTTGGCGATATGCGCGGTCAGTGTGGCAGGGAAGTCTGACGTCTTGGCATAGTCAAAGGCCAGATCGCCGTAGTCGATGATGTTCATATCGTTCAAGGGGTTGGTGGGCCAACCGTAGGGCGGATCATAGGGCTGCAAGGTTGATGCCTCGCGGATCGCGCGGGGGCCAAACCGGGAGCCGGGCCGGTGGGTGACCGCCTGATCAAACGGCACGCCGGTGATGGCCAAATCAACGCCGGTCAGATCCTTGGTATAGGTCCGCCGCAGGAACGACGTGGCCCCGCCAAAGGCGTTTTCAAAGCTGTAACCGCGCAGACCTTGACGGGTGAATGCGGTGTCAACGTCGGTTTTTGCATCTTCTAATGACATGGGAAATCTCGGGGTAAAACGCAGCGTCATTTCGGGCGGAGACGTGCTGATCCGATGGTTTTGTTGGATAGAAACCGGCGAAGATTGTCAAGTCAGCCTATTTGATGGGCGTAAGTCTGCCCTTAACTTTGCGCAGGTTAATCAAATACGACCTAAATTTTTCAACAAAAACAACATATTGTATAAAAAATCTAATCCAACACATGAATATCATCCCAAGGGTTGCGCGCGTTCTACCAGCCTTGCAAAAAAACTGGCCCCGATGGGCGAGGCCTCATCGTTGAAATCAAACGCGGGGTGATGCAACCCGGCACCCGGCCCGGTGCCCATGAACAGATACGCGCCAGGGCGGGCTTGCAGCATATAGGAAAAATCTTCCGATCCCATTTCGCGGTTGGCATTGCCGTCGGCGGCATCATCGCCAACGATTTCGGCGGCCACCCGGGTGGCAAAATCCGCCTCTGCCGGATGGTTCACGGTGGCCGGATAGCCCCAGTCAAATTCTATCCGCGCGGCAACATTATAGGCCGCCGCATGGCCGTCGATAATTTCATGGATCCGCCGTTTCAGCAGGGCGCGCACGTCTGGATCAAAGCAGCGGATGGTGGCACAAAACATCGCCTCTTCAGGGATGATATTGCTGGCGGTGCCTGCATGAATTTGGGTGACGGAAATCACCGCCTCATCCAAAGCATAAACATTGCGCGACAAAATCGTTTGCAGCGCCCCAACCATGCCGACAACCGCCACCACCGGATCAACGCAATCATGCGGCGTGGCCCCATGCCCGCCTTTGCCGGTCACATAGACAAAGACCGTATCGACCGACGCCATCAACGCACCCGGCGTGGTTTTGAAATGGCCAAAGGGCACGTTTGGCGCGTTGTGAATGCCGTAAACCTGCGCGATGTCAAAGCGGTCCATCATGCCCTCTTGAACCATTACTTCGCCACCACCGCCATCTTCTTCGGCGGGCTGAAAGATAAGCGCCACGCGTCCCGCAAATCGCCGGGTTTCCGCCAGATATTTCGCCGCCCCCAGCAGCATCGTGACATGCCCGTCATGGCCACACGCATGCATCTTGCCGGGGATGGTCGAGGCATAGGCAACCCCTGTCGTCTCATGGATCGGCAGCGCGTCCATATCCGCGCGCAAACCAATAGTAGGGCCCGGCCGCTGACCGTTGATGATCGCCACAATCCCGGTTCTGGCGATGCCGGGATGAATTTCATCCACCCCCATTTCGCCCAAGCGGTCGATGATAAAGGCCGCCGTGTTATGGCATTCAAACATCAATTCAGGATTCGCATGCAGGTGCCGCCGCCAGCCCTTCATTTCTTCGGAATAGTCGGCGATACGGTTCAAAACGGGCATTGTCGTCTCCTGATACTTGCCCCACAGCAAATCCCAATTCGAAAGGATCGGCAATGCCCCCGCCCCATTCTGACGCAGCCTTCGATCAACTTGTGCAAGATCCGGACGGTGGAACCGGCAGATTGCGCCATATCATGCGGCGGTTGCGCGACCCTGTAACGGGGTGCCCGTGGGACATTGCGCAGGATTTCACCACCATCGCGCCCTATACGATTGAAGAGGCCTATGAGGTTGCCGACGCGATTGACCGCGCCGCCTGGGGCGACTTGCAAGGCGAATTGGGCGATTTGCTGTTGCAGGTGGTGTATCTCGCGCAAATGGCCGAAGAGGCGGAGTTGTTCAGCTATGACGACGTGGTGCGCGGCATCGCCGACAAGATGGTGGCGCGGCATCCGCATGTGTTCGCGGATCAATCGCGCGATAAAACGCCCGTCCAACAAACCGCCGATTGGGAAAAGATCAAGGCGGCGGAACGCGGCCCCGCGCGGGTGCTGGACGGTGTAGCGATGGGGTTGCCCGGCCTGACACGTGCGGTAAAACTGCAAGGCCGCGCCGCACGGGTGGGGTTTGACTGGCCATCAACCGATCAGGTTTTGGCAAAGCTGGTCGAAGAGGCCGGCGAACTGGTCGAGGCGCGCGATTCGCTGACGCCTGCGGACGTGGCGGAAGAAATGGGCGATCTTCTGTTTGTGATGGCCAACCTGGCCCGGCATTTGCAGGTTGATCCCGAAGCCGCCCTGCGCGCGGCATCGGCAAAATTCATTCGCCGCTTTGGACGGATCGAAGATTGGCTGGCCGAGGCCGGCAAAACCCCCGCCGACAGCGATCTGACAGAAATGGATGCGCTGTGGGACCGGGCCAAGGTGGAGGAAAAACAGGCAAAACTCTGACCCATTCACCTAACAGGCTGCTGAAGAAGGCTCTGTTCTTTCGGGATTTCAGTTTTGGCAGATGATTTGTCTGGTTTTTGTCTGGTTTTGAGTGCCTTTGCTTGGGTCGGGCGGTGCCGCGCTTTGGGGGTTTGGCTCAGTTTGGCTCAGTTTGGCTCAGGCGGCGGCTCTGGCCAGCAGTTTCGGGATGCGGATCAGGTTGTAGGCGGCGACGGCGAGGGTGAAGGTGGCGTCGACCTTTGGTTTGCCGCGAACCTTGACCGATGCAAAGCCTGCTGCGGCTTTGAGCCATCCGAAGATTTCTTCGATGCGTTTGCGGCAGCGTTGGCTGATGGCATAGCCTTCGGTGCTGCTGGTCACCGCGTCGATGGCGGTTTTGCGGGTGCGGCCCAGCTTCGACACGGTGCCGTTGATGGCGTTGTGGGGGGTGACGTTGCGGGCGCGCAGATCGCCCACGAAGTCCGTCACGTCATAGGCCTTGTCGGCCCCAAGGGTGATGCCGGGCTTGCGCGTCTTGCGGTCCAGCATCTTCAGCGTCGCCTCGCGCTCCGCCGTGCCGCTGGCATGGGTCAAAGTGGCCTCGACCGCCAGACCGTTTCTGTTCTCCATCATCACATGACCCATGTAGCAAAGGTGGCTCGGCTGCCCGTCCGACTTCTTGTAAAGCCGCGCATCGGGATCGGTTTTGCTGGCATGGGTCTCGTTCGAGCGCTTTTGCCCATGAAAGTCGCGCTCGCCGTTGCGTCCGGGGCCTTGCGGCGGCCCCGAGCCATCCTTCGGCTGGAAGCTCTTCATGCTGGCCCAGGCATCAATCAGCGTGCCGTCCACCGAGAAGTGATCGCTGGACAACAGCGCCTTGACCCGAGCCAACCCCATCAGCGCCGCCAGAAATTCCCGCGCCACATCCGCTGCCATCAACCGGTCGCGGTTGTGGCTGAACACCGTCGGATGCCAAATGGCGGCATCAATCGGCAGCCCGACAAACCAGCGGAACAGCAGGTTGTAGTCGATCTGCTCCATGAGGTGGCGTTCCGATCTGACCGAGAAGAACGCCTGCAACAACGTCGCCCGCAAAAGCATCTCGGGGGGGATCGAGGGCCGACCCATCGCTGAATACATCCCCTCAAACCGCCCGTACAAAGCCGCCAGAACCTCATCCGTCAAAACCCGGATCGCCCGCAAAGGATGGTCCGACGGAACCCGATCCTCCAGCCGGATATAGCTGAACATCCCCTCATCCCGATCATCCCGTCCACGCATCGCAAACCACTCCATCCCCACGAAACGAGTGAATCACAAAACCGAAGTGATGGGGAGTTTTTCAGCAGCCTGTTAAGGCTGAATATCCCCCGCGGAGCGTCTTGGCCGCAACCATCAGAGCCTCCGGCGGGGATATTTGTGCCAATGTAAAAGTGCGAAAATTTGATGTAAATAATATCCTATTGTTTTACTCAACATATTGACCTTGGCCGAAGCCTGTTGTTTAAGAGGTGAATAATTCCCGACAAAAGGACTAAGATATGTTCGCTCGATTGACAATGATCGCCTTGACCCTTGGCACAACTGCCGTGCCGGTTTTGGCCGATGAGGTGAATATCTATTCGCACCGCCAGCCCGAACTGATCCAACCGCTGCTGGATGCGTTTACCGCCGAGACCGGCATTGCGGTGAATGTGGCCTTTGTTGACAAGGGCATGGCTGAGCGGCTGGTGGCGGAAGGCGATCGCTCGCCTGCCGATCTGGTGCTGACGGTGGATATCGCGCGGCTGATGCAAGTGGTGGATGCGGGGGTGACGCAACCCGTGCAATCGGAAGTGCTGGAGGCGAATATTCCCGAAAATCTGCGCGACGCCAACGACATGTGGTTCGGCCTGACCGCCCGCGCCCGGATTGTCTATGCCAGTATTGATCGGGTCAAGCCCGGCGAGGTGGCCACCTATGAAGACCTGGCATCAGAAAAGTGGAAAGGCCGGATTTGCACGCGGTCTGGCCTGAATGACTATAATATCGCCTTATTGGCGGCCGTGATCGCGCATCACGGTGAGGCGGATGCCATGGCCTGGGCGGAAGGGTTGAAGGCAAACCTTGCGCGCAAACCCGATGGCGGCGACCGCGATCAGGTCAAGGCGATTGCGGCGGGCGAATGCGATATTGCCATCGGCAACACCTATTACATCGGGCAAATGCTGGCTGATCCCGAACAAAAGGCCGCAGCCGAGGCCGTGCGGATTGATTTCCCGGTATTTGAAGGCAGCGGCACTCATATGAACATCTCGGGCATTGCGATGACCAGGTCGGCCCCGAACCGTGCAGCCGCACTGCAATTGATGGAATGGCTGTCCAATGATACGGCGCAGAAAATCTATGCCGAAACCAACTATGAATTTCCGGTAAAGGTCGGGGTTGACCGGTCGGCTTTGGTTGCAGGCTGGGGCGATTTTGTGGCTGATACCATGCCTTTGGGCGACGTGGCAAAGCAGCGCCCGGCGGCGTTGCGGATTATGGAAGAGATTAACTTTGACGGGTAACGTCTGAAAGGCACGTGAAAGTAAGAAAGGGGTGGCAACGCCCCTGTTTTTTTCATTTCTTGTCCCTTTGCAGTGTTTGACCGGATGGACAAATCAACCCGGCTGGGTTTTGGTTTGCCAAACTGGAGAACCAAATGCCGCACCCCCCGCGCAAGATAATCATTGATACTGATCCCGGTCAGGACGACGCGTTCGCAATCTTGTTGGCGCTGGCCAGCCCTGATGAAATCGACGTTCTGGGCATCACGTGTGTTGCGGGCAATGTGCCTTTAGCGCTGACAACCCGGAATGCGCGGATCGTGTGTGAATTGGCGGGGCGCAGTGAAATGCCGGTTTTTGCAGGCGCAGACCGGCCGCTGAAGCGCAAGTTGGTGACGGCGGAACATGTGCATGGCAAAACCGGGCTTGACGGCCCGGTGATGGTGGAACCCACAATGGCGTTGCAGGCCCAGCATGGGGTGGATTTCATTATCGAAACCCTGCGCCGCGAACCGGCGCAAACCGTTACCCTTTGCCCCTTGGGGCCGTTGACCAATATTGCACTGGCGTTTCAAAAGGCCCCCGATATCATCTTTCGGGTGCAGCAGATCGTGCTGATGGGGGGGGGCTGTTTTGAAGGTGGCAATATCACGCCAGCGGCGGAATTCAACATTTACGTCGACCCGCAAGCCGCTGATATTGTGTTGAGATCAGGCGTTGATCTGGTGGTGATGCCCTTGGATGTGACGCATAAGGTGCTGACCACCAAGCCCCGTGTTGCGGCGATCCGCGCGCTTGGTACCAAAGTGGGCGAAGTGGCCGCCGATTGGGCCGATTTCTTTGAACGCTTTGATATGGCGAAATATGGCAGCGACGGCGGCCCGCTGCATGATCCTTGCGTGATCGCTTATCTGCTGCGCCCCGATTTGTTCACCGGGCGGCATATCAATGTGGAAATTGAAGTGCAGTCGGAACTGACCATGGGCATGACGGTGGCCGATTGGTGGGGGGTATCGGGTCGCACACCCAATGCGATGTTCATCGGCGGTGTTGATGCGGACGGGTTTTTTGCGGTGTTAACCGAGAGGTTGGCGCGGTTGTGACGGATGTAGGGTGTGCGGGTCGGCGCGCCACGGCCCCATTAACGGTGCGCCTGAAGGCACACCCTACAATTTTTGAACGGCCTACCCAAGCGCATAGCCTGCCCCGCGCACGGTGCGCAAAGGATCATCGCCGCCGCCCTGCATCAGCGCCTTGCGCAGCCGCCCGATATGCACATCCACCGTGCGGCTGTCGACATAGATATCGCGGCCCCAGACCCGGTCAAGCAGGGTTTCGCGCGAAAACACCCGGCCCGGTTTTTCCAGAAATGTTGTCAGCAGCCGAAACTCGGTCGGGCCCAGTTTCAATAACGCCTCGCCGCGCCAAACCTTGTGGGTCTCAGAGTCCAAACGGATGTCTTGCCATTCCAGCATATCCGTCGCCGCCGCAGACCGCGTGCGGCGCAAATGGGCGCGAAGCCGCGCCATTAGTTCAGCCACCGAATAGGGCTTGATCACGTAATCATCGGCCCCGGTTTCAAGCCCGCGCACTTTGTCCATTTCCTCGGACCGCGCCGACAGCATGATGATTGGAATGCCGCGCGTCTCGGGCCGCGCACGCAGACGGCGGCACACTTCGATGCCAGAGACATGCGGCATCATCCAATCCAGCAAGATCAGATCGGGCGGACTTTCTGCGATCAGCAGCATGGCATCTTCGCCATTATCCGCCGTTTGCACAGAAAACCCTTCGGCCTCAAGGTTATAAGACAACACGGCGCGTTGCGCAGGCTCATCTTCAACCAGCAAAACCAACGGCTGCGGGCGGGTCATCAGGTGGCACCGCCCTGAACGGCTTCGGCTTTGGGGCGCGGATCACCGGGCATCGCGCCGGTGGCCAGATAGATCACCTGTTCGGCAATTGACGTTGCATGATCGCCGACACGTTCGATATTCTTGGCGATGAAATGCAAGTGCATGCAGGCCGAGATATTGCGGTTGTCTTCCATCATATGGGTCAGGAATTCGCGGAAGAGGGCATTGTACATCTGATCAACTTCGTGATCGCGCTGGCGGACCTCTTCGGCAAGGCCGGCATCGCGGGTCACAAAGGCATCCAGCGCATCTTTCAGCAACAAACCAACCTGGCGCGCCATCCGCCGGATTGCGCCCGCAGCCCCCGGTATCTGCGCCATCGTGCCCAATACCAGCGCGCGTTTGGCCAGGTTCTTGGCATAATCGCCGCAGCGTTCCAATGAGGCTGCGATTTTCATCACGGTCAGCACGGTGCGAAGATCGCCTGCAATTGGCGCGCGCAAGGCGATCAGCCGCGCACATTCCGAGTTAACTTCTTCTTCCAGCGCATCAATCGCCGCATCATTGCGCCGCACTTGATCGGCAAGCGACTCGTCTTGGGTTTCCAGCGCGCGGGCGGCATCCGACAAGGCGGATTCAACCAACCCGCCCATGCGCATGATCCGGGCCTGAACCGCCTCAAGATCACGGTCAAAGGCGCTGGCGATATGGGGGTCGTTTAACATGGTGCCCTCCGTCAGCCGATCCGGCCGGTGATATATGATTCAGTGCGCGGATCGCGCGGGTTGGTAAAAATGGTGGCGGTGTCGCCGTATTCCACCAGATAGCCAAGGTGAAAGAACGCGGTCTTTTGCGACACGCGGGCGGCCTGTTGCATCGAATGGGTGACGATCACCACGGAAAATTGCGCGCGCAACTCGTCAATCAATTCCTCCACCTGCGCGGTTGCAATCGGATCAAGCGCGGAACACGGCTCGTCCATCAGCAACACTTCGGGCGATGTGGCGATGGCACGCGCGATGCACAGGCGCTGTTGCTGGCCACCCGACAGCCCGGTGCCGGGGCTGGCAAGGCGGTCTTTCACCTCACCCCAAAGCGCCGCCTTGCGCAGGGATTTTTCGACGATTTCATCCAGTTCGGCCTTGTTCCGGGTCAGCCCGTGAATTTTGGGGCCGTATGCCACGTTGTCATAGATTGACTTTGGAAACGGGTTTGGCTTTTGAAACACCATGCCGACACGGGCGCGCAACTGCACCGGATCAACGCGGGGGTCGTTGATATCCTCGCCTTGCATGGTGATTTTACCCTCTACCCGGCAGGATGGAATAGTGTCGTTCATCCGGTTCAGACAGCGCAGGAACGTCGACTTACCGCAACCGGACGGGCCAATAAACGCGGTGACCGTCTTGTCCAGAATATCAACGTCGACATCCTTCAACGCGTGGTTGGTGTCATAATACACCTGCACCTTGCGCGCCTCTATTTTGGTGGTGTGGATGTCCAAGCGGCTTTCCATTTGCATATCGTTCATAACGGGGCCCCTACCAGCGGCGTTCAAATTTGCGGCGAAGAAGGATCGCCACGGTGTTCATTACGATCAAGAAGACCAGCAGCACGATGATGGCACCAGACGCCCGTTCCACAAAGCCCGGATCGCCGCGGGTCGTCCAGTTGTAAATCTGCACGGGCAATGCTGCGGCGGGATCAAACAAGCCATCCGGGGGGGCACCGGGGAAATCGCGCACAAACGCCACCATACCGATCAACAGCAAAGGTGCCGTTTCACCCAAAGCCTGGGCCAGACCAATGATGGTGCCGGTCAAAATCCCCGGCATCGCCAGCGGCAGCACATGGTGAAACACCGTTTGCAGCCGCGACGCGCCCACCCCCAAAGCCGCATCGCGGATCGACGGCGGCACGGCTTTCAGCGCGGCACGGGTGGGAATGATGATACGCGGCAGCGACAGCAAGGTCAGCACCAGCCCGCCCACGATGGGCGCTGATTGCGGCAGCCCGATGGTATTGATGAAAATCGCCAAGCCCAGAATGCCGTAGACGATAGACGGCACGGCGGCAAGATTGGCGATGTTCACTTCGATGATATCGGTCCAGCGGTTCTTGGGCGCGAATTCTTCCAGATAAATCGACGCCGCAACGCCGATGGGCAGCGCCAGCACCAGAACCACCAGCATCATGTAAAACGAGCCGATGATGGCCACGGCAAGCCCTGCGGCTTCGGGGCGTTTGTCGGATGCGTCTGGCATGGTCAGAAAGCCCGGGTTCAACCCGTTGGTCAAAATACCTGCGGTCTTCATTTTATCCGCCAGCGCCAGTTGCGCGGGCGAGGTGTTTTTGTCCAGCGCCGCCGATTCCATCGTAACACGGCCTTTGTAATAGCCGTCGATCCGGCCTGATGCCAAAGCGGTGAAGGGAATCGTGGTGCCGATCAGCGCGGGGTCGGCCAAAACCCGGTCCCGCAGGGTGGCTGCGGATTCCTCGGATATCATCTTGGCCAGTTCTTTGGCGTCCAGATCACTGGCAATGCCTTTGGCGACCAGTTCAGCCTGCAGCGATTTCACAAGTTGTTTGGCGTAGCCAATGGTGGTGACTTTGGCCATCACGGCGGGATCAAGCGTGCCGGATTTATCCAGAACAGCGCCGTCAAGTGTCACTGGAAAGGTCAGGAAGGTTTGTTTGAACGCGGGCAAGCCGTTGCCAAAGATCGAAATCAGCAACCAGACCAGCGCCAGCAACGCAGCAATGATCGCAGCCAAACCGTAAGCACGAAAGCGTTTTTCGGCGGCGTTGCGGGCTTTGGTGCGCGGGTCTTTGGTGAACAGCGACGCCCGGTTTGGCGATGCGGTTGGCGACACGGCGGGGGGGGTCATTCGTATTGCTCCCGGTATTTGCGCACAATGATCAGGGCGATGATGTTCAAGATCAGCGTCAGGGTGAACAGCGTCAGCCCCAGCGCGAAGGCCACAAGGGTTTCGGGGCTGGCAAATTCGGTATCTCCGGTCAATTGGCTGACGATTTTCACAGTGACAGTCGTCATCGCTTCAAACGGGTTCAGCGATAGCTTGGCCGCAGCCCCTGCCCCCATCACGACGATCATCGTCTCACCAATCGCGCGGGACGCGGCCAGCAGGATCGCGCCCACAATCCCCGGCAAAGCGGCAGGCAGCACCACCCGCAACGTGGTTTCCGACGGCGTGGCCCCAAGACCCAGTGACCCATCGCGCAAAGACTGCGGCACGGCATTGATAATGTCATCAGACAGCGATGAGATGAACGGGATCACCATGATGCCCATCACCAAGCCCGCGGTCATCACTGAGGATGAGCTGTCGCCAAACCCCAACGGCTGGGCAAAGTAATCGCGCAGCAAGGGGCCCACCGTTACAAGGGCGAACAACCCGTAGACGATGGTGGGGATGCCCGCCAGAATTTCGATGGCAGGCTTCACCCAAGACCGCGTCGTGCGCGAGGCGTATTCGGCCAGATAAATCGCCGACATCAACCCGATGGGCACCGCCACGATCAGCGAAATCGCCGATACATAAAGCGTGCCCCAGATCAGCGGCCAGATGCCAAGGCTGGAGCCACCGCGGAACTGCGGGTTCCATGTGGTGGAAAAGAAGAAATCTGAAGCCGGATAAAGTTGGAAAAAATGATAGGTTTCAACAACCAAAGACCAAACAATTCCTGCGGTTGTCAACACTGCAATCAGCGATGACAAGATCAGCAAAGCCATCACAAAACGTTCAAACGCCGCGCGCGCACGATATTGCGGGGTAATGCGGTGATAAGCGATCATCAAGCCAAGCGCGGCAAGCGCCAACGCCGCAGCGGTCATCCAGAACCGCGAACTGGCTTGCAACTCACGCGCTTTTGTGGCCGCGACCAAGGTAGACACCGTTGGTTCGGTTTCAAGCACGATACCTGCGGCATTCAACGCGGCCTTCAACGCGGCGGGACTGGTAAGCAAAGGCGTCACATCGGCGCCCGTTGCAGCCAGTTGATCCAAGCCCAAGGCCACCCGGCGCACATCGGCCATTACCAGCGATGAAGAGCTGCCAGCGGGAATCTCGGATACCTGAATAAAGGCAGACGCTCTGTTATCAATGAAACTTGATTGGGCAAGCAACCAGATGATGATCAAACCAAAGGCGGGAACTGCCGCCATCAGCGCAGTTACCCGGCCATAAAACCCCGGCAAAGAATGCAATTTACGAATATCACCGTTGACGACGGCCATCGCACGGGCGCGACCAAACCAGAAACCCGCTGCCGCCATCACGATAAGGGTGAAGCAAAGAAAAGCTGTGCTCATGACAAATCCAGAATTAGGGTGAGCAGCAAAGAAAGGGCGCGGGAGAGTGTCCCGCGCCCTTCCAAAGGCCGGTTCAGATTACTCTAGCGGGCCCATTGGGGTTCCTGCGGCAACGGCTGCCTGCGTTTCTGCCAGCTTTGGATCGGGCACGAGGCCATAATCCACCAACGCGCCGTCAGGGCCGACCATGTCATCGGATACGAAGAAGTCGATGTATTCCTGAAGACCCGGGATCACGCCGATATGGGCTTTCTTGACGTAGAAAAACAGCGGGCGCGACACGGGGTATTCGCCAGTCGAGATGCTGTCAACCGAAGGCACGATGCCGTCAATCGTGGCCACTTTCAGTTTGTCGGTGTTGTTTTCGTAAAATGACAAACCAAACACGCCGATGGCTTCTTTGTTGGCAGCAATCCGCGACAGGGTTTCGGTATAATCGCCGTCAATATCTACCGACACACCATCGGTGCGCAGGGCCAGACAACCGGCAAGCGCCTCTTTCTTTTTTGCATCGTCGTCAGCGCCGGTCGACGCGGTCAACAACAGATCGTAAGCACCGGCTTTCTTGCAGCCTTCTTCAAGGATTTTCACATCGAACACTTCGCGCGTGCCGTGCTTGGTGCCGGGCACAAACGCCATGATGTTTTGCGCGGGCAAAGCGGAATTCACGTCTGCCCAGGTTTTCGATGCGTTCGCAACCATTGCGCCGTCTTTCACGGTGTTTGCAGCCAAAGCACCCCAAACATCGGCGGGCGTCAACGCAAAATCGGCCCCTGCGATATCGGATGCAAATACGATGCCGTCATAGCCAAAGCGCACTTCCATGATCTCGGTCACGCCATTGGCGGCGCACAGATCAATGTCGGACTGCTTGATGCGCGAGGATGAATTTGCGATGTCGATAGTGGTTTCGCCAACACCTTCGCACAGCTTTTTACGGCCGGCACCCGAACCGCCGCCTTCAACCACAGGCGTGTTGAAATCGGTGTTTTCGCCGAACGCTTCGGCAACGATGGTGGCATAAGGCAATACGGTAGACGAGCCGGAAACCTGCAACTGATCACGGGCCGAGCCCATGACGGTCGATGCGGCAAGGATGGCCAGAGTTGTTGGGATGATTTTGGTCAGCGACATGAAACGCTCCTGTCTGTTGATAAGGTTGGCCCGGATGGCTGTTCCTTCGATGCCTCGTTTAGGGGGCGTTGGCCGCAGTTTTGCGACAGTTGTGTAACAGTTGTATGACAAGGGGTCGTTAATCGGGATTAACTTTTTCAGCTATCGTAGGTTGATCCGCAAACACCGCAAACTAGGGGATATTTTCGCCACAATGAAAGATACTGGCCGGGAAAGGCACTTTTAACTGCGGTCTTGCGGCAGAATTACCGAGAAACGGCTGCCCCTGCCCTTTTCACTGTCGATCAGCAACCTGCCCCGGTGGCGGTTCAGGATGTGCTTTACAATAGCCAACCCCAGCCCGGTGCCCCCCATCTGGCGTGATCGGTGACCATCGACGCGGTAAAACCGTTCGGTCAGGCGCGGCAGATGCACAGCGTCGATGCCTTCGCCCTGATCTTCGATGTCCATGCGCAGCTGTGCGCCGCGCGGCCCAACTTCCTGCGCGACCACCACCCGCACAACAGCCCCCGGTTTACTGCCGTATTTCACAGCGTTTTCAATCAGATTGGACAACACCTGCGTGATCTGATCGCTGTCGGCGCGCAGTACACGCGGCTGATCAATGCCACTGGTTTGAATTGCAACCCCCGCAGCATCGGCCATCGGCTTCAGCGTCGCCACCACCGCGCGCAACACCGACGATACATCCGTGCTGCCATCGGGGCGCAGGCGTTCGTCGGCCTCAACGCGGCTAAGGTTCAAAAGATCGGCGACCAGACGGTTCATCCGCTCGGCCTCGGCCGCCATGATGCCCAAAAACCGCGTCCGCGCGGCCGGATCGTCTTTTGCAGCCCCTTGCAAGGTTTCGATAAACCCCAAAAGGGCGGTCAACGGTGTGCGCAACTCATGGCTGACATTGGCCACAAAATCGCGGCGCATCAGATCCATCTGTTCCAAGGCCGATAAATCTTCAAACGCGCACAAGGCCCCATTGGGCAACGGTGTGATCGTGACATCATGCACAGCATCTTGCGCCGGCCCCGGCAACACCAGTCGGGCGCGACCTGCCACGCCTTGGGTCAAGGCCGCGCCAATCGCGGCCAACAGATCAGGCTGACGCAAGGTCATGCCATGATGACGGCCCAAACACGCCGGGCCGAACAACCGCAACGCCAGACCATTGGCGGCCTGAATGCGCGCGTCGCGCCCGATCAACAGAACAGGCATCGGAACGCCAGCCAGAACGGGTGAGATATCGTCGATCGGCTCCAAGATATGTCCCTTTACTGTGCCACGATTGCATCGCTCTTGGCGTCAACACCTTTGACCTAGCGTGCCAAGTCAGAATTGGCCAGTTCCTGCTTGGAAGCCCGGCAGCACGGGTGCCCGACACACTTATGCCACATTCGCTTATTTAATAGACCTCGGCAATTCAAGCGGCTTGTCGTGATGCAAACCGTCGGCTGTTATCAGGAAAACAGGGTCGGCATAGCGGTAATGCTGCATCAATCGAAGATGAGTAGCATGGTCAATGCACGCGTGTTATTTGTTGGTTTCGGACAAAATCAAGGCGTCTTGATTGGTCAGATCATGGGTGCAAAGCTGATTGACGGGCCTGTGATGACCACGCATTTGCGGGCGCTGAACCGCGCCGTTTTGCAGCAAACCGATCCGCAACTGGTGATATGCGCGCTGTTTGCGCCCGGATCGGTCGACAGTGGCGCAGACGTGGTCGCGTTGATCGAACGCTTGCAAGCGTTGGGATATTCAGGGCGCATCGCCGTGCTTGGCCCTGATTTGCCACGCCCCGATCTGGTGCAATCAGAACTGCGTGCCCTTGGCCCCGGAGAGCGGTTAACCTTGCTTGTCGCGGCAATCTAGTCGGCGGCTGCCTAAGACTTGACGGCCCCTGCATCGCGCTCGGCGATCCAACTATGATCGGGATCGTTCTGAAACCGCCAGTTGCGAAGCGGGCCTGCCATGACGTTCAGATAATACATCTCATAGCCGTAAGCCGCCGCCACCGGGTGATGGCCGCGTGGCACCAACGTGACATCATGGTTTTTCACTGTCATCGTTTCATCCAACGACCCGTCTTCGGTATAAACCCGGTGGATGCCAAAACCTTGGGCAGGGTTCAGCCGCATGTAATAGGTTTCCTCCAGGTAGGTCATGCGGGGAAAATCATCTTCGTCGTGGCGGTGGCTGGGATAAGATGACCAATGCCCTGCGGGCGTGAACACCTCGGTCACCAAAAGGCTGCCGGCCACATCGCGGTTTTCCATTGCAATGTTGTTGATATAGCGGGTGTTTGTGCCCACCCCCCGCGGGGTAAGGGTGATCCCTTTGGGCCCAAGTTGCGCCGCCGGATAATCGCCTTTCGCAGGGGCAGAACACACAGCCAAAGTGCACGCCGTCGTGGCCATCGCCCGCCAGTCACTTGCGCCGGGCAGATAAACACAATGCGGCGGGGTCTTTTCAAACACATCCATCCGGTCGCCCATCACGCCCCAATCGCGGCCCGCAGCGGTAATCTGCGCACGACCTTCCACCAGCACCAAAATCGCCTCGGTCGTGCCGGTGTGATCTGACACCGCGTCGCCGGGGGCCAGACGGTAAAGGGTAAAGCCAACATAGCCCCACGCCGCAGAACCGGGCGTTATGTGATGCACTTGGCCAGAGGTGCCATTGGGGCGTCGTAAAAGCTTTGCCATCCGCCTATTCCGTGTTGCGCATTGCGGCCCGTTGCAGATCTTGTTTCGCCCGCGCGGCCCGCACGGCGGGACGGACTGATACTTCGGGTATTCCCACTTCCCACCACGACCCGCCGCCTTCGGTGCCGGGCCAGGGATCGGTATCAATGACAATCACCACAGGAATTGCGCGGGACTTTGCCGCATGAAGTTCGGCCTCTAACTGCGCAATATCGCTGACCTTTACCGCATGCGCGCCCATCGCCCCCGCGTGGGCCGCGAAATCAATATGCGACGGGTTCACATGGTGGCTGTCGTCCAGAAGATTGTTAAAGCCCGCCCCGCCGGTCGATTTTTGCAGCCGGTTGATACAGCCAAAACCGCGATTGTCGGTCAGCACCACGGTGAACGGCACGCCCATCATCACGGCCGTCGCCAGTTCGGAATTGGCCATCATATAGCTGCCATCACCGACCATGCAGATCACATCGGCATCTGGCCGCGCCATTTTGATGCCCAAAGCCCCGGCAACCTCATACCCCATGCAGGAAAACCCGTATTCCATGTGATAGCCGCCTGTTGGCGCATCCCATATCTTGTGCAATTCCCCCGGCATGGTGCCCGCAGCCCCCATCACAATGGTGGATTTGCTGGCAGTGCGTTGCACAGCACCAATCACCTGCATATCGGTTGGCAGGGCATTGGACGCAGGGGCCGCTTTAACCCCCGAAGTGATCGCAGCCCAATCTGATTGCAGGTTCGGAATGACCGGCCATTTCTGCGATCCTAAAGCCTTACCAATGGCTTGTAATGCTATCTTCGCATCTGACACTAAGTTAATCGCGCCATGCTTATAGGCATCATAGGCCGCCACATTGATCGACAGGATCTGGCGATCCGGGTTTTTGAAGATCGACCAACTGCCCGTGGTGAAATCCTGAAACCGCGTGCCAACCCCGATCACCAGATCAGCATTGCCGCAGACCGTGTTCGCAGAAGACGCCCCCGTTACACCAACCGGGCCAAAGTTCAGCGAGTGATCAAAATCCAGCGTCGATTTGCCGGCTTGGGTTTCGACAACCGGAATACCATGTGCGCGGGCAAACGTCGCGAGGTCTGCTTCGGCGCCGGAATAGATAACCCCGCCACCGGCCACGATAACCGGGTGCTTGGCGGCCTTGATCGCCGCAATTGCAGTCGCCAATTCATCCGCATCAGGTGCCGGGCGGCGAATTTTCCAGACCTTTGGTTTGAAGAAAGACACAGGGTAATCAAAGGCTTCGGCCTGGACATCCTGGCAGAATGCCAACACAGCCGGGCCACAATCGGCGGGATCGGTCATCACCCGCATTATGAAATGAACCCCGTAAACGCGGGATTGCACGAACAAGGGTGACTGTTTCACACTCAATACTTCTAAACACCCTCTTTAAAGGACACATCATGCGCAAAATTCTTTTCTCTGTCGGAGCCAGCCTAGCCCTAGCCACAGGTCTCCTGACAGGTTGCGGCGGCGGTGGCAGCAGCGCTGCAAGCTCCGCTCCTCTCGCGACCAGCAGCAATGCTGGCATCACTAGCGCCTCCGCGCAGGTGGAAACTGCGGCATCCTTCGTACTCGATGGCTTAGATGCAGGTTTTTATGGCTTACCCAAAGGCTCTGGGTTGACGGGAGCAAGTCAATTTGAATCACCCGCCGCTGTGAACACACATCCTGCGCCCGCCTGTAGCTCAGGCACCGTCACCACGGCCAATGCGGGCACAGATGTCACCAACTTGCGCTACACCAATTGCGTGATCAATGGCTCCACACTGAATGGCACGATCACCACCGCAGGCCCCACCACGTACGCAGCTAACGGCATTTGGACGAGCACTTTCGCAGGCTTCAGCATCAGCGCCAAAGGCGTTGACGACAAAACTGTGAGGTTCAACTATTCAGGTAACCAAGTGATCAGCAATGTCACTTGGAGCGGCAGCAGTGCAACAGCCGAGGCCACCGCCGCCAAAGTCAGAATGAATGTAGACATCGCTATTGACAACGGCAGCAGCACGATCAAGTTCACCAATTTTCTGATTGACTTCAGCTACAACACCACGAGCAAAGAAACCAGTCTCAATTTGAGCGGCAAATATAGTTTTGATCTGAACCTTGCTGATTTCGGCGTGCCTGCCACCCCCGGTGTGCCGCCAACGATCAACATTGAGTTCGAAGTGAGCACACCCACCACGCTCAGATTCACCGACACCACCGACAGCGGTGTGTACAAACTCACCGCTGCGGCCTACACCCTAGAAATTGACTATACAAACGATGTGGCTAAATTTACCGTGGGTGGTGTGACGCAGACTTATCCTTTGCAATAAACCGCCGTTTCCCTCGGAATCAAGCCGCTGCACCTTCGGGTCAGCGGCTTTTTTTATGAAAAATAAGCTATCTGCCCCTATAGAATATACACTGTTCGCTACTAAATATATAGCATTCAGCACAGCCCATCAAACCGCTGCCAGCAAACCCCAAGCCAGCCAAGCCGCCGTGCCCCACATGGTGATCGCCACCAAAACGTCAATCGCGCGCCAGACGGCGGGATGGGCAAGATAGCGGGCCAGTGCCGCTGCACCCAAGCCCAGCATAACAAACCAAAGCGCCGAGCCGAGCGCCGCGCCCAAGCCAAACACATAGTTCACAGGCTGCTGATACGCCAACGAGGCGGTGCCAATGATCACCGCCGTGTCAATCCACGCATGTGGATTGAGCCAAGAAAAGGCCAGCGCACTGGAGAGCGCGCGCCCCGGCGTGGCTGGCAAGCTTTGCTGGACAGCCTGCAAACCCTGGGCCGCAGGCTTCAAAGCACGCTGCGCCGCCTGCCAGCCGTAATTCAATAAAAACAAGACAGAAGCCCCGATCAGGGCCGCACTGATTTTGGTGGACAAGTTGCCCAATTGCGCGAGCCCCATCACGCCAATTGCAATCAGCAAGGCATCGGTAATGGCGCAAGCAGCAACCGTGATGCCGACATGCGAACGCAGCAGCCCCATACGCAGCACATGCGCGTTTTGTGGGCCAATCGCCACAATCAGAGACATACTGAGCAACATGCCAGAAAGAAAAATATTCATGGGGTGGATTGTGTCGTGAGAAATCAATTATTAAATTCAATTAACTATTTATCAATATAATTAAAAAATATTTGATTTATATATGTCTCTCGATCCCAAACAACTTGATGCTTTCGCAGCCACCGTACAAACCGGCAGTTTGGCCGCCGCCGCCAAACAGTTACGCATCACGCTGGCTGCTGTGAGCATTCGCATCAAAGCGCTGGAGACGCAACTTGGCCAGCGCCTACTGATTCGCAGTAAAACGGCCCAGGCCACACGCGCAGGCCAGGTGCTGCTTGCTCACATCGGTCGTACACGTCTGCTTGAAGCCGATTTGGCCGAGCGCCTGTCGTCTCCCGGAGATCAAGCACAATGGCAGCCGCTGCGGGTCGCGGTGAATGCCGATTCGCTGGCTTCGTGGTTTCTCCCCGGCGTGCAAGCCACGTTGCAATCGCATCGCCTGCTGCTGCACAGCGTGGTGGATGATCAAGAACACACCTTTCAATGGTTGCAAAATGGTGACGTGCTTGGCTGCGTGACGCAACTGTCCAAGCCTGTGCGCGGCTGCGTGGCAGAGGCGCTGGGCACAATGCGATATCACTGTTTGGGCAGCCCAGAGATTGCACGCCAGTTACGCAGCTTCCAGCGCAAGTCCAATACCCCGGCTCTGCTTCAAATTCCTGCGCTTTGTTTCAATCCTAAAGATCATTTGCAAGATCGCTTTTTAGAGCAAGCTTTTCAATTGCAAGATGCGGCCTACCCGCGTCACTATTTTCCAGCTGGCGATGCTTACCATTTGGCCATGGTGCAAGGCTTGGGCTGGGGTTTGCAAGCCGATGTGCAAATGCGCCTTCAATGGCGCGGCGAGATCGAAGCGGGTCGGCTGGTGGACCTGTTTCCGGGGCAGCATGTGGACATACCGCTGTATTGGCATCGATGGCAGCAAGAATCTGCCCAAGCCGCACGGCTGACGCAAGCTGTGATCGAAGCTGCCCACCGAGAGCTTTTGCAAACTGCGTAAACTAAGTCATGGCACTTTCACTGATCCCACATTCAGACGGACACCATCGCTGCTCCTGGTGCGGCCAGGGCGATGCCTTCGCAGATTACATTCATTATCACGACCACGAATGGGGCATGCCCGTGACGGATGACCGGCGCTTGTTTGAGAAAATCACGCTCGAAGGTTTTCAAGCAGGTTTGAGCTGGATCACTGTTTTGCGCAAACGCGATCACTTCCGCGAAGTATTCAAGCAATTTGATTTTGAGAAAGTCGCGCGTTTCACGGAGAAAGATGTTGATCGATTAGTGCAAGACCCCGGCATCATACGCCATCGCGGCAAGATTGAATCTGCCATCAACAACGCACAAAAAGTCTGCGATTTGATCGACACGCAAGGCAAAGGCGCATTGGCCAAGCTCATCTGGTCACACGAACCCAGCGCCAAACAACGCCCCGCCAAAATCACCCCCGAAATCGCCAGCACGCTCGGGCAAACCGAGCAATCTCAGGCCTTAAGCAAGACGCTACGAAAGATGGGCTTTAACTTCGTCGGCCCGACCACCATGTACGCCCTGATGCAATCCATGGGCGTGGTCAATGATCATTTGGAAGGCTGCACGCATCGTGCGCAAGTGGACGTTGCGCGCGCTCAACTGATGCGCCTATAAAGGTTGATTTTCTGATAGAAATCAGCCTCTACCCCTTATAGAAATTGTTCAGAATACTATTGTATTTATAGCATCAAACGAGCAAAGCGTTCACCCTTTTGACATATGCAGCCGGATCATCGGGCATACCGCCTTCGGCCAGCATGGCTTGGTCAAACACAATATACGCGAGATCGTTGAAATGCACGGCATCGGTATTGAGGCGTTTGACGAGCGCATGCTCCGTATTGATCTCCAGCACGGGCTTGGTCTCTGGCGCGGCTTGGCCGGCGGCTTTGAGCATGCGCGCCAGTTGTAGGCTCATGCCGCCATCGTCTTTGACGACTAGGCAAGCTGGCGAATCTACCAAGCGGCTGGTCACGCGCACATCGTCAACTTTATCTTTGAGCGCTTCTTTGAGTTTGGTAATCAGCTCCTTGGAAGACTCAGCCGCTTCTTCAGCTTTCTTTTTTTCTTCTTCGTCTTGAAGTTTGCCTAAATCTACCGCGCCTTTGGCCACGGATTGCATGGCTACGCCATCAAATTCATTCAAATGCGAGAGCGCCCATTCGTCCACGCGATCAGTCATAAGCAGCACTTCGATGCCTTTTTTCTTGAAGACTTCAAGCTGCGGACTGTTCTTCGCAGCGGCCAGCGTGTCGGCCGTGATGTAGTAAATCGCGTCTTGGCCTTCCTTCATTCGGGCTTTGTAATCAGCTAGGCTCACGACTGCTGTATCTGCCGTGGTCGAGGCAAAGCGCAGCAGCTTGGCGATGCGCTCGCGGTTGGAAAAATCTTCGCCCAAACCTTCTTTGAGGACTGCGCCAAATTCAGCGTAGAAGGCGGTGAACTTGCCTTCTTTGGCTTTGTCAGCAGCATCGACAACATCCGTGATTTTCTCGGCGGCATCCACCCCATCGGTGACTTGTTTGCCATCTGCGGAAGTTGCAAGGCTGTCGTGCTGAGCAGAATGCGAATCGTGTTTAGCCAAATCTTCCAGCATGGAGAGCACGCGCTTGGTATTGCCTTCGCGGATGGTACGTGTGTCGCGGCTTTCTTGCAAAATCTCACGGCTCACGTTGAGTGGCAAATCGGCAGAATCCACCACGCCTTTCACAAAGCGCAAATACACCGGCATCAGGCTCTCGGCATCGTCCATGATGAAGACGCGCTTGACATAGAGTTTGATGCCTGCTGTCTTCTCACGATTCCACAAATCGAAAGGCGCTTTGGCGGGCAGATACAAAAGCTGAGTGTATTCTGTGCTGCCTTCGACTTTGTTGTGGCTGTGCGCCAGTGGCGCTGCTTGGTCACGCGAGATGTTTTTATAGAACTCGTCGTATTGTTCTTGGCTGATGTCTTTTTTAGGGCGCGTCCACAGCGCGGCAGCAGCGTTGATTTTTTCCCACTCGCCGGTTTTGACCATGCCGCCACCTTTGGTGCCCTTGCTCGGATCGGCAGGGTCAATCGCTTCGCCCTCTTTCCACTCTTCCTTTTGCATCAGAATAGGCAGGCTGATGTGATCAGAGTATTTGCTAATGATGTCTTTGAGTTTCCAAGCGTTGGCGTAATCCAAAGCCTCTTCGCGCAGATGCAGCGTGATGCTGGTGCCGCGCTGGGGTTTGGTGATGGTTTCAATCTCAAATTCGCCCGTGCCGCCGCTGGTCCAGCGTGCTCCTTCTTCAATCTTCGTACCGGCTCGGCGGGTTTCCACCACCATTTTGTCGGCCACGATGAAGCCAGAATAAAAGCCTACGCCGAATTGGCCAATCAGCGAGCCTTCGTCTTTGGCTTTTGATTTTTGTGCATCGGCCAGTTTGCCGACAAATTCTTTGGTACCGCTCTTGGCAATCGTGCCTAAGTTGTCAATCGCCTCTTTCTGAGTCATACCGATGCCGTTGTCGGAAATGGTGAGCGTCTTGGCGTCCTTGTCAAAGCTCACGCGCACTTCTAAATTCGGCGCATCTTCAAACAGCTTGGCATCTTGGATCGCTTCGAAGCGAAGCTTGTCGCATGCATCTGATGCATTGGAGATCAGTTCGCGCAGGAAAATATCTTTATTGGAATACAGGGAGTGCGTGACGAGGTGCAGGAGTTGTGCGACTTCGGCTTGGAAGGCTAGCGTTTGCTTGGGAGTTTGTTGGCTCATGGCGATTCAAAAATACAAAAAGAGGATGGGAATCTAGACAATTTATCGTGGATGAAACTTGAGGCTGATCCGCAAGCTTTCAAGAGGGGCACTACATCTGTTCCCACGGCAGTCCGTGGAAGCGCCAGCCAGAATGTGTGGAGCGGTGGAATTTTTCATCCAACTCGCCTTCAAAACCTTCTGCAATGTTGGTCACATCCGAAAAGCCAGCGGCATCCAACGCCTTGGCCGCATCGACCGTACGCTTGCCGCTGCGGCAGATCAGATAGATCGGCCGATCTTTGCGCCCCGCTTCGCGCTCGACAGCACCCACAAAGCCCGCACCGTTCGGCGTGAGCTCGGGGTATTCATACCAAGCGATATTCACCACGCCGGGCGGGCGACCCACGTAGAGCGATTCAATTTCCATGCGCACGTCCACAAACAATGCATCTGGCGTCGATTTAATTTCTTCCCAAGCGGCGCGGGGGTCCAAGTTTTTCATGATCAAGCGAGGGCGACAAGGCCGCAAAATTCAAACCCTGTATTGTCGCGCATGTGGCGCAGACGCAATTGCCTAGCCCTGCACGCTAAAGCGTACGATGGACGCCTTGTCTGCCACACGCTCACAGCCAAGGGAAATCTCACCTTCGCCCACCAACACGCAATCGGTGCGCCTGAGCACGATGGGTTCACTCTGGCTACCTGCATACACCCAAGTGCCATAGCTGGAGGCATCCGTCAACACAAACTGATCGCCGCGCACCTTCACACTGGCATGCGTGCGCGAGACGCGCGGATCGCTGATCTCCAGCTCGCAGGTGTTGGCGCGGCCCATGTTGATCGATTTGAGGGCACTGCCCCGTTGCAACAGTTTCACGCTTTTGCCTTGGAAAACCAGGCTGAGTTCTTGTGTGCGCAGCGCTTCTTTGAACGAGACGCCGAGCATCGTGGCATCAGGATCGACTTCGCTGCGTTTTTGCCAGTTGATACGATAAACGGTAGTGGTTTCTTCCTTGCCGCGTAAAAACATCGGCCCCAAGCTGCTGAATTCACTGTGGCGCTGCTCGGGCAGTGCGTCATGCACGCGCTGGCTCGTCAAAATTTGCCGTGCGCCGGCCAGATCAGCTAGGCGGGCAGCGCTATTGACAGCATCGCCATAGCAATCGCCATTAATCTCCACAACTTCGCCCGACTCTAAGCCGATTTGAAGCTCAATGCGCAGGCTGCGAAACGTGCCGGAGGTGACGGCAAGTTTTTCGTCTGCAAACAGCATCAGCGGGCGCTCATGCAGTTCACGCTGGATTTGGCAGCAAGCATCAAATGCCTGCTCTTCTTGGGTGAAGACGGCAAAAATCCCATCACCCAAAGTTTTGACGACGCGGCCTTCAAACTGCTCAATGACGCGGCTCAGGGCGGCATTGAGCTGGGTCACCAAATGCGAGGCCGTGGCATCGCCGAGCTTTTCAAATAGCCCCGTAGAACCTACAAGATCACAAAAGACGACAGTTGGCATAGCGATACTAATTTCAAGCCATTGTAGGCTGAAAATATGACACTTCCTCATGACGAAATTGGCATATTGCCGACATGCAATCTGCGAAGTTTGCTATGAAATCAGGAGTTTTCTCCTGAGCTTGGGATGGAGATTCAATCAGAAATTACGGCAGCGAAGAGGGCTAAAGCTAAGTTTCGCTAACGGGAATGCAGTGCAGGCGATGCGCATCGGTGCGTGGTCTAGTGCCATGTGGGCGAAGCACAAAGGAGATCGCGAGGCGTGGGATGCCCCGAGCGCCATCACTCACTTGCAACCACGCCAGTCAAAAAACTCAAGCGCATATCAAAGCTTGACGTAAGCCTGCGGATCCAGCTCGCGCGTCTTGGCCTCAATCCAAGCTTCCACCTCGCGCATCATCTCTTCTGGCTCGCGCCCCACGCTGCTGATTTGCGAGCCAATCACCACATCAATCACGCCTGGCGTTTTCACAAAAGCCTTACGCGGCCAGTGCTTAGCGCAGTTCACAGCAATCGGCACCACCGGCCGCCCGGTCTCGCATGCTAGGCGCGTACCGCCGGTTTTATACGTGCCTTTTTGGCCACGCGGAATGCGCGTGCCCTCAGGAAACATGATCACCCACACACCCTCCCCCATCACCCGCTTGCCCTGCGCCACCACCTTGTTAAATGCCTCAGAACGTTTGCTGCGGTCAATATGAATCATGTCCATCCGCGCCATCGCCCAACCAAAAAACGGCACATACAAAAGCTCGCGTTTGAACACATAAGCCAACGGGTGCGGCATGATGCAGGGCATCAAAAACGTCTCCATGGTCGATTGATGCTTGCAGAGCAAAATCGCGCCATCTTTGTCGCCCTGCGGCAGATTTTCCATACCGTGCAACTTCCAGTGCACGCCACAAATCACTTTGAGCCCCCACACCGCGCACTTGAGCCAGCCTGCGCACATCCAGTAGATACGTGCTGGGCTCAGAAACAGCGAAGAGACGACCACTGCGGTGCCCCACGGAATCACCGTGAGCATCATCCACAGCATGTGAAGCGTAGAGCGAAGGAAGGCAAGCGCGTAAAGCATAGGGGTGTTCAGTGAGTGGCGTTCAGGGGTAAGTGGTGATCAGATGCTCTGCCAATGCGGCCAAGTCTTCATGCACTTGTGTGCCATCTGGGAAATCTGCGGGCGCTTCGTTTGCAAGCAGCGTGCCGCGCAAAGCATGCGATTTCCCTGTAAGCAATAAATGCGAGGTGCAGCCAGTAGCCGCCCCCGCTTGTAAATCGCGAAGCGTATCGCCTGCTGTGTGCACCGTATCCATAGGCGCTTCCAGCCCATAGCGCGCAAGTATTTGTGTGAACAAACCCGGCTCAGGCTTGCGGCAAGTGCAGCCCTCTTCTGGCTTGTGCGGACAATAAAACACCGCATCCACCTTGCCGCCCACAGCGGCCAACAACTTGTGCATCTTGGCGTGCATCGCATTCAACGCAGTCGCATTGAACAGCCCGCGCCCCAATCCTGATTGATTGCTCGCCACCACCAGCGTCCACCCCGCCTGATTCAGCCGAGCCATCGCCTCCAAAGCGCCCGGCAGTGGCAGCCACTCATCCACCGATTTCACATAGTCGTCGCGATCGTGATTGATCGTGCCATCGCGGTCGAGGATGAGGAGCTTCATGCGATACGAGATTAAGCAGCCAGCTTGGACAGATCGGCCACGCGGTTCATCGCTTGATGCAGCGTGGCGAGCAGGCCCAGGCGGTTGGCGCGAATAGCGGGGTCGTCGTGGTTGACCATAACTTTGTCGAAGAAAGCATCGACAGGATCTTTCAACGCTGCCAAAGCCTTTAAATTTTCTTCAAATTGGCCATTTGCCCAAGCGGAGTCTGCGCGAGATGCTACGGATTTGAGCGCATCTGCGAGGGCTTGCTCTTCACCGGCTTGGAGCAAGGCGGGATTGATTTTAGCCTCTACAGCGCCTTCGACTTTTTTCAGGATGTTGCCCACGCGCTTGTTGGCTGCAGCAAGTGCGGGGGCTTCGGGCAAGGCTGCAAAGGCGCGGACGGCCGCCAGGCGCTTGGGTAACGTGTGCCAGTAGCCGAGTTGCTGCGCATAGACAGCCGCCTCAACTTCTGGAGAAGAATAGCCGCTGTCTTTGAGATAGCCTTTCAAGCGTTCAATCAAAAATTCGTCCAATGCTTTGGCTTGATCTTGCAACACGCCTGCCGGGAAAGCCGCAAACGCCTGTCGCGTGATCTCATAGAAATGCAGCGCCAAGTTGCCCTCAACCAACATGCGCGCGACACCCAAAGCATGGCGACGCAAAGCAAACGGATCTTTGTC
Organism: Cypionkella sp.; assembly: GCA_031384605.1. Classification (GTDB taxonomy): domain Bacteria; phylum Pseudomonadota; class Alphaproteobacteria; order Rhodobacterales; family Rhodobacteraceae; genus JANNAT01. The sequence continues at coordinate 52,367 of JANNAT010000003.1, forward strand.
GCCCGTGGGCAAGTTGCCGATACCAAACATGCCCGCCAGCGTTTCCAGCTTATCCGCCAGCGCAACGATGATGCCCACAGGATTACGCGCCAAAGCATCACCCGCAAAGCGCGGTTTGTAATGGTCTTCAATCGCTTCGGCCACTTCTGGCGTTTCGGCGTCGTTCAGCGCGTAATAGCCGCCCATGATGCCTTGCAGTTCGGGGAATTCGCCCACCATGTCGGTGAGCAAATCGGCTTTGGCAAGCATTGCCGCACGATCAGCCTGCTTGGCGAGCAGATCGCCACCAAGTTGCTGGCCGATGGCTCGCGCAATGGCTCGCACGCGCTCCACGCGCTCGCCTTGCGAGCCGAGCTTGTTGTGATACACCACTTTGGCAAGCTGTGGAATACGCGATTCGAGTGTTTTCTTGCGATCTTGATCGAAGAAAAATTTCGCATCGGCCAAGCGCGGGCGCACGACTTTCTCGTTGCCATCAATCACCAAGCTCGCGTCATCGGGCGTGATGTTGCTGACCACGAGGAATTTATGGGTGAGCTTACCGTTGGCATCCAACAGAGGGAAATACTTCTGATTAGCCTTCATCGTGAGAATCAGACACTCTTGCGGTACGTCGAGGAACTGCTTTTCAAATTCGCAAATCAGTACATTCGGGCGCTCGACTAAAGCTGTTACTTCGTCGATTAGAGCATCTCCCTCGATAGCTTTAACTTCATTTCCTATTTTTATAGCAGCGATAACAAGCTGTTTGATGATCTCCGCCTTGCGCTCTTCAAAGCTAGCAATCACTGCACCGTCAGTCAAAAGCGTGCTCGCATAAGCATCCGCATCTGCAATCACCACGGGCGACTTGACCGCCTCGAAACGATGTCCTTGCGTGCTGTTGCCTGATTTCAAGCCAAGTGCCGTGACAGCCACCACATCCGCGCCATGCAAAGCCAAGAGCGAATGCGCAGGCCGCACAAAACTCACGCTACTCCAACCCGGCAGCTCACAGCCGCTTTCCAACTGATAGCTCATCACCTTCGGAATCGGTAGCTTGGCAATGGCCTCAGCCAATGCCTTTTGCAAACCGTCTGCGAGCAGCGCGCCCTTGGCCGTGCTTTCATAAAACAACGCTTCGGCTTTGCCGTCCATCGCCTTTTTCAAGCCCGCCACAGCACCTTCATCTGTGCCCAGCGCCTGTAGTTTTTTCAGCAACGCAGGCGTGGCCTTGCCATCCGCCAGTAGCCCCACGCTCACAGGCATGAGCTTTTGCGATACCGCTTTATCAGCCCCTTGCGCTGCTACCTGCGTCACATGCGCAGCCAAGCGGCGCGGCGAAGCAAAGCTCGTGAGCTTAGAGTCTGCGCTGGTCAAGCCTTGCGATGTGAGCTGATCAAACAGCACACCCGCAAACGCATCCCCCAGCTTCTTCAAAGCTTTCGGTGGCAGCTCTTCAACAAATAGTTCAACGATTAGATTCTGATGAGTCATAACTTAGGCAATTCAGTAGCCGCATAGTGCAGCACATTAGGAAACGGATCGTAAAAATGGTGCAAAAGCTTGCGCCATTCTTGGTATTGGGTCGATTGGCGGAATCCAATGGTATGGTCTTCCAGATTTTCCCAGCGCACGAGCAACAGGTATTGATGATCATCTTCAATGCAATGCTGAAGCTCATGCCCTAGATAGCCTTTCATCGAAGCGATGATGGTTTGCGCTTGCACGAACGCAGCTTCAAACGCAGCCGTCTGGCCAGGGTTGATCTGCAATGGCGCGCTCTCCAAAATCATCAAGCGGCCTTCTTCTGCATCTGCGCCACCCATTCAGGCGGGGCCATCGGGAAGCCTAGGCGCTCGCGGGATTCGTAGTAGCTTTGCGCTACGGAGCGAGCGAGGTTGCGGATGCGGCCGATGTAGGCGGCGCGTTCTGTGACGCTGATCGCGCCGCGTGCGTCCAGCAAGTTGAAGCTGTGCGCGGCCTTCAAGACTTGCTCATAGGCGGGCAAGGCGAGTTGCTGCTCGATCAAATATTTGGCTTGGCGTTCATGCGCGTTGAAAGCGGTGAAGAGGAAGTCTGCATCGCTGTGCTCAAAGTTGTAGGCGCTTTGCTCTTTTTCGTTTTGCAGATAGACATCGCCATAGCTCATCGTCTCCGTCCACTTGAGGTTGTAGACGTTGTCTACGTTTTGCAAATACATGGCTAAGCGCTCTAGGCCGTAGGTGATCTCGCCGGTGATCGGCTTGCAATCAATGCCGCCGACTTGCTGAAAGTAGGTGAACTGCGTGACTTCCATGCCGTTGAGCCAAACTTCCCAGCCCAAGCCCCAAGCGCCGAGGGTGGGGTTTTCCCAATAGTCTTCAACGAAGCGGATATCGTTTTTCTTCAGATCAAAGCCGAGCGCCTCTAAGCTGCCCAAATACAACTCCAGAATATTGGAAGGCGCAGGCTTCAAGACGACCTGATATTGGTAGTAATGCTGCAAGCGATTCGGGTTTTCGCCGTAGCGGCCATCTTTGGGTCGGCGGCTGGGCTGCACATAAGCGGCTTTCCAAGGCTCAGGGCCGAGTGCTCTTAAAAAAGTGGCTGTGTGCGATGTGCCCGCGCCGACTTCCATGTCGTAGGGCTGCAGGAGGGCACAGCCTTGCTTGTCCCAGTAGGCTTGCAAGGTGAGGATGATTTGTTGGAAGGTGAGCATGCTTGTGGTTTAAAAGTGCACCATAACTGGCGTAAACCCCTTGATTTTACGGGGGAAGAGGCCTTTAAAGTGAAGGACTGGAGATGAACATGAACGCACAACAAATTGCCCTGACTTTGGTATTGGCCACGATGGTGTTTTCCATCGCGCTGGAATTAAAAATTGAAGACTTCAAACGGGTCGCGCAAGCACCCAAAGCGGTGATTGCAGGGCTGATCCCGCAGTTTATCTTGCTGCCGGTGGGCACTTGGGCTGCCACGCTGGTACTGGATTTGCCGCCGAATGTGGAGGCGGCGATGATATTGGTTGCGGCTTGTCCGGGCGGCAGCCTCTCCAACGTGATCACGCATTTTGGGCGCGGCAATACGGCGCTCTCAGTGAGTGTCTCAGCGGTGGCTGCGCTAATTGCGTTGGTTGCCACGCCGTTTAACTTTGCATGGATGGTCAGCAGCAATCCGGTGACAGCAACATGGATGCGCAGCTTGGAGATTGATCCAAGCGGGATTTGGGTGAGCCTCATGGTGATGCTGGCGATTCCGATGAGTTTAGGGATGCTGTTTGCATACTTGAAGCCTCAGATTGCGGCCAAGCTGACAAAACCTTTGGCGAATTTTTCCTTAGTGATGCTGTTTGCTTTCATCCTTTTTGGCTTACTCAAAGAGCGCAGCAGTTTGACTTTGGCTTTGCTGCCCACACTGTTGCTGGTGATTGTTCACAACGCCAGCGGCTTGCTCTTTGGTTACCTGACCAGCCGTGCGATGGGCGTGAGCGTGCGGGATCGCCGCGCAATCATGATTGAAGGCGGCATGCAAAATTCTGGGCTCGCTTTGGGCATCATCGCGCTGCAGTTTGGCAATGACTTTGGCATGGTGACGGTGGCTGGGCTGTGGGGGATTTGGCATATTGTGAGTGGGCTGTCGTGTGCTTATTTTTGGCGTGCGCAGGATCGGATTTCTGCGTGAAGCCGTTTGCCGTTTTTGGCACACCATGGCCTGTGCTCGACGCAGTCGTCGTGGCCTCATGCGCCCGAGCAGCGAATAACGCGGCACCTGCCGCTTTTAAGTTGTGCGCTGCGCGGCCAAAATCGGCCACGCCAACTGCGCCGATCACAGGCCGAGATTGGCGAGGAAAGTTCCAATCCCTGAGTGCAGACACCCTAGAAGTAGTGACCGCTACGCGCGAAGATTTTCACATTAGCCGACAGGCTGCGAGTGAGGCACGGCGCTTGGGGTATCCCACTTGGCGAGGTAAAGGGGGAATGCGGGCGAAGCCCGCAGGAGGACTCGAGCGAAGTGGGATACCCCAA
>JANNAT010000006.1:0-3637 GCA_031384605.1 Cypionkella sp.
GGGGGATTTCCGAACCCTGCCGACTTCGGGGTAACGCCCGGGGTTACGTTTCGGAAAAAGGCGGCTGTGGTAGCTCAGTGGTAGAGCACACCCTTGGTAAGGGTGAGGTCGAGAGTTCAATCCTCTCTCACAGCACCATAATTCCTCAGAAAATCAGGTAGTTGGGCAGATCGGGCGGAAGCCTTCCCGTTACCCCAAGTTACCCCAAGCGCAGATTGGCCGCATTTTGTGTTGCGCCAATTGGTGCGGATTCGGGCCGCGATTGGCGCAATCGCAGGAATACACCCCATCGGCGAAAACTCCTCTCACGACAGGCGCTGTGCCTGTCTGGTCATAGGAGTGGACCATGGACGACAAGACCAATTGCTTCGACGCCAAGACGGCGAAGCGCATCAAGAAGAACGTGGTGGGCAGCCCCCATTCGGCTTTTGCCGATGCCTCGGGCAACATCTGCCTGCTGGGGCGTGGTCGCCTGTCGGGCGGCGGCGTTGCCTTCAACAAGGGGGCATTGTCATGGTTGGGGGAACAGGAGGGCGGGCGGTTCATCCGCGCCATCAACCTGACCACCGGATTTGACCGCCTCGCCGCGCTGGACGATCTGCCAGACGACCACAACCACGACCAGCGCGACTACATCGTGCTCGACCCCGAGGATTTTGAGGAGGAGCGGTTCCCGCCCCTCTCCACCTCGGACAATGATGCACCGTTTTAGGGAAAGGGAGAAAACACATGCCTACATACTTCAAGCACGGCGACGGCAAGACGACCATCGAGACGGTCGCCCGCTGGCTGATTCAGGAAGCGGCGTTTCGGGGTTGGTCGCTGCACGACTATGTCGAAAGTCGGTGCAGCCTGACCGATCTTGGCGTCACCGCCGAAAACGTGATCGCCACCCTCAAGCCGCTGATCCCCGACGCGCATCTGCACTACAACCGCGACACCCCGAGGGGCAAGCGGTTCGACACCTGGGAGGCGTGGTTCCAGCACCGGCTGCGCAACCGCATCTACTATTTCTTCCACCGCCATGCCGACGGCGGGGGATTGCGTCTGTGCTGGGCCGAATGGCCGCTGCTGATCCCCGAACGGCCCCGGGTGCCGATGCCGATGGCAGCGGAATAATCAGTCGTCGTCGCCGTCATCATCATCGGCGGCGGCGTCTTCATCCTCCATCAAGGCAAGCAGGTCCCCGGCAGCACTGGTTGCGCCGGGGGCTTTGCGTTCTGCGGCGGTCGGTTGCGGCAGATCACTGGCGGCAAAGCAGGGGCCGGAAACAACCTTGTCCAGAACTGCTGCCAGATCAGGTTCCATCGCAAGCGTGGCTTCCAGAACCCATAGCAGTTCCAGAAATTCATCGCTCATCCGCGCGGTCCAGCGTTCGGGGCGGATTTCGTCCAGCGGCGACGACTTTTTGCCCGACCGCTTTTTCATCCGGTAGCCAAGCCACGACTGCACGATCTTTAGGCCTGACACTTCAAAATCCCAGACCTCGGGTGCGACGGGGCCGAACCGGCCATCACCGACCGTGATTTCGCGTTTGGCTGGGTCATAGGCGTATTCGGCGGGATAATGTGCCGGGGCAGACGACACGCCCTTGATCGTCGTGGCCTTGCCGTTCGGCACTTCGTCGCCTTGGGTCGCGTCTTGGAACCGCGCGGCATAGGTATGCAGCCAGATCAGCTTGCGCCCCAGTTTCACCGCATTCGCAAAAATCGCACAGTCCTTTGTCATCGGAACGCGCGGGCCGGGGGTTTCAAGCTCGTTCCAGAACCGCTTGGTATAGGACTGGCCTCCGAGCAGCGCATAGACATAGGCTGCAAGGTCTTCTGCCGAGGGGGTGGAGCCGTGTTCCTTGCCCAGCGCCACCAGCAATCCGGCAGTCACGTTCGGTTCGGTTCCGGCGGCGTCACGATAAAGCGGAATCACATCCTTGCCGCCAAACGAACCTCGGAAAAAGTGTTGGTCGGGAATGTTAGACGACGCACCAATTATCGGCCCCAATCCACACACAAGAGAATCCGGGCAGACAAGGTAGATTTGCTTTTCCCCGCGAACGCGATTCAGCGAAGGCCGGATAAAGTCACCGAGCCTAAAGTCATAGAATGCGTATTGCTGGTCAAAAGACCGAAATCCATATGGGACACACAGGGGGTCTTTGCTGCTGCCCTTCACCGCATTTATTGCTGGCTCCCCGTATCCCGGCAGATCAGGATTGTTCACGACATAGCGGAGCTTTCGGTCACGCGATTCCTTAAACAGCTTTCCCCGGCCAGCCAACGCGGTCCCTTTAAGGTTTTCCCATCTTGCTGTCAGGACTTCCCGTGTTTCGCCGATAGGCCACGCCCTATAAAAAACCGCGCCCGCAGTGTGATAGGGGAAAAGATCGGTCACTTTCGGCCATTCAAAGTATGCGCCCTTCCCCTTGGGCAGAAATGGCGCGTGCCAGTCATCCGGGCAGGCTTTCCAATCAATTTTGCTCAGGTCGTCAATGGCTGCAATCTTGGTCAGCTTTTCATCACGCGTTGCGCCTTCAATCTTTGCATACCAAACCTTTGCAGGCGTTCCCGGGTGGGAAACCTTTCCCCGAACTCCCATCGCTATTGCCACCGGAATCTGGATCGCAAAGACGTTGGGTGTCTTGCGCGCGCCAAGGTTGTCGCCGCCAAGATCAAGTATCCAGAGTTCATCAAAGGTCTGGCGCATCACTTCCCGCATACCGACAAAGCCGGGTCCGGTAAGATAACTTGACGCAGTGATGAAGCTGACGATGCCTCCACAGTTCTGTTGTTCAAAAAGCCGCCAAAGAGCCCACCGCCAAAAATATACATAGTCATTATAGATGACTTGAAGGTTCAACCCTTTTCCGGCCTTTCGAGCGGGTTCAAGAAAGTCTTCAAATATGGGCCGGTCGCCTTGCAGGTCCTGTTTGGCGGCACCTTCAATCTGGTCGCCGTGCCGCACCCAACCGCCCTTGCGCCGCTTTTCCTCGCCCTCTGTCCGCTGTTCGCGGTCGTATGGCGGGTTGCCGAGAGATACAAGAATGTCCCCGCCCTGCTTCACCTTGCGCGCCGCCTCGTGTTCCGCCCTAAGGGCGCGATAGGTCAGCGTCAGACCGCCCGGCGGTGCCGCGTTTGGGCTTTCCAGCGTATCAGCCAAGTATATGTTCAGCCGTTTGGCGAGCTTTTCGTCAGGGTCGCTGACATTGGCCTTTGCTTCGTTAATGGCCCCCTCCAGCGCCTGCGTCAGCCGCAGGTGGGCAACAGCGTAGGGGCCGACCAGTATCTCAAACCCGTGCATGTTTTCGGCCATCTGGCGCGCGCGGGCGGGCACAGCGCCGGGGCCAGAGCGGGCGCGAACCTTTTCCAGCCCATGCTTGACCGCAGCGACAGGATAGGTGCCAGTGCCCACAGCGGGGTCGAGAAACACCACACCATCATCAGCAAATCCCAGCTTCTTGCCGAACCGCTTTTCCAGAAGTTCAGCGGCAAGCCGCACTTGCAATTCCACGACCTCGCGCGGGGTGTAATAAACCCCATAGTCTTTGCGCAGTTTGGGGTCATAGGCTGCAAGGAAATCCTCGTAGAATGTCAGCCAAAGGTCTGTCTTGGATCGACGCTGGAACTCGTGCGGGTCCAGCGCT
>JANNAT010000129.1:0-6433 GCA_031384605.1 Cypionkella sp.
CACGATAGACCGATACGGTGTGCGGTATTTCGGATGCACCGCGCCAAACCACGAGGGCAGGTAATGATCGCGCCCCATCGAAAACCACGCGCGCGATGCGTCGTTGATACAGCCGTTCGCAGATGCCAATGTGGCAAACAACGTGCCCACGCCCAGCAATACGACCAGCCATGTCGATCCGGTCAGCCGGGCCGCATCAAACAAGGGCACGCCAGCGCCACCCAGATATTCCCACGGCATCAACCCCACACAGACATACCACGTCAGCGTGGCGGCAATCAGCAGTGTCATGATCCCGGCCAAGGTGCCAAACGGCAATGACCGCGCAGGCGAGCGCACTTCCTCTGCCGCCTGCGTTGTGCCTTCGATGCCTAGATAAAACCACAGCCCGAAATGCATCGCTGCCAGAACCCCCAACCAACCATAGGGCAGATCGGTCATCAATTCGGCATGGCGCAGGGGTGACGCGTCCGACCACGGCACTGTGGCCACAAACAAGATCAGGATAGCCACAAACGCAAAGGCCGTGATCACCAGATTGAACGTCAGCGTCGCCAACACGCCGCGATAATTCAGCCATGCCAGAAACATAATCGAAAGGATAATAAATGGCCGTTGATCAAGGCCTTCATGCCCGCCCATCTTGGCCACGGTATCCATCAAGAACCCGACTGTAATCGCATTGCCCGCCTCTAGCATCGTGTAGGCGAACACCAGATACAGGCCGACATTGAACGCCATCAGGGGCCCCATGATGTGCTTGGCTTGGGTGTATTGCCCCCCCGCCGCCGCCACGGTCGAGGTCACTTCTGAATCAATCATCGCGACGCAAGTATACAGAATGCCCGCGAACCAGCACGCAATCAGCGCCGCATAGGCCCCGCCTTTGCCAACGGCAAAATTCCAGCCCATGTATTCGCCCACCAGCACGATCCCAACCCCCAGCGCCCAGATATGCGCCGGGCCCAGAACCCGCAGCAGACCCACCTTTTCGGTGGCATTCGTTGACGTATTCGCCATTTTCGCCCCCTAAAGTTGATGTTTTTCGGTTAACGCTTCCAATTCGCCCTCTTTCGAAGAGGTCAGCATTTCTTCGGAATAGCTGCTGTCGGTCTTGATCCAATCGGCGACGATGATCAGACCAAAAAGGGCGGACAAGCCCCAAGCCGCGTATTCAAGATAGTTCCACATATCCATGGTTTGGCCCCCTATTTTGACCCGAATTTTTCATTGATCACATCGCGGTATTCACTATCTGAAAACCGGATCAGCATGATGTAATAGCCAAGGATCACCACGACCATGATCGCCAGACTGACTATAGAAAAGCTGTAATCGAACCGCGCCGTGATGGTATCCGCCGCCGATGCAGCATCTGCAAAGCCCAGCTGGTTCCATTTTTCCACCATGGTTGGGTTTTGCCCCAGACTTTCCCAAGTGGGGTTTTCGACGGGCTGCGGCACTTTACTTGATCCGGCCAGACCCATCCAAAGCGGCACAAACAAAGCCCCAATTGACAGGGCCAACAGCACAACAACATCAATGACCTGCCCCAGTTTCGATTGCACTGGCGGGGAATATTTCGACATGATCAAAGCCCCTTTTGTGCGCGGGCTGCATCAAGAAACTTGATGTCGAGGCCATACATAAAGTCACGATCTTCGCGGTAATGCTTCAGCATCGCCATGATTGCTGCGGTGTTCAGGATCAAGATCACCGCCCCGCCAATCAGCAGAACCACCCGTGCCGTGCTGCTGGGGGCCAGATCCCATGTTGCGATCCCCACAAAAATTATCGCCAGCCACAGGCCCACCACGAAGGCCCAGGCGACTGAGACGTCCCGCCTGTGCATCGCTTCGATGCGCGTTGAAATATCAGACACGTGTTCCCTCCCACAGGCCTTTTGCTGTTGGAAACCCCGCGGCCCGAACCAGCGGTTTCCCTATGCGTTAAGTTTTTTTTCTTTAAGGAAACATGCCCTGCGACATTCTGTCAAGAAAACAATCAAACGGCAGAGCGGATGCCTAATATTTTAGCACAATAAAAACAATTTTGGCGCAATCGCTGTCGCCAAAAGTAAGATTTCTGCACTTCGCACTGTCAGTTAAAAAAGTTTCTTCGCAGTTGAACCCTGCAATCTTCGGTGTTAGCGTGGTATCTAGCATCACAAAAAGGGCGCATGCCATGTGCGGTATCGTTGGACTATTCCTGAAAGACCCGTCGCTGGAACCCCAATTGGGGGCCATGCTGACGGATATGCTGATCACCATGTCAGATCGCGGCCCGGATTCTGCGGGCATTGCCATCTACGGTCGCCCGCACAAAGGCCATGCCAAACTGACCGTGCAATCGGCCACGCCGGATGTTGATTTCAAAACCCTCGCCGCTGATCTGGGCCATGTCCTCGGCGCAAAGGTGACGGGCACCCTGAAAGACACCCATATGGTGCTGGATGTGCCGGTTGCCAAAATCGACGCCGCCCGCGCCGCGATGCGGGATTTGCGCCCATCGGTAAAGGTGATGAGTTCGGGTGAAGAGATCGAAATTTACAAAGAAGTCGGCCTGCCCCGCGACGTCGCCGCCCGCTTTGACATCGCGCATATGTCTGGCACCCACGGCATTGGCCACACCCGCATGGCCACCGAATCTGCCGTCACCACCATGGGCGCGCATCCGTTTTCCACCGGGTCCGACCAGTGCTTGGTTCACAACGGCTCACTGTCCAATCATAACTCCGTTCGTCGCACCCTCAAACGCGCTGGCATGACGTTTGAGACGGAAAACGATACCGAAGTCGCCGCCGCCTTCATCAGCCACAAACTCGATACCGGATCAGATCTGGGCGCGGCGATGGAAGCCACGCTAACCGATCTTGATGGGTTCTTCACCTTCGTCGTCGGCACCAAAAACGGCTTTGGCGTGGTGCGTGATCCCATCGCCTGCAAACCCGCCGTCATGGCCGAAACCGATCAATACGTCGCCTTTGGGTCGGAATACCGCGCGCTGGTCAACCTGCCCGGCATCGACACCGCCCGAGTTTGGGAACCCGAACCCGCCACCGTTTACTTCTGGGAACGCTAAGCATGCAGACGTTTGACCTAGAGGCGCAGGGCCTGCGCGCCCTCAATTCCACGCTGCACGCCCTGCGTGGCACCACCAACGAGGTCGCGTGGGAAATCATCAACCCCAAAGGCAGCCACGCCATCGCCGTCGGTGTTGACGCCCCCCTTGATATCACAGTGCGCGGATCGACCGGCTACTACTGCGGCGGCATGAACAAACACGCCACCATCCGCGTCAAAGGCTCCGCTGGCCCCGGTGTCGCCGAAAACATGATGTCTGGCACGGTGATCATCGACGGCGATGCCAGCCAGTATGCAGGGGCCACCGGCAACGGCGGGCTTTTGGTGATCAAAGGCAATGCCAGTTCCCGCTGCGGCATTTCGATGAAGGGCATCAACATTGTCGTGCATGGCAACATCGGCCACATGTCCGCCTTCATGGCGCAGTCGGGCAATCTGGTGGTGTTGGGCGATGCAGGCGACGCTTTGGGTGACAGCCTTTACGAAGCTGGCATGTTCGTGCGCGGCACCGTCAAATCCCTTGGCACCGATTGCATTGAAAAAGAAATGCGACCGGAACATCTGGCCCTGCTGGCCGACCTGTTGAAACGCGGCGAGGCGGATCATCTGGCAAAGCCCGAACAGTTCAAACGCTACGGTTCCGCCCGCAAACTTTATACCTTCAACATCGACAACGCGTCGTCTTACTGAGGCAGCCATGAGCGATTTTCCCCACACCCCGCCCAAACAAAGCTGGACCTTCAGCAACGATGTAAACGCCGAAATCCGCCGCGCCGCCGCCACCGGTATCTACGACATTCGCGGCGGCGGTTCCAAACGTAAACTGCCGCATTTCGACGATCTGCTGTTTCTAGGAGCCTCCATTTCCCGCTACCCCCTTGAAGGTTACCGCGAGAAATGCGCCACTGACGTATGGCTTGGCACCCGCCACGCGAAAAAGCCCATCCATTTGGAGATCCCCGTCACCATTGCAGGCATGTCCTTCGGTGCCCTATCCGGCCCGGCAAAAGAAGCATTGGGGCGCGGGGCCACCCTAGCAGGCACCTCCACCACCACAGGTGACGGTGGGATGACCGAAGAAGAACGCGGGCATTCGAAAACGCTGGTTTATCAATACCTGCCCAGCCGCTATGGCATGAACCCCGACGATCTGCGCCGCGCCGATGCCATCGAAATCGTGGTCGGCCAGGGTGCCAAACCCGGCGGCGGCGGTATGCTGCTGGGACAGAAAATCAGCGACCGCGTCGCCCAAATGCGTAACCTTCCCAAGGGCATCGACCAACGTTCCGCCTGTCGCCACCCCGATTGGACCGGGCCGGATGATCTTGAGATTAAGATCATGGAAATTCGCGAGATCACCGATTGGGAAAAGCCGATCTACGTCAAAATAGGCGGCGCGCGGCCTTATTATGACACGGCGCTGGCAGTCAAAGCTGGCGCAGATGTGGTGGTGCTGGACGGTATGCAAGGCGGCACGGCGGCCACCCAAGACGTGTTCATCGAAAACGTCGGCATGCCCATCCTCGCCTGCATCCCGCAAGCCGTGCGCGCCCTGCAAGACCTTGGCCTGCACCGCGAAGTGCAACTTATCGTATCGGGCGGCATCCGCACCGGGGCCGATGTGGCCAAAGCACTTGCCCTTGGCGCAGATGCCGTCGCCATCGGCACCGCAGCCCTGATCGCATTGGGGGATAATGACCCGGCGCTAGAGGCCGAATACAACAAACTCGGCACCACCGCCGGGGCCTATGACGACTGGCACGAAGGCAAAGATCCCGCTGGCATCACCACCCAAGACCCGCTGCTTTACGGTCGTTTTGACCCGATCCTTGGCGGCCGCCGCCTGAAAAACTACCTGAAAGTCCTGACGCTAGAGGCGCAGACGATCGCCCGTGCCTGCGGTAAAAACCACCTGCACAATCTGGAACCGGAAGATCTTTGCGCGCTGACGGTCGAAGCCGCCGCCATGGCAGGTGTGCCGATTGCGGGCACATCATGGATACCTGGGAAAGGCCCCTACTGATGGCCAGCTATACCGCCACCATTTCATGGAACCGCAGCGCGGATGAGCCGTTTTCCGACAACAAATATTCGCGCGGGCATCAGTGGTTTTTCGACGGTGGCGTCACATTCCGCGCGTCATCTTCCCCGCTTGTCGTGCCGCGTTATTCCGACCCGGCAGGGGTTGACCCGGAAGAAGCGTTCATCGCATCCCTGTCATCCTGCCACATGCTGACCTTCCTTTACCTTGCCGCCAACGCAGGGTTAGTGATCGACAGCTATGATGATACCGCCACGGGCCGGATGGCCAAAAACCCGCAAGGCCGGGTTTGGGTGGCCGAAGTGGTGCTGCATCCGCAGGTGCGCTGGTCAGGCCCCGCCCCGGATGATGCCACGATTGCCGCCCTGCACCACGCCGCCCATGACGAGTGTTTCATCGCCAATTCGGTCAAAACCGAGGTGCGCATAGAGCCGATTTAACCCCCAGAAACACGCACCCTGCTAAAAGATGGGGGCATATAAATGACACGATAGGGAGATTTCAAATGGTCAAAGACCTTGCCAAATATGCCGCGTCCAAAGGCATCAAATATTTCATGGTGTCCTACACCGATCTGTTCGGGGGCCAGCGTGCCAAACTGGTGCCCGCGCAAGCCATCAACGATATGGCCGTCGATGGTGCCGGTTTCGCAGGTTTTGCCACTTGGCTGGACCTCACCGCCGCCCACCCCGATATGATGGCCGTGCCAGATGCATCGTCGGTGATCCAACTGCCGTGGAAACCCGAGGTGGCGTGGCTGGCATCTAATTGCGTGATGGAAGGAAAGCCGGTAAATCAAGCCCCCCGCAACGTGCTGCGCAAACTGGTGGATGAGGCCGCAAAAGACGGCCTGCGTGTCAAAACCGGGGTGGAGCCGGAATTTTTCCTGCTCAATCCCGAAGGCACCGCCGTTTCCGACCCCTACGATAACGCGGTGAAACCCTGCTACGACCAACAAGCCGTGATGCGCCGCTATGACGTCATCGCCGAGGTCTGCGATTACATGCTGGCGCTGGGGTGGGAGGCGTACCAAAACGACCACGAAGACGCGATTGGCCAGTTTGAAATGAACTGGAAATACGACGATGCCCTGCAAACCGCCGATAAACACAGCTTCTTCAAATTCATGATGCGAAGCGTGGCAGAAAAACACGGCCTTCGCGCCACCTTCATGCCAAAGCCGTTCAAGGGGCTTACCGGATCAGGCTGCCATGCCCATATCTCGGTCTGGGATTTGGACGGTAAAAAGAACGCCTTTTCCGATGACAGCAAAGAACTTGGCCTCTCCGACCGGGGCCGCAACTTCCTT
>JANNAT010000030.1:0-86679 GCA_031384605.1 Cypionkella sp.
AGCGCGCGAGTTGGCCGCGATTTTTCCCGAACTGGATGAGGCGACGTTACTGCGCCGCTTTACCGACGGGCGCAGTTTTATGTGGCCTGCACCGTCAGATCCAGCGACAGTTGCAAGGGCGTGCCTGCCGTTGCCGGATCGCGCAGGCGGGTGTCCATCGCCTTTTCGATGCCCGCCGTGCCGATCACTTCGGCGCTGCCCTCGCCTTCGGCGCCAAACGATGCGCCGCCCAGGACGTGTGCCGCCAGCGTACCGTTTGGGTAAAGCCGCATCTCACGTGGGCCAAACAGCAATCCGGGATCGCCGATTTCATGCACCAGTTGCACCTGTTCGGGCGATAACACTTTGCGCACCCACATAAAACTGCGCCCGTCGGTAAAGCGGCGCAGTAACGTCGCCTCATCCAGTTCGGGAAAAATCGCGGCCAACTCGCGCGCTACGCGGGGCGGGTCGATCATGTCGCGGGTTTGCGCATAAAGCGCGTGGGTCAGCATGTTGGTGGCCAGCACCCGGCCATTGCGATCGACGATATCGGCGCGGCTGGCCAGAATTTCGGTGCCCGCCGACGCGGTGCGCGGCTCTACCGGTTCGGTTGCGGCCAGCATGCCCATGCGGGCACCGATGATGGTGAAGGCGGAAAAGAACGACAGCGCCAGAAACACCAGTCGCAATTGCGCACGGCCACGGGATTTGTCGCGGATCGCCTCGTGGCGCAGCCGAAGGTTTTCACGCTCGATGCTATCGGGGTTCTCACCGCGACGGCGGGCATCCAGGATCCGGGCCAAGGGCCGCAAGGGGGTGCGTGTCATGGGGTTTGCCCTTGGGTTTCCGGGTTTTCGCCTTGCACATCAACCGGCGTGTTGATTTCCAGATTAAGCGGGGCCATGTCGGCGGCAATCGGGGGCGCTGGATAGGCAATGGCGGTGGTTTGGCCAAACTGTGATGGCTCCATCGGCAATAAAAGCAGCCGGTCAAAGTTCAGCGCCGCCAATTCGCGCAGCCGCGCGGGGCGGTTCAGATAGGCCCATTCGGCGCGTTCCACCGACAGGCTTTCGCGCAGGCCGGCGATTTCATCTTGCAGCGTCACCACCTCGCGCAGGGCGGCTTGGGTGGCATAGTTTTCGCGGTAAGCCCAAAAGCCAAGCGCCATCACGGCCAGAAAGGTAAAGACATAAAGCACAGGGCGCATGATCAGCGGCGTCCTTTCCTGGATTGGGGCAGTTCGGGGGCATCCAATTGCGCGGCATCAGCGGCGGCGGCGGGGGCGGATGTGCGCCGTGCCACACGCAGTTTGGCCGAACGTGATCTTGGGTTTTGTTCCAATTCGGTGTCGTCCGGGCCGACGGCCTTGCGGGTGATCAGATCAAACCGCGCGGTGGTGCCCGATTTGGCGGGCGCATAGCGGTTGGAATTTGGCTCTTCGCCCGCCGCCGCCTGAAAAAACCGTTTCACAATGCGGTCTTCCAGCGAATGGAACGTGACCACGGCCAACAGCCCGCCGGGTTTCAACGCGCGTTCGGCGGCCCCCAACCCCTGAACAAGTTCGGAAAATTCGGCGTTGACCGCAATGCGCAGCGCCTGAAAACTGCGGGTGGCCGGATGGCTTTGCCCCGGTTTGGGGCGCGGCAGGCATTTTGATACGATTTCCGCCAGCCGCAGGGTGGTGGTGATCGGGTTATCCGTGCGGGCGGCCACAATAAACCGTGCGATGCGGCGCGAGGCACGTTCTTCGCCGTAATGATACAAGATGTCGGCCAAGCGATCTTCGGAGGCCGCGTTCACGATATCGGCGGCGGACTCACCGGATTGTGACATCCGCATATCCAGAGGGCCGTCTTTTTGAAACGAAAAGCCGCGCTCGGCCATGTCGATCTGCATCGACGATACGCCAAGATCAAGCACCACACCGTCAAGCGCCGCCCCCGCGTGGTGATCCAGTTCCGAAAAATTTCCCTGCACAAGCCGCAGCTTATCACCGAAATCCCCTGCCCAAGAAGCCGCCAGTTCCAGCGCCAACGGATCACGATCAACCCCGATCACAGTGTCAGCCCCTGCCGCCAGCAACCCGCGCGCATAGCCGCCTGCGCCAAAGGTGCCATCAAGCCAAAGCCCCCGAACGGGGGCACAGGCAGCCAGCAAAGGGGTCAAAAGCACCGGGATATGGGGGGGGCGACCGGGCAGCGGATCGCGGATCGGCGTCATTTAACCGCCCCTCGCAGCCCTGCCGACCAGCGCCAGCGGATCGCTGCCATCGCCATCGTCTTCTGCCGCCAGTTCCGCGTCATAGGTATCGCGACGGTAAAGTTTGAAACGGTTGGTATATCCCGCGAAAGCAGCCTCGCCACCTTTGGCCAGGTCGTCCAGCGTGTAGCCCATTTTCGCGCGCACTTGCGCGGGCAGAACAACACGGCCGTCGGGTTCAATTTCAACCATGACAGACCGGCTGATCAGATCGCGTTCGGCGCGGTCACGGTCGGGGGAACCCAGTTCCATCGACTCGATCTTGGCAGCCAAAAGATCAGCCCCGGCCTTGGAGTAACACTCTACAAAGCTGCGGTTCTTGCCGCCGTAAACCATGTAAACCTTGGGGCGCGCATCGGCATCTGATGTGCCAGCTTCGGCTTCCAGAATGCGGCGAAAGGCGGCCGGGATGGAAACCCGCGCCTTACTGTCTATCTTTTGATAGACCTCACCTCTGAACGCCTCGGTCACCATCGGCCTTGCGGCTCCTTCGCGGGCCAAATACGGGCCCTGAAAATGAAAATGGCGGATCGAGCTGCTGCCACTGCTCGATCCGCCTTCTGTCCCATCGCTGGGCGTCCTGCTGCGCAAACCACCTGGGGGAGATGTCTGCTCGCTTGCGCGCTGGATCTCTATGTGTCGTGTGGGATAGGCCGGGTGCCTGTATGAAGCCTGTCTTTTTCGCCTTGTTCGGGGTCTTGAGCTGCCCCTGCTTTTATATCCCGTCGTATCACCGTGGATAAGGGATGACATGGGTTTGCATGGGAAGCAATGGAAATTTTTAGCGGAAAAGATCGAAGATGTGGTGAACAGAAGCGCCGCAACGCAGCATCTTGTGGTGAATTGGGATGATTTTTGCAAATTATAGCGGGACCACGGGGCTGTGACCGCTATATATAGGATAGATGAGCTTTGTCGGGTAACTCCCATGAAATCCCAAAATAATTTGGGAATTCGGGTGACCTGGGTAATTATCGGGAATAGTTTGGGATGTATTCGGGAATAATCGCGAAAAAAACAGCGTCAAAAGCTGTTCGCCCATGAAATCCCAAGGGGTGATTCGGTGTAGGGTGTGCCTGTAGGGTGTGCCTTAAGGCGCACCATGGTTGCGAAAAATGGTGCGCCGTAAAGGCACACCCTACGTTTGGCCTACGCCATGCCACCCGCAATCAGCCGCGCGGCAAGGGCGGCATAGGCCTGCGCCATCGGGCCATCGCCTGCCGCAATCGGCGTGCCCGCATCCCCCGCCACCCGCACTGACAAATCCAGTGGCAATTCGCCCAGAAACGGCAAATCCTGCTTCAACGCCTCGGCGGCAACCCCGCCATGGCCGAACAAATGCGCCTCATGGCCGCAGTTGGGGCAAATATAGGTCGACATATTCTCTATGAGCCCCAGCACCGGGGTTTTCAGCTTTTGAAACATATCGAGCGCCTTGCGCGCATCCAGCAGGGCCACATCTTGCGGGGTGGAGACCACAATCGCGCCGGTCAGATGGGTGCGCTGGCACAAGGTTAGCTGGATATCTCCGGTGCCGGGGGGCAGATCAATGATCAGAATATCAAGGTTGCCCCAGGCCACTTGCGACAACAATTGTTGCAAAGCGCCCATGATCATCGGGCCGCGCCAGATCACCGCCTCATCTTCCTTCAGCATCAAGCCGATCGACATCATCGTCACGCCATGCGCGTGCAGGGGTTCGATGATTTTGCCGTCCGGGCTGGCGGGGCGTTTGGACACCCCCATCATCCGTGGCTGGCTGGGGCCGTATATATCTGCATCCAAAAGGCCGACGCGGCGGCCTTGTTTTGCCAGCGCCACCGCAAGGTTCGATGCGACGGTGGATTTGCCCACCCCGCCCTTGCCCGACCCAATGGCAATGATCCGGTCAATGCCTGTGATGCGCCCCGGTCCGCCCTGATGCGGCGTGGGATGCTGGCCAATTTTCAGGCTGGGTGGGGCAGGCTTGGCGGCGGGGCCGTGGGCCGTCATCACCACTTGCACTTGTTCTACCCCCGGCAACGCGCGCAGCGCCACTTCAGCCGCCATTTGCGCGCCAGCCAAGGTGCGGGCCTGATCGGGGGTTGCGGCCTCAAGGACGAATCGCACGATGCCTGCGTCAATCACCAGCGCACGCACCAGATCTTCGCTGATCAGCGTGCCACCGCCGGGCGTTGCGATTTTCGCCAAAGCCGCCACAACATCATCGCGCGAAACTGTCATCTGTTTATTCCCTGCCCAAGCATTATGCAAAGTTGTTCGCTTTGTAGCAAAGGGCAAGTCCCTGTTTACCAAACGATTAAAATTTTAGCGAAGGCTCTGTTAATTATGAATTTTTTGTGATGTCAGCCATGCGCTTGCTGCATGGCAGCATTGCGGCGGTAGACATTGTGCAGTCGCAGCAATTGCCCCATGTTTACTGCAACAGCGAAACCAAAGACCAAGACATCCGGTCGACGTCGGGTTTGCTGCAAAGAAAAGAATGAGGTTTGAAATGGCATATGTAAACACCACCCGCGCGGCTTCGGCATCGTTTGCGGAACGTTTTGGCTCTTTTTTTGCAGGCCTGAAGGTCTCGGCGGCCAAGCACCGCGTTTATAACCAAACCGTGCACGAGTTGCGCCAATTGTCGGATCGTGACTTGAACGATCTGGGCATCAACCGCGCAATGATTGCCGCTGTCGCCCACGAAGCGGCCTACGGCAAGTAATTTTCGCGGCAAACCGAAACCTCCTCCCTTCGGTTTGTCTGCGGGCGCGGCGGCGCTGTTCCTCCTCCCTAGCGTCGCCGTTTTTTTATTGCATTCGGTTGATCTTTTTTGCGATTTGCCAGGGCCTCCTCCCACCGGCGAACCGAGCAGATCAATTGAACCAGCGGCGGTCGATTTGTCCTCCCTTAGCGACCGCCGCTTTCGACATAACCTGCCCAACCTCCTCCCTATGGCGGGTTATCATGGCGGCGGTTGCTTTCCTCCCATCGCAACCGCCGACTTCCCCCCCCTCTTTTCTAATCGTTGCGGCTTGTGCGCGGCCTGTCATCGGGCAATAACTGCCCGGATTGATCGGGGTCGTGATGCGGGTTTCAGTGGTTTCATCGGCTTTGGTCGCAGCTTTGGTTGGCTATGGGGCCAGCGTGGCCATCGTGATTTCTGCCGCCACAGCCCTGTCGGCCACACCCGCGCAGACCGCCAGCTGGATCTTTGTGTTGTGCCTTGGCAAAGCGGTTGGATCGGCTTTTCTGAGCGCAACAACCCGCATTCCCGTCGTGCTGGCCTGGTCCACGCCGGGGGCTGCGTTGATTGCGGCCACCAACGGGGTGACAATGGCCGAGGGCGTCGGCGCATTTCTTTTGGCAGGCGTGTTGATCGCCCTGACCGGTGCGTTTCGTCCCTTGGGCAGGCTGATTGCGATGATCCCCGATGGGATAGCTGCCGCGATGCTGGCAGGTGTGCTGCTGCCGTTTTGCTTGCGCGGCGCGCTGGCGGCCCAAGCCTTGCCCGGCCTTATCCTGCCGATGATTGCGGCGTTTTTGCTGGTGCGGTTGCGCAACCCCGCGATGGCGGTGCTGGCGGCTTTGGCGGTCGGGCTGGTATTGGCCTTTGCGTTAGGATCCGCGACATTGCCACCGTTGCGCGTTCCTGCGCCAATTGTCACTTTTATCACCCCCGAATTCCGACCAGATGTGTTGATAGGCCTTGGCGTGCCGCTGTATCTGATCACCATGGCCTCGCAAAACCTGCCCGGTTTTGCCACGTTGCGCGCGGCCGGGTTTGAACCACCGGTGCGCGCGGCTTTGGCTGTGACGGGCGGGCTTTCGGCAGTCACGGCGTTTTTCGGCGCGCATACCGTCAGCGTGGCCGCGATTACGGCGGCGATCTGCCTGAGCGATGACGTGCATCCCGACCGCAGCCAGCGCTGGAAGGTTGGGCTGGCTTACGGAGCGATTTGGGTGGTCCTTGGGCTGCTGTCGCCGTTGATTCTAACCATTCTGGCCGCCCTGCCCCGCGATTTGATGGCCGGTTTGGTCGCCCTTGCGCTGATCGGACCGCTATCGGGGGCACTTAGTGGCGCGATGACACAGCCCGAAACCCGGTTTGCCGCGACGGTCACACTGGCCGTGACCGCATCAGGCGTGGCAGCCTTTGGCATTGGGGCAGCGTTCTGGGGGCTGATGGCGGGGCTTTTCGTGCACGGGTTGGAGCGGATGCGCAAAACCGCCTAGCGCGGACTGCAAAGCATGGCGCACGACTGCATCAGAATTTGTTTGCCAGCCGCTTTAGCGTGATGCTACCTTTGCATGAATATAAGATTGATATTTTTCAAATTAAGGTTGCGCAGATGTGGGATTGGATTGACTGGAGCAAAAAGCAGATTGCCGTCGAGAAACAGAATTTCATGTATGGTTTGATTCCGCAATTTCGCATCCGGCAAGTGACTGCGATATCGCTGCTAAGGATAACGTCGAAGGCGCGCGTGAAGGCTAAGAATGCCTGTCTTGTGTTCAGCGCAGGACATCAAATCGACGTGCGCCCGATGAACATCGAAGGCGGCCATCTGATCGGAATGAAGCTGGGCGGCGTCGATGACGAAGAAAACGTGGTGCCGATGTACAGCCATGTGAACCGTCAGTCATTTCTGGCAGTCGAAAGCCAGATCATGGCTGCCTATCAGCCGGGCCAGCGGATGGGAATGGTGGTGCGAATTTCCTATCCGTTGGTGGGCGGTGATGGACGCATTCCAGATGGGTTTTCGGTGCAACTTTACCGCGACATGGTGCTTGATCAGAATGCGGCTGGCACTTTTGCGGGCACTGCGGTGGGGCCGGCAATCATCGTTGATGGGGCACCGCAGCAAACCGGCCGCCTTGTTCTTAACCCTTATGTCAAACTGCATCTGGACACGGCCAAAGCTGCGGTCACGGCAAGGGGCTGGACGATTGAAAGCGCGGATGGCAACACGCGTGATTGGGTCAGGACGGGCAAGCTGCCCCCGGTTGGCAGCCGTCCTTATGCGCATCTTGATTATCTGGCCTACACCGATCCTGACAATGTGCTTTTTCCGATCCCGCGCGACACAGTGGGCGGCGGCTGGGCGTTTTCTGCGGATCAACGCGCGGTTATTCAAGCTGCAAACCGGTATGGGCAGGTCGGTGGCCGGGCAGGTGAATGTTGGAGCGATGTTGCCGCCGATCCGCATCAGTGCGCGCTGATTCAGATCGGAACCGACAGCGGCATCGAAATTGACCACATCATGCCGATGAGCCGCAGCGGATCTAACGCGTTTTCCAATGCCATGGTCGTCAGCGCAGGGTATAACCGGTCAAAATACAACACTGTCTGACCGGCACGCGGTGCGGCATCAGAACGGCACGTCATCCACCTCGTGTGCGGGCATCACCCAGCGCGCCACGATCATCTTTGATCCGGCATGATCGAATTCGATGGATAGCTTATCGCCTTCAATCCCGATGACTTCGCCATAGCCGAACTTCTGGTGAAACACCCGGTCGCCCATCACGTAAATCGACACCGCCTGCGCGTCGATGGTCATATTGCGGGCCTCGCGCGGTTGGCTGGTGGGGCGAATTGCCGCGCGGTCTTGCATCCGCTTCCAACCCGGCGAGTTATAGACATCGGCCTTGATCGCGCGGTCTTCGAGGCCTGCGCCAAAATGCGTGGCGGCCGCGCCATATCCGCCGCCGTGCAGACTGGGCGGGGTCAACACCTCGACGTGTTTGGCTGGCAGCTCATCAATAAACCGGCTGGGAAGTTGGCTTTGCCATTGGCCGTAAACCCGGCGGTTCGAGGCGAAGGATATCGTGCAAAGTTCCTCGGCGCGGGTGATGCCGACATAGGCCAAACGGCGCTCTTCTTCGACGCCTTTCAGACCGGATTCGTCCATGCTGCGTTGGCTGGGGAACAGACCGTCCTCCCAACCGGGCAGGAAAACGGCGGGAAATTCCAGTCCCTTGGCCGCGTGCAGCGTCATAATCGACACTTTTTCAACCGCAGTTTCGGTGTCGTTTTCCATGATCAGGCTGACGTGTTCCAGAAACCCTTGCAGGCTGTCGAATTGTTCCAAGGCCTTCACCAGTTCCTTGAGGTTTTCAAGCCGCCCCGGCGCTTCGGGGGTTTTGTCAGTCACCCACATTTCGGTATAGCCGGAGTCTTCCAGTATCGTTTCGGCCAGTGCGATGTGGTTGTAATCCGGTTGCCGCGATGCCGCGTTCCACCGCCCGACCCCGTCGCAAAACGCGCGCAACTGGCCCGATCCTTTGCCGCCGATCCCACCCCGCGCCAGCAAGCTGCGCGCGCCGTCCAGCAAGGGCACGCCCGCACCGCGCGCTTCGCGTTGAATATCGGCCTGCGCTTTGTCTCCCAAGCCGCGTTTGGGCAGGTTGACCACGCGTTCAAACGCCAGATCATCTTCGGGGCTGATGGCCAGCCGGAAATAGGCCATCGCATCGCGTATTTCGGCGCGTTCATAGAATCGCGGCCCGCCGATGACGCGGTAAGGCAAGCCGATGGTCAGGAAACGGTCTTCAAACGCCCGCATCTGATGGCTGGCGCGGACCAGAATCGCGATATCGTTCAGGGTGACGGGGCCGATGTTGCGACGGCCTTGCTGCAACGCCTCAAGCTCTTCACCGATCCAGCGCGCCTCTTCCTCACCATCCCAATGGCCGATCAGCCGCACTTTTTCGCCGCCCTCCGCCGCCGTCCACAGGGTTTTGCCAAGCCTCCCTGCGTTGGTGGCGATGATACCCGAGGCGGCAACCAGAATATGCGCGGTGGACCGGTAATTCTGTTCCAGCCGCACAACGTGCGCGCCGGGAAAGTCCGCTTCAAACCGCAGGATATTGCCCACTTCGGCGCCGCGCCAGCCGTAGATAGATTGGTCATCATCGCCCACGCAACAGATATTGCGGTGGCTTTGCGCCAACAGCCGCAGCCACAAATATTGCGCGACGTTGGTATCCTGGTATTCGTCGACCAGAATGTATTTGAACCAGCGTTGGTATTGTTCCAGCACATCGGGGTGTTTTTGGAAGATCACCACGCAATGCAGCAGCAGATCGCCAAAATCGGTGGCATTCAGGGTGCGCAGACGGTCTTGATATTGTTGGTAAATCTCGGTGCCACGGTTGTTATAGGCAGCAGCCTCAGAACTGGGCACCCGATCAGGCGTCAACGCGCGGTTTTTCCAACTGTCAATAATCCCCGCCATCATCCGCGCGGGCCAACGTTTTTCGTCGATATTCGCCGCCGCGATCAGTTGTTTTAACAGCCGAAGCTGATCATCGGTGTCCAGAATGGTGAAATTGCTTTTCAGCCCAACCAGTTCAGCATGACGGCGCAGGATTTTGACCGACAGCGAATGAAAAGTGCCCATCCACGGCATGCCTTCGGCAACGTGGCCCAACAGTCGGCCCACGCGGTCTTTCATCTCGCGCGCGGCTTTGTTGGTGAAGGTGACCGACAATATCTCATTCGGGCGTGCCCGGCCCATTTGCAAAAGATGAACGATGCGCGATGTCAGCGCCTTGGTTTTGCCGGTGCCCGCCCCTGCCAGCATCAAAACCGGGCCATCCAGCGTTTCCACTGCCGCGCGTTGTGCCGGGTTCAGATCATCAAGATACGGCATGGGACGCGCGCCAAGCGCACGTTGTGACAGCGGCACTGCCGCCTCAAACGCGTCTGAATCATCTGTCCAGGTCATTGGCCTATATTAGCGCGGGATGCGCCAAAGGAAAAGCAGTGTTCCACCATTGTTCCGCATGTTAGCGCTGTCAACCGCGATGCGCTGATATTCGTGGCCAAACCCGTCGCAAAACTGTCACAGGCGTGCAAAGTCGGCCCTTGCGCCGCAACGCAGCATCCCTAAAGTATCCGGGTTGCGCGCCCGCATCGCTGCCTGCCCGGAGATCTGCCCATGACCGAGTTCAAGAAAATCCTGATCGCCAACCGGGGCGAGATTGCCATTCGGGTGATGCGCGCCGCCAATGAGATGGGCAAGAAAACCGTCGCGGTGTATGCCGAGGAAGACAAGTTATCGCTGCACCGTTTCAAGGCGGATGAGGCCTATCTGATCGGCGAGGGGCTGTCGCCGGTGGGGGCGTATCTTTCGATCCCCGAGATTATCCGGGTGGCGCGCGCCAGTGGGGCCGACGCGATCCATCCCGGTTACGGCCTGTTGTCGGAAAACCCCGATTTCGTTGATGCCTGCGTGGCGGCGGGGATCACCTTTATTGGCCCCAAAGCCGATACGATGCGGGCGTTGGGGGATAAGGCATCAGCGCGGCGCGTGGCGATGGCGGCGGGGGTGCCGGTTATTCCGGCCACCGAAGTGTTGGGCGATGATTTTGACGCCATCAAGATTGAGGCGGCGGCGGTGGGATATCCGTTGATGCTGAAAGCGTCCTGGGGCGGCGGCGGGCGGGGGATGCGCCCCATCAACAACCCCGAAGAATTGGCCGATAAAGTGCGCGAAGGCCGGCGAGAGGCCGAGGCCGCGTTTGGCAACGGCGAAGGCTATCTTGAAAAGATGATCCTGCGCGCGCGGCACGTTGAAGTGCAGATATTGGGCGACAAACATGGCGAAATCTTTCACCTTTTTGAACGCGATTGCACCGTGCAGCGGCGCAACCAAAAAGTGGTGGAACGCGCCCCTGCGCCGTATTTAACCGAAGAACAACGCGCCGAGGTTTGCGAATTGGGCCGCCGGATTTGCGCGCATGTCGGCTATGAATGCGCGGGAACCGTTGAATTTCTGATGGATATGGACAGCCAGAAATTCTTTTTCATCGAGGTCAATCCCCGTGTTCAGGTCGAACATACCGTCACCGAACAAGTCACCGGCATTGATATCGTGCAGGCGCAGATCAAGATTGCCGAAGGAAAATCTTTGGCCGAGGCGACTGGGGTGCCGAACCAAGCGGCGGTGCAGTTGCGCGGCCATGCGGTGCAGTGCCGGGTTACCACCGAAGACCCGCAGAACAATTTCATCCCCGATTATGGCCGCCTGACGGCTTACCGTTCTGCCACCGGGATGGGCATTCGTCTGGATGGCGGCACCGCCTATGCGGGCGGGGTGATCACGCGGTATTATGACAGTTTGTTGGTCAAAGTGACGGCCCTTGCGCAAACACCCGAAGCCGCGATTGCCCGGATGGACCGGGCGCTGCGGGAATTCCGAATTCGCGGCGTATCCACGAATATAGAGTTTGTGATCAACCTGTTAAAGCATCCGACCTTCCTTGATAACACCTATACCACCAAGTTTATCGACACCACGCCAGACCTGTTTATCTTCAAAAAACGCCGGGATCGGGCGACGAAAATCCTGACCTATATCGCCGATATCACCGTCAACGGGCACCCAGAAACCGCTGGCCGCCCGTTGCCGCATGCCGAGGCCCGCGCGCCAAAGCCGCCGAAAGCCTTGGCGGAACCGATGATGGGCACGCGCAATTTGCTGGAACAACAGGGCGCGCAGGCGGTGGCCGATTGGATGGGCACGCAATCAAAGGTGCTGATCACCGACACCACGATGCGCGACGGGCACCAATCTTTGTTGGCCACCCGGATGCGGTCGATCGACATGATCAAGGTCGCCCCCGCCTATGCCGCCAACCTGCCGCAACTGTTCAGCCTTGAATGCTGGGGCGGGGCCACGTTTGATGTGGCGTATCGGTTCTTGCAGGAATGCCCGTGGCAGCGCCTGCGCGATCTGCGCGCCGCCGTGCCCAATGTGATGACGCAAATGCTGCTGCGCGGCAGCAATGGTGTGGGCTATACCAATTACCCTGACAATGTGGTGCAGGCCTTTGTGGCGCAGGCGGCGAAAACCGGTGTGGATGTGTTCCGGGTGTTTGACAGCCTGAACTGGGTGGAAAACATGCGCGTGGCCATGGATGCGGTGGTGGACGCGGGCAAAGTTTGCGAAGGCACGGTCTGTTATACCGGCGATATCATGAACCCGGACCGCGCCAAATATGATCTGAAATATTATGTCTCGCGGGGTCAGGAATTGCGCGACGCTGGTGCGCATATTCTGGGGCTTAAGGATATGGCGGGGCTGTTGAAACCCGCCGCTGCCAGGTTGCTGGTGAAAACCTTGAAGGCCGAAGTGGGCCTGCCCATCCATTTCCACACGCATGATACGTCGGGGGCTGCAGCGGCGACGATTCTGGCGGCTTGCGATGCCGGTGTTGATGCCGTTGATGCGGCGATGGATGCGTTTTCGGGCGGCACATCGCAGCCCTGTCTGGGGTCGATTGTTGAGGCGTTGCGCCACACTGACCGCGATACGGGCCTTGATATGGCCGCGATCCGGGCGATCTCAAACTATTGGGAAGGCGTGCGCGGCCAATATGCGGCATTTGAATCCGGTATTCCGGCGCCTGCGTCAGAGGTTTACTTACACGAGATGCCTGGCGGACAGTTTACCAACCTGAAGGCCCAAGCGCGGTCTTTGGGGCTGGAAGAGCGCTGGCACGAGGTGGCGCAGGCCTATGCCGATGCCAACCAGATGTTTGGCGATATCGTCAAGGTCACGCCCAGTTCCAAGGTGGTGGGCGATATGGCCCTGATGATGGTGGCGCAGAACCTGACCCGCGCGCAGGTGGAAAACCCCGATGTTGACGTGGCATTCCCGGATTCGGTGGTGGACATGCTGCGCGGCAATCTGGGGCAACCGCATGGTGGCTGGCCTGCGGGGATCAGCGCCAAAGTGCTGAAGGGCGAGGCGGCATCGACGGCCCGTCCGGGTATTGGCCTTGCGCCCGTTGATCTTGAGGCGGTGCGCGCCAAGCTGATAGAAGAGTTGAACGGCTATGCGGTCGATGATGAAGATCTGAACGGCTATCTGATGTATCCAAAGGTTTTCCTTGATTACATGGGCCGTCACAAAGCCTACGGTCCGGTGCGGGCCTTGCCGACGCGGACGTTCTTTTACGGCATGGCCTCGGGGGAGGAAATCACCGCCGAAATAGCCCCCGGTAAGTTGTTGGAAATCCGGCTGCAGGCGGTGGGCGACACCACGGACGACGGCGAAGTGAAGGTGTTCTTTGAGTTGAACGGCCAGCCGCGCGTGATCCGGGTGCCCAACCGCGCGATCAAAGCCAAAGCGGCGGTGAAACCGAAGGCGGTGGAAGGCAACCCCGCCCATATTGGCGCGCCAATGCCGGGGTCTATCGCGTCTGTCGCGGTGGTGGCGGGGCAGAAGGTGCATGCGGGGGATCTGTTGCTGACGATAGAGGCGATGAAGATGGAAACCGGCATTCATGCGGATCGTGCAGCTGTAGTGAAAGTTCTGCATGTGCATCCGGGCAGCATGATCGACGCCAAGGATTTGCTGGTGGAATTGGAATAGGCCCACGGTGGCGATGGGCAATCTGCCCATCTTGCAGTGCCCAAAACACGAAAAAGGCCGCCGCAGGGGTGTGCGGCGGCCTTCTGTGGTCACAAGTCCGGCGATCAGGCCGGAATGGTGCCCGCAGTCTGTGCGGCGGCCAACTCATCCGCCGAAAGTGCGCCATCGGCATCGGCGTCAGCAGCCGTAAAGACTTCGGGTGTCAGATCGGGAAATGCTACGATCAGCTCTTCCATCGAGAAAAGTCCGTTTCCATCGGTATCCATAACCGTGGTTTGTGCCTGCGCAGCGGCTGTTGCCAAAGCCGAAATGGCCACGAATGCGAGTGCTACTTTGGTCATCTGATATCCTTTCAAAGGTGAAGTGGCAAAAGGTGCCACAGATAAAGAAGGCTTTACCTTCAGCGCCTAACATACAGATTGAATTGATAAATTCCACCCAAAGGGGTCGGCAGAAAAGCGCGCAGGCACGATCATGCCCCAACCCGGATATTCATCGGCGGCAAATTGCGCGGGCGGCAAGCGGGCATTTTTTTGGCGGCTTTCCGCGCCAATGACCGCAATCGACCCTATAGCACCCGCAGGGTTTCGCCCAACCACGGCCATTGGGTGACGCTGGGCTTTACAACGCGCGCGTCTATCAAGGCGCGCAGCCGGGTGGCCACTTGGGCGGGCATATCGCGCAACACGCCCGCGCGCGCCGACAGCGACAACGTGCGTTCCAGGGTGCCAAACGGCAGCGGGGCGGCCTCTATCCCATCGCGAAACGCCGCCGCGTGATGCAGCGCCAACGGTGTTAGAATCGTCCAGCCCTGCCCCGCGGCCACCATGGCCAGAATGGCGTGATAGCTGTCGAGTTCAAACCGATGTGCGGGGCGCAGGTTGTGGCGCGCCAGATGGCCGGCAATCTGGCGGCCCATCAGATGACGCGCGGTATACTGGATCAGCGGCAGATCATCGGCGGACCTGCCCTTGGGGGTGATCGCAAGGAACGGTTCGGCCAGGATCGGATGCACTTCGCGCCCGGCATCGCTGGCGGTTTCCGACCCCAGATCGGCGGCCACGACGATATCCAGTGCGCGGCTGTCCAACTGATCCAGCAAGCGGTGGCTTGGCCCGGTTTCCAGCAAGAACCGGCAGGTTTTCAGATCTTCGGCAAGCGATGTCAAAAGGCGCGGCGTCACCTCAAAATCGAAATCCTCGATCATCCCGATGCGCAGCGTGGTCAGGCCCGACAGGTCGGCCACGGCCAGTTCGGCGCGCGCGCAGGCTTCGGCGTTCAGGATGGTTTGGGCGTGGCGGCGAAACATGGCCCCGGCGGGCGTAAGCCCCATCGGGCGGGCAGAGCGATCCAGTAGCACCACGCCCAAGGCAGTTTCGATGCCGGCTAACTGCTGGCTTATCGCCGACGGGCTGACGCCCAGCCGTTTGGCGGCGGCAGAAATCGCGCGGTCATCGGCGACGGCCAGAAAAACCTCTATCCCCCAAAGTGTGACGCGGCCATGGGATTCCGGCATGTCACAGCTTGGACAATTTCTTTTGCAATTCAGCAAATTGCTTTTTGATTTCGGCCAACTCATCCGCCGCAGTTTGGGGTGCTGGTTCGGCTTCTTCGCGCGCGGGCCCCGATCCACCCCAGCCGGGAACGCCGCCGATCATGGTTTTCATAAAGGCTTCTTGCTGTTTGCGCATCAGATCAAACCCCGGCATCGCCAGCAGCGGATTGGGAATGCCGATATTTTCCATCGCCTTGGACTGACCGTTGCGCAGCATTTCAAAACTGGCGGCCAGAAATTGCGGCACCACCGATTGAATATTGGTGGTGTAGGAGCGCACCAGATCGGTCAGCACATTGGTGGGCAGCACGGTATCGCCTTTGGATTCGTGTTCGGCCACGATTTGCAGCAAATACTGCCGCGTCATATCATCGCCCGATTTCAGATCTATGATCTGCACCTCGCGGCCCGCGCGGATGAAACCTGCAATATCTTCCAGCGTCACATAATCGGACGTTTCGGTATTGTACAAACGACGGCTGGCGTAGCGCTTTATCAAAAGCGGCTTGGTCGTATCGGCCATCTGATCCCCCGGTCTGAAATCCGCATCATATTGCAGTGCAGAGAAACTGTAGGGCAGGGCCGCATAAAAAGAAAGGGCGGGCACAATGGCCCGCCCAACACACCACCCCCCAGGGAGGAAAGAGAGGTGCGATATCTTAACTTGTTACCACGTTGAACCGATAAACAAGCGTTTCGAATTACTTAGCGGCAGTTGCGGTTGCTTTTTTGGCAACATTGGTTGCCTCAACAGTGGCTTTTTTCACAGCGGCAGAGGCCTCATCCGAGACATCCTTGCCAGCAGCCATCATCAATTCAACAGTTTCCATCTGCACTTTTTTCGCAATTTCTGCGAATGCAGCCAGATTTTCCGACGCCATTTCAGCAGCAGCCGAGGCGAAATCGGTGGCGGCTTTGGTATAGTCGGTTGGCTCTGCCTTGGCAGTTGCAGCCGAGGACAGCTTTGCAATGGTGTCTTTTGCCCATTTGGACGACAGTTCGGTCGACTTTTCTGCAGCTTCCAAAGCCACTTTCGACATTTTCTCGCCAAAGGCTGCCTGGGTTTTGAACGCGTTCTGGAAAGACGATGTGTCCATCGGGAATTTGGCCATCATGTCTTGCATCGTTTTGGTGAAATCATTTGCGTTGGTCATTTGCATCACTCCGAAAGGGGGTTGGGGAACATCTGTTCCGTCATGCAACCGATATACATGCTGCAGTGCAGCAAATCAAATGAATTTTCTGCAACGCAGCATGCCGCTGTATGCATAGCTTGCCGCAGGGTTAATTCTGTTGCCGCTCAATCGGTTGGGGTGGCACCCACATACGTGCCCGGTGCGGCGCATAGCACGGGATGCGCCGAATCACCCAAACCCCATGCGGCCACCCTGTCGCCTGACCGCCCCGCCAACCATGCCCCCCACCGCGGCCACCAACTGCCCGCAGTAAATTCAGCCGCGGCCAGCCAGTCGGCAGGTGCGCCTTGCAATGGCCCGGTTTGGGTATAATGACCGTATTTGTTCTTGGACGGTGGATTTATGATGCCTGCGATATGGCCCGACTGAGACAGAATAAAGGTTTTGTCAGGTGACCCCATCTGTTTGACGCCGTTGAAACTGGCCTTCCAGGGGGCGATATGATCGGTTTCGCAAGCAATCGCACAGACCGGCAATTTAATATCCGACAGGGCCACGGGCGATCCGAACACCGGGAACTGGCCCTTGGCAAAGCCATCTTGCTGGCACAGCCCCCGCAGATATTGCACGGCCATTTTGGCGGGTAAATTGGTGCCATCGCCGTTCCAGAACAGCAAATCAAACGCCGGTGGGGCTTGCCCCATCATATAGCTTTTGATCGCAGGCTGATAAATCAGATCATTGGACCGCAGATAGGAAAACGTGCGGCTCATAAAGGTTTTGGCCAGAATACCGTCGGTGGCGATCTGGCGTTCAATGCCGTCAACGAAATCATCCGACAGGAATACGCCCACTTCGCCGGGTTCGGAAAAGTCGGTCATCGTGGTGAAAAACGTCGCCGATTTCACCGATGTATCACCGGCCTTTTGCAGATGCGCCAACGTCAGCCCCAACGTGGTGCCCGCGATGCAATAGCCCACGGCGTTGATCTGCCTGGCCCCGGTGATCAGGCGCACCTGCGCCATCGCCGTCAGATATCCGTCGCGGATATAGTCATCCATGCCAACATCGGCATAAGATGCATCGGGGTTGACCCAAGACACCACAAACAGGGTAAAGCCCTGATCGACAATCCATTTGATCAAGGAATTCTGCGCCTTCAGATCCATCACATAGAATTTGTTGATCCAGGGCGGAAAGATCAAAAGCGGGGTTTCGTACACTGTTTCAGTGCTGGGCGAATATTGGATAAGTTCCAGCATCCGGTTGCGATACACCACAGCACCGGGGGTGGTGGCGATATTCTGGCCCACGATGAACGCCTCACGATCAGACAGCGTTACCAGCAACTCACCATTATTGGCCTCGATATCGCGGACCAGATTTTCCAACCCCTGCACCAGACTTGCGCCATCGGTTTCAACGGCGCGTTCCAGCGCATCGGGGTTGGTCGCCAGAAAGTTGGTGGGGGCCAGCATATCGACGATCTGTTTGGTGAAATACGAGATACGGGCGTGATCCAGCGGATCAAGCGTTTCCATATCCTGCACCGCCACTTGCACGGCCTCGGCATTGAACAGATATTGCTGTTTCAGATAATTGAACGCGGGGTGGCTATCCCATAGCGGATTGGCAAAGCGGCGGTCTTTGGGTGCATCATCAACCGGCGCTTTGAATTCGCCCTTTGCCAGCATTTGCTGGGCCTCGACATAATGTTTCAGGGTTTTGCCCCAGTAACCGATCTGATGTTCCAAAACTTTCGCCGGGTTCTGCATCATCCCCGCCAGATAGGCGGCGGCGGCCTTCAGATAGATATCCTGCCCCGGCCCTTGCACCCCCTGATCGGTTTGCTTTTTCGCCGCCATCGCCGCCATAAGGCGGGCCGACAAGGTCTCAACCTGCGCCAAATTCGCCGTCAACCGTGCTAACTTGGCAGATGCGTCCGTGTCTTCGGTTGCCATGTTAAGCTTTCGCTCCTATCTTTGCTGCTGTGCAGCATCGTTTTGCCCATCCGGGCGCGGTTGCAGCAATGGGGCCGGGCCTTATCCCGCGCATGGAGACGTCGATGAAGTATATGGCCACCTACGACTTTATGGAAACCATTCGTAACACGAATGAGTGGATGGGGGCCACTGCCCGCGCGATGGCATCCTATCCGGCCTTTGCGCTGACGATGAACCCGATGATGCAGATGACAGCCGCCTGGGGCGAGGTAACCGAACGCAGTTTCAAACGCATGGTGGCCAAGCCCGACTGGGGCATCCGCTCTATTCCGGGGCCAGACGGCCAAGACCATTTGATCGACATCAACGTGGTCGTCGAAAAGCCTTTCGGCAACCTGATCCAGTTCTTCGTGCGCCGCCGTGCGCCTATGGAGCGCAAGATTTTGCTGGTGGCCCCGATGTCGGGCCATTATGCCACGCTGTTGCGATCAACCGTCGCCAGTCTCTTGCCCGACGCCGATGTGTTTGTCACCGATTGGCACAATGCGCGCGATATTGCGGTGTCGGACGGCAAGTTCGATATCGAGGATTACACGCTGTATCTGGTCGATTTCATGCGCGCGCTGGGGCCTGACACCCATGTGATTGCGGTATGTCAGCCAGCCCCTTTGGCACTGGCGGCAACGGCTTATCTTGCTGCGGCAGACCCCACGGCGCAGCCGCGCAGCCTGACCCTGATCGGCGGTCCGATTGATCCTGATGCGGCGGCCACGGATGTCACCGATTTTGGCCGCCGGGTTACGATGGGGCAGTTGGAACACAGCGCCATTCAGCGCGTCGGCTTCAAACACAAAGGTGCAGGACGGATGGTTTATCCGGGGCTGTTGCAGCTGCAAAGCTTCATCTCGATGAATTCCGAACGCCATTCAAAGGCGTTTTCTGAACAAGTCATGCGGGTGGCACGCGGTGAAGCCACCGATCACGATGCGCATAATCGCTTTTATGATGAATATCTGGCGGTGATGGACATGACGGCAGAGTTTTATCTATCGACCGTTGAGCGGATCTTCAAGAACCGCGAGATTGCAAAGAACGATTTCAACGTCGCGGGCACCAAAGTTGATATCGGGGCTATCACTCAAGTTGCCGTTATGACGGTTGAGGGGGAGAATGACGATATTTCCGGGCCAGGCCAATGCGTGGCGGCGCTGGCGATGTTGACGGGTCTGCCGGACGCCAAAAAATCGCAACATCTGGAACCGGGGGCCGGGCATTACGGCATCTTCGCGGGCAAAAGCTGGCGGTTGAACATCCGGCCCTTGGTGCTGGGCTTCATTGATGCGCATGCCGGTGGCCCAAAGAAAGTGAAACTGGCAGCGGTGACGTGATCGCAATCTCGCTAAAACTTATCTAAAATTTTGCTTCATCTGTTCGAAAATATCCCACGGGGGGCTGCAATCGACACGTCGATTGCAGCTTGGGGGTGTGAAACCCCCACCTTTGCCGGGCCAGCAAACCGGCCGCAAAACCCTTATCGCAGCATCACCGGCCCGGCCAGAAACGCCGCCAAGGCCGCATTCACGGCCTCTGGTTGTTCCAGTGAGGGCAGATGCCCTGCCCCTGCAATCACCTGCAACTTGCCAAACGGCATCAGGTTGGCGGTGAATTCCAACCGCCGCATCGGCACCAAGGTATCCAACTCGCCAGCAATCACCAGACAGGGCAATTTTACCCGCCGCATGGTTTTTTGCTGATCCGGGCGGCGTTGCAGCGCGCGCGACTGGCGGATGAACACGCCCTCGCCAAGGCCGATGGCCATATCGCGGATCAGCGCCACGATCTCATTGCGCCATTCGCTGTCGGCCAATGCCGCGATCGGAATTTCTTCTCCCATCGCCTCAACCAGCCGCCCCGACCGCGCGGCCACCATCCGCGCCTCACGCGCGGCGGCGGTTTGCGGGGCTTCGGCCAGCGGATCGGTCGCCATCAACACGATGCGCGTCACCCGGTCTGGCACGCGGCGGATGATGTCCAAGGCCACATCGCCGCCCAGACCATGCCCCAGAATGGCAAATTTATCGGGCAACCCCGCCACAATTGCCTCTGACATCTGCTCGACCGTGTCGCCATGGGTTGGCAAGGCGATATGGACCGCGCGCGCCATCCCCAACTGCACCAGTTGCGGCAAAAACAGCCGCGCATCGGCCATCAGGCCGGGGATCATCACCAGCGGCTCGGCCATGGGTTACAGCCCTTTTGCCCAATCAAGGATCAACGCGACGGTTTGCGCCGTTTGACCCGGTGACAGAATATCGCCCGCAATCACATGCGAATAAGGATCATCGCCCTTGGCCATTTCGCGCGCCTCCAGCCGCACATCCGCGCCCCAGACCTTGACAGCCGCCAAAGTCTTTGCAGCATCGACCACCTGATCTTGCGGGGAATAAATCACCATCAGCGGGGCTTTGGCCACCGATAGATCCAGCGTTTTTGCGGCCCGCACCAAGGCCGCCATCGGAAACAGCGCTGTGGTGGGGTATTGCGTCGTCCAATATCTGGCATGTTCGGCGTTGACCGGATTGAACGACCGTGTGGCCCCTGCCACAATTGGCCCCCAATAGCGCGCCGCGGGCAGATCAAGAATTTTCGCCGCCGCTGGTTTGACGCCAAAGTTCGGCGATACCATCACGATGCCAGCTATGTCTTTTGACATGTCCGGGTCAACGGCAGCAAACGCCGCCAGCGTCGCCCCTGTGGATGTGGAAATCACCAGCACCCGATCCCCCAACCGCCGCCCGACCGCCAACGCTTCGGCGGTGTCTTCCAGCCAATCGCCCGCCGTCGCCGTCGCCATAGGATCACCGCCGCGCCCGTGGCCCGCCAGCCGGGTGTAGAACAGGTTCGCCCCCAAATTGCGCGCCACCTGATCGGGAACAGGGCGGATTTCTTCGGAGGTGGCGGAAAATCCGTGGATGTAAATCACTGATAATGGCGTTTTCACCCCCGGCGCACCCGCCCAGATCACCCGCTTTTCGGTGCCCGGCACGATATCGGGATAGGCTTTTTCACGCTCCGCCAGCCAGACATCAATATCGGGCCCAATGCTGGCGGCATCAAAGCTGATGCTGCGATCAACCGGGTCTTGCGGCACAAAAGCCCAGGCCGCGACGGCGAGGACCACCAGCAAGATGATCACCCGCCCCAGCCATCTTCCAAATTTACGCATTGCTGCCCCCTTGCCCGATCCCGGCTATTGCCGCGCTGATCATCGCAAGACAATCGGGCGTTGAAAAGCGGTGATCGGCCCCTTTGACCAAAACCAGCCGACTGTCAGGACTGACCGCATGTTCAAACAAACGCTGCGCCACCGACACCGGCACATCCGCATCGGCGGTGCCTTGCAGCAGGCGCACGGGAAAGGGCAGGTTCAGGGGCGTGCGCAGCACCAAATATTTGCGGCCATCTTCGATCAACCGCCGGGTTATCATATAGGGATCGCCGTAGTCGGACGGCAGCGCAACACGCCCGTTGCGGGCAAGGTCGTCGCGTTGGGCGGGCGAAAATGCATCCCACATGCTGTCTTCGGTGAAATCAGGGGCCGCTGCGATGCCGATCAATCCCGCCACGCGCGCAGGATCGGCGCGTGCGATCAGCGCAGCAATCCAGCCGCCCATCGACGATCCGACCAGTATTTGCGGACCCTTCGTGCGGGCTTGGATCACCGCCGTGGCATCCGCCAGCCAATCACCGATGCAGCCGTCTTCGAAAGCGCCTGACGATGATCCATGCCCGGAATAATCGAACCGCAAAAATGCCCGGCCCTGCGATTGCGCCCAATCGGACAGGTAGACAGCCTTGGTGCCTTCCATATCCGATTTGAACCCGCCCAGGAACACCACCCCCGGCCCGGCCCCATCGGTTTGACGATAGGCCAGACGGCGGCCCTGCGGCGTGGTCAGATGGTGCATCTCGGTCATGTTGGTCCCCGGTTTGCGCAACCTTAACTGCGTGCTGTTGACAAGGCCACGGGCCATCGGCAAAACACCGCCAACATAACCCGCAACCGGGCGCATTCGTAGGCGCCAAAATGACGAGGAGACCGCTATGGTCCAGATTTCCCTGACTTTCCCCGATGGCAATGCCCGCAGCTATGACGCAGGCATCACCCCTGCCGAAGTGGCGGCCTCGATCAGCCCCAGCTTGGCCAAAAAGGCCATATCGGCACAGGTCAACGGCGCGCATTACGATCTGCAATGGCCGATCCCGGCAGATGCCACGATTGCCATCAACACCATGGCCGATGACGGCCCTGCGTTGGAACTGATCCGCCACGATCTGGCGCACATCATGGCGCGCGCGGTGCAAGACATCTGGCCAGATGTGAAAGTCACCATCGGCCCGGTGCGTGATTACGGTTGGTTTTACGATTTTGACCGCGCGGAACCCTTCACGCCCGAAGACCTTGGCGCGATTGAGCAGCGCATGAAACAAATCATCGCGGCCCGCGACCCAGTGAAAACCGAAGTCTGGGACCGTGCCCGCGCGATCAAGTTTTACGAGGATAAGAACGAGCCGTTCAAAGTGGAACTGATCAACCGCATTCCTGCGGGCGAAGATCTGCGGATGTATTGGCATGGAAACTGGCAGGATTTCTGCCGTGGCCCGCATTTTCAACACACCGGCCAAGTGCCATCGGATGCGTTCAAACTAACCCATGTCGCCGGGGCCTATTGGCTGGGCGATGCCAGCCGCCCGATGTTGCAGCGAATCTATGGCCTCGCCTTCAAAAACCGCGACGATCTCAAGGCGCATCAGGTGATGCTGGAAGAGGCCGCGAAACGCGACCACCGCAAACTGGGCCGCGAGATGGAACTGTTCCATCTGCAAGAAGAAGCGCCGGGTATGGTGTTCTGGCACCCCAACGGCTGGACGGTGTATCGCGCCTTGGAAGACTACATGCGCGGACGGCAGCGCCGGGCGGGATACAAGGAAATCAAGACGCCGCAAGTGGTTGACCGGGTGCTTTGGGAAAAATCCGGGCACTGGGAAGCCTACCGCGAGAACATGTTCATCGTCGAGGTTGACGAAGATGGCCAAAAAGACAAGCGGATCAATGCGCTAAAACCGATGAACTGCCCGTGCCATGTGCAGGTGTATAATCAGGGGCTGAAATCCTACCGCGATCTGCCGCTGCGGTTGGCCGAATTCGGGTCGTGCCATCGGTATGAATCCTCGGGCTCGATGCATGGATTGATGCGGGTGCGCGGGTTTACCCAAGACGACGGGCATATCTTTTGCACCGAAGATCAGTTGGAAACTGAATGCATGGCGTTTCTGGCGCTGCTGTCGTCCGTCTACAAAGACCTTGGATTTGACAAGTTCGACATCAAGTTTTCCACGCGACCGCAAGTGCGCGTGGGGTCTGATGAGGTGTGGGACAAGGCCGAGGCGGCGCTGGAAGGCGCGATCATCAAAGCGGGCTATCCCTATACCATCAACCCCGGTGACGGCGCGTTTTACGGGCCTAAGCTGGATTTCAAGCTGACCGATGCCATTGGCCGCGAATGGCAGTGCGGCACGTTTCAGGCCGATTTTAACCTGCCGGTGCGGCTGGATGCGGAATTTGTCGGCGATGATGGGGCCAAACACCGCCCCGTCATGCTGCACCGCGCGATTTTGGGCAGTTTCGAGCGGTTCATCGGCATCCTGATCGAAAACTATGCGGGCAAACTGCCGTTCTGGCTGGCCCCGCGTCAGGTTGTGGTGGCGGGCATCGTGTCTGACGCCGATGATTACGTGCATGAAGTGGTGGCGGCCCTGCAAAAAGCGGGCGTGCGCGCCGAGGCCGATATTCGCAATGAAAAGATCAACTATAAGGTCCGCGAACATTCGGTCGGCAAAGTTCCAGTTATTTTGGCGATTGGGATGAAGGAAGTCGAAGAGCGTAGTGTTTCAGTTCGCCGTCTGGGCGATACCAGAACTGAAACAATTGGCCTTGGTCAGGCCCTGGCGACGTTTGGCTTTGAAGCCTTGCCGCCTTCGGGAGACTAGACGTAAGCCGATGTAATGGTTTGGTAATTCTGAAAGCACAGTGCCAATGGTGCTGCGTTTTCGACTGTGACTTACGCTCACAGGGGATAGTGGATCACTCACACAACCGTTGCCCACGCATCCGTGAATGGCCAAGATAGGGTGCACCATTCTATCACTGAACTTGTCGATACAGACATAAACCACAGTCTTGAAAAAGGGATCACACCATGTCTTCAACTATGAA
Source organism: Cypionkella sp. (assembly GCA_031384605.1). Lineage (GTDB taxonomy): Bacteria > Pseudomonadota > Alphaproteobacteria > Rhodobacterales > Rhodobacteraceae > JANNAT01. Next base: position 24,525 of record JANNAT010000030.1, read on the forward strand.
AGCTTTCGCCGTCGCTGGTGCTTTGGCTGCTGCCTTGGCCGCAACAGCAACAACCGCTTCTGCTGCTGGTAAAGAAAAGTGCTTTGGCGTCGCCCTGACCGGCCAAAATGATTGCGCTGCAGGTGCTGGCACCACTTGCGCCGGAACCTCGAAAGTCGACTATCAGGGCAACTCGTGGAAATACGTCGCCGCTGGCACTTGCCTGACGATGGAACTGCCTGCGATGGAAGACGGCATGGCGCGCACGGGCAGCCTTGAAGCTGTTGAGCGTGACGCAGTCGCAATGTGATATCAACGCCCCCTTTGCCCGGTGCAAGGGGGGCACTTTGACCGGAGCGTGCCCATGCGAGATACAGCCATTCCCGCCCTGCCGCCGCGCCCCGGAGTTGGCTATAAGCCGCAGCATTTTGACCAGATTTTGGCAGATGCGGGCCCGGTCGAATGGCTGGAGATTCACGCCGAAAACTATATGGGCGCAGGCGGCCGCCCTTTGGCGCAGCTGCGGTTTCTGGCGGAACGCTTTGCGATTTCGGTGCATGGCGTTGGTCTGTCAATCGGCGGCGAGGGGCCGTTGGATCTGGCCCATCTGGCGCGGCTGAAAACCCTGTGCGATTGGCTGAACCCTGCCAGCTTTTCCGAACATCTGGCGTGGTCAACGCATGACGGCAGCTATCTGAATGATCTGTTGCCGCTGCCGTATACGTCCGCAACCCTGATCGGCGTTTGCGATCACATTGATCAAGTGCAAACGGCGCTGGGCCGTCGGATGCTGTTAGAAAATCCGTCAACCTATGTGGCGTTTTGTGAAACCACCATGGCCGAGGTTGATTTTCTGGCCGAAATAGCACGTCGCACGGGCTGTGGGTTGCTGTTGGATGTGAACAACGTTTACGTGTCGGCCACCAACCAAGCCTATGATCCGCTTGACTATATCCGCGCCTTTCCTTTGCAGGCGGTCGGCGAAATTCACCTTGGCGGCCATGACATTGACGCCGATGATCAGGGGCAACGCCTGTTGATCGACAGCCATGGGGCGGCGGTGGTTGATCCGGTTTGGCAGTTATACGCGCAAACTGTCGCCCTTGGCGGGGCCAAGCCCACGCTGATTGAATGGGACAATGACGTGCCCGACTGGCCGGTGTTGCGCGCCGAAGCGGGCCTTGCGGCAAAAATTCTGACAGGCGTGGCATGATGCAATCCGCCTTTGCTGCAGCCTTGCTTGATCCATCCGCCGCGATCCCTGCGGGCGTGGTCGATCCGCACGGCCGCCCCGCACCAAAGCGATTTTCGGTCTATCGCAACAACGTGGCCAGCAGTCTGACCCGCGCCATGGAGGCGTCCTTTCCAGTGATCCGCAAATTGGTGGGCGATCCGTTCTTCGCCGCAATGGCGGTGGAATTTGCGCTGGCGCATCCGCCAAAATCACAAATGTTGATGCAGTATGGCGATGATTTCGCAGGTTTTCTTGCCAGCTTTCCGCCCGTCGCCCATTTGGGCTATCTGCCCGATGTGGCGCGACTGGAACAGGCCATTCGCACCAGTTATCATGCCGCCGACGCCACGCCGATACCCACAGATGCCCTTGCAACCCTGCCCGAAGCAGACCTGCTGGCGTCGCGCCTGATCCTGGCACCGTCGTTGCAACTGATCCGGTCGCGCTGGCCGGTTTGCACGATTTGGCGGGCAAATATGGAGGGCGGCCCTGCCCCCGTGGCAACGGCCGAAGATGTCATCGTGCTGCGCCCCGAATTTGACCCGCGCCCCCATGTTTTGCCGCCCGGTGGGGCCGGATTTATTCAAGCGATTATGGCGGGAAAATCTTTTGTCGATGCGTTGGGCGGTGCAGACCCATCGCTTGATTTGGCGGCGCTTTTGACACTGCTGCTGGCGGGCCAAGCCCTTGTAGGACTTGAAAAATGAACATGATTATTTTTTATCGCAGCGCCACCGCTATGTTGGAAAAAATCGGTGGATGGCTGTTGCCCACGCTGGCGCGACTGGTTTTCGCCGCCGTGCTGCTGCGCTATTTCTGGACCTCTGCGCTAACCAAATTCGATGGCCCGTTTGGCGTTACCGATGGCGGTTATGGCCAGATCTTTCCGCGGGCTTTCGACGCGGTGGGGTTTGATTCCGCCGCCCTTAGCAGTTTTCATTATCTGGTGGTGCTTTTTGGCGCTTGGGCGGAAATCCTGCTGCCCTTGGCCATCGTGATTGGCCTGTTCACCCGGTTGGCGTCGCTGGGGATGATCGGCTTTGTCGTCGTGCAAAGCCTGACAGATATTTTTGGCCATATGGTTGGGCCCGAAACCATTGGCGCGTGGTTTGATGTGGCGTCGAACGATCTGATCATGGATCAACGCAGCTTTTGGATTTTGGCGCTGCTGGTGCTGGTCACCAAAGGGGCGGGGCCGCTGTCGGTTGACCGGGTTTTGCGTCAGTGGGTGTCGGGCTGACGCGCGGCCAGTGCCAGAATGCCGCCCAACCCACACATCGCGATTGGGAACATGGTGAAGACGCCAAAGCCGAAGGCGAACCACATCGCCACGCAGGACGCCAACATTAAAACTCCGCCCGCAATATTCTGTGACCGCGCCATCGCCGCCCCGGCAATCGCCAGTATAGGGGCCAGAAAGCTGGCGGTTTTGATCACCATCGGATGATTGACCTGTTTGGCCAAGTCACCAATCTCGCCGTTCTGATCAACGAACACCGTATATCCATAGCCGAAAAACCCGACAATCATCGCGAAAAGGCCGCCGATCAGGCCCAAAGTCAGCGCCGCATTTCTCAAATCGAATCTCCACCCTTGATTTTTGTTTAAGGTTTGACATGATTTGCCGCGTGACGACAGGTTTCTGATCGCCCGCGATTGGACAATCCGAAAACTGGTCGCCCGAGCCCCCGGCAATATCGCCATGGGCCAAGTTGAAATAGGAGATGCGGCATGCCCACCGGCACCGTAAAGTGGTTCAACAGCACCAAAGGCTATGGCTTTATCGCGCCTGATGATGGCGGCAAAGACATTTTCGTGCACATCTCGGCGGTTGAACGCGCCGGCTTGAAAAGCCTGAATGACAACCAGAAGGTCGGCTTTGATCTGCAATCAGGCCGCGACGGTAAGGAATCGGCGGGCGATCTGCGGCTTTTATAGCGGCAAACCGATGCGGTGGCCTGCCCTATTGGACCACTGTTAGCCAATAACCGCCGCCTGCACGGCGTCATCCCAGCCAAGATGCCATTTGCTGCCGTCTTGGATCACTGGTCGTTTCATCACGGCCGGTTGAGCGGCAATTTGCGCCTCGGGTTCCGACATCCGCAGAAAATCCGAAAACGCACGGTAGGTGGTGGATTGTTTGTTGATTACCCGGTCGCCAAATTCTATGACAATCGTGTCGATTTCCTGCGCGGATAACGGCTGCGCGCGGATATCGCGAAACGTCACGTCAAGACCCGCGCCCGTGATCGCCTTCAGCGCCTTTTTGCAGGTGTCGCAGGTGGATATGCCATAAAGGATCATCGGGGCGCCTTTGGGTTTGGGTTCGCATCCCTGATAGCCGCAATCGGTCAGCTTGTCAGCGCCCGCGTGATCCAAACCCCACCTGCCGCGACCAAAGCCGTGGCAATCGTGCCCCACACCATATCGGTGATCACCAAAGACGGATGCCAGACCTTCATGATGGTGTAACTGGTTAACTCATAGGTGCCATAGGCCATCGCACCAATAACCGCCGCCGGAATAATTGCCTGCATCGGCGCGCCGGCCTTGAGCGCGGGCCAAGACACCAGATAGGTTAACCCCGCGACATAGCCGAAGTAGAAAAGCGCCGCCGGGATCAGGCGCAAGCTGGGCAACATCAGATCGCCCAAGTGTTTCACGAACAAAGGCCGCATGACGAAGGTCAGCATGAGGGCGTCAAGGATCAGGAAGAGGACGCAAGAGGCGGCGTAAAGGATGGCGATTTGCATGGGTATGCTCTCCGGTTTGAGTAGAGATAGCATGATGGGGGGCGGGGGGTAGGGGTAAGGTGGACCTGAAAATGGTCCAGTGGACCATTTTCCCACCGAACGCCCGAGCACACCTGCGAGGGCCGGGCTGTTGATGCAGCAAACCGCTTACAGCCTTGGCCCCCTACCCCACGCCGGGGTGCAAAGCTGGCCGCGCCCGAACCGACGGGGCCCTTAGGGTGCGACACCAGTCGCGCCCGCCCCGTAGGGGCGGATCGGGCGCGGTCAGATTTGCTTGGGGCAAATCTGACGGGGTTGGGGTGGTGGGTTGGCACTCACCCTATGGTTGCTGTTCTTTTTTTTGAAGAACAATTTCTCCTCTAATGATCAGGCCAACTGTCTCTTCGGCCTTTTGGATGATGGACTTAGGCCTTGGCTCGTGATTCACCAGAATTCTTTCTAAGCAGCTCTCGGCGTCGGCAAGTGCCACTTTTGCAGTATCCAATAAAAGGTAACGCGCGTCGTTATAATGCCCTACTAGATCAAAAAATCCGTCGGGAAGTTCCAACTCTTGCCCAGCTTGTTTAAAGGATCGCATTAGCTCTACCATTGATAGAAAGTCGATATCTTTGTGCTTTACGTTCCACTTGTGGACTGTATTGCCTCGATCTTGAATGTGCCCACCTAGCGTGCGCTCTACATTCTTCAGTTCAGATCTCAGCCACTGAGCCTCTTCAATGCCCAAAAGCCTGCTTATTTGATTCTGGCAATTATATACAAGCTTTGTCTTTTCTTTAAACTTGTAGCATAGGTTTTGAAACAAGAACCAACTCAACTCAAGGTGCTTGGAGCGAGAGACTTTTTTCTCATCCCAAGGATACTTCCCAAGCATGGCACAGACGGCGCGCATATCGTCAACTGTGCCAGCTACCTGCACGAGAGCGCTTAGCATGGCGCTAGCCTTGTCTACAATATTAGTGCCAGCCCTCTTCGTAGACGGATCAAGCTCATCCTTAAACGGAGGTTTTAGATAATATGATGTAATATTAGGCGCGACAAGCAATAGATCATTTACTGCAGCTTCGTATGAGCTTGGCTTATCTTGCTTCGACTTCGCGTTGACCAATTACCCCACCACCCCCTCAAATTCCCGCCATTCCCCCTTGCTCATCCCCGACGTCTCTTGCGTAACCACTTCCCCCGCCAGACGTCGTTTCAAAACCGCCAGCGCCTTGCCCGATAAATTCACCCCCCCCATCCGGTAATCTTCAAACGCACCGTAGGCCAGCGGCACCCAATCCTTCACACAGGCCGCAATTGCCTCGGCATAGACGCGGATTTCGTATTGGGCGTGGGGGTCGGCGCGCAGGCGCAGGAAGTGGAACAGGTTGTGCAGATCGACCTTCCAATACCACTGGGTATAGATGTTGGCGGGCAGGTTCATCCGGGCCAGTTCGCGGGCGAGGCCCTGCTGGGCATCGCCATTCTGGTCTGTGGTGGAAAGCATCGCCTCATAATTGTCATAGGCGCGATTGGCGTCGGATTTCAGCATCTCCAGCACGCGGGCGGATTCATCGCCGGTTAAGACCTCTCCCCTACCTTGGTTGTTGACGACCGATTGGGCGGCCAGATGTTCGGGGGCGGGAATGTAGAACTCACGATCCAGAATCGAATAGCGCGCGGAATATTCGTTGACGTTGGCGGTGCGGTGCCTGATCCACTGACGGGCCACGAACACCGGCAATTTGACGTGCAGTTTGATCTCGCACATCTCAAACGGGGTGGAATGCCAGTGCCGCATCAAATAGCGGATCAGGCCTTCGTCGTTTTGCACATGCTTGGTGCCAGCCCCATATGACACGCGGGCGGCCTGCACGATGGCCGCATCATCGCCCATATAGTCGATGACGCGAATGAAACCGTGGTCCAGCACCGGGTGGGCGCGGTATAAATGCGCCTCCATCCCCGGCGAGACCGCGCGCAGGGTGGTGCGGGGGGTGGCGCGCTGGGCGTCGATTTCGGACAGTTGGTCTGGGGTCAAGGGCATCGGTTTGGCCTTTCGCGGCAGGGATCAGCGGGCTATGAGCGGCACCTGAGTCGGGGGCGACTATATCTGGTGCAAAGCGTTTGCGAAACCGCTGGATACGGCGTGATGCAGCCGGGTGACATTGGGGCCCGGCGCCCGCAAAACTGCTATTCTGCTTTGACAACGCCCGGGTTTCGGGGCAAGGCTAACGTGGTTCAGGGTAACGATGGGCTGTCACAAATGAAACCGATCAAACACGCGCTTTGGATTGCCTTGCTGCTGTCAGCCTGCGGCGGCAACCCGTTTTTGCCGCCGGGTGATGGATCAGGTAACGGGCCGCCCGGCACTGCGGGCGGGACCAAAGGGGCGAATGACCCTATTCAAAGAACCGAACAAGTGACCGCTTCTGGCAATGGATATGCGGTCGGAATCGCCCTGAATACCGGTGCCGACCCGCTTGATCCGGCCGATGACACGTTCGAAGTCGATGGTTTGGCGTTTGACGGCGGCAACGTTTATCAACCGGGTGCCACGATAGGGCCGTTTCAGATTTATGAGGCCGACAGCGTTTACCAGGATTCTGTGACGGGCAACAATATTGATCAAGACCTTTACCGTGCGATCTATGGCGCGTCCACCACAGGCAAAACCAGCTTTGCGATTGTTCGGACTGGGTCCTACATCAGTTATGGATTTGGCGGTTTTGTCTATAAACGCACAGGCGGCGTAACGCTACCGACAACCGGCCAAGCGGGATATACCGGCGACTATGCCGGTTTGCGTGATTTTGACGGTGTTGCGGGGCTTGAATACACCAGCGGCCTGATGACCATGGCAATTGACTTTGCAGACTTTAACAATGGTGCGGGCGTTCAAGGCTCGGTTACGGATCGGGTTATCTACGATGCAGATGGCCTTGATATAACCGCCGACATTAGCGCCGCCATTGATGCGGAATACGGAACCGCCTTGGGTGGAGCAATGCCCGTGCTGCAGTTTGTGGTCAGCAATTCTTTGAAAGCATCAGGCGAGGCAACCGGAACCGTTTTAAGCAAAGCCGGAAGCGATACCCTTGAATCCGGCAAATATTACGCGCTGATTGCTGATACACCCGGCCTAGGCGCGGGTGAAGTTGTTGGAGTTATTGTCGTTGAATCACCTGATCCGCGGGTCGGGTTTGAAAATGTGAAAACGCGCGAAACGGGCGGCTTTATTGTTTATCGCGCCCCTGAGCCGTGATCGCGCGATTTAGTCTATCGGCTGCGGCCGTGGCGGTAATCGTCACCGTCGCCCCTGCCTATGCCAAACCCATCATCCTGTCCGTCGATTCAATGCGGCAACTGGCCTATCAAACCCTGCAAGCGGGGTTTGCGGAACAGGCGTTAACCTATACCGATGCGCTGCTGGCGCGCGATGCGAATGACACCACCGCCCTGATCATCCGGGCGCAGGCGTTGCGGGCGTTGGGCCGCGCGCCCGAGGCGCGGCGGGTGGCCAAACAGGCATGGGCGCTGGCCGATACCGATAAGGCGCGGTTTGGGGCAGCGATGGCAATGGCGCAGGCATTATCATCAATGGACCGGCGCACGGGCGCGCAGTTGTGGCTGCGAAGGGCCGCGCAATACGCCCCGAACGACCGCGCCCGCGACATTGCACGCCGCGATTTCCGCTATGTCAAATCGCGCAACCCGTGGGTTTTGCAGTTTGACGGCACCGCGCAGCCGTCGTCAAACATCAACAACGGCAGCCGGCAAACCAAGATGTCACTGTCCGGTCTGCCGATTGAATTTGAAATTCCGGCGCAAAGTCAGGCGCTGTCGGGGGTTGAACTGGGGTTCGGGGTGACCTCAACCTATCGGTTTGCGCCAACCGATCGCGCGATGACCGAGGCGCGCTTTGCGCTGAACGGGCAGATTGTGGCGTTGTCGGCGGATGCAAAAGCGGCGGCTCCGTTGGCGCGCAATGGCGATTACACCTTTGCCGCAGCTGAAGTTGGGGTGCAGCAAACCCGCGCGCTGGGCGAGCAGGGCAGCACCACATTGCGCCTGACGGGAACGCTGGGCCACAACTGGTATGGCGGCGATGATTTGTCAGATTATCTGCGGCTTTCCATGGGGTTGGATCATAATCTGTCCAACGGCGCTGCGTTGAATTTCGGCCTGTCCGCCGACAAAACCGCGCGTATTGACAGCCCTTTGCAATCGTCAGACCGGCTGGCCGTAACGCTAGGCTATAGCGTGGCCGTTGGCGCGAATGGTCAAGACCGGTTGAAGTTTGAGCTGGAAGCCGCCACCACCGCTTCCGCCTCAGCCGAAGTGCGCAGCACCGCGCAAACCGTATCGGTGGAATGGACCAAAGGCGCAGCGGTTGGGGGCATTGCCCTGTCGGGGGGGCTGCAAATCGGCACGCAAACCTATTCCGACAGCCGCTATGTAACAGGCGGGCGTGATGATCTGAAACTGTCGGCCAATCTGTCGATGACGTTTCAAAACATTGATTACTTGGGGTTTTCGCCGGTATTAACCTTGCAAGCATCAAAAAACCGCTCAAACTCTGCGCTGCATGACAGCGAGAATTTTGGCATTGCTTTGGGCATACGGTCGTCTTTCTGACCGTGCCCCCTCGTCTTTACTGCCCGACCTGCTAGGGTAGTGATGGCAATCAAAAGAGGCACAAAATGGGCATTCAATACCTTCACACCATGATCAGGGTTCTTGATCTTGAAAAGTCGATGGCGTTTTTCGCGCTGTTGGGCCTGGAAGAAACCCGGCGGTTTGAAAATGAAAAGGGCCGCTTTACGCTGATTTTCATGGCCCCGCCCGGCCAGCCGGACTGCCCGGTTGAGTTGACCTATAACTGGGATGGCGATGCAGGGTTGCCGTCTGACAGCCGGCATTTTGGCCATCTGGCCTACGGCGTTGACGATATCTATGCCACATGCGCGCACTTGGCGGCCAATGGCGTGATCATCAACCGCCCGCCGCGCGATGGGCACATGGCGTTTGTGCGCAGCCCCGACAATATCTCGATAGAATTGCTGCAAAAGGGCGCGTCTTTGGCCCCGGCAGAGCCTTGGGCGTCGATGGGCAACACGGGCAGCTGGTAAGTTACAGCGACCACAGGCCGTAGACATCAGGCCCAATTTGGCGGGTTTCGCGCAGTATCAGGCGGGGGGCGCCTGATAATTCGGTAATGCCAAGCGGGGCCAAAGCCGCCTGGCCATCACCGCCGATCAGCGCGCCTGCGGCAAACATTGCCAGATCGTCGACCAAACCAGCGCGCAGCAGGGATGCGGCCAATGTGGCGCCGCCTTCGCACAAAATCCGGGTTAATCCTTTGGCAGCAAGGGCTTGCATCGCAGATGTTGCGTCGATCTGCCCCAAAGGATTGCCCGCAACCGCGATCAAAACCGCGCCTTGATCTGCCCAGGCCTGGCGCGCCGACATCGCAGCATCGGCTGTGTGCAGCATCCATACCGGGTTGTCCTTGGCGGTTTCGCCCAATCGGCTGTGCGGGTCATGCGACAAATGGCTGTCCATCACGATCCGCACCGGTTGGTGCGCTGCGCCCAAATCGCGCACCGTTAAATCCGGATCATCCGCCCGCGCCGTGCCCGCCCCGATCAACACGGCATCATGGGTCATGCGCAGCAGATGCACCGCGCGGCGGGCTGCTGCGCCCGTGATCCAACGGCTTTGGCCCGTTGCCGTGGCGATGCGGCCATCCAACGTGGTCGCCAGTTTCAGGGTGACAAACGGCAAACCGCGCGTCACGCGTTTCAGAAATCCGGCATTCGCTCGGTGGGCCTGTTGTGCCAAAACGCCTTCGGTGACACCAATGCCAGCCGCCCGCAGCATCGCATGGCCATTGCCCGCCACCCGCGGATCGGGGTCTGTCAGGGCCGTCGCAACGCGCGCCACGCCAGCTGCGATCAACGCATCCGCGCAGGGCGGGGTTTGGCCGTGATGGGCGCAAGGTTCCAGTGTGATATAGGCCGTGGCCCCGCGCGCCAAAGCCCCGGCTTGGGCCAAAGCCATCGTTTCGGCATGGGGCCGCCCGCCGGGTTGGGTCCAACCGCGCCCGACAATCACGCCATCCTTGACAATCACACAGCCAACCGCCGGATTGGGCCAGACATGGCCCAAGCCCCGCGCAGCGATGCGCAGGGCATGGGCCATATGATCTTGGTCGCTCACTCTTCTGGCGATATGCCGGGGCGCAGTTCCGACACGAAGCGATCAAAGTCATCCGCCGCCTGGAAGTTCTTGTAAACGCTGGCAAATCGCACGTAAGCCACGGTATCAATCCGCGCCAGCGATTCCATCACAATCTCACCGATGACCTTGGATGAGATATCGGTATCGCCCAAAGACTCTAGCCGCCGCACGATGCCGGAAATCATCTGATCAATCCGTTCAGGATCAATCGGGCGTTTTTGCATGGCGATGCGGATCGACCGTTCCAGCTTGGTGCGATCAAAATCTTCGCGTTTTCCCGATGATTTGATCACCACCAGATCGCGCAACTGCACGCGTTCATAGGTGGTGAACCGCCCGCCACATGCCGGACAGAACCGCCTGCGCCGGATGGATACATGATCCTCGGCGGGGCGGCTGTCTTTTACTTGGGTATCAACATTACCGCAGAATGGGCAGCGCATGGGCCACCTCCTTGCTTGATTTGTTCCTGCCATCGTTCCCGGATGGTGCCCCCGGGCTTGAGCAAACTCTAGCGCAAGGCCACATCATGGTGCCAGTGGCAAATGAAATACACTGTATATAGTGGGCCGACTGTGGCGGGCGGGACTCAGGGGGTGGATGCGGCAAACCCCTAGATATAGTGCGCGATGGCCCGCGCCCGCGCCTAACGCCCCGTCAACCAGTTACCGATTTTGCCAAAAACCGATGGTCTGCCGCCCCGCTGTTCAGCCCAGTCTGCCATGCGCAGCAGCGCATACATGCCGCGCACGCCCAACCAACGCAGCGGTTCCGGTTCCCACGCGCGAACGCGGCGGTTTACCCAAGGCAGGCGCGTCAGCGCGGTATCTTGCCCCATCGCCAGATCGGCAAGCGTGCGGCCCGCAAGGTTGGAGGTGGATACGCCAACCCCCACATAGCCCCCCGCCCAGCCGATGCCCGTGGCCGTATCCAGCCCCACAGTGGCACACCAATCGCGCGGCACGGCCAGCACGCCGCACCAGGCGTGGTCGATCCTATAAGGGATCGTGGCCGGGAAATGCCGATGCAAAATCGACGTCAGATGCACGATGGTTGCAGGATCCGGTGCGCCGTTTGCATCAATCGCCGAGCCGAATTTATACGGCAATCCCCGCGCACCCACCGCGATGCGGCCTTCGCGGGTGCGCTGGCAGTAACAATAGGCATTGTTGAAATCGCCCAATATTTCATGGCCTTGCCAACCGATTTGATCCCAAACCTGCGCAGACAGCGGTTCAGTGACGATCTGTGCCGAATTCAGTGGCAACCATTGGCGCCTCATGCCCGGCAGGGTGGCGGTGAACCCTTCGGTGCAGCGCAGAATGATCGGCGCGCGCACTGTGCCGTGATCGGTTGTCACATGGCCCGGCTGAATACCTGTCACGCAAGTGCGCTCGGCAATCGTCACGCCCAGCCGTTCCACCGCATCGGCCAAGCCGCGCACCAGTTTGGCGGGTTGTATCCGCGCCACTCCTGACACGATCATCCCGCCCAGAACGCCGGGAATATTCACCCGCGCGCGGGCTTGATCCGCCGGGATCGCATGAACGCGCGTGGCCTCGCCCCACTGCTGGCGGTGGCGCACTTCGGCATGCATGCGGGCCAGCTGGGCGGGGTTGGTGGCGACCATCATCTCGTCCGTGCGCAAGATATCGGCGTCGATGCCTTCCGCCTCTGCCACGCGGATCACTTCATCCACCGTGCCGTTCATTGCCGCAACCATCGCGCGCACTGCCGCGTCGGAACTGCCGTGCAAATAGCGGTCATGGTTCCACGCAAACCCACCGGTCAACCAGCCACCATTGCGGCCTGATGCACCAAAACCTGCGAATTCTTTCTCAACAACGATGATTTTCAGCGCCGGATTTGCACTTTTCAGATAATATGCGGTCCACAGCCCGGTATAGCCCGCGCCTATGATACAGATGTCCGACAGGGTATCCCCCGTCAGTGCAGGGCGGGGTTTGGGCAGGCCGATATCGGCATACCAAAAGGAAATGTCACCAATTTTTGCGGGTTGGGTCATGGTTGCAGGGTGCCAAAGGGTTTGATCAAAGGCAAGGGCCTAGGCCGTCTCTGCAGCAAGCCAGCGGTGAAAAGACGCCAGAGGCGTCCGCGGGGCCGGGTCTTTGGGCCAGACAAGATAATAGCTGCCCAGCGATTTGATCGGGCCACCGAAGGCTGGGATCAGCCGGCCTTCGTCAAGATCGCGCTGGATCAGGAATACCGGCAGCAGTGCCACGCCCAGCCCGTGAATGACCCCTTGGGTCATGGTCGCAAACTGATCAAACATCATCGCGGGCGGGCGCAAGCCGGGGGCACCGTGATGCGTCAACCACCGCCCCCAATCGCCGGTGCGGCTTTCCAGTTGCAGCAACGGTTGGACAAGGACGTCGTTGGCGTCGGTCAGTGGCGTGGTCAGAAGGCCGGGGGCCGCGACGGCCAGCAAGTCTTCGTCCATCAGGGCAAGATAGTTCACCCCCGGCCAATCCTGGCGGCCATAGTGAATGGCGGCGTCAAAGGGGTTGGCGGCGAAATCAAAGGGTTTCAGCCGGGTTGACAGATTGACCGTCACTTCCGGGTGCTGGGCGGCAAAGCGGGCCAGGCGGGGGGCCAACCAGTGCATGCCAAAAGCGGGCAGGATCGCCAGGTTCAGCGCCCCCCCGGTTGGGTTGGCGCGAAGGGTCAGCGACGCCGCCGACAGGGTTTGCAGCGACCTGCGGACGTCGCGCACATAGTCTGTCGCCGCAGGGGTCAGGCGCAACCGTTGCTTGTCGCGGATCAACAGGCTTAGGCCAAGCTGATCTTCCAGCACCTTCAACTGACGCGATACGGCACCTTGGGTCAGGTTCAACTCTACCGCCGCCGCCGAGGCGGTGCCAAGACGATCAATGGCTTCCAAGGCCAGAAGCGAGGCCATAGACGGCAGATAGCGGCGCGGCAGCATATGAGATTTCCTCATGGGATTGTGAGGCAGTTTCGCTGGAATATAGCCGATTTTTGTGCGATAGTGCTAAAAATTATGGCGCGTGTATGAGATTTTCGCGCCCAGAAGAGGGAACGCCATGTCAGACAATCCATCCAAGCCCAAGCTGAAAGCCAAAGACGCCCCAGACCTTGGCCGGTTCGATTGGCAAGATCCCTTCCGCATGGACGATCAACTTACCGAAGAAGAACGCATGCTGCGCGACGGGGCACGGGCCTATGCGCAAGAAAAGCTGCAACCGCGCGTTATTGCGGCGTACCGCGACGAAACCACTGACCCCGCGATTTTCCGCGAAATGGGGGCGATGGGCTTGCTTGGCACCACGATTCCCGAAGAATACGGCGGGCTTGGCGCGTCATATGTCGCCTACGGTCTGATCGCGCGCGAGGTTGAGCGGGTGGATTCGGGGTATCGCAGCATGATGTCGGTGCAATCCAGTCTGGTGATGTATCCGATCTCTGCTTACGGCACGGAAAGCCAACGGATGAAATTCCTGCCCAAACTGTCATCGGGCGAATGGATCGGCTGTTTTGGGCTGACCGAACCTGATGCGGGGTCTGACCCTGCGGGCATGAAGACCGTGGCGCGCAAAACTGCCAATGGCTATGTGATTTCGGGTGCGAAAATGTGGATTTCCAACGCGCCGATTGCCGATGTGTTCGTGGTTTGGGCCAAATCCGATGCGCATGGTGGCAAGATCAAGGGCTTTGTTCTGGAACGCGGGATGAAGGGGCTGACCACGCCCAAAATCGGCGGCAAACTGTCGCTGCGCGCGTCTGTTACCGGCGAGATCGTGATGGATAATGTCGAAGTGGGTGACGACGCGTTGTTGCCGAATGTTGAAGGGCTGAAGGGGCCGTTCGGCTGTCTGAACCGGGCGCGCTATGGCATTTCCTGGGGGGTGATGGGGGCGGCAGAGTTTTGTCTGGCTGCCGCACGGCAATACGGACTGGACCGCAAGCAGTTTGGCAAACCGATTGCGCAAACCCAGCTTTATCAGCTGAAACTGGCCAATATGATGACTGAAATTTCATTGGGTTTGCAGGCGTCACTGCGGGTTGGGCGGCTGATGGACGGCGCAAACGCAGCGCCCGAGATGATTTCAATCATCAAGCGCAACAACTGCGGCAAGGCGCTGGACGCGGCCCGGATGGCGCGGGACATGCATGGCGGCAACGGTATTCAGGAAGACTACCAGATCATGCGGCACATGGTTAATCTTGAAACCGTCAACACCTATGAAGGCACGCATGATGTGCATGCGCTGATTTTGGGCCGCGCGATCACCGGGTTACAGGCGTTCTTTTAGTGGTGCGCCTAAAGGCACACCCTACAGGCACCCGTAGGGTGTGTGTTCACGCGCACCATGGTTTTACAGCGCCATCGCCTCATCCGCGCGGCGGCCTTCGGCTTCAAGCGCACTTACAATGCGGGCTTTGCGGCGGCGGTTGATTTCATAGATCACCGCTGCCCCCAGCGTTACCAGTATCAACAGCAATGCCAAAGCGTTGATCGTCGGCGTGATCCCGGATCGCACTTTGGAAAACACATAGACCGTCAGGGTATCCGCCCCGCCACGGGTAAACAGCGTGACGTTAAAGTTCTCGATCGACTGAAAAAACGATATTGCTGCCCCTGCCCCGATCGCCGGATAAAGATGCGGCAGCAAGATACGCCGCATCACCTGACCGTGGCTTGCGCCCAGATCAAGGGCTGCCTCTTCCAACCCCTGATCAAAACTTTGCAACCGCGCCAGCACCAGCAACATCACGAAAGACGCGATATAGCTGACCTGCCCCAGCACCGACAAATGCAGACCTGACCCCACCGAAAGATGGTTCCAGAACAGCAGGGTTGAGATGCCGATCACGACGCCGGGAATAAGGATCGGGGCCACCATCAGCCCATACAAAACCGCGCGCAGCCGACCCGAGATCGAATTGACCAATATCGCCGCTGCCGTGCCAACCGGCACCGCAATCGCCGCCACGGCGACCGCCACAATCAGCGTGTTGCGAAAGGCAATCCAGATGCGTTTGTCGTTCCACAGATCAATGAACCACCGATCCGTCCACCCCTTCCACGGAATAACCGTCGGCAGTTTGCTGTCGTTAAACGCGGCCCCCGCCATCACCAGCAACGGGATCAGCAGATAAGCCAGAAACAGGGCCATGTAGAGGTGGAACAGAAAATGCCGATTGGTTTTCATGGTGCCCCCCTATTTTGCAATGTCTGAAAGTTTGACGCCAAAAAGCCGCATCATCAGGCTGACAAACAACGTGCACACGATCAGCAGCATAAACGCAAACGCCGCCCCGGTGTTCCAATCCTGACTGTCCAGCATGATGCTTTGGATGGTCTGGGTGAACCAGCCCGATGTCGTTGACCCCAGCAAGGATGGCACCAGCAGCGAGCCCGCCGACAGCATGAAGACCATCACCGCCCCGGATGCGATGCCGGGTATGGAATGCGGCAGGATGATCCGCCAATGAATGCGCCGCCACGGCGCGCCCAGATCATCGGCGGCCTCTATCTGGTTGCTGTCCAGTGATTGCATCGCGTTATACAAAGGAAACACCATGAACAGCACATAGGTATAAACCAACCCGATGATCACCGGGCTGAACCCCGCGATCCAGCGAATTTCGGTGTCAATGATCCCCATCTGCATCAGCACGGCGTTCAGCGGACCTTTGAAAGCCAGAATGATCCACCAGGCGAAAGACCGCAGCACTTCGGAAACCCACAACGGGACAAACAGCAGCAAAAACAACGTCGGCAGCGATCTGGGTGAGACGATTTTGGCCAGATAATAGGCCAGCGGATAGGCCATGGCAAAGGTGATCACCGTGACAAGCGACGAGTAAAAGATCGTCAGAAGAAAGATCTTCACCCGCACCGGCATCTGAAACTGGATGCCAAGCAGCGATGTGTCAACCTCATTTCCGAATACTTTCATATAGTTGCCCATCGAATATGTATCCAGCGGGCCGCCAACATCGACAATCGGCAGATAGGGACGGAAAGAACTTTCGAACAGGGTAAAGTTTGGCATCAAAACCAGAACGGCCAGCCAGAAAAACGTCAGGCCAACAAAGACAACCGTCAATCCCATGCCATAGCGGCGCAGTAAATCGTGCATCAGATCACCCTTTCACTGTGGCGGAATCGGGCAATATCGACGCGCGGGCGGCGTCAAAGCTTATCTGCATCTGGCTGCCAGAGGCGGGCACGGTGGCAGAGCCATCGTTGCGCAATTCCGCGGTAAGGACCGTGCCATTGGCAGTGTGGGCTTGCAGCGCGATAAAGCTGCCTTCGAACGACACTTCGCCAATCGTCACCGGGACCGAGTTTTCCAAGGCCGCCGCGGTAGATAGCGTCATGTGTTCCGGGCGCACATACAGTTTCACTGCCCCGCCTTGCGACACATCCCCCAGCCTTGCGCGCAGGGTGCCAATCGGGGTTTCAAAGCTTGCCATTCCGGCGCTGGCGTTTTGCACGGTTCCGGTCAGGATATTGTTTTCCCCGACAAAAGACGCGACAAACCCGTTGACGGGGTTGTTATAAATGTCGCGCGGGTTGGCAACCTGTTGCAGTTTACCCTGGCTCATCACGCCGACGCGGTCAGACATTGCCAGCGCTTCGCCTTGATCATGCGTGATATAGATGAATGTCACGCCCGTGCGTTTTTGAATGGCGCGCAACTCGGCCCGCATATGTTGACGCAATTTCAGGTCCAGCGCCGAAAGGGGTTCGTCAAGCAGCATCACCGACGGCTCAACCGCCAATGCGCGCGCAATGGCCACCCGCTGTTTTTGGCCACCTGACAGCTGGCTGACCATTTTGTCGGCAGCGCCATGCAGATCGACCAGCGCCAGCAATTCATCGGCCCGCGCGCGGCGTTTGGCTTTGCCGACACCGCGCACTTCCAGACCAAAGGCGATATTTTCCCAGACCGGCATCAACGGAAACAGCGCAAGGTTCTGGAAGATCAGTGCCGTGGGGCGTTGGTTGGGGCGTTGGCCCGCCATATCCTTGCCACCAATGCGGATCACACCCGAAGACGGATCCGTAAACCCCGAAATCATCCGCAGGATTGTGGTTTTGCCGCAGCCCGATGGCCCCAGAAACGAAAAGAACTCACCGGGTTGAATGTTGACGTTTACGTGGTCAACAGCGCGGAATGTTCCGAAATCACAGCAGACATTATCGAGATCAATCCCGGCACTCATGGATATATCCTTCCCCTTGGACGTTCTTATATTTTTGTAAACACTAGCAGCACATGGCGATGGCGCAATGCTTATTGCCAGATTGGTGACGCCAGTCAGTCCAGAAGCCATGCGCAGCAAGAATTTCAAATCCTGCCCTGAATTGTCCGGCATTACCAAAAATCCGGGCAAAAAAAGACCCGCCGGATCGGTAAGATCCGGCGAGTCGGTCAGTCACCCAGACTTAGGATGCCTTATACTTGTCCGCATATTCGCCGCGCTTGGCCACGAATTCAGCCGACTGGTCTGGCCACCACCACAGAGCTGCCAGCTTGGCATCATCAAACGCCGAGTTGTAATAGGCAGCGACTTCTGGGTTCAGCTTGTCAGCGGCACCTTTGCCAACCGGGTTCGACGAGAACGCCGATGCCCAAGCCGCAGCACCATCCGGCGACGATACCCACTTGGCCAATTCATGCGCCTGATCAACGTTTACGGCGTTTTTCATCAACATAAAGCCCTGGTGCCAGGCAAATGCACCTTCGGATGGCGCGGCATAGCCGAAGCCATCATTGCGCAGGTTGTAACCGGTTGAATCCCAGCACAGGCCAACAGTCGCGCCGTTCGCGACGAAACCAGCGTTGGCATCATTTTCGCCAGCCCACCACTGAACCACGTTGCCTTTGGCCTTTACACATTCTGCCAATGCAATGTCCCACAGTTCAACCATGGCACCCATGTCGTTATAGCTGTCGATCCATGGACGTGGCAGTTTGCCCTGCACTTCCAGCAGACGGCCCATTGCAGCCAGAGCTGAGCGTGGACGAACCGTTACTTTGTTGGCCGGATCGAACAGCGCAGCCAAGCTTGCGCCATTTGGCATCACGGCTGCTTCTTTATTGTAAACAATGGCTTCGGTGCCCCAGTTTGATGGCACATACAGCAATTGACCTTCTTTGCGCGAACGCTCGCCCGCAGAGCCATCGGCCAGACCTGGCAGATAATCTGCCATCGCCAGCTTGGATTCGTCCCATGCGGCAACCATGCCATTGGTGGCATACTGGCCAACGGTGTCGATTGTTGGCTCCATCATGTCGATGCCGCCGGCTTCCATTGCGATTTTGGACGCGGCAAAGATGCCGTCATTGTCTGGCTGTTCAGTGAAATTCACCTTGATGCCAGTGGCTGCGGTAAAGGCCGGGAAGACGGTTTCGGCAAGGGCGGTGTAGCCAGCCCAGCCGGTAAAGTTCAACTCGCCCGACGAGGCAAGCGCCTTGGATGAGATCAGCGCGGGTGCCGCAAGCGCGCCAACCCCTGCCGCAGAGGTCTTCAAAAAGCTGCGGCGGCTATAGCTTTGGTTTTTCACGGATAGTCTCCCTGATGTTGATCCGCTGTTACGGATGACGATGGGCGCTTTGGGAAGCACCCGATTTGGCATGGGCAGAATTGGCACAGATTCGTAACACGAAGGTGACACGCGGAACCAATCCATTCCCTGCCGAAAGCTTACTCTGCGAAGGGGGCAATCTGTCAACTAAACTTGTGTCACAAAACTTTCACATTTCAGACTTCGGCACCAAATTGTGCGGATTTCCCCTTTCAAGGGCAATTTAAAACGTCTTTGGGTTGCAAGATGACGCAAGCCCCCGGCAACGCAGCGGCATCAGGCGAAATCGCCACAAAAATCAGATCAGCCGCCGGGGCATAGGCTGTGGCAAACCGCTGCTGAACCGACTCGGGCGTTACTTTGGTCAGCATTGCGTTCAACTGCAGAATGACCATCGGGTTGTTGTCGTCCAGCATGGATTCCAGCATCGCACCGGCGCGGTTGGCAGCATCGTTTTCAACCGCTGCGAGGCTGGTGAAAAGTTTGCCGGTCCAGCGCGCCAGTTCTGCCGGATCGGGCGGCTCGGTGGCCATTCGGGTATAGGCGGTGATGACAGCTTGTTCGGCCGCGACGATCTGATCGGGCTTTACCTGACCCGACATGACCAGAATACGGTTCTTGCGGCTGAACGCGTCAATCGCGGCTGTGAAGGCCCCTGTCACGCCAAGTTGCCCTGTCAGGGATTTGGCCAGCATGGCCTGATCATCGCCGCCCAGCAGATACGAGCCGATGATGTCATCCATCTCACCGGCGTCACCGGTGGGTGGCATCGGGGCAATGACCGCAAGCAAGCCGTCTTTGGCCGCTGGCACATGCAGCAAAATGCGGCGCGGCCCCATATGCATGGGCATCAGCGTGGTATCGGGTGCTGCGGTGTCAGGCAGTCCTGCCATAAGCAAATCCACCGCCCGCCCGGCAGCAGCAAGATCAACCGGGCCCGCAACGGCAATCAGCGCGCCTTTTGAAACCACCGTCTGGGCGTGCCACATTTGAACATCGGCCAAGGTTACGGAATTGATCAGGCCAATATCTACGAAAGACATGCTTTCTGAATAGCTCGGCTGATCTTTCATCACTATCATGCGTAACGCCAAAAACACCTGCTCGGAGGCACGCGTATAAACTTCTGCCCGGCTTTCAGCGGCGGCTTCGCGCACCTGGGGCAGCAATTCGGCAGGCAACGCCGGGGTGCGCAACAAACTGTTGGTCAAGGCAACCGCTTGATCCAACGCCGCAGGCGGCGCGTTTACGGCAGTGCGCAGCGTGACACCCGATGCGGCCAGATACGCGTCGGCCCCCAGTTCGGACACCTTGCTTTGCAAGGTTTGCGCGGGCATATCGACGCTGCCGCCAAACAACATCATTTTCACGGCCAGATGCGGCACAACCGGATTCTGGGCGTCATCCAGCGCCCAAGGCATCGGCCAGACCACCTGCAGCGACACGGTTTTGGCCAAGGGCAGCGGCAAAAATGCAAAGCTGTGGCCGGCGGGCGAGGTTTGCAAGCCCGTGTCCACCTCTTCGTTGCACCCGATCAGCAGCAGGGCAGCCAAAGCGGGGGCAAGCAGGCGGAAAAGTTGCATTCGTAAAACTCCGTCGGGCAAGGGTTTGGCATATCTATGGGCGAAGTTGTGGCACAGCTTGGGCATCAGGAAAAGCGCCGTCAAATCTGCGCAAACAAATACATCCGCAGGCTTTGACTGCTGGTCGATTGCGCCCTTGGTCTGGGCCCGATTTACCGCCGGAACGCTGCGGCGCGCGCGGCATAGGCGGTTTCCACATCGCGTTGGCGGCGGCGGATTTTTTGCTGTGCCAGCATGTCGGCCAGCATCGCCTCGACCGCCACGCCATAGCGGGAAATCGTGATATCAGTGCCAACCGCGACGGTGCGGGTGGCAAAATAGTCGTCGGTATGGCGCGCTGGGGCCGCACCGCCCAAGGCCACCGCACCGCGCCCGCGCAAGGCCCGCAGCATAAAGGCATCAAAGGTTTTCACCGCGTAATGGTTGTAGTGCGCCAGCCGGTGCGTGATGTCGCGCGGCGCGAAATTGCGCAGGCGTTTCCACAAAGGCACGTCCGGCGGCACCGAAAACTGCGTGCCGTCGCCGCGCATCACCTGCACATCGCCCGCCCCCCGCCAGCCCACCATCGAATGGTTGTGAATGGATTTGAACCGCGCAGGCCCCCGCGTCAGGGATTTCACCGCGCCATTGGCTTTGTGATCCGGCGCAATCCTTTGGGTGAACTGCGCGCAAACCCGCCCCGGTTGCCAATTCAGATGGGGGGCGCCGGTAAATCCCATGCCACACAATGCGATCACATCAATGTCAGGGGCGGCCCAGCCGGTCAGATCGGCCACCTGCCCTGCGCCAATATGCACGGTCAAAAACTCATCCGCGTCCAGCATCATCAGCCAATCGGCGCTGTCGATATCGTGGTGCTTGCGGATGCGGTCGTATCCGGCGTGTTGCGGAATATCACCGGGCCCCACCACATTGGGCACATGGGTGATATATCCAGCGCCGTCCAAAGCGGATAGCAGACGGTCAGACCCGTCGCTGCAATCGTTCGACGCCACATAAATTGCATCGAACCCTGTGACCAGATGATGCGCCACCCATTCCAGAATGAACGGGCCTTCGTCTTTCATGCAGGATATCAACACATGCCGTGCGGCTGTCATCGGGGACTTTCACCATCAAGATAGGCCATATCAACCGCAAGCGCAGCTTTGGTGTCAAGCGGCGCACCGGGGAACCCTATCGCAAAAATCCCGGCTTTTGCGCCCAGGCCAGCGCATCGCGGATCATTTGCGGCAAATCCGACCGGGTTGGTTGCCAGCCCAATTCGCGCATGGCGCGGTCTGATCCTGATACCAGCGATGCCGCATCGCCACCCCGCCGCGCCCCCATAACCACGGGCACCGCGCGGTTGGTCACGCCGCGCGACGCCTCGATCACATCGCGCACCGAATATCCGTGCCCCGAGCCCAGATTGAAGACGCGGTTGCCACGGCCATCCAGCAGCCATTGCAACCCCAGAACATGGGCTGCCACCAGATCCGTCACATGCACATAGTCGCGCACACAGGTGCCATCCGGCGTCGGATAATCCGATCCAAACACCGTCAGCGCGGGCCTGCGGCCTTGAATGGCATCCAGCATCAGCGGAATAAGATGCGTCTCGGGGCGGTGCTGTTCGCCGATCTCGGCCTGCGGATCAGCCCCTGCGACGTTGAAATAGCGGAAAATGACGTGCTGCAGCCCGGCAGAGGCGGAAAAATCTTGCAACATTCTCTCAATGGCCTGCTTTGAGGCCCCGTAAGCGTTGGTCGGGCGTTGCGGTGTCTCTTCATCCAGCATAACGCCGTCCTGATCGCCATATGTGGCGCAAGTTGAAGAAAAGACGAAATTCAGGCAGCCCGCCATCAGCGCCGCTTCGATCAGGTTCAAGGCACCCAGTACATTCACCCGCCAATACCGCCCCGGATCGCGCATTGCGTCCGGCACAATTGACAGGGCGGCAAAATGCATCACGGCGACCGGGCGATACTGCGAAAACGCCTGATCAATCGACGCGCGATCCGCCAGATCACCTTGCACAAAGGGGCCGTATTTCACCGCATCGCGCCAGCCGGTTGACAGGTTGTCAAAGGCCACCGGCACGAACCCCGCCGCAGCCAGCGCTTTGCAGGCATGCGCACCGATATAGCCAGCACCTCCGGTCACCAAAACATGCTGCTGCATCGCAAAACCCTATCACATTCCGCTGCTGGCCAGTGTCGGGCCCGCGCGTGATGGTTTTGACCCGTTTTGCACCAAGCCGTCCAGTGCAAAGCGACGCAACCGGCTGTTGGTCTTACATGCGGACCGGCTGTCTTAGAACACAAAGTCAGCATCGGTAAAATTGGTGCTGGCCAGACTGCCCCCACCTGCCGATGCAATGATCAGCCGTTCTGTCCCATAATTGATCTCTGCCCCCGTCGCCGTGGCGGTGATGGTCAGCGCATCGCGGCTGTAGATACGGCCCCAACCAGATACATCAATCCGATCAATGCCATCTTCAAAATCGCTGATCCGGTCAACAGCTGCGTCACGACCAAAGACAAACACATCGGCCCCTGCCCCGCCTGTCAACATATCCTGTCCCCCCCCATCATGCAGCCAATCGGCCCCGGCCCC
This sequence comes from Cypionkella sp., assembly GCA_031384605.1. GTDB lineage: Bacteria > Pseudomonadota > Alphaproteobacteria > Rhodobacterales > Rhodobacteraceae > JANNAT01. The sequence goes on from JANNAT010000030.1 coordinate 47,478, forward strand.
GCCTTGCAATGTATCTGCCCCCGCACTGCCCAACAGCCGATCATCCAGCGTTGTGCCTGCGGTCACGCCGCCCAAGGCATCAACCCGCGCGCCCAACGTGGCCAGCGAAAGTTCAAATTGTTGCAGCCGGTCACCGCGCGCATCAAGAATGAACACCACCACCTTGTCAGCCATCACACGGGCCTCGATGCCCGTGACAGCCGCCAGCCCGGCCCCGGATTCAAGCGGATAACTGGCAAAGGGCATCAGTCGCCCGCCCGGCAAAAACTCTAGCACGCTCAGCCCCGCGTCGGTGCCGCCTGCCACCACGAAGGCGCGGCCACGTGCCACAAACATCTCTATAACCGCCACATCGGCAAAGCGGGTGCTGCGGTCATCGACCAGATGGTCGGTCTGAAACATCACGCCCATCGGGTTTACCCGCACCACCGATAGGGATGATGACAGCGTTGACGCCAGCACGGCAAAGGTTTGCCCGCCCATGGTGACGGTTTGCATCTGCGCCGGCCCATTCACCGCCAGCCCGTTTTGCGCGCCCAGACTGTCGATCCATTCGACCGCGCCACTGGCCGTGACGCGGTAGCTGCTGAGACCATTTTCCAATGCCGACGCCACCAGCACCAACCGGTCCGCCCCCATCTGCACCGAAGCGATGTCGCTGATCCCCGTAAGGTATGCCTTGGGCCCATCATTGATCTGGCCGATTTGTGTCATCGCCCCCGCATCACCCAGCGCATACAGCGTCACGCCCGGCACACCGCGCCGCGCGATGGCGGCGATATCGCCGCTGGCAAATTCCAAAACCTCCATCGCCACGACGCCCGGTATCGCGCCAGAGTTTGGCGCAACCGGCGCACTGATGCCCAGCAGGCCAGTTTGGGTCAGCGCCATGTGGCGCGGCGGGTCGCTATAGGCTGAAAAGGCATAGATGCGCGGCGCGATTGCGGTGTTTTGCACAGCGATTGCAGGCCCAGACCCGGACCCGATCACCGGATCACCGGGTTGCGATGCAAGCGGCGCCTGCACCCCAAGATCAAGCGCGCCCAGTTGATTATCACCGCGCCCCGCCAACAACAGCCGCGCATAACCTGCGGTTTCGACAACCGCCAAACCATCAGAAATGGCTGAAAACCCAAGCGTTTGCGCCAGATATGTTGTCACCGCCCGAAGTTGCATAACCACCCGACCCTACACCCATCACCGGATCAGTCTGGCGCGGTGATGGGTCAGGCGTGGGCAGCAAATCGGGCACAAATGCGGTGTTTGCCAACAGTTTGCAGCAAATCCAAATAGCACAAATTTTGCGCTTAAGGCTTTGTTCATACCCCTGCCGCGATCTTAGGGCTGGGGCAATCGGGTGGGTGAAGCGATGGGCGTGATTGCAGGCAACGGCACACCGGTGACCGGCTTGGGCGGTGCTGCGGGGTACGGCGAATTGGCCTTGGCGCGTGCCGATGAGGGCAGTTTTGCCATTGATGTCAGCGCGGTATTTCAGTCGGGGTTTTTGATCGGCGGCACGACCTATGCCGCGTCAAATCTGTTTGTGGGCATCGACGGTATCGTATCTTTTGGCAGCGCCATTGCGGGCCTGCCAAAAAATCCCGCAACCCTGACTGCCCCGTTCATTGCGCCGTTTCTGGCCGACATCGACACCCGGCTTGATGGGGAAGGCGCGGAAAGCGGGCCGGTCTGGGTGGATATTGACGCCTCAACCGATGTGGTGACGATCACCTGGCAAGATGTCGGATTTTACCGCCGCAACGCGTCCCTGACCAACACGTTCCAGTTGCAGCTATACGATCAGGGCGGCGGCAGTTTTGACGCGGTGCTGCGCTATGGTGCGATCAACTGGGTGTCGGGCGATCTTGAAGGTGGCTGGGGCGGTCTGGGGGGCACGGCGGCCTTTGTCGGCTATGATCTGGGCACAGCCGCGCCGCCGGTATCTTTGCCTGCATCGGGCAATGCGGCAGCCCTGCTTGCCTTGCCGCAAACCCCAGGCAACACCGGCGTGGCGGGCCTGTGGGTTTACGCCTTTGGCGCAGGTGTGCCTGATCCTGCAGGCGACGGCGCAGATACACTGGCAGGCAGTGAAGGCGCGGATACCCAATTGGGATTGGCGGGCAATGATGTGTTGCTGGGCAGTGCCGGGGCAGATCTGCTGGATGGCGGCGCGGGCATGGATACCGCCGATTATACCAGCTCGGCTTCGGCAGTGACCGCAGATCTGGCACTGCTTGCAGGCACGACAGGTGATGCGACGGGCGATGTTTACGTGGCTGTTGAGGCGCTGATCGGATCGGCGTTTGACGATCGTCTTGCGGGGGATGGTTCGGCAAATCTGCTGACGGGCGGCGCGGGCAGTGATGTCTTGCTGGGGCGGGCGGCGGCAGACACGCTGCTGGGCGGCTTGGGGGATGACATATTGATCGGTGGTGCCGCGGCTGACCGGCTGGAGGGCGGTGACGGCACCGATACCGCCGCCTATACCGATGCCGCTGCGGCCATTTTTCTGGATCTGACAACACCCGGCCTGAACAGCGGCGATGCGGCAGGCGATGTGTTTATCAGCATCGATGCCTTTGCAGGGTCGGCGTTCGACGACACGCTTGCAGGCGATGGCGGGGCCAATCGGCTGGCCGGGGGCGGCGGCGCAGATCTGCTGCAGGGCCGCGCGGGCGCGGATGTTTTGGCAGGGGATGCCGGGGCGGATACCCTTGACGGCGGCACCGGGGCCGATACGCTGATCGGCGGTGAAGGCGTCGATTATGCCAGCTATGCCAGTGGGTTTGCTTTGGTTCTGGTCGATCTGGCGACGTCCAGCGCAAATAAGGGCGACGCCCTTGGCGATACGTATTCTGGCATCGAAGGGGTGATCGGCACCGCCTTTAATGACGATTTGCGCGGTGATGGCGGCGACAATCTGTTGAATGGCGGCGCGGGCAATGACCTGCTTACGGCGCGCGACGGCAATGATACGATCTGGGGCGGCTTTGGCGCGGACAAGCTGTTTGGTGACGGCGGGGCCGATCTGCTGTTTGGCGGCGACGGGGCCGATACCATCACCGGGGGCGCGGGCAATGATACGCTGACGGGCGGCGCAGGCGCTGACAGTCTGGTTGGCGGCGATGGCCTTGATGTGGCAGGCTATAGCGCCGAGTTGGCAGCGCTGATACTGGATCTGGTAACGCCCGGTCTGAACAAAGGTGCGGCCCTTGGGGATCGGTTTTTATCCATCGAAGGGGTCGCAGGCGGAAGTGGCGGCGATGATCTGCGCGGCAGCGCCGTGGCAAATCTGCTGGACGGCGGGGCGGGCCATGATCGTTTGACCGGACGGGCCGGGGCCGACACCTTGACGGGTGGTTCAGGCGACGACACGCTGGATGGCGGCACCGGGGCCGATTGGCTTTATGGGGGAGACGGAACAGATTGGGCCACATACGCCACGGCAACGGCGGCGGTGCGCGTCGATCTGCTGGCACCCAGCCTGAACAGCGGTGCCGCACTGGGAGACAGCCTTATCAGCATCGAGGCCGTCCACGGCAGTGCGCTGGCCGATAATCTGGCAGGCGACGAGGCGGCAAACAGGCTGGACGGCGGATCAGGCGCAGATTTTCTGGCCGGGCGCGACGGAGCGGATACGCTGTTTGGTGGTTTGGGATCAGACATTCTTTATGGCGGCGCGGGCAGCGACGTTCTGACAGGCGATACCGAAGCCGACCGGTTGTTTGGCGGGGGCGACGCCGACATCTTGTCTGGTGGCGCGGGCAATGACACTTTGGATGGCGGCGCGGGGGCCGACATATTCAGGGGCGGCCTGGGCAATGATTGGGTCAGCTATTCCACAGCAATTGGCGCGATTGCGCTGGATCTGGCAGCCCCCGCCGCAAACCTTGGCGAAGCCGAAGGCGATGTCTTTGCGGAAATCGAGGCTTATGCCGGCTCTGGTTTTGGCGATGTCATGGCAGGCACTCTTGCGGCCAATCAGATGGATGGCGGTGCAGGGGCCGATCTTTTGGACGGACGCGCGGGCAATGACACCCTTCGGGGCGGCATTGGCAACGATACGCTGATCGGCGGGGCGGGGGCAGACAGTTTGTCTGGCGGCGATGGCTTTGATTATGCCAGTTATGCCACGGCCGCCACCGGCGTTAAGGTTCAACTTACACCGGGTGCCGCCAAGACCGGCGATGCGGTGGGCGATCTGTTTCTGTCGGTCGAGGGCATCATTGGCAGTGCGTTTGCCGATGATCTGACGGGCGATGCCTTTGCAAACGCGCTGGACGGCGGGGCGGGCAACGATGGTCTGACGGGGGGCGCGGGGGCGGATACTTTGTATGGCGGCGCAGGCGACGATACGTTGGAAGGCGGGACCGGGGCCGATTTTCTGGATGGCGGCGACGGGTATGATTGGGTCAGTTACGGGCGCGCAACCGCTGGTCAAACCATTGATCTGGAACGTCCTGTCCGCAACAGCCCAACGGCTGCGGGCGATGTTTTCAGCCGTATCGAGGCGCTGCGCGGCAGTGGGTTTGGCGATGGGTTGCATGGCAACTTTGACGCCAATCATTTCGACGGGGGGGCGGGCAATGACACCTTATCGGGGCGCGGCGGGAACGACACGCTGTCAGGCGGCAACGGCAATGATGTGGTATACGGCGGTGAGGGTGCAGATTGGCTGGCGGGCAACAGCGGCGCTGACCGTCTGTTTGGTGAAGGCGGGGTTGACGTTTTGCTGGGCGGCGATGGCAATGACACGCTTGACGGCGGGGCGGGCGATGACCTGCTGACGGGCGGGCTGGGGGCGGATCAGTTTCGCCATGACGGGCTGGCGTGGCAGGGCATGGATTGGGTGACTGACTATGTGGCAGGCCAAGGCGATGCCTTGGTTTTCACCACCCCCGGCGCTGTGCGTGCGCAGTTCAGCGTATCCTTCGCGGTGGCCGAAGGCGCGGGTGGTGCGGCTGCCGAGGCCTATGTCACCTATCTGCTAACGGGCCAGCAGATCTGGGCCATCACCGACGGGGCGGCAATGGCCGACCTGATGCTGCGTCTTGGCACCACATCGTTTGACTTGCTATAACACTATCCAGACTAGGCATCGCCGCCGCCTGCCCCTATAGTTGCCACAAAGCCGGTGCATATCCTGCAAGCAGTTGAAAATTGCGTAACAATTGAAGATGTGGCCAAGATGACCAAGATTACCCCTGTGCTATTATGCGGCGGCTCTGGCACGCGGCTTTGGCCACTGTCGCGCAAAAGTTATCCCAAACAATTTGCCAGATTGACGGGGGAAACCTCGCTGTTTCAACAGGCCGCAACGCGGCTTTCCGGGCCGGATTACAACCGCCCGCTGATCCTGACCAACACCGATTTCCGGTTTATCGTGGTCGAGCAACTGGCCGCGGCGCAAATTGATCCGGGGGCGATCTTGATCGAACCGCAGGGGCGCAACACCGGGCCCGCGATTTTGGCAGCGGTTCTGCAGGTGTTTGCGACCGATCCTGACGGCTTGGTTCTGGTTGCCCCTTCGGATCATGTTGTGCCCGATGTGGCGGCGTTTCGCAGTGCCGTTACTGCCGCATGCCCCGCCGCGCGGGCCGGGCGGATTGTGACGTTTGGCATCGCGCCGGACCGGGCGGAAACCGGCTATGGCTGGCTGGAACTGACAGACCATCCCGCACCGGGTGCTGCCGCGCCAATTGCCTTGCGGCGGTTTGTTGAAAAACCGGATGTGGCGGATGCCGAACACATGCTGACTGCGGGTAATTTCTTGTGGAACGCCGGGATATTCCTGTTTTCGGCCCGTACGGCATTGGCCGCGTTTCAAACCCACGCCCCGCATTTGATTGCCCCGGTTACAGCGGCATTGCAGAAGGCCAGCGTCGATCTTGGATTTTTGCGGCTGGCGGCTGACGATTGGGCACAGGCGGAAGATATCTCGATTGACTATGCGGTGATGGAAAAGGCGGGCAATCTGGATGTGCTGCCTTACGGCGCCGGGTGGTCTGATCTGGGCGATTGGGATGCGGTGTGGCGCGAAGCCAGTTTGCTGGATGCGATGGGCAACGGGCTAACGGGGGATGTGACTGTTATTGACTGCAATAACAGTCTGTTGCGCGCCGAAGCCGATGGGCAGGTGCTGGTTGCCATTGGCCTTGACGATATCATTGCCGTGGCCATGAAAGATGCGGTTTTGATTGCACCGCGCAACCGGGCACAAGATGTCAAAGCTGTGGTTGCAAAGTTGAAAGCCAAATCAGCCCCCCAAGCCGAGACATTTTTGCGCGATCACCGACCCTGGGGCTGGTTTGAAACGCTGGCGCTGTCAGACCGGTTTCAGGTTAAACGCATCGTTGTCAAACCGGGGGCGGCCCTGTCGTTGCAAAGCCATGTCCACCGCGCCGAACATTGGATCGTGGTGTCGGGCACGGCTTTGGTGACGATTGGTGAGACTGAAACACTGGTGACGGAAAACCAATCGGTGTTCATTCCATTGGGCGCAAAGCACCGGATGAAAAACCCCGGCCGCGTGCCGATGGTGCTGATCGAAGTGCAGACCGGGGCCTATCTGGGCGAGGATGACATCATCAGATACGACGATGTTTACGCGCGTGGGCAGGGCGCGAAAGGGTGAGGACGTATAAGAAACGCTCCGGTGGAGCGTTTCTAGTCCGAACGCACGCGCAAACCTGCGCGGGCCGGGTGGTAGGATAACACCATCGCACCCTCGGCGGGAGGTGAATCCCGCCCCAGTTTCATCTTGCACGCCCGCCGATTGGGGGCAAATCTGACAAGATAAGGCCGGGTCGATAATCCCTACCGCCCCACCGCGACATAGCTTTCAAACCCCGCCGCCTTTGCCTCATCTGCGGAATAGATATTGCGCAGATCGGCCAAGCGGGGCGTTTCCATCTTGCGCGACAACCGTTCCAGATCCATCGCGCGAAATTCGTTCCATTCGGTCAGGATCACCACCAGATGCGCGCCTTGGGCGGCCTGATAGGGCGTGTCCATCCATTTCACCCCCGGCAACAACGCCTCGCCTTCGCGCTGACCCTGCGGATCAACCACCCGCACTTTTGCGCCTGCGCCCACAAGCGCGGGCACAATCGTCAAAGACGGGGCTTCGCGCATGTCATCGGTGTTGGGCTTGAACGTCACGCCCAAAATGGCAATGATCTTGCCATTCAGCACGCCATCACATTGATCAATGATCTTGTCGATCATGCGGCGTTTGATTTCCTCGTTTACTTTGATCACGGTTTCGGTGATCTGCATCGGCACCGAATGATCCTGCCCGATCCGCGCCAAAGCTATGGTATCTTTGGGAAAACAACTGCCGCCATAGCCGGGGCCCGCGTGCAGAAACTTGTTGCCGATGCGCCCGTCCATGCCCATGCCTTTGGAGACATCCTTGATATCTGCCCCCACCCGTTCGCACAGCGCCGCGATTTCGTTGATGAAGGTGATCTTGGCGGCCAGAAACGCGTTGGCGGCGTATTTGATCATCTCGGCCGATTCCAACCCGGTGTAAACCACAGGGAATTCGCGCAAAAACAACGGGCGGTAAACATCAGCCATCACTTTGCGCGCACGCGGGGATTCCACACCCACAACCACGCGGTCGGGATGCATGAAATCGTCAATCGCGGCCCCTTCGCGCAGGAATTCAGGGTTTGAGGCCACATCAAAGCTGGCATCGGGATTTGCGGCAATTGCGGCCGCCGCCACTTTGCGGTTGGTGCCGACGGGCACTGTTGATTTGGTGACTATCACTGCATATCCGGTCAGTGCGCGGCCAATTTCCGCCGCAGCCGCCATCACATAGGTCAGATCGGCATGGCCATCGCCGCGCCGTGTGGGGGTGCCCACTGCGATGAACACCGCATCCGCACCGGCCACAGCCGAGGCCAGATCAAGCGTAAACGACAGCCGCCCGGCACTGACGTTCTTTGCCATCAGCGCCTGCAGTCCCGGCTCAAATATCGGCACTTCGCCTGCGTTAAGGCGATCAATTTTGCCGGGGTCTTTATCTACACAAACAACATCATGGCCAAAATCCGAGAAACAAACGCCAGACACCAAGCCGACATAGCCTGTGCCGATCATGGCAATTTTCATATTTTACAGCCCCAAATCAACGCTCTCTCTATCTAGAAAGGCCCCGCGCCGCTGTCAAATGCCAAGAGGCCACAAAAGCGGCCCCTGACAATTTAGTGCCACCTTCGGGCGGTGCAGTGTCAAGCAGGGCTTGGACGCATCAATCGCTAAAACAGCGCCGTGATCAGCACAAATCCATCGCCGCCGCGTCCGCCAAGCCCGCCAGTGGTTCCGCCGCCACCACCGCCGCCGCCAGACCCACGCCCGGCGTTTCCGCCCGCGCCACCAATGCCCGTATTGCTCGATCCCCCGCCCGATCCGCCGCTAAATGTCAAAGGTGCCCACAACTCATAACCAGCGTTGCCTATGAATGACCCGGCAAGCCCACCTGCGATGGTCGGGCACAGGCCTGTGCTGGTCACAGCGCCGCCGGCAAAGTCTGCCGAGGTTGTGCCTGCACCGCCAGCCCCCCCACAGGTAAAGACACCGCCCAGACCCCATGTTATTGCAACGCCCGCACCACCTGCGACGGCACCACCCGCACCACCGCCCAAGCCAGCACCGCCGAGACCAACCCCCAATGCGCCATAAGTAGAGGTTGACGCGGTGCCCGAAGCACCGCCACCACCAACAGCAGCGCCTGTGCCATTTCCCCCGGCACCGCCACCCCCGGCCCCCAGCAGAAGGTTTGACTGAACGAAAGAAGGCAATACTGTAACTCCGGAAGCCCCCCCAGCCAGCGCATTTCCACCAACGCCTGCATAAACATACAGCGTCTTGGGCAACAGCACTGTTGGCACAAAAAGCCGGACTATCGCGCCCGCCCCTCCGCCACCGCCGCCGCCGCGGGCAGCAGCAGCCGCCGCCGTAAACCCGTTGCCGCCGCTGCCGCCGCCGCCTATTGCGATCATCTGCAGCGCTACCGCGCCTTCTGGCACCGAGTAAGTGTGGCAAGAGTTTACCGCCAGACCCACGGGGTCAAACCGTCGGGTTTGCCCTGCCTCTTTCGGCAAATGAAACGGAAAGCTCATCAGTAATCGCCCCCCATTGCTGTGACGGCATATCCGCCAGCAACGGCGGTGCCCAAGGTGACGTTGATCTTGTATCCCGGCGGAACAGGGATGTTCAGCGGCAGCTCTAACCCCGGCAGCGCGCCAACTTCGCTGATCGTTGTGGCGGGCAGACCGACTTCACCGATCAGCGCGTTGTTTACAGCCGTCACATTTGTCAGCCCATTGTTCAAAAACACACGTATGACAGACGCCACGTTGGTGCCGCGCGGGCGAATGATCAGCTTTTGAATATAAGACCCGTTGGTCGCATCTGCGCTGAACACGGTATCAACCGTGCCGGTGCCATCCTTGGCGATATTGGCGGCTGTCAGGCCATTTACCCAAGCTGCGCGGGCGATTTTTGAAAATATTGGGGCGGTATTGCTGGCCATGTTCGTTGCTCCTAGTTGAAGAAGATTTGTTGTTGCATGGCCAGTGGCAGGCCGTATCTGACGGCTGAATCAAGGGTCCAGACCGTGCCGGTGTCGCTGACGATGACATCGCCTTTGGCCCCGTCGGTTACCCCACCGCCGCCGCTGGCGGGTACTGCCCATGTGCCGTCTGCGCGCAGAAAATTCGCAGTGCCACCCCCTGATGCGGGGGCCAGACCAGCATCGCTTGCCGTGACCAGCGTCAAGGTCGCGTCTGTGCCTGTGTCGCTGGAAACGACCCGGGTTGCCGCGTTATAGGTCAGATTTGTTGCGCCACCGCCGCCAGACACCGTTGCCGGAACCCAGGCAGTGCCATCCCACTGTGGCACTTGGTTCAGGGTTGCCGATGATTGGCTTAACGCCGAAAGCGGATGCGTATGCGCGGTGGGGGGGTCACCTGCGAACTGAATGTCGCCGTCTGAAACGGCGGTGTTGAATTGGGCCTTGGTGCCCGCAATACCGGCGATAGAGGTTTGATCGCCCGTATTGGTGCCACTTGCTGTGCCTGAAAACGTGCCCGATTGCGCGGCCAGCGATCCAAGGCCCAAGACCGTGCGCTGGGCCGTGGCATCCACTGCCGTGAACACCGCGCGCCCGGCAATTGTGCTGTCGGTGATCTGTGCGGCTGGAATGGCGATGGCCACCTGCCCCGCCGCTGTGGTCAACCCCTTGGCATTGGTGGTAAAGGTCACCGCCTGCGCGGCACTGCCAAATGATCCGGGGGTGCCGTTTACCGTGGCAAGTGTCAAAGCTGTGGCCCCGGTCACATCGCCGGTATGGGTGGCGTTGCTTACCTTGGCGGTGTTGGCTGCGACCGCAGCGTTTGCCGCCACAGCCGCAGAAAGATCGCTGATGGTCGCGGCAAGCTGCGTGCCCGTGTGCGTAGATCGGTCGCGCAAGGCCGCATCGGATGCGTTCACCGTGGCCCCATCGGCCACATTCAAAACCCCCCGCACCTGCGCCGCTGTCAGGTCTTCGGGCGCGCCACTGCCCGCTGTGCTGCGGCCTTTGATGGTGGCTGTCGCCACAGATGCCAACTTGGCATTGCCGATGACGCCGGCATCAATCGTCCAAACCGCCCCGGTGCCAGTGACAGTAACATCGCCCTTATCGCCATCGCTGACGCCGCCAGCAGCCGTCGCAATCACGACCGAGGAGCCATTGCTGCGCACTTTCACTTCCGATGTCGTCGTGTTCAGCCAGATCGTGCCATCGGCAGGGCTGACCGGATCGCTGGCTTGCCCGCCCATTCGCAATGCGGCGGGCAAGGTGATTTGCCCAGTCGCCCGCGCCACCGTCATCGCGGTGAAAAACGCCGATCCATCCGGGCTGACCTTGATGCCAAAATCATCGCTGCCCATGGTGCCCATTTCGGCACGGCCCGAAAATCCGCTTTGAAACAACAGACTGGCCGTATCGGTTGCCGCCGCCTTGTTCACTTTTACCTGATGACCGGCCCCCGCGTTGTTCAACAGCGTCGCGGGCGAGGATACCGCCAACCGGTTGGTCGCATCCGCCGTAGCCGACACGCCCAATTGGCCAACGGACAACGGCGCTTCGGACAAAGTGGCCCAAGTGGTGCCGTTGAACGCAGCCACCGCCGCCTCATCCGCCACCCAGGCCCGCCAGCCGGCACGGGGCGTGATGAATTGCCAAACCCCATCTTCATAAAGGGCGATTTTACCCGTCTGGCCCGCCCAAGCCCCCGTTGCCGCAGCTGGTACGATATAGCGATCCCCCGCCACTGCCGCCGGCGGGGTGGCAAGGCTGCGGTCCAGCACGGCCAGTTGAACGATGATGTCCAACAGCCGAAGCGCTTCGTTATGGGTGACGTGCTTTTGCGCTTGGGCTGGTAAAATCAGGGGCAGCGACAGAATTGTCGATGTATCGGGCATGCATAACCTCCGCAAACGCTGTGAAGGCCACCTTAGGCAAACGGCATTAACGGGGGTAAAGTGCTGCGCGCGCTGGGTCAGACGAGGGGGGTATTGGCCATTGCGGCTTCGCGCGCATCACGTGCATCGCGCCAGCTGACCCAGGAAATTGCCCCGATGATCAACGCCCCGCCCAGCAGAACAAAGCCGTCAACGGCTTCGTCAAACACCACCGCCCCCAAAGTGGTGGCCCAGATAAGTTGCACGAATACAACTGGTTGCGTCACCGCAAATGGCGCTGCCTGAAACGCCCGCGTCATCAGATAATGCCCCAAGGTGGCCAAGGCCGCCACAAGCGCCAGCCACCCCATTTGCGCCATCGTCACCGGCACCCAGACCCATGCCGCAATCGGCGCAAGGCCAAGCGTCACGCAGATCGACAATACTGCCACCACGACCGTTGGAGCCACTGCAGCCGTCAGTTGCTTGGCGAAAAGATAGCTGGCTGCAAAACAAATGGCCGCACCGATTTGCGACAGGTGGCCGGAATTCACCGGCTCAACCCCCGGACGCAGCACGATCAGCGCGCCAATCGCCGCCACAGCCACTGCGCCTATCCTGCGGCGCGTCATCTTCTCGCCCAGCAGCAATGCCCCGGCAATCAGCAAGATAACCGGGTTCAGATAGCCAATCGCCGTGGCATGGGCAACCGGAATGCGCGCCATGGCATAGAACCAAAACAGCACCGCCGCCGTATGCGCCACCCCGCGCCACGCAAACAGGCGCAGGGTTTGCGTTGAAAAGCTGGCCCGGCGCACCGCAGGCAGCACCGGCAGCAACAGCACAACGCCAAAGGCAAACCGCAAAAACGCCGATTGTGCTGCGGGCAGATCAGTGCCCAGATAGCGCACAATGCCGTTCACGCCGACAAATGACAGGCCAGAGGCCAGCATCCACAAAACGCCCTGCAGCGGGCGACCACTATCAGGTTGATATGCCATAGCCGCGACCAGAACCGCAATCAGCCGCCAAAGGCAAGCCCTGCCGCGATGGCCCACATGGTAATACCCACCACCAGCTCTAGCACTACCCAAGCTTGCGGATTGGCAAAAACCGGGGCCAACAGCCGCGCGCCGTAGCCCAGCGCCACAAAGAAACTGGCCGATCCCGCCGCCGCCGCAACCGCGAACACCGCCTGATGCGGGGCATACTGCGCGGAAATCGACCCGATCAGCGCCACCGTATCAAGGTAAACGTGCGGATTGGCCCATGTCAGGATCAGGCAGGTGGTGATCACTTTGCCCAAGGATGCCGATGCGCCGGGTGCTGGTTTCAGGGCCTCACCGCCGCGCAGGGCCGCGCGAAACCGCAACGCCCCGTAAACCAGCAAAAACGCCACACCGCCCCAGCGCATTGCCTCGCCAAACCATGGCAGTCGGGCTGATACCAACCCAAATCCCGCCACCCCCGCCGCCATCAACACGGCATCAGACAGGGCACAGGTCAGAACAACCGCGCCCACATGTTCGCGCCGCAAGCCTTGTCGCAGCACAAAGGCGTTCTGCGCGCCGATGGCCAGGATCAGACTGATGGCCACCAGATAGCCTTGGATCGCGGTTTCAAGCATCGGTCAGCCCCACTGTATTTTTCTGAAGCAACACCTGCACCCCCATATCTATTTTGCTTGACCTAACAAGGCAGCATAGCTTCAATCCAGTTAATCTTTCTTCGCTCTATTAAGGCGTGCTAATGTTTGACCCCGCCCAACTTGCCGCTTTGGCCGCCGTGCATCGACGCGGATCGTTCGATCTGGCGGCGGCGGAACTGCATGTGACACCTTCGGCCATTTCACAGCGCCTGAAGGCTTTGGAAGAACGTGCTGGCACCTTGCTGATCCGGCGCGGCCAGCCTTGTGCGGCCACCACTGCAGGTGTGCGGATGATCCGCCACCATGATGAAGTCACGCTGCTGGAACGCACCCTTGCGATTGATCTGCCCCATCTGTCACCGCGCGCGGCCACCCTGCGCATCGCTGTCAACGCCGACAGTCTGGCAACCTGGGTGATCCCGGCTTTGGCGGCCGTGGACGGATTTTTGTTCGATCTGGTGATTGACGATCAAGACACCAGTCAGGATTGGCTGAAACGTGGTGAAGTGGTGGCCGCGATCACCTCGCACCCCGGCCCGTTGCAAGGCTGCGATACGATTGCCTTGGGCGCGCTGCGCTACCGCGCCACTGCCAGCCCGGATTACATGGCGCGGTGGATGCCAAAAGGGGCAACGACTCACGCTTTATCTGCGGCACCAGCCTTGACATTTTCTGACAAGGATAAATTGCAAGAGCAATGGGTTACACGGCAAAGCGCATCCAATCTGCGAAGAGCGGCCTTCCCGTCACACCGTCTTGCCTCATCCACCGGATTTGTCGATGCCTGCCTTGCCGGATTGGGCTGGGGGCTGAACCCAGAGCCGTTGGTCGCACCTCATCTTGCCGCCGGTCGTTTGGTCGAACTGGTGGCCGATACGCCGTTGGACGTGGCCCTGCATTGGCAGTTCAGCCGCCTGACCGCCCCGGCAATCGCACCTTTGACCCGGGCAATCCGGATCGCTGCGGCAACGGTCTTGATCGCCTCTTAGCGGCGCTCCAGTGCCAGCTTTGCGGCAAGGCCCAGAAACACGAAACTGGTGGCATATTGCAACGCCCGTGCCAGATACACCTTGCGCGCCAAACCTTGGCCGATCTGGCCCGCGAATGCGCCAACCATGCCGTTGATCACCGTGCCGCCCACCGACAAGATCAGCCCGAACAGCATAAATTGCACCAAAACCGGCCCGCGCGCGGGGTCAACAAACTGCGGAACCAGCGCCAGAATGAACAGCGCCACTTTGGGATTGGTCAGGTTCACCAGTATGCCGGTGCGAAACGCCTTGAACGCTGAACCGCGCGCCACGTCTGCTGGCTGCACCGCGGCCAGCGGCGCACGTAATGTGCCAAAGGCCAGCCAGACCAGATAGGCCACGCCCGCCCAACGGATCGCTTCAAACGCCAGCGGATTGGCCACAATCAGCGCCGCCAACCCCAATCCCGCCAGGGCTGAATGGATCAATGACCCCACCGATATGCCACAAGACGCCGCTACCCCGGCGTGCGGGCCCGATTTAACGCCCTGCCCCAGACAAAACAGCATATCCGCGCCGGGGGTCAGGTTAAGCGCCAAGCCGATGGGGATAAAAATCATCAAAGTTTGCAGATCAATCACAGGCTTACCCTTGCGCGCAAAGTCCTAACCGACGCCCAAAACCACAAATCACTTAAATCAAATTTATCTAAAATTTGCGTTTCATCTGTTCGAAAATATCCCACGGGGGCGTCTCAAAAGCAACGCTTTTGGGACGGGGGTGTGAAACCCCCCGCTTTCATCTAAAATCTCAGGCGTCCAGCAGGGCTGCCACATCTTCGGGGATGTCAAAATTATGCGTCACCGTTTGCACATCGTCGTCTTCTTCCAGCATATCAATCAGGCGCAACAGTTTTTGCGCCGTATCAAGATCAACTTCGGTGCGGGTCTGCGGCCGCCAGATCAGCTTGGATTCGGTGGATTCGCCCAACGCCTTTTCCATGGCATCCGATACATCGTTCAGCGCCTCGACCGAACAATAGGCCCAATGGCCGTCTTCATCCGATTCCACATCATCGGCACCCGCCTCAATTGCGGCCATCATCACGGTGTCTGCATCGCCGGCGGATGCTGCATAAGTAATCTCGCCCACCCGGTCAAAGCTGAACGAAACTGATCCGGTAGTGCCCAGATTGCCGCCGCATTTGACGAAATAGCTGCGCACATTGCTGGCGGTGCGGTTCAGGTTATCGGTCATCGCCTCGACAATAATCGCGATGCCGCCGGTGCCATAGCCTTCATAGCGGATTTCGGTATAGTCCGCCGCATCGCCGCCAGTTGATTTTTTGATGGCGCGATCGATCACGTCTTTGGGCATCGACACGGCTTTACCGGCTTTAATGGCCAAACGCAGGCGCGGGTTCTTGTCGGGGTCAGGCTCGCCCATTTTGGCGGCCACGGTGATTTCCTTGGACAGTTTGGAAAACATCTTGGCGCGCAGCTTGTCTTGCTTGCCCTTGCGATGTTGAATATTCGCCCATTTAGAATGGCCTGCCATGACCCGATCTCCGCTATCAGTTTGGCAAATGCCCTACACCAGCGCAGGGGCCGCCCGCAACCCCGGCCGTTACAAGGGCCAAAGCAACGGGATCAGAAAAGACGCGAGGATACCGGTGATGAAATTCAACGGAATGCCGATTTTCATGTAATCGGAAAATCTGTATCCGCCCGGCCCGTAGACCATCATGTTGGTCTGATAGCCCACGGGCGTGGCAAAGGCCAAGGTCGCCGAGAACATCACCGCCACCGCAAAGGGGCGCGGATCAAGGCCCATTGATGTGGCCAACTCCATCGCAATCGGCGTGTAAACCACCGCGACTGCGTTGTTGGACAAGAATTCGGTCAGCACAACGCCCAGAAAATAAACGCATAAGATCATCAAGAACGGCGACAGACCTTCCATCCACGGGCGCACGGCCCCCACAATCAGGCCAACCGCGCCGGATTGATCAAGGCCCTCGCCCACGGCCAGCATTGCAAAAATCATCGCCAGCAAACGGCCATCGATAAAGGAAAACGCCTCGTCACTGTCGATGCAGCGGGTCAGCAAGATCACCACAACCGCCAAAAGGCCCAGCACCATGATCGGGGCCACGTCAAATGCGGCCAAAGCCACGATAAACACCAGTGCCGCAATCGCGATGGGCGATTTGTTGCGCCGGAACGCCTTGATCGTGGGATGGGTGATGTCGATCAGATCCATATCAGCCGCCAGCCGCTGAATGTCGCCAATAGCACCCTCCAGCAGCAGCGTGTCGCCGACCCGCACCACCAGTTCATCCAATTGCCGTCCGATGTTCTGGGCGCGGCGGTGCGCCGCCAGAACATAGACGCCATAGCGGCGGCGCAGACGCAATTCGCCCAAAGACCGCCCGATCATCCGGCAACCGGGGCTGATCAGCACTTCAACCGTTTCAGTGGCAACGGATGACAGCTTGTCGACCAGCACCACGTCTTTATGCGCCTTCAGCCCCAACAGTTCGGTCATCTGGGTGCGCAGCACTACGCGATCCCCTTCGGCCAGCAATACGGGTGCCAGATCGCGGCGCAAACTGGCATCGCCGCGCAGCACGTCCACCACCCGCACGCCGTCCCGTTTGAACAGATCAACATCTAACGGGGCGCGGCCGATCAGGCTTGATCCTTCGGGCACCGCCACTTCGGTGAAATACTTCATCCGGCGACGGTCGGTCAGCAGCGCGCCCATCGACTGACGGTCCGGCAACAACCGGTTGCCAAACAGCGCCAGATACGCCCCCCCCACCAGTGTGACGGCAATGCCCAACGGTGCTATTTCAAACAGCGAGAACGGCTCCAGCCCTTCTTTTCGCGCCACCCCGTCCACCAGAAGGTTGGTCGAGGTGCCAATCAGCGTGATCATGCCGCCCAAAACCGTCATGTAACTTAGCGGGATCAACAACTTGGACGGCGAGGTTTGCATCCGCACCGCGATCTGGATCACCACCGGGATCATCACAGCCACCAAGGGTGTATTATTCATAAAGGCCGATGCCGCGGCCACAAATGAAAACAGCCCGACAATGGTGGCCTTTGGATGGGTTGCAGCATGGCGTTCGGCCACGCTGATGATCATCTCAACCGCGCCGGTGCGCACCAACCCGCCCATCACCAGAAACATCAATGCAATTGTCCACGGGGCCGAATTTGACAGAACGCCGACGCCGTCTTCGATTGGCAAGATGCCCAGAATGATCATCACGGCAGCACCGCCCATTGCGGTTACCTCAACCGGATAGGTTTCGCGCACAAACAGCACAAACATGCCCGCAAGGATGCAAAGCGCTAAAATTGCCTGAACGGGTTGGGTGAACTCAAGGCCGATCATGGGCTTCCCCTTGCACAATTTAATCACGACAAAATTAGACGAGATAAGGCCAGCTGGCAAGGTAAACTGAAAACCCGCGCAAACTCAGGGACAGATTTCCGCGAACTTACGCCGATCTGGCCGTTAATTCGCCGATTTCATCCGGGGTTGGACCAAACTCAGGCCCAAAAGCATCACTGCAGCCGCGATCCAGACCATCGCCGAAAACCGCTCGCCCAGCAAAACCATGGCCCAGATCATGCCTGCGGCCGTGACGATATACGCACTTTGCGCGGCAAACACCGCCCCGGCCGTGGCCGCCAGCCAGACGAAAGCCGCGTACAGCAGCGCGTGCACCGTTGATGACAAGATCAGCGCCACTTCGGGCCGCCCCGGCGGCAGCGGCATCGCAAACCAATGGCCCATCGCCAGTGTGATGGGCGCGCACAAAAGCAGGCCTGCCAAAGATGCCCCAAACATCGCCTGAACCGCGTCCATCCCCGGCGTGCCAACCCGCGCCACATAGGTACTTTCCAGCGCGTAAAACAGCGGACCGACCATTGCCAGGGGCAGATAGGCCACCATCGCCGGATCAGGCAGACTGGTTTGCGGCAGCGCAATCAACGCAACGCCTGCCAAACCCAATCCCAATCCCGCCAGTTTGCGCGCGGAAAACTGATCATGGCGCAGCGCAACTGTTATCGGAAACGCAAAAAGCGGCACCATCGAAATCAGGATCGACATAATCCCTGACGGCAACCGCGCCACTGATGTATAAAAAGTGGCCCCCGGAACGATGGTGCCCAGCACCGCCACAACCGCATAAAACCGCAAGGCAGCGGCGTTCAAGGGCAAGGATTTGCCCCGCACCAGCGTCAACACCCCTAACACACCGCAGCACACCACCAGTTGCCAAAACAGCAGTCCAAACGCCTGATGCCCGGTTGATCCCGCAATTTTTCCCAATGGCTGGGTCGCCCCCCAACCGACGCCCAACGCCAACAGCAACAGCCCATAGCGCCAGCGTTGGTTCATGGGGCAGCTTGTTCTAACACGCCGCCTTGGCGGATCATCCGCACACGCAGGGCTTTGCCCGTGCGATCATCGGTTTCCACATAGACCCCCGAAAGGGTGGCAGGCCCATTGGCTGGCTCAAAGCGCGACGACGCCATGCCAGTGATGAACCGCCGCAAGGGTTCCAGCTTTTCCATGCCGATAACCGAATTGTAATCGCCGCACATGCCCGCATCGGTCAGATAGGCCGTGCCACCCGGCAATATCTGGGCATCCGCAGTCGGCACATGGGTATGGGTGCCCACCACCAGACTGGCCTGCCCGTCGCACCAATGCCCCATCGCCATCTTTTCCGACGTGGCCTCGGCGTGAATATCCACAATGGCCGCCTGCACTGCCCCGCCGATGCGATGGGTTTTCAACAGGGTTTCCACCGCAGAAAACGGATCATCAAACGGGCGCTTCATAAACACCTGCCCCAAGGCCTGCATCACCAGAACCTTGCGGCCTTGGGTGGCGTCGAACACCTTTGCCCCCCGCCCGGGTGCCACTTTAGAGAAATTCAGCGGACGAATGATGCGCGGTTCTTGTTCAATGAACTGCAACATATCCTTCTGGTCAAACGCATGATCTCCCAGCGTGATGCAATCGGCCCCCGCGGCCAGCAAAACCCGTGCATGCTCTGCCGTCAGCCCCGCGCCCTGCGACGCGTTCTCGCCATTGACCACCACGAAATCAAGGCCCCAATCCGCGCGCAACGACGGCAACCGCTCTGATACCGCCGCCCGCCCTGTCCGCCCCATCACATCGCCTAGGAATAGTATTTTCATAGCTGTGGGATTATGCCTGACTGCCCCGATCAGCAAGTAGATTCCCTTTCCCCCGATCGCACGACACCCTATCTAGATCACATGATCCTTCCCCCCGCCCTGACCCACTGGTTCACTGCCCAAGGCTGGTCCTTGCACCCGCATCAGTTGGACATGCTGGCCCGCGCCAAAGATCCCGCCACGCTGCTGATCGCGCCCACGGGGGGTGGCAAAACGCTGGCCGGGTTTCTGCCCAGTCTGGCCGAATTGGCGACGGGAACCCACAAAGGCCTGCATACCCTTTATATCTCGCCGCTAAAGGCGTTGACCGCCGATATCCGCCGCAACCTGCGCCGCCCTGTCGAAGGCGCGGGCCTGCCCATAAGGATTGAAGATCGTACCGGCGATACCACCTATACCCAGCGCCGCCGCCAGCGCGCCGATCCGCCGCATATCTTGCTGACCACGCCGGAAAGTCTGGCGCTGTTGCTGTCCTACGAGGATGCCCCCCGGATATTCGCAGGTCTTTCCCGAGTGATCGTCGATGAAACTCATGCCTTGGCCGAAAGCAAACGCGGCGATCAGCTGATGCTGCAACTGGCGCGGCTGGCCACACTTGCCCCCGGTCTGCGCGTGGTGGGCCTATCGGCCACCGTCGAAGATCCACCCGCCTTGGCGCGGTTTCTGCATCCCAAAACCGCCATCCTGTTGGCCGATCCCGGCCCTGATCCTGATATCCAGATGCTGCACACCGATGCCCCGCCACCATGGTCGGGGGGCGGTGGGCGCTATGCCATCCCTGCCATTCTGGACCAAGTGGCACAGCACAAAACCACTCTGATATTTCACAACACCCGCGCGCAGGCCGAGATTTTCTTTCATAATCTGTGGCTGGCGAATACCGACGATCTGCCCATCGGCATTCACCATGGCAGTCTGTCGCGCGAACAGCGCGACCGTGTCGAACAGGCAATGGTGGATGGCAAACTGCGCGCCATTGTCTGCACCGGCAGCCTTGATCTGGGGATAGACTGGGGCGATGTCGATCTGGTGATCCAAGTCGGTGCGCCGAAAAACGTCAAACGGCTGGTGCAACGCATTGGCCGCGCCAACCACCGCTATAACGCGCCCTCAAAGGCGCTGTTGGTGCCGGCCAACCGGTTTGAAGTGGTCGAATGTTTCGCCGCATTGCAAGCCGTTAAGGCCCGCGCGCTAGATGGCGATCCCCGTGGCCCCGGCCCGCGCGATGTGCTGTGCCAGCACATTCTGGCCACCGCCTGTGCGGCCCCTTTTGACGCCGACCAACTTTATGCCGAGGTGATCACCGCTGGCCCCTACGCCGCCCTGACCCGCCCCGAATTCAACGCCTGCCTTGATTTCACCGCCACAGGTGGCTATGCCCTGCGCGCCTATGACAAATGGCAGCGCCTGATGATCCGCGCGGGCAAATGGTCGCTTCGTGATCCCAGAACGGCGGCAGTGATCCGCCAGAACCTTGGCACCATCATTGATACCGAAACCCTGAAAGTGCGGCTGAAGGGTCGGATGGGCGGCACCCCTTTGGGTGAAATTGAAGAGGCGTTTGCCACCACCCTGACCCCCGGCGATACGTTCCTGATCGGGGGGCAAGTGGTGCGCTATGACGGGCTGAAAGACATGACCGTCGAGGTCACCCGCCAGCCGGGGCGCGATCCCAAAGTGGCGGTGTTTTCGGGCACCAAATTCGCCACCTCAACCCAGTTGTCGACGGGTATCCTGCACATCCTGCAACAACCCAGCTGGCCCGATCTGCCTACCCACACAGCGCAATGGCTGACCCTGCAACGCGAGGTGTCACAACTTCCGCAACCAAACCGCCTGCTGATCGAAACCTTCCCCTATGAGGGCCGCCACCATCTGTGCCTTTACGGCTTTGCGGGCCGCAACGCGCAGCAAACGCTGGGCCTTTTGCTGACCAAACGGATGGAGGACGCCGGTCTTGCCCCCTTGGGGTTCGTCGCCACCGATTATGCCACCCTGATCTGGGGGCTGGAACCCGCCACCGATCCCGCCGCCCTGCTGGATGCCACAAATCTGCGCGCCGATCTTGAGGTTTGGCTGGCGGGCAATGCGGTGATGAAACGCACCTTCCGCAACACCGCCATCATCGCAGGCCTGATCGAACGCAGCCATCAGGGGCGGCGAAAATCGGGCCGCCAAGCGACGTTTTCTTCCGATATCCTTTATGACACGTTGCGCAAATACGACCCAAACCACTTGATGCTGGACATCACCCGCGAGGAAGCAATGCGCGGCTTGGTCGATTTTTCGCGGATCGAAGAGTTGCTGGCCCGCATCGGCCCCCGCATAGATCATATCGCCCTGCCGCGCCTTAGCCCCTTTTCTGCGCCACTTTTTCTGGAACCGGGCAAAACGCCGGTGCAAGGTATGGGGCGCGAACGGCTTGCCACCGATGCCGCTGCGCAACTGATGCGCGACGCCGGGCTGACTTAACCCTTCATCTATTTCTAAATATCCAGACCGGAACGATACTTCGTTCCGGGTAGCCGGAGGCAGGCCCAAAGCCGCAGGATTTGGGCTTCATAAAAAACAACGCGCGCGACAGCGCGCACCGCTTGATAACCGCTGGCGGGCGGGGCAGGTTGCGGCATGTATGAATTCACCCTTGGCCCCGCTACGCTGCACGCCCTGCCCTCGGGTGCGCTCTATTGGCCTGACCAACGCCTGCTGTGCGTCTCTGACCTGCATTTCGGCAAATCCGAACGGCTGGCACGCCGGGGTGGCACGTTGCTGCCGCCCTATGAAACGCGTGCCACCTTGGACCGGCTTGACCGCGATATTGAAACCACCGCCGCGCGGCACATCGTGTGCTTGGGCGACAGTTTTGATGATCTGGCGGCGGCAGACAGTCTGGACGCCGCAGATCAGCTATGGTTGACACGCCTGATGGCCGGCCGGGTCTGGACGTGGATTGAGGGCAACCATGACGCAGGCCCCACCGCCCTTGGCGGCAGTCACCGCGCCGAACTGGTGATTGAAACCTTGGCCTTGCGCCACATCGCCAGCCCACAAACGCCAGAAATATCCGGCCATTATCATCCCAAAGCGCGGCTTGCGGGCACCGCCTATCGGTGTTTCCTGATCGACCAGGCCCGCGTGATCTTGCCCGCTTATGGCGCCTATACCGGCGGCCTCTGGTCGCATGAGCCTGCGTTCACCGGTTTGATGGCCGACGCAGCGCTGGCGGTTTTGATCGGCAAAACCACCCGCGCCATCCCGATGCCGCGCCAGCCGGGTTAAATCAACCTGCGCTAAAACGTTTCGGGTTTTCATTGAAATCGCAAGCATCAGAATTCAAACACTTTTGGTTTGAATTCTGATCCAACGTTAACCTGAAACGCTCTAAATCAACCCGCGCTCTTCCAACTTGTCGCGGTGGTTTTTGCTAACCGGCACCCGCGCGCCATGAATCAGTCGCAGATACAGCTTGGCCCCGTCGCGTTCCACCGCCGTCACTGCCGCCCAAGCCACCCAATGTGATCGGTGAACCTGCGCACCGGCAACCGGAGCCGCCTCGGCAATCGCATCGCCAAAGCGCATCAACAAACTGGCGGTGCCATCCGCCGTTTGCACGTCAACATAATGATCACGCACGGAAATTGCCAATAGCGGGCCGCGTTGACACGGCTCTAACCTGCGCATCAGGCGCGGTTCTTCGATTTGCACGGCTGCGACGGGATCTTTGGTTTGCAACTCTGGTGCCAAGGCTTGGCGCAACGCCGTCGCCCCTATCGAAACCGACGCCACCAACAAAAGAATTTCCAAAAACCGCGCGCGCCCCGAAGCCAGATCATCAAACATCGCCGTGGTCAGCAGATACAGCAGTGGGCACAGCACCGCGCAGACCAAAATCGTTGACAAAATCATCGCTTTGCGGAACGACAACTGCCGCTTATGATTGCTGACATAGGTGCGAATTGCCACGCTTGTCAGTACGCCAATGGCCACGACAGGGGTCCAGAACACCGCCCGCTGCGCCAGATTCAGGCTGCTATAGCTGCCAAATGGCCCAGATACCGCGACCACCGATGCGATGATCACCCCAAGCACCAAGGGCACTTTTAACCGCAACTCGGCCTTGCACTGCTTAAGAAACGCCGACATGCCCCTCCGGGTTGCGACCACCACTACACTTTTGCGCCTAGCCTTTCAAAGCGCTTTTGGCAACCATATGTTGGCAAAAAACCCCGCACTGTTACGCAGTTAACCCTTCAGGCTCAGCCAGGCCATTCGCCCGGCAGCAGGCAGTCAGGGTATTGGCCAACAAACAAGCGATGGTCATTGGTCCGACGCCACCCGGCACAGGTGTGATGGCCCCTGCAACGGCGGCGGCACTGGCATAGTGCACATCACCAACCAGCTTGATCTTGCCATCGCGTTCAATGCGGTTGATGCCAACGTCAATCACCGTGGCCCCCGGTTTCACGTAGTCACCAGTGATCATCTCGGGCCGCCCCACGGCGGCCACCAGAATATCGGCCCCCCGGCAAACGGCGGCCAGATCGCGGGTGCGCGAATGCGCAATCGTCACTGTGCAGCTGTCGCCCAGCAGCAACTGCGCCATCGGCTTGCCGACAATATTGCTGCGCCCCACTACAACCGCATTCATCCCCGCAAGCACCCCATGATGATCGCGCAGCATCATCAGACAGCCCAGCGGCGTGCAAGGCACCATTGATTTTTGCCCAGTGCCCAGCAGGCCGACATTGCTGATATGAAAGCCGTCAACATCCTTGGCCGGATCAATCGAATTGATGATCAGTTCCGAATTCAGATGCGCGGGCAGCGGCAGTTGCACCAAAATGCCGTGAATGGCCGGATCGGCGTTCAGCCGCGCCACCAGTGCCAGCAAATCCGCCTCGGATGTATCAACGGCCAGTTTATGCTCGATTGACATCATGCCAACTTCAACCGTCTGCGTGCCCTTGTTGCGCACATAGACTTGGCTGGCCGGATCTTCGCCGACCAAAACCACCGCCAACCCCGGCGTCAGCCCGTTTTGTTCAACCAGTTTGGCCACATGCGCCGCCACAAGGCCCCGCACTTTTGCCGCGAAAACCTTGCCGTCAATCACCGTCGCCGTCATTTGGTTAGTCCTTCCCCAGACTGTCTTCTTCACGCTCAATCGACCAGTCGATCAATTTGCGCCACAGCTTTTCCAATTTATCCGGCGGCAAACCTTGCGCCACCGCATGCCGGCGCACGTTGGAAACCACCTCTTCAACCCGGGCACCGATCCGCGCAGGCAGGCCTACGTCAGCTTTGATTTGCGCCGCACGGTCAATATACGCCACCCGCTGCGCAAACAGCGCGACCAGTTCCATATCAAGCCGGTCAATCTCAATGCGCAACTCGGCCATCGTGGTGCAGTCTGCCGGGGTTTTCATCAAAGCCTCGTGTTTCTTCGGGGTGGCTGCGTCATAGCGCAAGCCCCCCCAAAGAACAACGCGACCCGTTGTCAGAACAGCCCTTCAACATGGCCGTCATGGTTCAGCCGGATCACCTCGGCCGATGGCACCTTTGGCAGGCCCGGCATCGTCATGATCTCACCGCAGATCGCCACCACAAACCCCGCCCCCGCCGACAGGCGCACTTCACGCACCGGCACAGTATGCCCGGTAGGTGCGCCGCGCACGGTTGGATCGGTGGTAAAGCTGTATTGCGTTTTCGCCACGCAGATCGGCAGATGGCCGTACCCTTGGGCCTCCCAAACGCGCAGCTGATCGCGGATAGATTTATCGGCAATCACCGCATCCGCATGGTAAATCCGCTTGGCAATGGTTTCCAGCTTTTGAAACAGCGGCATGTCATCTGGATAAATCGGCGCAAAGTTTGCAGCCCCGGATTCCGCCATTTGCACCACTTTATGCGCCAGATCTTCGATACCCGCCGATCCCAGCGCCCAGTGTTTGCACAAAATCGCCTCGGCCCCCTGGCCCGCGACATAGGCTTTCACAGCCTCTATCTCGGCATCGGTGTCGCTGAAGAAATGGTTGATCGCCACTACAACCGGCACCCCAAAGGATTTGACGTTGCCGATATGGCGGCCAAGGTTGGGGCAGCCCTTTTGCACCGCCGCCACATTTTCCGCGCCCAAGTCGGCCTTGGCGACGCCGCCATTCATCTTCATCGCCCGCACAGTGGCCACGATCACCGCCGCCGACGGCTTTAACCCCGCCTTGCGGCACTTGATGTCAAAGAACTTTTCCGCCCCCAGATCGGCCCCGAAACCCGCTTCGGTGACAACATATTCCCCCAGCTTCAACGCAGTTTTGGTGGCGATAACGCTGTTACAGCCATGCGCGATATTGGCAAACGGCCCGCCATGCACCAAGGCCGGATTGTTTTCCAGCGTCTGCACCAGATTAGGCTGCATCGCGTCTTTCAACAGCACGGTCATTGCGCCATCGGCTTTGATATCACGGCAATAGATCGGTTCTTTACCGCGGGTATAGGCGACGACAATATTGCCCAACCGGGTTTGCAAATCTTCCAAGTCATTGGAAAGGCACAAGATCGCCATGACTTCCGACGCCACGGTAATGTCAAACCCGGTCTGGCGCGGAAATCCGTTCGACACACCGCCAAGTGATACAACGATATCGCGCAGCGCGCGGTCGTTCATATCCATCACCCGGCGCCACATCACGCGACGCTCGTCAATGTCCAACCCATTGCCCCAATAGATATGGTTATCAATCATCGCCGACAGTAGATTATGCGCGGATGTAATGGCATGGAAATCGCCGGTGAAATGCAGGTTCATTTCCTCCATCGGCACAACTTGGGCGTAACCGCCCCCCGCGGCCCCACCTTTCATGCCGAAATTCGGGCCCAGAGATGCCTCGCGGATACACACAACCGCCTTTTTACCGATGCGGTTCAACCCATCGCCCAAGCCGACGGTCGTGGTGGTCTTACCCTCGCCTGCTGGCGTTGGGTTGATGGCAGTTACCAAAATCAACTTGCCATCCGGGCGGCCCGCCAAAGATTTGATAAATTCTTGCCCGATCTTGGCCTTGTCATGCCCGTAAGGCAGCAGATGTTCCGCCGGGATGCCAAGTTTCGCGCCGATTTCCATGATTGGTTTTTTCGTGGCTTCGCGTGCAATTTCGATATCGGTCTTAAAGGCCATAATATTCTCCCAAAGGGGCGGACGATCCCGTTGGCCGGGTGATACCCCACAGATGTGGCAAAGAGACGCGCTTTTCCGACTTGTTCCTGCCCGAATTCGCCAAGCCGCGTTTCCGATCGGAAAGTGCCGCGCGCAGGCGGGGAGTTTTGGATCAGCCTTTACGCGCAGCGTTCAAATGCAGCCAAACAGGTTGATCGGGGATATGCAGCCGAATTTGCACACCGACCCGCAACAGACCTTCGCGTTCGACCCAAGCCGTAATGCCGCGCCGGTCTTTGGCGGCGGGTTTGAATTTGCCACCGTAACCGGGATGGTGGGTTTCAATCGGCCGGGCGGGCAAAGTGCAGGGGCGGTTTTCCATATCCACCACCAAAGTTGTGCCATTTTCGGTTTGCAGCCGGGAAGATGGCGGCAGGTGGGTGAAATCGGGAATACCTGCAATCACCATACTTGCCCCGACCAGTGCGGGGTCAAGTTCTGCCAGACCCATTTCGGCGGCCATCGCGGCCAATTCTTCGGCTGACACAATCGCAAATTGCCGGGTGTTGCGAATTTCCGTGTTGCGTGGATATTGCCCCAGAACCCGGCTGCACGAGGGCCGGGTAAGGCCGCCATGCGCCTCGCCTTCCGGGCCGGAAAACAGCGCCATGATTTCGGTCAGCGCATCACTTTCCAACTTGGCATCCCGGTCGGTGACACGGCCCAGCCACGTGATGGTGCCGATGATAGAAGTGGGTTTCAGGGCGGACATTGCAGAAAACCTTTTCGCAAGCGGGCACGATTAGGTTGATCATCCGGGCGGCAAAAAGAAAAGTGCGAAATCGGCAGGGGGCATAAAACAAAGCCCCGGACATGATCCGGGGCCTTATCGTCGGCGGCAGAGGCCCCGGACCCGCCTCCGGGACGGCGGCACGATTTACGCCGTAGGCTCAATCGGCTCCATCCCCGCTTTGGGCTTGCGCGCGCGGGTTTTCGGGATGGCGACCACCCCGGTTGATCCACCGCCCGCATCCGGCTTGGTGCCATCATCGGGCTGGTTCAGCCGCTCACCCGCGATCACCTTCCGAATCTGATCCCCCGTCAGGGTTTCATATTCCAGCAACCCTTGCGCCAAGCGGTGCAGATCATCATTCTTTTCGATCAAAATCTGCTTGGCGCGGGCATAGCCTTCGTCAACGATCTTGCGCACTTCGTCGTCGATGGTCTTTTGCGTGGTGCCCGAATGGCTGGTGCCACCACCCGACATGCCCAGATAGCTTTCGCGTTCATTGGCATAATCGACGTTGCCCAACACTTCGGAAAACCCGAACTGCGTAACCATCGCGCGGGCGATCCGGCTGACTTGCTGAATATCCGATGTGGCCCCCGAGGTGACGTTTTCGGCCCCGAAAATCAGCTCTTCCGCCACCTTGCCGCCCATCGCCATCGCGATTTTTGATTTATACTTGGTATAGCTGACCGAAAGTTGATCACGTTCCGGTAAGCTCATCACCAGGCCCAACGCACGGCCACGCGGGATGATCGTGGCTTTGTGGATCGGGTCATGTTGCGGCACGTTCAAGCCCACAATCGCATGTCCGGCCTCATGATAAGCCGTCAGTTTCTTTTCATCATCCGACATCACCATCGAGCGGCGTTCGGCCCCCATCATCACTTTGTCTTTGGCGTTTTCAAAGTCATCCATAGTGACAAACCGACGGCCGAGGCGCGCTGCAGTCAATGCAGCCTCGTTCACCAAATTCGCGAGGTCTGCACCCGAAAAGCCGGGGCAGCCGCGCGCGATTATGCGCAGATCAACATCAGGGCCTAGTGGTGTTTTGCGCGCATGCACCGACAAGATTTTTTCACGGCCGCGAATATCGGGGTTTGGCACTTGGATTTGGCGATCAAACCGGCCGGGGCGCAGCAGGGCCGGGTCCAGCACGTCGGGGCGGTTGGTGGCGGCGACGATGATCACGCCTTCGTTGGCGTCAAAGCCGTCCATTTCGACCAGCAACTGGTTCAGCGTCTGCTCACGCTCATCATTACCGCCGCCGATGCCCACACCGCGCGCGCGGCCCACGGCGTCAATTTCGTCAATAAACACGATGCAGGGCGCGTTTTTCTTGGCTTGCTCGAACATGTCACGCACGCGGCTTGCACCGACACCCACGAACATTTCCACAAAGTCAGAACCCGAGATTGTAAAGAACGGCACACCAGCTTCGCCGGCGATCGCGCGGGCCAGCAAGGTTTTACCAGTGCCGGGGGGGCCAACGAGCAAAGCACCTTTTGGAATTTTGCCGCCAAGGCGCGAAAATTTCTGCGGATTGCGCAGGAATTCAACGATTTCTTCCAACTCGTCCTTAGCCTCGTCAATGCCGGCCACATCGTCAAACGTCACCCGGCCCGACTTTTCGGTCAGCAGTTTGGCGCGGCTTTTGCCGAACCCCATCGCGCCACCTTTGCCGCCGCCCTGCATCCGGTTCATGAAGAAAATCCAGATGCCGATCAGCACCACAAACGGCAGCCACAGCGAAATCAGCGAAAAGAACCCTGAATCTGCCTGCGCCTTGGCTTCCAGCGACACACCTTTGTTGATCAACCGTTCGGTCAATTTGTCATCTTTGGGCGCGATGGTCGAATAAATCTTACCATCCTTGCCTTGGATCGTGACCTGTTCACCATTCAAGGTCACCGCCGCCACATCGCCGCTTTCCACCTTCTGGATGAATTCGGAATAGCTAAGCTGGCCGGTGGAACGGGTGGCTTCGGTATTCCCAAACAGATTGAAAAGGGCAAGGACCAGCAAAAACAAGATGACCCAAAAGGCGATATTCCGTGCGTTACCCACGAAGATGCTCCGATAAAAGCCATGCGGCCCATGTGGGGCCATCTTTGGCGGTTGTTCCTAAGATAGAGATAACTTTGGCGGGTTCAATGCGATAAGACAAACTTCGCAAACCCAATCGGGATTGTGGCGGTCCATTCACGGTTAAAACCGGCCAAAGGCGCGGAAATCAGCGCATCGCCGCGCCAAACTGCGGGGGAAACCAGCAAAGCATCGCGCGAATGGCCCATCTCACGCCAGTTTTTGCAATTGCGCAACCCCTCTGCGCCCAATGCGCGCAGGGTCAGATCGGGGGCGTGGGGGCCAGTGACGCGCCAGCGGCCATCCCAAAGCTGATCACTGGGGCAGGTAGTGGTTACAACAGCGCGGGGTTCACGGGTGATGGTGATAAGGTCGGCTTTGAGGCGAATGCGGCAGCCGGAAAGAGTTGAGTCTTTACCCGTGACGATTGCCAATTCAACATTGCCAACAGCTGTGGCGCGCGGGGCATAGGTCGCCCCTGATACCCATCGCAGGGCGGCAATCAGCAGCCTGCGCTGCATTTCAACAGACTGAAAAGAATACTGCTCGCGTCTGATTTGCAGACCGCCTGCAACTTCAGTTACCAGGTCGGCAGCAATTTCTGCCGTATACCCGGCAAGGGCGCTGCGGGCGAAATCCAGGTTGGACGCCACCCGCGCAAGGCGTTCGGCCGTGATGCCAACAGGGGCCAAAGCGGCCAAAGCACGCCGCGCTTTGATGCGTTGATACCGCCCATCAGTATTGGAAGGATCATCAATCCACGCGATGCCTTTGCGCGTCAGATAGGACCGCAAGTCAGCGCGGCTTACATCCAAAAACGGACGGGTAAATACAATGCGCCCTTCGCGCCACGTGCTTCGCATGCCCGATAGCCCATCAATACCAGCCGCGCGCGCTAGCCCCATCAGAACGGTTTCGGCCTGATCATCCATCGTGTGGGCAACGGCCACATGCCCGATACCACTGGTTCGCGCCCAATCGGCCATCAGCGCATAACGGGCGCGGCGGGCGCGGTCCATCAGATTGCCAAGGGTTTCTGCATGGTCCCATTTGACTGTGGAATGGGCAACCCCAAGGCCCGCACATATCCGGCCGACATAAGCGGCTTCGTCGGCTGCTTCGGCACGCAATCCGTGATCAATCGTGATTGCCTGAACGGTGCAAGCCATATCTGGCGCCACTTGCGCAATCAGGTGCAACATCGCTAACGAGTCGCTGCCACCAGAAACTGCCAGTCCGAAGACCGGCGGGTTGCCAAAAGGTGCAAATGCAAATCTTGCGGCAGCGATAAGCCCGGCGTCGCCCTGCCTTAAATCAGCGTCTACGGGCACCCCAACCCCTGCATCGACACCGCTGCATTGGTTGCCTGAATGGTGCCGGGGAAACGCACATCGACCTCGCCCAATGTCACACAGGCATCGGGCACTTGGCCCAATTCACCCAAGCCCTGCCCCAGCTTCAAAAGGCTGTCTGCGGCATACGGCCCGGTCGGCTGGCCGGAATAGGCATCCAGATAGGCACGCGCGGCATTTGTGGTATCGCCCAACTGCGTCAGCGCCTCACCGCGTTGAAATAGGGCTTGTTGGGTCAGCGGTCCACCAGGAAAGGATTGGGCAAAGGTCGCAAAGAGGTCTGCGGCGGTGCGAAAGTCACCCGTGGCGAGCACCTCCTGGGCCCGGTCAAAGTCTTTTTGCTCATTCGCGGCCATTTCCACACCGCCGCCGGTATCGCCAACAACCACCCCGCCGCCCGTATCTGCCACAACGGGCACATCCGCAGGGGCCGGATCACCGCCCAGCATGGTTGTGGTGCCAAGCGTGCCCACATCACAGCCTGTCGTCACTTCACACAGCCGGTATTCGATATCGCCGACGCGGTTGGTGCCATCTGTCACCACGCGGGTGACCTTCAGTTCAACCTCTTCGGTCTTGGCGGTCAGACGCATCAGTTCGGCCTCTATCGCGTCCAGCCGCTGCAAGGCGTCACCGCCCGCAGCGCCGCTGGACGCGGCCCCTGATTGCACCAGTTCCGCCTTAAGCCCGTTGAAATCGGCCATCAGCATCGACAATTCGGCCTTGATATCGGCCAGCGTTTGCGCGCGACCTTGGGCCAATGCGGGCAGGGGCAACAGGATCAGACACAATCCCAACAGGCGCATTTGGGCCGGCCAACGCATCAGGGTCAGGCCCCCGTGCCGATGGACAGAACGGTCACAGCGCGGCGGTTCTTGGCATAACAGCCCTCGTCCGAGCACACCTCAATCGGGCGTTCCTTGCCGTAGGAAATTGTCCGCATCCGGCCTGCGCCTATGCCTTGGCTGATCAGATAATCCTGCACGGCTGCGGCACGACGCGCGCCAAGGGCAAGGTTATATTCCCGCGTGCCTTGTTCATCCGCATGGCCTTCGATGATGATCGCGTAATCGGCGTTGGTTTGCAGCCATTGCGCCTGCCCCGCCAAAACGCCGCGCGCCTCACCCGACAGGGTGGATTGATCGACGGCGAACAAGATACGATCGCCCACCGACTGGTTGAAATACGCGATAGAGCGCGGATCAGACGGATCGCCCAAACCGTTGGTGTTAATCCCGCCATTGCCGACACCCGCACCCGGGGCGTTGGCATCATAGCGGTCTGGGTTTTTACAGGCCGCAAGGCCAAGGGCCGCCACCAGCAACAGGGTTTTCACGGCAAGAGACATGGGTATCATCCTTTTCTTTTTGGTTTTGGGCTCGATTTAGACATTTATAACAGGTTCACGCCGCCTTGGGAATCGTTTGGGGCCCGGCGGCGCAGTCAAATTTACGGCAGCAAAGGCGACCATGCCGGATCGGACGCAGCACCCTCGGTTGTGGCCTGTCGCAGATTGCGCCCGGTGATATCAACCGAGAACAGCGAAGATTGCCCGCCCGCGCCCGCACTTTCGCGCATGAACATGATGACCCGGCCATTCGGGGCCCAAGTTGGGCCTTCGTCCAAAAACGACGCCGTCAGCAGCCGCTCTTCGGTCCCGTCCGACAGCATCACGCCGATGTGGAACCTGCCTTCGTTTTGCTTGGTAAAGGCAATCATATCGCCGCGCGGGCTCCACACGGGGGTGCCATAACGCCCCTTTCCACCGGAAATGCGCCGTGCTTCGCCACCGCCTGCCCCCATGACATAGATCTGCTGGTTGCCCGAGCGGTCAGATTCAAACACGATCTGGCTACCGTCGGGGCTGAAACTGGGGGCGGTTTCAATCGACGGCGCGTTGGTTAACTGGGTCAGGTTGCCCGATCCGATATCCAACGCGTAGATATCGCTGTTGCCACCGCGTTCCAGACTGAACACCACCGTGTTGCCATCGGGGGAAAAGCGGGGGGCAAAGGTCATCGTGCCGGGCTGTTCGCCTAAGGATTGCACGTTCAAGGAACCCACATCCATCAGATAAATCTGCGGGAAACCTGATGAATAGGACGTAAACAAAATCCGGTCGCCCGTGGGTGAAAACCGCGGGGCCAGCACGATAGAGCTGCTGTCGGTCAGATACTGCACATTGGCACCGTCATAATCCATCACCGCCAGGCGCTTCTGGCGTTGGTTTTTCGGCCCACTTTCGGCTACATACACCACGCGGCTGTCGAAATAGCCGCCCTCGCCCGTGATGCGCGAGTAAACCGCATCCGCCACCTTATGCGCCATCCGCCGCCAAGTGCCGGTGGTGCCGACAAACTGCAACCCATCGCCCAGCTGTTCGCCGGAAAACACGTCAAACACCCGGAACTTCACCACAATCTGGTCGCCGCTAACCTGCACCGCCCCGGTGATCAGCGCCTGAGAATTGATCGCCTGCCAGTCGTTATAGGCCACCGGCGCATCAAAGCTGGTGATGGTGCTGATATAGGCATCGCTGGTCACTTCGCGAAACAACCCCGTCCCCGACAGATCAGACGCCACCACGCGCGAGATGTTTTGCGCGAAATCCCCCGACCCGCCTTCGTCAATGAAATTGGGCACCGCGTAGGGCATCGGTTCAATTTCACCATCGGTAAAGATGATAGACAATTCAGCTTGCGCGGGGATCGCTACGGCGGCAAAACCAGACAGGCCCGCGAACAGGGCCACGGTCAGAGTGCGGAAAATTTTCATGATATCCTCGTTTTTCACGGGGTTTCTATTGGTTGGCCTGCTTTGGCCTATGGCGTTGCACGGCGCGCTGGCCTTTGTGCAGGGGAATTTTGGCGGCTTCATCGCTGGCGCATCCCGCTTGGGTCAAACTCAAGGTTCAGCACGCTCCATTCGGCATATTTCTCAGGCGGCAAATCATAGCCCGCACCTGCACAGCGGTTCACCGCGCGCTTGCCAGCCTCAAACGCCCGTCCGGCATCTGCTTCGGACCCACCTTCAAAGCCTGTCATTTCAATGTTGATGGGCTTGCCAGCCTCACTCATCTCAACGCGCATTTTAACCGATATCCGCATCGCAGCCGACGACAATTGCCCGACGTTCCAACATTTGTTGATCGCCAGACGCAGACCTTCGATTTCACTGCCGCTCATCGGGGGGCCTTCGGGCAGGTCTTGCGCGCCGGTGTCAGCAGCGGTTTCCTCGGCTGGCACATCTGCGGCCTCGGCCAAAGCTGCCTCGACGGCGGCAGCATCTGCGGCGGCTTGGGCGTCAGACGTGGCTTGCGCATCAGCGGCGGCTTGGGCATCGGCAGCTGCCTGATCTTCGGCAGAGGTATCAACCGCCGGATCTTCAACCGGCACATCGGCCACGCGTTCAGGGCGCGATTGCGGACGGCGCGACGCTGTGGGGGCCAGTTGCGGCGCGTCGGGTTCGGTTTCAACGGCTTCGGTCACAATCACGGGGGCGGCTTCCTCGGGCGATGCAGGTGGTACCTCTTCAACCACCACAGGCGCATCCGGTTCCGCCTGATCGCTGACTTCCGGGATCGGCGTGTCGGCAATCTCGGGCGTATCGGTGGTGTCATCAACAGGCGTGGCCGCAACCCGGTCAATCGGGCGCGGTTTTGGGCGTTTATCGGCCGTGGGCACCGGAATGGGTTGTTCGTCCACCGCCAAGGGGGCAACGGGCGGGGGGGCCTCAACCCGTTGCGGATCGGCAGACACCGGCAGATCGGCGGGCAGGTCCGGCGGCGGCGTGGGGTCTGCGATTGCCTCAGGCGGCGGTTGTTCTGGCGGCACGGGTTCGGCCAAAGGTTCGGCTGGCGGCAAGTCTGGCTGCACGGGCGGGGGGGCCACCACTTCGGACGGTGTTTCGGCGGGTTTATCGGCAGGTTTGGCCTTGGGCGCAGACGCCTGCAACGCCTGAAACGCCGCATCGGTGATCAAGGATACTGACGCCGCCTGCATCGGTGGCGGCACCGATGGCGCAAAAAGCCAATCCCCAAGGGCCACCCAAAGGACGACACTTGCGTGCCCAATACCCGAAATGATGGTGCCGCGATCCATCGGCTGCCCTAGTTTCCGTTCATCGCAGGCCCGCCCGCATCGGTGACAAGGCCAATATTGTTAAATCCGCCCGCATTCAGCGCGCCCATCACCTGCGCCACCCGCTGATACGCCAGCGCGCCATCGGCCCGCAAAAACACCTTGTCAGATGTGCGATTGGCCGCGATGGCCTTTAGTTTCGGGATCAGATCGGCGTCCGAAATCTCGGTATCCTGAATAAGCAACAATCCATCCGCCGTGATGGAAATCGTCAGCGGTTCTTCTTGCTCATCCGGCATTGCGGTGGCTGCGGTATCGGGCAATTCAATCGGAACCCCCACCTGCATCATCGGGGCGGCCACCATGAAGATGATCAGCAACACCAGCATCACATCGACGAAGGGGGTGACGTTGATCTCTGACATCGCCGCCGCAGACCCGCGCCTGCGGCCCCGCCGCCCGCCGCCACCCTTTTTAATCACCCCGCCCGCCATGGATTATGCGTCCAGCTGGCGTGACAGGATGGTGGCGAATTCATCGGCAAACGCCTCATAGCCGCCAAGGATTTGTTCGCTGTCGGAATTCAGCTTGTTGTAAAACACCACCGCCGGAATGGCTGCGATCAACCCGATGCCGGTGGCCAACAACGCCTCGGCAATACCGGGGGCGACGACGGCCAGATTGGTGTTCTGGCTGATGGCGATCTGTTCAAACGAATGCTTGATGCCCCAGATGGTGCCGAACAGCCCGATAAAGGGTGCGGTTGATCCGGTGGTGGCCAGAAACGACAACCCCTTATTCAGTCGCTCAGACTCGCGTGAAATCGCCACATCCATCGCCCGGTCAATCCGCGCCTGCGCCCCCGCGATCAGCCCGCCGTCTTGCCTGTGCGACCTGCGCCATTCCAACATGCCAGCGGCAAAGATCTTTTCCGACGGCCCCTGCGCTTCGGTGCCAATTTTCTCAAACAACTCGTCCAGCGGCTCACCCGACCAGAACGCGCGGTCAAACACCGAAGATTCCCCGCGCGATTTGCGGAACAACAGATGCTTGCGCACAATGACGGCCCATGACCAGAACGACATGATCATCAATCCCAACATCACCACTTTCACGGTAATCGTTGCGCGTGCAAAAAGGGCGAACAAAGAGAAATCAATCTCTTGCGCCATACCTAAGGCTTCGGTTTCCATTACGCCTGCTCTTGTTATCGTGGCTCTTCGTCCACCTGTTGGGCTGATTCTATCAAGGTTTGCGGCGGAATGCCAACACATCTGCGTGCACGGGCAGGATCGCGCCGCAAGGGCACGGCTATGCGATTGCCAAAGCCGCGCGCAGTTGCGCCGGTATCCTACCCGGACGCCCGGTTTCCAGCACGCAGACCAGCGTAACCAATGCCGTGAACACCACTGTATCACCGCGCAACACCTGTTGGCACAGATCAATCCGGGCATTGCCAAGACTGCGGCATTCGGTGGTGACGACCAGTTGATCGTCATATCGCGCCGGCCGCAGATAGTCTGCCTCAACCCGGCGCACCGCCAGGAAAAGACCATGATCGGCCTTAAGGGCAAGCTGATCAATGCCCAAGCTGCGCACCCATTCGCTGCGCCCGCGTTCGATGAATTTCAGATAATTGGCGTAATAAACCACGCCCGCCAAATCAGTGTCTTCATAGTATACGCGCAGATCAAAACGGTGCAGCACGGGGGGTGCCTTTCTTTGTTTTTCCGGGGGGTGGGGCCAAAACACTCTGCATCACCCGCGCCACTTCCTCTGCGTGTTCCGCCAAAATGACCACGCCATTGGGTGTAAGTCGATAAATCCCCCGCGCGATCTTTTCGAACCAACCATAATGATTGTCGCGCATCACATCGCCTGCCCGCGCAACACCCGAGGCGCGGGCCACATCGGCGGCCTTGCCGGCCCCATCCGTCAACACCGCCGCACAGCGCAGCGCGTCTTGGCGATAAGCTGTCATCTGCTTAACCCCCGTGGTGCCGCCCTTGTTCGGATCGCCAACCCGGCGCGCAAATTCGCGCAGCAGCAGGCCGGCCCGCGCCGTGTTTTTGCGCGGCTGATAGGGGCCGGGATCAAGATGCGCCTCAACCCCCTGCCCGACCTTTACCGCCAGCAGCCCCAGCCCCAACCGCCGACACAGCGTAATGATATCCTTATAGCGCAGCTGCCAGCCTTTTTTCAAAACCGGCACCGCCAGATACACATCGTCGAACATCCCCTGCCGCGCCACACCCTGCATGACCAGCGACAGCGAAAACGAAAGCTTCATCTCGACCACCACCGCAGGCTCGTCGCCGCGCCGCGCCATCAGATCGCAAGCACCGATTTCGGCTTTTACCACGTAACCCTGGCCCTCAAAATAGGTCTTCAGATCGGGATAAAGATCGGCCTCACGCATGATAGGGGTCTAATGGGGGATGTGTAAAACCGGGGCTAATCCGCCCGAAGCGGCGCGTGCGTGGCAATCGGGACAACACAAGAAATGCTTTCGTTTGGGGCCATCACCCTAACGGGTGCAATGATCCGTGCAAGGGGCGAAAGCAGATAGCACTCTGGCGTTGTAACCGCGGCGGTATTTTTATGCGGCACCACCGGGCGAAACCACGGGCCCCAGATCCTTTCGGCACCCATCATCGCCAGCATGACAACCGTGGCAGCACCCGCTTCGCGGTCGGCAATCAGGGCGTAAAACGGCACAGCCAACGCCAAAGCACAGGCTTCATAGGCCAAGGTTTGGATAATCCGCTGGCGCGGTGAACGCAATGTCATGAAATATCGCCAAATTGAATTGGACACAGATAAAGCCGGTTATAAAAAGGGGTCGCAAAAAACGAACGAGAAAATCGACACATTGTCATAATAATCCAAAGATGCGGGCGCGCCTTTTGACAAGTATGGAATTCCGCAGGGGGCAGCGCGGGCTAACCAGCAGCCGATATCCGCGCAAACAACCGCAACGCATGTGACGCGTCTTGCGCCATTACGGGCATAACCGGCGCATAGCCTGCCCGAATCAACGCCCCGATTTCCGGCCGCAACTGCGCCCTTGCGCCGGTATCGACCAAAGGCGAAAACCCTTCAAACGCGCAGTCCGACCACAGCAGAATAACCTGCACCGCTTGTGACAGCGCCAGCAGATCGGCAGGCACGGCGGACAAATGGTCATCCATCCGCAAGAAAACAAACGCCGCCTTGATCGCCCCTGCCGGATCAAAGCGGAAAATCCGGTATTGATTGGCATCCGCCGCCGCCAACCTTTTGCACAACGGCGCCAGTTCGGGGATCAAGCGATCAAGGTTCGGCACATCGGGCAATTCCGCCCAACTGCGCACGAAAAACACCATCAGGTTTGCGCCCAGCTCCGCATCCGCCTCGGCCATCTCGTGCCCGGCCATGGCCACCACCGCCTCAATCGCCGCTTTGACCACCGGCAGGGTTTCATCCGCCACCCCAAACACCACCGGCACAATCGCACGGCCCCAACGAGCAAACAGATATCGGCCATCGCGCCGGGTGAACAGCGCCGTCACTTCGTCCACCGTCACGCCGCAAGCCCTTTCATTTTGGCCCAAATACTCTCGCCGAAGGCACCCGTCGCACCGCCAACCCTAGGGTTCAAACAAATCCGATTGCCCGGCTGGGCGCGGGGCGTCCAGCCCCAGATGCCGCCAGGCCCGCGCGGCCAGCATCCGTCCGCGCGGGGTGCGCTGGATCAGGCCTTGTTGCAGCAAGTAGGGCTCGATCACTTCCTCAATCGCATCACGCGCTTCGGACAATGCGGCGGCGATGGTTTCCACCCCCACCGGCCCGCCGCCATAATGTTCGGCCAAAAGGCCCAGATAGCGCCGATCTGCGCTGTCCAAACCGATGTGATCCACGCCCAACCGGGTTAACGAACTGTCGGCGATGTCTTTGGTCAGCCGCCCGTCGCCTTCGACCGTCACAAAATCCACCACCCGGCGCAGCAAACGCCCGGCAATCCGCGGCGTGCCCCGTGAGCGTTTGGCAATTTCGCGCGTGCCCGCCGGATCGGCGGCAATCCCCATCAGCCGCGCGCCACGGGTAACGATCAGGTCCAGTTCATCTTCAGTATAAAACTGCAACCGCGTCGGAATGCCAAACCGATCCCGCAACGGCGTCGTCAACAGGCCCAACCGGGTTGTGGCCCCGACCAGCGTAAAAGGCTGTAATTCAATCCGCACGGTGCGCGCGGCGGGGCCTTCGCCG
The DNA here is from genome assembly GCA_031384605.1 of Cypionkella sp. Classification (GTDB taxonomy): domain Bacteria; phylum Pseudomonadota; class Alphaproteobacteria; order Rhodobacterales; family Rhodobacteraceae; genus JANNAT01. The sequence goes on from JANNAT010000030.1 coordinate 86,486, forward strand.
ATCACCAGATCAAGCGCGAAATCCTCCATCGCGGGATACAGCACTTCTTCGACAATCGGCGACAGGCGGTGAATTTCGTCAATGAACAGCACATCGCGCGGTTCCAGATTGGTCAGGATCGCCGCCAGATCGCCGGGTTTGGCCAGAACCGGCCCCGATGTCATGCGAAACCCCACCCCCAATTCCCGCGCCAT
>JANNAT010000083.1:0-84018 GCA_031384605.1 Cypionkella sp.
TCTTGCGGCGCTGGCCGTGCTGGCCGGGGCCGTATTCGCGCTTGTTCACCGGGGATTTCGGACGGCCCCAGATGTTTTCGCCCATGCGGCGGTCAATTTTATACTTGGCAGACGTGCGTTTGGTCACGGCTGATCTCCTTCGTTAAACGTGAAGGGCGTTGTCCTTTCCCCGGATCAGGTCCGGGGCGACAGGCATCCCCTTGCGGGGTCCACCAACACCAATGAAAAGCCCCGGACTCTCATCCGGGACTAACGCGGCTTATACAGGCCGCAACCCCGGTGTCAACACGGGTAGCTTCATCTGTCCGAAAGTATCCTCGGGGGGTGAGGTGCTGCGCACCGAGGGGGGCAGACAGCCCCCCTAAAATTCTTATCTAAGAATTTTCCCCGCCAACCACCTACGCCGCCATTTCATGCCGCAAGATCGCCGCCTCGGACGCCGAGATATTGCGCCGCGCGTAATCGCCATAGCTGTGCGGATTGTCCGCAATACCCGGCAAGATCGCCAACAACCCAGCGCGCTGACTTTCCTCAACCGTATCAAGGGCGGTGTTCGACGGATGAAAGCTTTCGGTTTCCAACCCGTTGGCCCAGACAATATTATGCTGTTCCAACAAGATATGCACATAGGTCACTTCACGCAGCGCGTGATCCACCAGGATGCTGGCATCATTGATCAAATCCTCGGCCGCCACCAAAACTTCAGACGTATTGAACAACGCCTGCGCCGCCGCCCCTTTGATCAGCATCCGGTGTTGGGGGGATACCAGCAAATCATTTTCGGGGCGCCCGATGCCCAGCGCGCCTGCGCGAAACCGGATCGGGCGCAAATGCGGCATCGCATAGAGCCGCGCCCCTGTCATCCGCCGATGTCCGGTCCATAAAATCTGTTGCGGGCCGTTATCGCGCGTCAAAATCATATCGCCGGTGCGCAAGCCTGCGATTTGGCGCGCGCCATCGGGCGTCATCAGCTGCGTCTCGGGGGTAAAACAAATCACCCCGCCCGCCACCCGCGCGCCCGCCCCGGAATGGGTGCGATCAATCGACGTGCGCACCACCCACAAGTCTTGATTGCACGGTGGCAATTCGCCCACCATCATCAACAATTGCGCCCCTGTGTCAGGTACCGGAATAATAGTGACGGTAAAGCTTTGATGGCCGTCAGTTACGATGAACCCCTGGTCGGGCAGCTCTGCGGGGTCGTCCGCGAGGCTGACTTGCCCGCCCATGCCAGTACCCACGGCAGCACCCACCAACCGCTGCACCATGCGTGCTGCACGTTTTCGTATATCCGCCGCGCCCTCGGCCCCTTGCAAAAGCAGCAAACCTTGCGGCCCATCCACGCGCACAGCCATACCCGTCCAGCGCCAGGCGGCTCCAACGGATAAAACGTCAAGGGATGCGGCGCGAACGCCGTCTACTTCTGTTTGTGACCAGGATATGACGAACGTGCCCAAAGAGCCCGTTTTCATGCCTGTTTGCCTGCTCGTTTTTTTATCGTTTCTTATCTGGAAACGTTAACAAGAACCGATTCGCAATTCCATGATTTTGCGATGAAGGCTGACAAAATAATGTCTCAGAACTTCATATTCAAACTAAGCGAGCCCAGAACCTGCCCGTCGGGTTGCTCTTCAAATTCGCGGCCCAGATAGCTAAGCCCATAGAATACTGTCGCTTTTTCGCCTTTCCAATGCACGCCCGCGCGCATTCTGGTGCGGGTATCCGACAAAGTCGCATCGTCACCAATTGGCAACAACTTGCTGGCGAACACTTGGGTAATATCGCCGCCCAGCACAAAACTAACCCCTTTTGCAGGCGATCCATCAATGGCGCGAAATCGCTGCCCTGTGGCCGCATCGCGCAGCATAAGATCATCACGGCCCAACTGACCGATCACCAGATCGCCACCAACGCGCACAAACGTCTCCAGCCCCGCTTGCACTTCAACGAAAGGACGCATCCGCGTGGTGCCGGCAATTTCTACCGTCCGGCCCACTTCGGCGACCAGCGTTGGGTAAATCGCATTGCCCAGCTGGTCATCATAGACGGTGGGTTCTGGCAGGTCCAACAGGTTATGGACAAACCCCTGAAAGCCGCTGATCCCGGTTTGCGGCCCGACAAAGGCCAGATCGGCCCCAAGCGCCACATCATTGCCGCGCCAGTCAAAATGCGTGTGCAACCCGAACGCCAACACACCCGCATAACGCCGGTCACCGGTCGCAGGGGCCACCAGACTGCCGGGTGCGATGGTTTCGGCACGGGCGCGAAATTCCAGGATCTCGCCAAATGTTTGTGGCAATTCCCCAGACCAGCTGATCCCCCGGATCCGGCTGACACTGTAAGATCCGGTGCGCCAGCGATCATGGCCATCGCCTAAGGTGTCATTGCTGAACATCCGGCCCCAACCCAAGGTGACGCGATCTTGCGCAATCGCCGGGCTGGCAAAGATCAGGCAGCTTAACATGACAGCAAGTATTGGCTTGATCATTTTCGTCTTTCCAAAGTTCGGCCCATCAGGTGATCGCATTTTACCTTACCTTAGCTTTGGCCGCTATAGCGTTGGAAAATGGCGGTTGTTGGGCCAACACGGCTGTTGCCGAATTGCCCGAACCGGATGAGCGCCGCTTCTGGCCTTACCCTATATCAACATCGGCTAAACACTAGTTAATAGAAAATCGCTTTAGGCGCGGGGCATATCAGCCGCGCCAAATGAAATATCTTATTGCGGTTGCCGCAGCATCGCACAAGCCGCGTCAAAGATACTGTCCGCGGATGGCATGGTTGCCGCATAGGCGGGCCCGGTTGCGATAAAACTATCGGCGGCGGTTACCCGCGAAACCGGCACCGCGCCACGTTCGGCAAAAAGCGCCATCACCCCTTCGGCCACACCGCCCGTGCGGCGGCATTCATCCACGATCAGGATCGCTTTGCATCCCGATACCGCCGCTATCAACCCCGCCTCTGGCAAGGGCGACAGCCAGCGCATGTCGATCACCCGCACCTTATGCCCGCCAGCCACAAGCCGCAGTTCGGCCTGGCGGCTAAGGTAATAGCCGTTGCCATAGGTCACGATGGCCAGATCGGTGCCACTGCCGTGCTGGCCTACCTCGCCCAACTTAATGCCATGATCCATAGCAGGATAAAGCGACATCCAACCGCCATCTTTATCCACCCCCAAATCCCGCATCGGATACAGGGCTATGGGTTCCAAAAACACCACAACCCGCTGTTCTTGCCGCGCCAGCCGCACGCATTCGCGCAGCATCATCGCCGCATCTGCCCCATTCGACGGGCAGGCCAAGATCACGCCGGGAATATCGCGGATCACCGCCACCGAATTGTCATTGTGGAAATGCCCGCCAAAGCCTTTCTGATATCCCAATCCCGCAATCCGCAGCACCATCGGGTTGGCAAACTGGCCATTGGAAAAGAACGGCAACGTCGCGGCCTCTCCGCGCAACTGATCTTCGGCGTTGTGCAGATAGGCCAGAAACTGAATTTCCGGCATCGGCACAAAGCCGTTATGCGCCATGCCAATCGCCAGCCCCAGAATGGATTGCTCATCCAGCAAGGTGTCAATCATCCGGCCCGCGCCAAACCGCGCGTGCAGTTTTTGCGTGACACCATAAACCCCGCCTTTGCGCCCCACATCCTCGCCCATCATCACCAGTTCCGGATGGGTCAACATCAAATCAGTCAGCGCCCAGTTGATGATCTTGCTCATCGGTTGGGGGTCGCCCATTTGGTTTACATCGCTGCCAAACGCCGCAGCGCGGGCATCAGGGGTGGGGCCATTGTTGGGTCTGTTCGCGCGGTGCGGCGGGATAATGCTGGCCATCACATCTGCGGCAGATTTCAGGCGGGGGCGCAGAACAACGTCTGCGGCCAGTCCGGTGATACGATCACAGGTTTCGGTATAAATCGCCAAAGCCTGATCGGGGGACAGCGCGCCCGACAGGTCCAGCAACCGCACCGAATACAGCAACGGGTCTTGCGCCTCTTCCGCCTCAACTTCGGCGCGGGGCAGATAGGTTGTTGGAATATCGGCCCCCGCATGGCCATAAAGGCGAATGGTGCGAAGGTGCAAAAACGCCGGTTTGCGACTGCGGCGAACATAGTCGGCGGCGTCTTGGGCTGCGCCAAAGGTGGCGAACATATCCAAGCCATCGGCGGCAAAATACCGCAGGCCGGGGCGGGCGCTGAACGTGGCTTCAATCCACCCTGCTGGGGTTTTGGTGGAAATGCCGATACCGTTGTCTTCGCACACAAACAGCAGTGGCAATGGCACCGATTGATACGATGTCCATTGCGCGGTGTTAAACGCCCCTTGGGCGGTGGAATGATTGGCCGATGCATCGCCGAACGAGCACATAATAATCGCATCATCCGGCAGGATTGCATGTTCTGGGCGATGCTTGCGCGCAGCCCCAATCGAATAGGCCGCGCCCACCGCCTTGGGCAGATGGCTGGCGATTGTCGAAGTTTGCGGCGGGATATTCAGCGCCTTTGATCCCAGCACCTTGTGCCGCCCGCCCGAGATTGGATCATCCGCGCTGGCCGCAAAGGACAGCAGCATATCCCAAGCCATGTCTTGCCCCGGCACCTGGCCCCCGCGCGCAATCTGAAACGCCGCATCGCGGTAATGCAGAAACGCCATATCTGTCGGGCGCAAGGCTGCCGCGACCGCTGCCATGCCTTCGTGCCCCGACGATCCGATGGTGTAAAACCCCTGCCCCGCCTTTTGCATCGCCCGCGCTGTGCGGTCCAACGCACGGCTGGTGCAGGCGGCGCGGTAAATGGCAACGGCTTGGGTGGCGTTTAGCGGGCCAGCGGGCGGCACACCTTGGGGGAAATCCCGCGCCGCGACCCGCCGCAGAAAGTTCTGATGAACAAGTTCAGCCCGGTCCATCCGGCACCCCGTTTTGGTAATTCTTGGCTGACACGATCACGGAATGGGGCGGATGCCAAGATGGGCTGCGCCCAATGCGGGATGATACAGAGGAAAAGCAAAGTAGTGCCGTCAAAGTGGCGCCACTTCGAAACCGGCTGATGACGCTTGCAGTGCAAGCCTCATCGGTTTCGTTGCTCATAAGGCCAAGGGCCGTTGGGCAAGAGATGTGGGGCAGCATACCGATCATCGGCAATCTGCCCGCACCTGACTGGCTGGCGCGGTTTCGCTTCTGCCGTGGGCAAGCAGGCGCGGGCAGATTTGTCGTGGGACAAATTTGCCAAGACCACCGGTTCACAAAATGCCCGTCCAGCCGCAAAGCTTAAAAATTCGTAAATTCACGCCCGTAACCCATTGTTTTCACTCAAACCAGCGCAGCGTCCACGCGTGGACGCCGCCCTACCCACACTTCGATTGCCCGCAAGATCCGCAGGTCATGCACCCCTCAACCATCCGTAGATTATAATCCCCACAAGACGGGCAGGCCTTGCCGCGCGGGGCCTCTCCCACGGCCATCACCTCGGCATGCGGATCGGATTTCAAGCCCAAACCCTCGCCCTCGATAAACCCGATGGCCACCAGATGCCGCTCAATCACCCCCCCAATCGCGGCCAGGATTGACGGGATATAGCGCCCATCCACCCAAGCCCCGCCGCGCGGATCAAACACGGCTTTCAATTCCTCGACCACAAAAGAAATATCCCCGCCCCGCCGGAACACGGCAGAAATCATCCGGGTCAGCGCCACCGTCCAGGCGAAATGTTCCATGTTCTTGGAATTGATAAACACCTCAAACGGGCGGCGGTGGCCTGCGATGATGATGTCATTGATGGTGATATAAAGCGCATGTTCGCTGCCCGGCCATTTCACCTTATAGGTCTGCCCCTCCAACGCCGCCGGCCGGTCCAGCGGTTCAGAAAGATACACCACCTCGCCGCCCCCACCGGTTTGCGGGGCTTCGGCAGGGATTTTATCAGACGATTCCGAAACGGTCAGCACCGATCCCGTCACCGCATTGGGCCGGTAAGTGGTGCAGCCCTTACAGCCCTGATCCCAGGCCGCCATGTAAACGTCCGCGAAATCGTCAAAGCTGATGTCTTCGGGGCAGTTGATGGTTTTGGAAATGCTGCTGTCAATCCACTTCTGCGCCGCCGCCTGCATCCGCACATGATCCAACGGCGGCAGGGTCTGGGCGTTGACGAAATAATCGGGCAGTTCCGCGTCGCCATGGGTTTCACGCCACAGCCGCACGGCGTAATCAACCACCTCTTCTTCGGTGCGCGACCCGTCTTTTTGCAGCACTTTGCGGGTGTAGGCATAGGCAAACACCGGCTCGATCCCGGAACTGACATTGCCCGCATACAGACTGATGGTGCCCGTAGGCGCGATAGACGTCAGCAAAGCGTTACGGATGCCATGGGTGCGGATGGCACCCCGCACATCATCATCCATCTGCATCATATTGCCGGAGGCCAGGAATTTATCCGCGTCAAACAGCGGGAACGCGCCCTTTTCGCGCGCCAGATCGACCGAGGCCAAATAAGCCGCCCGCGCGATGGCATGCATCCAGTCTTCGGTTTGTTTGGCTGCGGCGGGCGATCCATAACGCTGCCCCAGCATCAGCAATGAATCCGCCAGCCCGGTCACTCCCAACCCAATCCGCCGTTTCGCCTGCGCCTCGGCGGCCTGCTGCGGTAAGGGGAACCGGCTGGCATCCACCACATTATCCATCATCCGCACGGCGGTGCGCACCAGATCATCCAGCGCCGCCAGATCAAGTTTGGCTTTCTTAGTGAACGCCCCGGTGATCAGGGTGGGCAAATTGATGCTGCCCAACAAACACGCGCCATAAGGCGGCAGGGGTTGTTCGCCGCAGGGGTTGGTCGCAGCAATCGTCTCGCAATAGTTCAGATTGTTCGCGGCATTGATCCGGTCGATGAAAATCACACCGGGTTCGGCGAAATCATAGGTGTTGCGCATGATGGTATTCCACAAATCACGCGCTTGCACGGTTTGGTAAACTTTACCGCCAAAGATCAACTCCCACGGCCCATCCGCCTTGACGGCGGCCATGAAGGGATCAGTGATCAGCACCGAAAGGTTGAACATCCGCAGGCGGGCGGGGTCTTTTTTGGCGGCGATAAATGCCGCAATATCCGGGTGATCGCAGCGCATTGTGGCCATCATGGCACCCCGGCGCGACCCGGCCGACATGATGGTGCGGCACATCGCATCCCAGACATCCATGAACGACAAGGGGCCGGATGCATCGGCGGCGACGCCCTTAACCTCGGCCCCACGCGGGCGGATCGTGCTGAAATCATAACCGATCCCACCACCCTGCTGCATGGTCAGCGCGGCCTCTCTCAGCCCATCAAAGATGCCGCCCATGTCATCGGGCACGGTGCCCATGACAAAGCAGTTGAACAGCGTCACCGACCTACCCGTGCCCGCGCCCGCCGTGATGCGGCCCGCGGGCAGGAATTTGAACCCTTCCAACGCTGCGTAGAATTTTTCTTCCCATTGGGCGGGGTCTTTTTCCACCACCGCCAGCGCACGGGCAATGCGCCGCCAGCTGTCTTCGACCGTCCCATCAATCGGCGTGCCATCGGCGGCTTTCAGGCGATACTTCATGTCCCAGATTTGCTCGGCAATGGCAGCGGCGAAAGGGGGCATGGGACTACCTTTGGGGAATGATGTGGCGGAAGGTCCAAGATACGCGCTTGGGGCACGCGGGTCAACGGCGCTGGGTTGGCGGCGCTGCATTGCCAAGTGGCACTTCGCGCGATAGCGTTTTCGAACTGCTGCACCATCGCCCGAGGACAGCTATGTTGGACCCATTTGGCCGCGAAATCTGGATTGCCGATGGCGCAATCGTCAACGCTTATGCTGGATTTCACTATCCCACGCGCATGGCTGTGATCCGCTTGCCCGACAAAAATTTGTTGATCTGGTCACCCGTCCAGTTGACCGAAACGCTGCGACACGAGGTCGCCGCCTTGGGCGTAGTGCGTCATATTCTGGCGCCAAACAGCCTGCACCACCTGTATTTGGCTGATTGGCTGCAGGCCTTCCCGACCGCCGTGGCCCATGGCGCCCCCGGATTGGCGGCCAAACGGCGGGATGTCGCTTTTGCCAGCGAACTTGGCGATTCTGCCTCGGCAATCTGGGCAGAGGTGGTCGATCAAGTCGTGGTGCGCGGCAATCTGATCACTGACGAAGTGGTATTTTTCCATCGCCCCAGTGGCACGGTCTTGTTCACCGATCTGATCCAGCAACTTCCCCCAAAATGGTTTCACGGCTGGCGTGGCGTAGTGGCGCGGCTTGATATGATCGCCGGGCCACACCCCGAGGTACCGCGCAAATTTCGTGTGGCCTTTGTCAACCGAACGGCCGCGCGAAAGTCGGTGGGGCGGATTCTGGACTGGCCCGTCGAAAAGATCGTTATGGCCCATGGGACCCCGGTTCGGGGCAATGGTATCACAGTGCTGCGCCGGGTTTTCCGATGGCTGATGGGCTGAACCCGGCTTGAAGTTGCGCCGCCAGACACTATCCTAGGGTTCGGGGGTAACATGACACTGAACATCCTGAAATTATGCGTCGGCGCGGAGTCGGTTGAAGATCTCACCGATTGGCACCGCGCGCATGCCCATGTCTGGAAAGCGGGCACCACCGAACACGTCACCCGCATGACGCCAAAACGTGAGAAGGAATTGCTGGAAGGTGGATCGCTGTATTGGGTGATCAAAGGGGCCATTCAGGCCCGCCAACGCATATTGGATTTGCAAGATCGACGCGGGTCGGATGGCATCGCGCGTTGTGCTTTGGTGCTGGATGCCGAAGTGATCCGGGTTGAAGCCGCCGCCCGCCGCCCGTTTCAGGGCTGGCGGTATCTGGTTGGGTCGGAGGCCCCGCGTGATCTGCCCAAAGGTCGGAAACTGGACGATGCCTTGCCGCCCGCTTTGGCACAGGCGCTGGCGGAAATCGGGCTATATTAGAGGGTTTCGAGTTTAAGTTGGATCAGAATTCAAACCAAAAGTGTTTGAATTCTGATGCTTAAGCTTTCAATGACAACTCAAAACGCTTTAAAGCACCGGATTTTGGACCGATCAACGCATTATCCTCCGCCTGTGATTCGTCGCCGTATCCCCGCCGTGCGATATCAAAACCCGTTCGGATTGCCGCCAAGAAGGTTGCCCGTTCCTTCATCCCCATTTGGACCCACCCAGGTGATTTGTCTGCCGTCAATACGAACGCCCCAGCACAGCGCCGGATCGTCATTATAGACAAAGCACATCTGATCGCCGGAAATTGACCAACTGCCCGTGTAATCTGCGCCTTTGATCGTACCATCGGCGGCATAGAATTCAGCATATGCGCCAGAGGCCTGCATGCTGCCCTTCACCGTATTGCCAGACATCGCGGATTTGATCTTGGCACCTGATGCCAACTCTTGGGCTTGGGCAGGCAAAGCAAGCAAACAGAACAACAACGGCGAGTAGCGCATCATTTATCCTTTCAGAACCACTTGCCTGAATTTATCCGTCTGCATGCATGCGTCAAGTAGGGTATAGCCGACCCGGCATGTCGATTTGCAACGCGGCACACAGGGTGTTCAGCACCTTATGCGCCTGTGACCAGTCGGCATTATGGGCGGCGTAAAGCGTCGCCTGGCTTTGGTGTATGACACAATCTGACAGGATTTTCAGATGGTTGGCGCGCAAAGTGTCACCGGTGCTGCTGATATCGGCAATCGCTTCGGCAGTGAGGTTTTTCACGGTGCCTTCGGTGGCACCTTGACTGTCGACCAATTGGTAATCGGCGACGCCACTAGCGGTAAGAAATTCGCGCACCAGCCTGTGGTATTTGGTGGCAATGCGCAGCCGGAAGCCATGGCTGGCGCGAAACGCTGCTGCGGCTGCATCCAGATCATCCAGCGTATCCACATCAATCCACACCGCAGGCACCGCGATGATCAGATCGGCATGGCCAAAGCCCATCGGTGCCAGTTCCATCACCTGGGTATCCCAATCGGCCAGCTTATCGCGCAGCAAATCTGATCCGGTGACGCCCAGATGGATCCGCCCTGCAGCCAGTTCGCGCGGCACTTCGGCCGCCGACAACAGCACCAGTTCAATGCCCGCCACGCCGTCCACGGCACCGGCATATTCACGGTCGGCCCCCGTTTGGCGCATGGTGATGCCGCGCAGCCCGAACCAATCAAAGGTTTGCTCCATCAGGCGGCCTTTTGACGGCACTCCGATTTTCAACATTTTTCTGCCCTTAGTTGGGCCACCAAATTGGGCCGAATAATGCCGCCTACCGCCGGGATCGACCGGCCCTGCCCCAGCACGGCTGTCAGCGCATCATAACGCCCGCCAGAGGCGACAGCGGGCAAACCCGCTGGCCCGTGAAAGCTGAAGACGAACCCATCGTAATATTCCATTTGGGTGCGCCCGTGGCTGGCCTCAAACGGCAGGGTTTGCACGTTGATACCGCGCGCGGTCAGCGCCTCCAGACGGGCGGCAAAGCGATCAACGGCTGGCGCAATGGCGGGCAGCATTGGGGTAATGCCACGAAGGTGGGTCAGAGCAGCGGAGGCGGGGGCTTGCAGCGTCAGCAGATCATACAGCAACGCCGCTTCGGTCGCCGCAATCGGTGGGGCGCTGGCATCGTCAATCAAGGCGATGGCGCGGGCGGCGATATCATCCGCACTGCGCAGGCCGATAAAGCTGCCCGCCTGTTCGATCAAGGCGGCGGGCGAACCTGTGGCCAGTTTTTCCAACAGGTGCGCGCGGGCCTGCGGCATGGCGGCGCGGCCCGCAAAGCGGTCCAGCAACGCGCGAAACCGTTTGGGCCGCCAGATGTGACGCAACAAGGCTGCGCGGCGGCGGGGCGTGGTGTTCAGGCCTTGGACCGCAGCCATCAGAATGCCGATATCGCCGGTGGTGGCGCGCAAGTTCAAGGGGGCCAGCAGGGTGGCGAACAACGCGAAAACCTCGGCATCGGCGGATTGGGGGGCGGCGCGATCAAACACCTCAAACCCGACTTGCAGATATTCTGATGCGCGGTTGTTCAGGTGATCTTGCTTGCGGAAAACCTCACCCAGATAGCAATACCTTGCGGGGTCCGCACCGTTTTGCATATGGGCCTGCACCACGGGCACGGTGAAATCAGGGCGCAACATCATCTCACCGCGCAAGGGATCGGTGGTGGTATAGGCCCGCGCGCGGATGTCTTCGCCGTAAAGGTCCAGCAGGGTTTCGGCGGGCAATAGCAGGTCGGCGTCCACCGGGATGGCCCCCGCCGCTTGGAAGGCCGCAAACAGCGCCTCGGCCTCGGCCCGTATGGCGGCTTTGGGGGTCATTGGCCCAGCATTTTGCGCACTGCCGCCACCAAATCGGCGCGGGGAATTTCCACTTGGGCGGGGCGGTCTTTCCATTCTTCCAGCGTTGCGTTTTGGGCGATTTGGGCGCCAAGTATTAGGTCTTTTAGGATGACCGTGCCGTTGGCAAGTTCATTGCCACCTTGGATAATTGCAATGGGACTGCCGCGTTTATCAGCATATTTCATCTGGTTGCCAAAGTTTTTCGGGTTGCCAAGGTAAACTTCGGCGCGGATGCCTGCGTTTCGTAGTTCGGTCGCCATCGCCATGTAATCGGCCATCCGTTCCCGGTCCATCACGGTAACAACCACAGGGCCAGCGGTATCGGTCTGGATACGCCCCTTGGCGTGCAGGGCGGCAAGCAAGCGATCCACGCCGATGGAAACGCCGGTGGCAGGCACCGATTGGCCGGTGAAACGCTTGACCAGATCGTCATAGCGCCCCCCACCCGCGACAGAGCCGAATTGGCGTTTCCGGCCCTTTTCGTCGAGGATTTCGAAGGTAAGTTCGGCCTCATAGACCGGGCCGGTGTAGTAGCCGAGGCCACGCACGACGGAGGGGTCGATGCGGATACGGTCAGGGCCATAGCCTTGGGCAAGGAGAAGGTCTGCGATTTGGCTCAGTTCATTTACACCTTCGCTTCCAATGCCGGATGCACCAACAATCGAAGTTAAATAAGTGAGCGTTTCAATCTTAAGTGACTCTGGATGCAGAACTGAAATTGCCAGCAAATCAGGGAACAGAACACCCATAGGTGTAGAACCTAAGTTTTCTTCTGATGGCAAAGGGTTGCTTGGTCGAAAATGTCTCTCAATCATTGCGCTATGAATATTAGTCGTCGCCATAACGAACCGCATGACAATTTCTGCCTGCTTTTCGGATAGATTGGCACCCTTCGTAAAGTCGCCGGAGTCATCCTTTCGGCCATCACGGAGTAATGCGTAGACACCTTGCGGCTCCAACCGATCAAACTTATCAATCGCGCGCAAAACGATCCCGCGTTCTGCCTCAAACCGGGATGGATCAGACGGGTCCAGCACCCCCGCCACTTCCATCACCCCATTCAAAACCTTACGGTTGTTCACCTTGATCACGTAATCGCCGCGATCAATCCCTGCGGCCTCCAACGCATCCGCCAGCATCATACAAATCTCGGCATCTGCGGCCACACTTGCCGACCCTACCGTATCCGCATCACATTGATAAAACTGCCGGAACCGCCCCGGACCGGGTTTTTCATTGCGCCAGACCGGGCCCATGGCATAGCGGCGGTAGGGGGATGGCAAGGTATCGCGGTATTGGGCGGCCACCCGGGCCAAGGGGGCGGTCAGATCATAGCGCAGGGCGAGCCAATCTTTTTCATCTTCTTGCCAAGCGAACACGCCTTCATTCGGGCGGTCGACATCTGGCAGGAATTTACCCAGCGATTCAACGGTTTCCACGGCCGATGTTTCCAAGGGATCAAAGCCATAGCGGTGATAGACCTCGGCGATTTTATCCAGCATCGCCTTACGCTCAACCACTTCCGCGCCCCGGTAATCGCGGAACCCTTTGGGGGTTTCGGCGCGCGGGCGGCGGGGGGATTTATCGGATGCCATGGCGGGGGGCCCTTCGCTTTTGGTCGCAGTCGGTATATCCAGAGCCATCTATCGGATGGGCGGCGGGGCGGCAAGCGGCTGCGCTATTTGCAAAGCGAGGATAAATGGACCGGATCGACGCCCTTGAAGAGCAAATCGCCCATCTGACCCGCGCGGTTGAGGATTTGTCTGATGTCGCAGCCCGGCAAGGCCGCGAGTTGGACCGGATTTTGCGGCTGACGCAGCTGTTGGCGGAACGAGAGGCGGGGCGCGAGGCGGATGGTGCTGGGATACCCTTGGCCGACCAGAAGCCGCCGCATTGGTAGGGACGGCGGTTAGGGCCAGGTGAAAATTTTTAGCTAAAAATTTTCCGACCCGCGACCTCAGATTTCTTCCACCAAAACAACGCCCTGAATGGCCTTGATCGCCCCTTTTATCTGGGCGGTCACCGGATAGGTATGCGGCAAGGTCAAATCAATCTCTCGGCCCTGATCATCGGCCACACAAAGTGTGATCTGCGCCTTTGTGCGCCCTGTCACCCGATCGAGAAGTGCCGCAATCGATGGCACAGCGCCTGCGTTGTTCAGATGAATCCGCAAATCCGACGCCCCGGCCTGATCGGCCACGGCATCAATCGGCAGCACCGCATTGGCCAGCAGTTTCAGCGTATCGCCTTCCAGTTCCGCCTTGACCGTCAGCACCACGTTGCGCCCCGGCTCCAGCAAATCACGCGCGGCTTCCAAGGTGTCCGAAAACACCGTCACCTCATAAAGCCCCGTCGGATCAGACAGTTGCACAAAGGCAAAGCGGTTGCCCTTGGCCGATTTGCGTTCTTGCTTTGACGCCACAGCCCCCGCCAGTTTGGCAATCAACGGACCGCGCGCGGCAAGGGCGGTCACTTCCGTCAACGTTTTCACATCGCGGCGTTTCAACGGCCCCATGTAATCATCCAACGGATGACCCGACAGATAGAACCCAATCGCCTGATGTTCCTGTGTTAGCCGTTCAATGGGCAGCCAATCATCGCGGAACGGCAACCGTGGTTCGGGGATATCCGCGCCTGCCTCACCGAACAGCGACACCTGATTGGATGATTTCGCCTCATGGATCGCGGCGGAATAGGCGGCCAGCGCGTCCAGTCCTTCGAACACCCGCGCGCGGTTAGGGTCAAGCACGTCAAAGGCCCCGGCGCGCGCCAGCATTTCCAACGGGCGTTTGCCGACGCGTTTGATATCCACCCGACGGGCCAGATCGAACAGGGTGGCAAAAGGCTTTTCAATGCCAGCCACCCGGCGGGCATCTGCGATCAGCTTCATCGCCTCAGGGCCCACACCTTTCAGCGCGCCCAATGCATAGACGATCCGCCCATCGCGCACGGTAAAGGTGGGCAAGGATGCGTTCACACAAGGCGAAACCGTTTTCAGCCCCAGCTTATCCACTTCGCGTTTATAAACCGCCAGTTTGTCCGTCAGATGAATATCGCAGTTCATCACGGCGGCCATGAATTCAACTGGATAATTGGCCTTCAGATAGGCCGTTTGATAGCTGACCACCGCATAGGCAGCGGCGTGTGATTTGTTAAAGCCATAGTTGGCGAATTTCTCCAGCAGGTCAAAGACTTCCCCTGCCTTCCCCGCCGCAATCGCATGGGTTTCAAACGCGCCCTTCACAAATTTTGGCCGTTCCTTGGCCATCTCAGCCGCGATCTTTTTCCCCATCGCGCGGCGCAAAAGGTCGGCCCCGCCAAGGGAATAACCGCCCATAACCTGCGCGATTTGCATCACCTGTTCCTGATAGACGATGATGCCTTGGGTTTCGGCAAGGATATGGTCAATCGTCGGGTGGATCGATTCCAACGCCCGCAGGCCGTTCTTGACCTCGCAATAGGCGGGGATGTTCTCCATCGGGCCTGGACGATACAGCGCCACAAGTGCCACGATATCTTCGATGCATGTGGGCTTCATCCGCCGCAGCGCATCCATCATGCCGCTGGATTCCACCTGAAATACCGCAACGGTTTTGGCCGAGGCGTAAAGATCGTAAGATGGTTTATCATCCAGCGGGATCAGATTGATATCAAAACGAATATCGCGCAAGGCCAGCAAATCCATCGCGTTTTGAATAACCGTCAGGGTCTTCAGACCCAGAAAGTCAAACTTGACCAACCCCGCCGCTTCGACCCATTTCATATTGAACTGGGTGGCCGGCATATCCGATCGCGGGTCTTGGTAAAGTGGCACCAGTTCATCCAACGGCCGGTCGCCGATCACCACCCCCGCCGCGTGGGTGGACGCATTGCGCAGCAACCCCTCCAACTGCTGGCCATAGTTCAAAAGTCGTGCGACGACCTCTTCCTTGGCCGCTTCGCGTAACCGGGGTTCATCCGCCAAGGCCTTGGTAATGCTGACAGGTTTGACGCCTTCCACCGGGATCATTTTCGACAAACGGTCGACCTGCCCGTAAGACATCTGCAAAACCCGGCCCACGTCGCGAATCGCGGCCTTGGACAGCAGCGCGCCAAAGGTGATGATCTGGCCGACCTTATCGCGGCCATATTTGGCTTGGACGTATTCGATCACCTCTTGGCGGCGGTCCATGCAAAAGTCGATGTCGAAATCGGGCATCGACACGCGTTCGGGGTTCAAAAACCGTTCAAACAACAGGGCGTATCGCAGCGGGTCCAGATCGGTGATGGTCAGCGCATAGGCCACCAGACTGCCCGCACCAGAACCGCGTCCCGGCCCCACCGGAATGCCCTGCCCTTTCGCCCAGGTGATGAAATCGGCCACGATCAGGAAATATCCGGGAAAGCCCATTTTCTCGATAATCGTCAGCTCAAAATCCAGCCGCGCCTGATAGTCGGCCACCGTTACCGCATGCGGGATCACCGCCAGACGCGCCACCAGCCCGGCATTGGCCGCACGGCGCAGTTCGGCCACTTCGTTATCGGCGAATTTCGGCAGAATCGGATCACGTTTATAGGCGGCAAACGCACAGCGGCGCGCGATTTCGACTGTATTGGCAATTGCTTCGGGTAGATCGGCGAACAGGGCCACCATCTCGGCTTCGGATTTCAGGTAATGCTGCGGGGTCAGGCGGCGGCGGGGCTGTTGTTGATCGACATAAGCCCCTTCTGCGATGCAGATCAGCGCATCGTGTGCTTCAAACATCTTGGACTCTGGGAAATAAACGTCGTTGGTGGCCACAATGGGCAAATCAAGAGAATAAGCCATTTCAATATGGCCACGCTCGGTTGCCGCTTCGGCGTCAGGCAGACGCCCCCCTTCCATCGGGTGGCGTTGCAACTCGACATAAAGCCTGTCGGGAAAAGCCGCTGCCAGCCGCTGTATCAGCGCGCGCGCTTTGGGCAGTTGCGCGGTTTGCAACAATCGTCCAATCGGGCCATCCGGCCCACCTGTCAGACAAATAAGACCGGCCGAATAGTGTTCCAATTCCGCCATCGTGATCTGCGGCACCTGCCCGCCACCGTTTTTGGCTTGGGTGTCGATGTAAAGGCACGAATTCAGCTTCATCAGGTTCATATAGCCTGCCTCGGACTGCGCCAGCAGAACGACTGGCGCAGGCAGGCGCAGCTTTTCGCCGGGGGCTGCCGGATCATAGGCCAGACTGATCTGACAACCGATGATCGGCTGCACGCCTGCCTCTAGCGCCGTCACCGAAAATTCAAGCGCCGCAAACATGTTGTTGGTATCCGTCACCGCCACGGCAGGCGCGTCGGTTTTGACGCAATGTTTGATCAGGTGTTTGACCGGAACCGCCCCTTCCAGCAGGGAATGTTCAGTATGCACGCGCAGATGGATGAATCGGGTGGGTTTTGACATGCGGGCAGACTAGCGGCGCGCGCGCGGCGGGGAAAGTGGGCTTTGCATAATGCTGCGGGTTTGGTCACAGATGTGCAAAACTTAGGCCCCGCCACCAAATCATGGGCTTGCCAAAATCTTAATGTTTGGGATTCAATGTTTGGCAAGATAGAATGAGACTGACAACCGCGCGTTCTTTGTTTTCCGCCACATCGGGCGAAGGCGTCGCTGCCCCTATGGGGCGAAACCGAAAAGACCGTGGCAGGACAGATTATGGCCGAAATAGCGTTTCTGTTGAACGGAACGCCGGTGCGCGTGGCAGATTCGTTGCCGACGCAAACCTTATTGGATTGGTTGCGGCTGGATCGCGGGTTATGCGGCACCAAAGAGGGCTGCAACGAGGGTGATTGCGGGGCCTGCTCGGTGATGGTTACCGATGGGGATGGCGCACGCGCGTTGAACGCCTGCATTTTGTTTATGCCACAGTTGCAGGGCAAAGCGGTGCGCACCGTCGAAGGTATCGCTGGCCCGCAAGGTCAGATGCACCCCGTGCAATCCGCGATGATCGCCCACCACGGCAGCCAATGCGGTTTTTGCACGCCGGGGTTTGTGGTGTCGATGGCCGTGGGGCATCTGAACGGGCGCACGGACCATGATGATGTGCTGGCAGGCAATCTGTGCCGCTGCACTGGCTATGCGCCGATCATTCGGGCGGCGCAGGCGGTTGAGACTGCAGCCGTGCCAGATTGGATGCGCACCGATCAGGTGTTCACGTTGGCACAAAGACCTTCGGGGATAAGGGCGCAGCACACGGGCGTTAAAAACCCCCTGACGGCCGCCTTTTGCCCGGATAATTCTGATGATCTGGCCGATTGGTATCTGGCAAACTCTGATGCCACCCTGATCGCGGGGGCCACCGATGTTGGCTTGTGGGTGACAAAATCGCTGCGTGATCTGAACCCTGTGGCATTTCTGGGCGGTATCACCGATCTGAAACAGATCGAGACGCGCGGCGGCATGATCAGCATCGGGGCCGGTGTCACGATTGAACAACTGCGCGCGGCGATGGCCCCGCTGCACCCGTCGTTCGCCGAATTGCTGCGGCGTTATTCGTCGGTTCAGATTCGCAATGCGGCAACGATTGGCGGCAATATCGCCAACGGTTCGCCGATTGGGGATGGCCCACCGGCGTTGATTGCGCTTGGGGCGACGCTGCATTTGCGGCGCGGCGATGAGATGCGGCATCTGCCGCTGGAAGATTTCTTTGTGCAATATCGCCGCCAGGATCGCCGCCCCGGTGAATTTGTTGCAGCCATAACGATCCCCGCCGCGGCGCCAAATCTGCGCTGCTACAAACTGTCGAAGCGGTTTGATCAAGACATTTCGGCGGTCTGCGGGTGTTTCAATATTGGCGTGGAAAGCGGCGTGATCACCTTTGCCCGCATTGCTTTTGGGGGCATGGCGGGCACGCCCAAACGGGCCGCAAAGGTTGAGACGGCGTTGATCGGTCAGATTTGGGGCCTTGCCACGATCACAGCCGCGCAAGCCGAATTTTCCGCCGACTTCCAGCCGCTTAGCGATATGCGCGCCTCGGCTGCCTACCGCCTGACCGCCGCGCAAAACATGCTGACCCGGTATTTTCACGATCTGGCGGGCAGCCCTGTCGACGTTTTGGCGGTGCGGACGTGAGCATGGGCAAATCCCTGCCGCATGACGCAGCCGCGCTGCATGTTACCGGTGCCGCGCGGTATGTTGATGACATTGCGCTGCCCGCAGATGCGCTGCATCTGGCCTTCGGGCTGTCGACCTGCGCGCATGGCGAGATCACCGCAATCAATCTGACGGCGGTGCGCGCAGCGCCCGGTGTTGTGTTGGTGCTGTCTGCGGCAGATTTTGCCGAGATGCCCGATTGCAGCCCTTCGGCCCATGATGAACCGCTGCTGGCAACCGGGACGGTTCATTACGCGGGCCAGCCGGTGTTTTTGGTGGTGGCCGACAGCCATCTGGCTGCCCGCCGGGCTGCGCGCCTGGCCAAGATCGACTACGCCGCGCGCCCGGCCCTGCTGACGATTGATCAGGCAATGGCTGCGAATGCACGGTTTGAACGGGGCCCGGTTGTCTGGGTCAAGGGGGATGCGGCGACGGCCATTGCTGCGGCCCCACACCAGATTACCGGCAGCTTTGAGGTGGGCGGGCAGGAACATTTCTATCTGGAGGGCCAAGTCGCCGCATGTCTTCCGCAAGAAGGCGGCGACATGGTGGTGCTGTCGTCCACCCAGCATCCGACGGAAATTCAACACAAAGTCGCCCATGCCTTGCACATTCCAATGTCAGCCGTGCGCGTCGAAGTACGCCGGATGGGTGGCGGCTTTGGCGGCAAGGAAAGTCAGGGCAATGCGCTGGCCATCGCCTGTGCAGTTGCCGCCCGCGCCACGGGGCGGCCCTGCAAAATGCGCTATGACCGCGATGACGATATGATGATTACCGGCAAGCGCCACGATCTGCGGATTTTGTATCGCGCAGGGATTGATGATCAGGGCCGGATTTTAGGGCTGGAATTTAGCCATCTGGTGCGGTGTGGCTGGGCGCAGGATTTATCGCTGCCAGTGGCAGACCGTGCCATGCTGCATGCTGACAATTGCTATCACTTGCCCGCCATTCGTATTGAATCGCACCGCCTGCGAACCAACACCCAAAGTGCGACCGCGTTTCGTGGCTTTGGCGGCCCGCAGGGGATGATCGGGATCGAGCGGGTGATGGACCATGCGGCCTTTGCCGTTGGGCGCGATCCTTTGGCCGTGCGGCGGGCGAATTTCTATGCCGGGATGACTGACAAGCTTGCCTCTGGCGGAGGTATTTTTACCAACGTGAAAGCCCAGACCACCCCCTATCACATGCCGGTTGAGGATTTTATCGGGCATGAACTGGTCGCGCGATTAGAACAAACATCGGATTACCCGGCGCGGCGGGCGGCGATTAACGCGTGGAACGCCGGCAGCCCGATCTTGAAACGCGGCATCGCATTGACCCCGGTAAAATTCGGGATTTCTTTTACCCTGACCCATCTTAATCAAGCCGGGGCTTTGGTGCATGTCTATCAGGATGGGTCTATCCAATTGAACCATGGCGGCACTGAAATGGGGCAAGGCCTGTTCCAGAAGGTGGCCCAAGTGGCGGCGGGCGTGTTTGGCGTCGATGTAGATCTGGTCAAGATCACAGCCACGGATACCGGAAAAGTGCCAAATACATCGGCCACTGCGGCGTCATCGGGGGCCGATCTGAACGGCATGGCGGTGCGTGCCGCGTGCCTGACCATCCGTGACCGCCTGGCGGCGTTTTTGGGGGGCAAGTTTGGCGTGGCCCCGGACCGGGTGAAATTTGAAGCAGGCCAGGTGCGCGTCGCAGGCGAAGTGTTCGGTTTTGCCCAAGTCGTTGCTTGGGCCTATCAGGCACGGGTTTCGCTATCGTCCACCGGATATTACGCGACCCCTAAAATCATTTGGGACAGGGTGCGCGGATCAGGGCGGCCGTTTTTGTATTTAGCCTATGGGGCCGCGGTGACCGAAGTGGTGATCGACACGCTGACCGGCGAAAACCGTATCCTGCGGGCTGATCTGTTGCACGATACGGGCACCAGCCTGAACCCCGCACTGGACATCGGCCAAATCGAAGGGGCCTATGTGCAAGGGGCGGGTTGGTTGACCACCGAAGAATTGGTGTGGGATGATAAGGGCGTGTTGAAAACCCACGCGCCCAGCACCTATAAAATACCGGTCTGCTCTGACCGCCCTCCGGTCTTTAATGTGGCGCTTTGGGATCAACCTAACAGCGAAGACACCGTAGGCAAATCCAAAGCCGTCGGAGAGCCGCCGTTGATGCTGGGGATTTCGGCCTTTTATGCGCTGTCAGACGCAGTTGCGGCCTGTGGCGATGGCACAACTTACGCTGCATTGGATGCCCCCGCCACGCCGGAACGCGTGCTGGCTGCCGTGCAAAGGCAGCGCCATGACTGACCGAGGCGGCGGAAATTTTTTGCCGCAAAAATCTCTGACCGGGGGGCGGGATGTTTGATCTTTTGGCCTTAAAACACGCAGTGATGTGCCACGGTCGGGTGGCGCGGGTGGTGATTGCCGCCTTTGACGGATCATCGCCGCGCGAAGTTGGGGCGTCGATGTTGGTCTGGGCCGAGGGGCAATCTGGCACTATTGGCGGCGGGGCGCTGGAGTGGCAGGCAGCGGCGCGGGCGCGCGATACGTTGGCCAGTGGCGACGCGCGGTTTGACCGCCACACTTTGGGGCCAGCGTTGGGTCAATGCTGCGGTGGCGTCGTCAGCCTTTTGACCGAAGTTTATGATGCAAAAAGCCTTGCACATCTTGGCCCTGACCTGATCGCGCGGGCGCTGCCGGGCAAGGCTGAAACCGGCCAGACGATGCCGATGGCTGTCGCGCGGCTGGCGGCGGATGCGCGCGGGCAAGGGGCAATGCCAGCGTCGGGGATCGTGCAAGGCTGGATGATTGAACCGGTATCGCGCACGCAACGGCAGCTTTGGATCTGGGGGGCCGGACATGTGGGCCGTGCGGTTGTGGCCGTGATGGCCCCGCTGCCGGGCGTGGCGATCACGTGGGTAGACACGGGGCCTGACCGGTTTCCCGTTGATCTGCCCGGCAATGTGCGCGCGCTGCCCGTGGCTGACCCCGGTCTTGCGGTGGCTTTGGCCCCGAAGGATGCGGAACATATTGTGCTGACCTATTCGCATGCGGTTGATCTGGAACTGTGCCACCGCCTGTTAGCCCATGGCTTTGCCCGTGCCGGTTTGATCGGTTCAGCCACCAAATGGGCGCGGTTTCGTGGCCGTCTGGCCGCTTTGGGCCATGCGCCGCTGTCGATTGCCCGGATTGACTGCCCGATTGGCGATCCCGGCCTTGGCAAACACCCGCAAGCCATTGCCATCGGCGTGGCGACGACATTTTTGTCGCCAAAAGCAGCCGCCGGGCAAAAGGAGAACGCGCTGTGACCGGTGCAAATCAGCCCATTTTGCTGGCGGTTGACGGCATCACCAAGGCCTATCCCGGCGTGGTGGCCAATGCCGATGTCAGCTTTGCAATCCGCGCAGGCGAAATTCATGCCCTGCTTGGCGAAAACGGCGCGGGCAAATCAACCTTGGTCAAGATGATCTACGGTTTAGTCAAACCAGACAGCGGTCGGATGACGTGGCGCGGCGCGCCCTTTACGCCGGGCAAACCCCGGGCCGCGCGGGCGGCAGGTGTGGCGATGGTGTTTCAGCATTTCAGCCTGTTTGAGGCGCTGAACGTCGCCGAAAACGTCGCCTTGGGGATGGAGAACCCGCCCGCAATGGGGGCGCTGGCCGAAAAGATCAGGGCGGTATCAACCGCGTATGGCCTGCCCTTAGACCCAGCGCGACGGGTTGGTGATTTGTCGGCGGGTGAACGTCAGCGGGTCGAGATTATCCGCTGTTTGCTGCAAGACCCCAAGCTGTTGATCATGGACGAGCCGACATCCGTTCTGACGCCGCAAGAGGTGGAGATTTTGTTTCGCACCTTGCGCCAGTTGGCGGCCGAAGGGACGTCGATTTTGTATATCAGCCACAAGCTGGAAGAAATTCGCGCGCTGTGTGATACGGCCACAATTTTGCGCCGGGGCCGGGTGGTGGCCAGTTGCACGCCGCGTGATCGAACTGCGCGCGAAATGGCCGAACTGATGGTGGGCGCGGTTTTGAAGCCGCCAGAGCGGGGCGCGCGGAAAGACTGGGGCGATGCACAGTCGGCGTTAGTGGTTGCGGGGCTGTCGGTGGCATCCCCCATTCAGTTTGGCACATCGTTGAAGAACGTGACGTTTTGTGTGGCGCGCGGCGAAGTGCTGGGCATCGCGGGTGTGGCGGGCAATGGGCAAGACGAGTTGCTGCTGGCGCTGTCGGGTGAGATCAGATCGCAGCCCGGCATGGTGCAGGCGGCGGGGCGGGATATCAGCCGCCTGGGGCCAACCGATCGGCGCGCGGCAGGGTTTGCCTGCGCCCCCGAAGACCGGTTGGGCCATGCCGCAGCGCCTGACATGAGTTTGGTTGAAAACGCGTTTCTAACCGGGGCAGTGCGTAAGGGATTGGTGAAGCATGGCTTTATCAGCTGGGCCGCTGCGCGTAGTTTTGCCGATCAGATCATTGCAGACTATGACGTGCGAACGCCGGGCAATCATGTGGCGGCACGTGCCTTATCGGGGGGGAATTTGCAGAAATTCGTCATCGGGCGCGAGTTGTCGCAAACCCCGGATGTGATTGTGATCAACCAGCCCACCTGGGGCGTCGATGCAGCGGCGGCGGCGGCGATCCGGCAGGCCATTCTGAACCGGGCGACGGCGGGGGCGGCGGTGGTGGTCATCAGCCAGGATTTGGATGAACTTCTGGAGATATCAGACAGTTTTGCAGTGCTGAACGGCGGTGTGCTGACCACGCCACGCCCGGTGAAAGGGCTAAGTGTTGATCAGATTGGCCTGATGATGGGCGGCGCGCATGGGATGGAGGCGGCGCATGTGTAAGACCACAAAAAAGGGGGCGGTCTGCCCCCTCGCCGCGCGGCGGCTCTCCCCCGAGGATATTTTTGAACAGATGAAACGCGAGGCAGGCGATGATACGGCTTGAAAAACGCCCCACCCCGTCGCGGTTCTGGCAAGCGGCCACGCCGGTTTTGGCGGTGGTTTTGACGATGCTGGCGGGGGGGGCGATGTTTGGCCTGTTGGGCAAGAACCCGGTCGAAGTGATCCGCACGATATTCTGGGATCCGTTGTGCGGTGAATTTGCGTGGTATCTGCGAGGGCAGTTGCTGGTCAAGGCGGGGCCTTTGATCTTGATTGCGGTGGGCCTGTCTTTGGGCTTTCGCGCCGGGATTTGGAATATCGGGGCTGAAGGGCAGTATATCATGGGCGCGATCTTTGGCGCATCCGTGGGGCTGGCGGTGTTTCCCACCGAAAACCGGCTGATCTATCCGGTGATGGTGATCGCAGGCGCGTTTGGCGGCTGGGCTTGGGCGATGATCCCGGCGATTTTGAAAACGCGTTTCAACACCAATGAGATTTTAGTGTCTTTGATGCTGGTCTATGTGGCCGAAAAAATTCTGTCCAAAGCGGCACTAGGGTTTTTGCGCAACCCCGAAGGCGCGGGATTTCCCGGCAGCCGCAATTTTTCCAGCTATCCGGCGGCGTCAAACCCCGAACTGATTGCAGGCACCGGCATGCATTGGGGCGTGGTGGCGGCATTTATCGTGGTGATCATGGCCTATGTCTTGCTGCAAAAGCATTTGTTGGGGTTTCAGATCAAACTGGCGGGCCAAGCCCCCCGCGCCGCGCGGTTTCACGGCGTGAATCCGTCGCGGTTGGTGGTGATGTGTCTGGGTCTGTCGGGCGCGCTGGCCGGATTGGCCGGGATATTCGAAGTGACCGGCCCCGCAGGCCAGATCAGCCTTGATTTCAACGTGGGCTACGGGTTCACCGCGATTATCGTCGCGTTTTTGGGCAGGCTGAACCCGTTGGGCATCTTACTGGCGGGGCTTTTGATGGCGCTGACCTATATTGGTGGAGAGATGGCATCGACCAACCTTGGCCTGCCATCGGCCGCGATTCAGGCATTTCAGGGGATGCTGTTGTTTTTCCTGTTGGCGGTGGATGTGTTGGCGAATTTCCGGCTGCGGATGTTTTCTATGGCCAAGAAAGGGGCGCGATGATGGATTTCGGCGGCATAAATCCGGCTGTTCTGATCGCGTCCCTGATGGTGGCCTCGGTGCCCATTCTGTTGGCGGCGATTGGCGAATTGGTCGTCGAAAAGGCGGGCGTTCTGAACCTTGGGGTTGAGGGCATGATGATCATCGGGGCGATTTGTGGCTTTATCACAGCCGTGGGCACCGGCAGCCCCTTGATGGGGTTTATCGGCGGGGCGGCGGGTGGGGCTGCGCTTAGTCTGATCTTTGCGTTTCTGACCCAAGTGTTGTTGGCCAATCAAGTGGCCACGGGGCTGGCGCTGACGATGTTCGGCCTTGGGCTGTCGTCGATGATGGGGCAAGGCTATAATGGTATCAAACCGCCTTTGACCAACGCCGTGCCTTTTGGCCCGCTGCGCGATATTCCCGTCATCGGGCAGATAGTGTTCAGCCATGATTGGGTTGTTTACGCGTCGGTCGCGGTGATTGCCGCCGTTTGGTGGGTGCTGAAATACAGCCGCATGGGCCTGATCCTGCGCGCAGTGGGCGAAAGCCACGAGGCGGCGCATGCGTTGGGCTACAAGGTTCAACGCATCCGGCTGGGGGCAATTGTGTTTGGCGGGGCGATGGCGGGGTTGGGGGGGGCCTACATAAGTCTGGTGCGGGTGCCGCAGTGGACAGACGGGATCACGGCGGGCCAAGGCTGGATCGCGCTGGCCATCGTGGTGTTTGCCAGTTGGAAACCGTGGCGGGTGTTAATTGGTGCTTATCTTTTTGGCGGCATCAGTGTTTTACAGCTTAATTTACAAGCAGCAGGGTCTAGTATCCCTGTGGAATACTTGTCGATGTCGCCATATCTGATAACGATTGTCGTGCTGGTTATCATGTCATCTGGCAAGGGTCGTGCATCGCTGAACGCGCCGGCGGCCTTGGGCCAGAATTTCCATGCCTCACGCTAGAGGCCAAAATCAACCGGGGCTTCTGCGGCCCCATCCAACGGGAGATTAAGGGATGCTAAGAAGAACATTGTTTGCGACGGCTGCTTTGGGTTTGGGGATGGCCTTTGCCGGGGCTGCAAGCGCACAAGACAAAACCAAGGCCTGCTTTGTCTATGTTGGGCCTATCGGCGATGGCGGCTGGACGTTTCAGCACGATCAGGGCCGTCTTGCGGTAGAGGCGGCTTACGGCGACAAGGTAGAAACCGCGTTTCAAGAAAACGTGCCAGAAGGTGCGGATGCAGAACGCGTGATGACACAAATGGCCCTGTCGGGCTGTAACATCATCTTCACAACGTCTTTCGGCTATATGGATGCGACCAACGCCGTTGCAGCCAAATTCCCGGATGTGAAGTTTGAACATGCCACGGGATACAAGCGCGACAGCGCCAACGTTTCCACCTATAACGCCCGCTTTTACGAAGGCCGTGCCGTGATGGGCCATATCGCGGGCAAGATGACCAAGTCGGGCAAGATCGGCTATATCGGATCTTTCCCGATCCCCGAGGTTATTCAGGGCATCAACGCGTCGTTCATCCACGCCAAAAAGGTGAACCCCGATGTGACGATTTCAGTGGTTTGGGCCTATACTTGGTTTGACCCCGCAAAAGAGGCGGACGCGGCCAAGGCGCTGATCGAACAGGGCGTTGACGTGATCTTGCAGCACACCGATTCCACCGCCCCGCTGGCAGAGGCTGCGAAAACCCCCGGCGTGATTGGCTTTGGTCAGGCATCGGATATGGCGGCTTACGCGCCATCGCCGCGCGTGTCGTCGATTATCGACAACTGGGCCCCATATTATGTTGAACGCGTGGGCGCGGTGATTGATGGCACTTGGGCACAAAAAGACACCTGGGCCGGTATTGGCGGCGGCGAAGTGCAGATTGGTGCAATCAGTGATGCAGTGCCTGCAGACGTAAAGGCCGAAGCCGAAGCAATGGCAGTGGCCATTGGCGCGGGCACCTATCATCCGTTCACCGGGCCGCTGAACAAGCAAGACGGTTCGGTGTGGCTGAAAGATGGCGAGGTTGCCAATGATGGCGATCTGTCGGGCATGGGCTTTTACGTCGAAGGCATCGTTGGCGATATTCCGAAGTAAGATTCGGCAAATGCAAACCTAAGGCCCGCAGCACTTGCGGGCCTTTATTCATTTTGCGAATTTTACTTTCGTGATCGTCCGCGATTTAGCATCTGCACCGTTGCACAGCGTTGATCTGGCAAGGATAGTCGCGGCAAAATGGGGTGGGGCGAATGCAAACAGATTTCTTGATTATTGGTGGCGGCATCGCCGGAGTATCAACGGCGGAGCGGCTGTCAGGCTTGGGCAGCGTCATCGTTCTGGAAGCCGAGCAAAATCTTGCACATCACGCGTCTGGCCGGTCGGCCGCCCTATATGAGCCGCATTACGGCCTGCCTGCCGTTGTGGAATTGTCGTTGGCATCAGGTGACTATTTGCGCGGCGCCAAGGATGTTTTAGCGCCGCGTGGCATGATGATTGTTGGCAAATCGGATGAAGCAGCAGCAATGGTTGATGAGGCTAGGAAATTTGCCTTGGACCCGATTTCGGTGGAACAAGCACAAGCAATGGTGCCCATTCTGAACCCAGATATTGTCAAACATATCGCGTGGGGCGCGCATGCCTGGGACATCGACACCGATCTGATGCTGCAGGGCTTTGCGCGGCAGGCAAAAGAAAATGGTGCGCAGATTATCACCAACGCCCGGGTTACTGCGATAACGCAAAGTGCGAATGGCTGGCAGGTTGTTACGTCGGCCGGTGAGTTTCAGGCAACTATGATCATAAACGCAGCCGGGGCTTGGGTGGACGGTATAGCCCAAATGGCGGGCGTGCAGCCACTGGGGTTTCAACCGATGCGCCGGTCGATGGCGCGGCTGCCCGCCCCCGGTGGCCATGATGTGTCGGGTTGGCCAATGATGTTTGGAGTGGGTGAGGCGTGGTATGCCAAACCTGACGCTGGTGCGCTGATCGTATCACCCGCAGAAGAACACCCGATGGACGCGCACGACGCCTGGGCCGATGACATGGTGCTGGCCGAAGGGCTGGCGCGATATGAAGAAATGGTAACCGAGCCCGTCACACGGCTGTTGTCCAACTGGGCAGGTTTGCGGACATTCTCACGCGACCGGGTGTTGGTGATTGGCCCTGACCCGCGTGCGCCGTCGTTCTTTTGGCTGGCAGGTCAAGGCGGCTATGGCTTTCAATCCGCGCCAGCGGCCAGCCAGTTGGCGGCAGATTTGATCGCCGGGCGCGGATCGGATTTATCGGCTGGGTTGGTGGCCGCGCTGTCGCCGGCACGGTTCGGCTGACAAGGCAGGGGGTTTCCGCCGACCAAAGGAAATCAGACGCAGCAAAGCGATGACAACGACAGTGTGTTCGGGCAGTCTTGGCACATGGGACGTTTTGCATTTTTATGTCTGTGCTTGGTGCTGGCCGGTTGCGCGCGCCAATCGCCGCCGCGTGAAAACCAGGCGTCTGCCGCGACCTCGACGATGACGGCACCCAATTTTGGCGATAAAGACCCGCACCCGTGGCAAGATCGCACGCCAGACGCCTATGCGGTGCATGGCATTGATCTGTCCCGCTTTCAAACCTCGGTCGATTGGGACACCGCCCGCGCCAACGGCGTGAATTTCGCCTTTATCAAAGCCACCGAAGGCGGGGACCGGGTTGATCCGATGTTTCAGGATCATTGGCGCGGGGCGGGACGCGCGGGCGTTTCGCGCGGGGCCTATCATTTCTTTTACCACTGCGGCCCGGCGATAGATCAGGCGCGCTGGTTTATCGCCAACGTGCCCCGCACGCCCGGTGCCCTGCCGGCAGTGTTGGATCTGGAATGGACGCCAACGTCGCCCACTTGCCGCATTCGCCGCGACGGGGCCGTGATCCGCGCCGAGGCCAAGATATTTCTGGACGCGCTGCAAGCCCATTATGGCCAGCGCCCGATCATTTACACCACGATAGATTTCTTTCAGGACACCGAGATGAGCAAACTGCAAGGCACCGAGTTTTGGCTGCGTTCGGTTGCCGCCCATCCGGGGGATTTGTATAATGGGCAGTCGTGGACGTTCTGGCAATATACCAGCAGCGGCACGGTGCCGGGCATCGCGGGGCGGGTTGATATCAACACCTTTGCAGGGTCAAAGCAGGCATGGCGGGAATGGCTGGCCGCGCGCCAAAACTAAAGGCTATGGCCGCTTGCGGTTGCGCCAGTAGCTTATCCATCGGTTAATCCGACGACGGCCACGGATCAGCAGTGCCGAAATCGGGCCCCGCAACAATGGCAGGTCGATCGCCAGCAACAACAGCCCCAAGGGCAGCATCCAAAACCCGAAGACCGGTAAAAACCACAAAAACCCGGACGCGATGAAAACAAACGCCAGCGGCAGACGGACAAGTCGCAAACCGTCGCGCCGCAGCATGGTCAGCGGCCTGCGCAACACCGGAACAAGGCGCGAAAGCACCTCAAATTGCCGTTCAAAGCGCCTTTGCCGTCGCGACATGCTGGTTCCACATTGTGCCTTTGCGATCATAGCACCGAAAGGACACGACTTTACGACAAAAGCAGCGCAAAGCGACAGCTAAACCACTTTAGCCATCCACCCTGATCCGCGTGTTGCCTGGATCAAACGGGCTGTCTTCGACCACCACACAATTCCACAACTCGCGGTTCATCCGCACCTGCATCCTGGTGCCAACTTCGGCCAGATCGGGGCGGACGTAAGCCATGCCGATCTGCTTGCCAAAGGCTACCGAATAGCCGCCCGATGTCAGGCGGCCAATTTTGACGCCGTCCACCAACAGCGCCTCTTTGCCCCAAGGATCGGTATCATCCGGCCCGTCGATCAGCACAGTGACACATTTGGAACGAATGCCCGTGGCAAGCATCGTCGCTTTGCCCTGAAAATCCTTCGACAGATCGACAAAGCGGTCCAGCCCGGCCTCCAGCGGTGTCGCATCGCGGCCCAGTTCATTGCCAAAGGCGCGGTAAGATTTTTCCTGCCGCAACCAGTTCTGTGCCCGTGCGCCGACCAGTTTCATGCCATGCTTGGCCCCGGCGACCAGCAACTGATCCCAAAGATATTGCTGTATTTCGACGGGATGATGCAATTCCCAGCCCAATTCGCCGGTATAGGCCACGCGGATCGCGTTGACCGGGCACATGCCCAGTTCAATCTTGCGCGCCGATAGCCACGGGAACTGTTTGTTCGACAGCGCTGTGGCGGGGTCGGCATCGCGGATCAATTCGGTCAGAATTTTGCGTGAATTTGGCCCGGCGATGGCAAAAACGCCCCATTGTGTGGTGACATCATGGATGTCGATATGGCCAAAGGTCGGGGCCATATCCTCGGCACATTTGCGCAGGTAATCGGCGTCATAGGCCGTCCAAGCCCCGGCACTGACAAGGTAATAATCATCGGTGCCGTTGCGCACGATGGTGTATTCGGTGCGCGTGGTGCCCGTGGGCGTCAATGCATAGGTCAGGTTGATCCGGCCCACTTTGGGCAAGGTATTGCAGGTGAACCAATCAAGGAAAGCCGTGGCACCGGGGCCGCGCACGATGTGTTTGCTAAAGGCGGTAGCATCAATCAGACCAGCAGTTTCACGGATGGCTTTTGCCTCATCGACCGCATAAGGCCACCATGTGCCCCGCCGGAAAGCGCGCCCGTCATGGTCAAAATCCTCAGGTGCATCCAGCGGGCCGTAATAAATCGGACGCTCCCAGCCATTTACCTGACCAAACTGCGCGCCCAGCGCTTTTTGCCGGTCGTAAACCGGGGCGGTACGCAAGGGCCGGGCAGCGGGGCGTTCTTCATCCGGGTGATGCAGGATAAAGACGTGATCATAGCATTCCTCATTCTTGCGCGAGGCATATTCAGTCGTAATCCAATTGCCATAACGGCGCGGATCGAGGCTGGCCATGTCAATCTCGGCTTCGCCATTCACCATCATTTGCGCGAGGTAATATCCGGTGCCGCCAGCCGCCGTGATGCCAAAGCTGAACCCTTCGGCCAGCCACATGTTGCGCAGCCCCGGCGCAGGGCCAACCAGCGGATTACCATCGGGGGTGTAACAGATCGGGCCGTTAAAATCGGCCTTCAGGCCAACGTGTTCAGAACTGGGAAGGCGGTGGATGAACGACAGATATTCGCCTTCAATCCGGTCAAGATCCAGCGGGAAAAGATCGGCGCGGAACGCATCTGGCACGCCGTAATGAAACCGTGATGGCGCGCCTTTCTCATAAGGCCCCAAAATCCAGCCGCCACGTTCTTCGCGGACATACCATTTGGCATCGGCATCGCGCAGTACGGGGTGTTCGGGATGGGTTTTGCGATATTCCACCAGCGCCGGATCAGGTTCGGTGACAATATACTGATGTTCCACGACAATCGCCGGAGTTTTGATGCCCAACAACCGCGCGGTGCGCTGCGCATGATTGCCGGTCGCCGTGACCACGTGTTCGGCGTGGATATCGAATACATCATCGGACGCCACCAGATTGCCACCCTGTTCGACCATTCGCGCGCAGGTGACAATCCATTCCGACCCGGTCCAACGATAGCCGTTGACTTGGATTTTCCGCTCAATAGTTGCGCCGTGTTGACGCGCCCCTTTGGCCATGGCCTGGGTCACATCTGCGGGGTTAATATAACCATCCTGGGGGTGGTAAAGCGCGCCGATCAAGTCTTCGGTGCGCAGCAGTGGCCAGCGGTCTTTCATCTGATTGGGGGTCAGAAATTCGTGATAAACGCCCGCCGTTTCGGCAACCGATGAATACAGCATGTATTCATCCATCCGCTGGGCGTGCTGTGCCATACGCAGGTTGCCCACCACCGCAAAGCCTGCGTTCAGGCCGGTTTCAGCCTCTAGCGATTTGTAGAAATCGACCGAATATTTATGGATATGCGTGGTGGCATAACCCATGTTGAACAAGGGCAGCAGGCCTGCGGCGTGCCAGGTAGAGCCTGATGTCAGCTCATCGCGTTCGACAAGCATGGTATCCCAGCCCGCCTTTGCCAGATGATACGCGATGCCATTGCCAACAGCGCCGCCACCGACGACCAAAGCTTTGACATGGGTTTTCATCGGGCAAACTCCGCAGGGGTTGATGGTTGGCCCTTATGTGCCCAAGCGTGCGCCAAGGGGCAAGGCCCGCCGACCATTGGCAGAGAAAAACGACATGCGAGGCGAAAAGCGACCCCGTTGATGCCGGGAGCCAAAATTTTTACTTAAAAATTTTGAAGGTAAGGGGCCTGCCCTCCGCCTCGCCGCGCTGCGGCTCACCCTTGAGAGGTATTTGTACCAAAGTGAATGGGATCAGGATTTGCGCAAGGCACCGCTGACGGCGATTGCGGCAAATATGACGGCGGCAGCAGTGACAATTGATGGACCTGCCGGTGTGTCTTGCCACAGCGACAGTTGCAACCCGGCAAGGCAGGCGGCAGCGCCGATGAGTGTGGCAAACAAGGCCATTGATTCCGGGGTTCGGGCCAGCGCGCGCGCAGCGGCGGCAGGAATGATCAGCATGGCCGCGATCAAGAGCGCGCCGACAACCTTTAGCGCGACTGCAACCACAAGCGCCAAAGCCAGCGTCAGGATCAGCCGTTCGCGGTCCGGGTTCAGGCCAGATGCATGCGCCAGATCATCGCTAAGCGTGGTGGTCAGCAGGGCCTGCCAACGCCATGCCAACAGTGCCACCACCAAAGCCGCCCCGCCCCAGATATAGGCCAAGTCGGATTTGGTCACCGCCAGAATGTCGCCGAACAGATAGCCGGACAGATCAGCGCGCACGCCCGGCACATAGCTGATGGCGACCAGTCCAAAGGCCAGCGCACCGTGCGCAAGCACCCCCAAAGTGGTATCCATCGCCCAGCCCCTGGCCGCCAGACTTGACACGGTGGCCGCCATTGCCAACGCCACAATCAAGGTGCCGAAACCGACAGGAAGCTGCAATGCCAGCGCCAAAGCCACGCCTAATATCGCGGCATGCGCGGTGGCATCGCCAAAATAGGCCATCCGCCGCCAGATCACAAAGCTGCCCAGCGGGCCGGTGGCCAGTGCAAGTCCGACGCCTGCAAGCGCTGCTCTGATCAGAAAATCATCGAGCATGATTATGCCCGAAATGCGGATCAGTGGCGGTGCGGCCCTGTGCATCGCTGGCGTCGCCGTCATGGCTGTGATCATGGTCGTGCTGATAAAGCGCCAGCGCGCCCAATGTGCCCAAGCCAAACAGCGCGCGGTATTCAGGCGCGTTCGACACCACGCGCGGCGTGCCTTCGCAACAGATATGGCCGTTCAGGCAAATCACCCGGTCAGAGGCTGCCATAACCACGTGCAAATCATGGCTGACCATCAGCACCGCCACGCCACTTTGCTGGCGCACCTCTTCGATCAGGTGGTAAAACGCCGCCTCACCGGGTTGATCAAGGCCTTGGGTCGGTTCATCCAAGATTAACAGCTGTGGCTCTGTCAGCAGCGCGCGGGCCAGCAGCACGCGCTGAAACTGCCCGCCCGACAGATCAGCCATTTGCCGCTGTTCCAGCTGTGACAAGCCCATTCGCGCCAGCGCCGCACTGGCAGCAGTATCGGTCACGCGGCGCGGCAATGACAAAAACCGCCGCACCGTGATGGGCATTGAGCGATCAATCGCCAACTTTTGTGGCACATATCCCAGCCGCAGGTTGGCCGCGCAGCTGACAACGCCCGAAGTCAGCGGCACAATGCCCAGCAAAGCGCGCAAAAGCGTCGATTTGCCGGACCCATTTGGCCCCAGAATGGTAACAATTTCGCCCGGATGCACGGCCATAGTTACACCCGTCAAAACCTTGGTCGCACCGAAGCTTACCGAAATATCCTGGGCCGAAATCAAGGTCATGATGTAACCTTCTGGCAGGTGGGGCACAGGCCGATGGCCTCAAACGTGCTACGGTCTATCAGGAAACCGCGGGCGCGGGCGGCCTGTTCCAATGCGGTCAACACGGCGGCAACCGGCGCTTCGGCGACCATGTCACAGACTTTGCAGATCAAAAACGCCGGCACATGGGCCTCACCCGGATGCATGCAGGCGGTAAAGGCGTTCAGCCGCCGGATGCGGTGGACAAGCCCCTGTTCTTCCAGAAAATCCAGCGCGCGGTAGGCCACCGGGGGTTGATTGCCAAAACCTTCGGCGGCAAGGCGTGTCAGCACGTCATAGGCCCCCATCGCGCGATGGGCTTCCAGCAAAATCTCCAACACCTTGCGGCGCACAGGTGTCAAACGCACGCCCTTGGCCGCCATCAACGCGTCGGCGCGCACCAAGACGTCACTGGCGCATATGCTATGGTCGTGCCTTGCAAAGGCAAGATCGGGCGTGGCGCAGCCGGGGCAATCATTGGAATGAGCGTGGGGCACGGGACACTTTCGGATCAGGTCATCGGATATTGACATGTTATACTATTACACTCATACCCCAGATGGAACAGAACCTGAAGGGCTATTACATGCGTTATATCATCTCGTTTCTGATTGCCACCTTTCCGACATTTGCATCAGCAGACGTGCCGAAAGTGATCACCGATATTCCGCCGATTCATGCGCTGGTCTCGCAAGTGATGGGGGATCTGGGCACGCCTGTGCTGCTGTTGGAAAAGGGCGCGGACGAGCATGATTTTCAACTGCGTCCAAGTCAGATGACGGATATCGTGCAGGCTGATCTGGTCATTTGGGTTGGGCCGGAACTGACCCCATGGCTGGAACAGGCATTAGGGAATGCAAAGCCCGGTTACGTATCACTGGCATTGTTTGATCTGGAGGCCACGATAAAGTTGGCTGTCGTAGAAGATCAAGGCGCAGCACCTGACCATGCAGCGGAGGAAGAGGCGGATGATCCCGCGGCCAAAGAAAGCGAACATCAACCCGAAACCGAGGAAAAGCACCCCCATGACGGTGCAGATCCGCATGTCTGGCTGGACCCCGGCAATGCGATGATCTGGCTTGACACGATTGCCGTGGAACTGGCCAAAGTCGATGCGCAGAACACCGTAATTTACCAGGCAAACGCTACTGCAGCCAAGGCCCGGATCGCGGCACTGGACGTTGAATTACAGGCCCTGCTGGCCCCCGTGAAAGACCGGCCTTTTGTGACTTTCCACGATGCATACGGCTATTTTGTCGCCCATTACGGCCTGACCTTCGCGGGCTCGGTTGCGATTGGGGATGCGTCGACCCCCGGGGCTGCGCGGCTTCGGGCCTTGCAAGGCACCATGGCGGGCGGGGTGGTCTGTGCTTTTCCCGAAGTGCAACACGACCCTGCCCTTTTGATGCAACTGCTGGACGGCACGGCAGTGCGCGCAGGTGCCGCGATTGACCCGGTGGGATCGTCGTTGCCTGCAGGGCCGGACGCCTATGATGCGTTGATGGGCACCCTTGCCACACATCTGGCGGATTGCCTTAACGGTGCTTGACCCGTGCCGGATTGATCGCCACTGAAGGCAAGATCAATCGGGGGCGGGCATGACCAATATCACGGCGTTTGGGGTAACGGTTGGCGGCGTTGCTGTGCGCAAAATCATCTTGCGGGCGGGCGATTTAGCGGTATCCCTGCTGACATGGGGCGCGGTGGTGCAATCGGTTCGGCTGGCTGGGGTGGCGCATGATCTGACACTTGGATCAGACCATTTGGCGGATTACGAAGGTGACATGCGCCATCACGGATCACTGATTGCGCCTGTTGTTAACCGCCTGACCGGCGCGCGGGCGCAAATTGCGGGGCATCAGTATCAGTTTGAAGCCAATCAAGACGACATGCATTGTCTGCACAGCGGGTCGGCTGGCACCCATCTGAAGGTTTGGGATTTGGTGCGGGCCTCGGAAACCGAGGCGGTTCTGGCGCTTGATCTGCCGGATGGCGAGGGCGGCTTTCCGGGCAATCGGCGCGTTGAAGTGCGGTTTGTGATCGAAGCCCCGGCCACTTTGCGGATGGTGGTCACGGCCACCACCGATGCCCCAACGATCTTTAACGCCGCCAATCACAGCTATTGGAACCTTGATGGATCGGCGCGCTGGGAAGGCCACAGGTTGCAAATCGACGCTGATGAGTATCTGCCCACAACTGCGGCCTTCATTCCCACCGGAGAGACGCGCGCTGTTGCAGGCGGCAGCTATGATTTCCGCAAAACCCGCTCGATTGCACCGGAAAACCCCGCACTGGATAATTGCTTTTGCATTGGTCGCACGCGGGTTCCATTGCGAGATGTGATGCAGTTGACAGGGCGATCCGGGGTGACTTTGACGGTTGGCACATCAGAACCCGGCGTGCAGCTTTATGATGGCCGCAATGCCGTCAGGCCGGGGCACAAAAGCTATGAGGGGATTGCTATCGAAGCGCAAGGTTGGCCTGATGCGCCAAATCAGCCCGGCTTTCCCTCAATCACTCTGCTGCCGGGCGATCCGGTTTGCCAGATCACGGAATGGCGATTAACGCAGACGTAACATCATCCGCCTACTGCACATTCGCAACATTCAGGGGGCTCTGCATCCAACCAAAGCGCTTTTGATTGCACAAATCCTGCTGTAAGGGTTGGACAACAAAAGGGGCGGGATAGCTGATGCAGGCTGATCAGAACTTTCAACGGAACCGTTGGGCAGTGGCGGCGATGTTTGGGGCCAATGGATTTTCCATGGGCATTTGGGCAACACAAATCCCGCTGCTGTTGCCCCGCCATCAAATCACCGAATCCACGCTTGGCTTGTTGATTTTGGCACTTGGTCTCGGCGCTGTGGGGGCGATGTTGTTTGCGGGTCGCTTGATTGCCGCCTATGGCTCGCGCCGGGTGCTGATCGGATTTGCGCTGGCAGCACCGCCGTCTTTGGCCTTGGTGGTCTTTGCGCCAAACCTGTGGATCTTGGCCCCGACCATGGCCGCGTTTGGCGGCCTGATCGGCTGCATGGATGTGGCAATGAATGCCAACGCCGTTGCGGTCGAGCGCGGCTTGGGCCGGGCGATCATGTCATCTAGCCATGGGTTCTGGAGCCTTGGCGGATTTGTCGGTGGATCGGTTGGCAGCTATGCCATCGCCCATTGGGGGGCCGAGATTCAGGTGCTTGCGGCCGTCTGTCTGATGCTGGGGATTATTGTGCTTGCCATTCCGTTTTTGCTGCGCGATACGCCCGCCCCGGTGGTTGGTGCCAAACCCAAGCGGGGCGCATTGTTTCCGCGCGATGCCTCGCTGTGGATATTGGGGCTTTTGGCCTTTTTCACCATGATCCCTGAAGGCGCGGTTCTGGATTGGAGCGCGATTTATCTAAGCAAGGAACTTGGCGCGGATGTTTTCAGATCAGGTCTTGGTTTTGCGTTTTGTGCGGGCACAATGGCCGTGATGCGCTTTGCAGGCGACGGCGTGCGCAACCGCTTTGGGGCGGTGAAAACGCTGCGGATTTCCGGTCTGATTGCCGCCGTTGGCCTGATGGGTGCCGCAGTGGCCCCCAATGATATTTTGGCGATTGCCAGTTTTGCTGTCACCGGAATTGGCATCGCCAATATGGTGCCCATCATGTTTTCCGCTGCAGGAAACCACCCGGGGATCGAGTCTGGAACAGCCATTTCAACCGTTACGATGGTGGGCTATGCGGGCATTCTGGTGGCTCCATCCAGCATCGGGTTCATCGCCGAATGGTTTGGTTTTCGCCTGACCTATGCGGCCCTCGCGGTATTGTTGCTGGTTGTTGTGGCCATGGCGGGCCGGGCAGCCGCAGCAGACGGCGTGCATCAACGTTAAAGCGTTTCGGGTTTTCATTGAAGTCTTAAGCATCAGAATTCAAACACTTTTGGTTTGAATTCTGATCCAACGTTAACCCGAAACGCTCTGAAGCAGTGTCGCCACCTGATCAGTGGTTACAACCCGCGCAAAATCTGATCCCAGCGTTGCCAATGTCACCCGCAAGGCGGTTTCAGGATCAATCCGCCCGCCATCGTGGCCCGGCAGATCAAACCCAAGCAATGCGTCGCTGGGTAACATAATGTCAAACCCCAGATCGGACCCCGCCCGCGTGGTCGAGGTGATGCAATAGGCCGCAACTGCGCCCACCAACACGATGCGGGTGATGCCAGCGCGGCGTAGTGCTGAATCAAGACCGGTGCCCGAAAACCCCGATGATCCGGTTTTCCAAAACACCGGCTCACCTGGCGCGGGCACGGCGCACGGCATCGGTTCCGCCTCATGCAGGCCCTTTTGAAACAGCGACGTGGGGTCTGTATCATGGTGCAGCACATGAAACACCGGGCGGTTTTCGCTGCGAAACAGCGCAAGCAGGCTGGCCACATGGGTTTCCGCATCTGGGTTGCAGCGCGGGCGGCCCGATGCGGTGCGGTCGGCCATATGCATCTGCATGTCGATCACCAAAAGGGCCGTCGTCATCGCCTATGCCCCCATATAATCGCGCTTGCCAATCTCAACCCCGTTGTGGCGCAGGATGTTGTAGGCGGTGGTGGCGTGGAAATGAAACTGCGGCGTGGCGTAGGTGGACAGAAAGGCAGCGCCGGTCAGCGTCATATCGGCGGGGCCGGCTTTGAACGTGATCGCCCGCGTTGCAGCATCGTCATAGGCACTGGCAGGAAAGCTGGCCATATAGGCGCGGGCAGCGGCGATGCGAGCCAGCAATTCGGCGAATGTGGTTTCGGTATCGGCAAAGCTTTGGGGGGTTTCGCCGGCCAGCCGCGCGGCACAGCGGGCGGCAAAATCGCAGGCCAGTTGGATTTGTTTGGTGAAGGGCAGCATATCCGGGAACAGCCGGAAGTTCAGCAACGCCTCGGGCTTGATGTTTTTCGCCACGCAATGCGCCTCGGCCTTGGTCAGGATGTTGGACAGCGCACCAAGAGTGCGGTCCATCGGGGCGACGATTTGGGAATGCATGCGGGGGACTTTCTGAAGGTTAGGGTTGGCGCATGTTGCATTATGGGGCGGGTCTTTCCAGCCCGCACGGGACGTTGGGTGAGAAAAATGTTCAGCGAAAATTCTTCTGGTGGTGGCCGGTTAGCGGACGAAGCAGTCGTCAGCTTGTGCGTTGGGTGTTAGAATTGAATCGATGATATCGGAGAAATTTGGACTCCCGTCAGGCCGAGCGTCTTGTGCAAGTTGATTTTGAGCTGTGTGCCACGCGTGGTAGTGAAGGTAGCCCAAAATCTTGTCCAAGCGTTGTCAGAAACCAGAGGCCCAAGTCCTTCACGCCAGACCATGCTGATGTGGAATCCTGTTCCGGTTGACAGCACCTCGGTTTGATCAAACCCGATATTGCTCATGGCTTCCACAATCTCATTCACAGAAGTCATGGTGTGAAGATAGTGGAAGATGCACACCTCCGCAGCCGGAAGCCCGGGCAGCTTTCTGAGATCGCTACGGCGCAATGCCGTTTCAGCATCTGAGTCGACGCCTGCGTCAACACACGACGATAGTGTCGGGTAGGCTAGCAGGATCGGCCCGTAAGTTGCCCGGATAGCCTCCGCATTCGGGCCATTCAATTCCGGCAGCGTTTGTCCGGTCCAAGGAAACACGCCATTCGTCTGGTCGACTTGCGCAGAGATGGGAGCCGCTCCAAGGCACGCTAAGAGCGACAGACGCAAAATCATGCCTTTAGCAACGGCCCGAACGGAAATTTTCCTCGGTGGTTTCATTCCATCTCATCTTACCAAGCAGGATTGTGGGTAGACACGACTGTACCAGAGTTAGTTCTGCAAACTGGCCCGAGTAAGGTCCTCATATAAACTAAATCCAGTACCTCACGAGGATACCAAAGAGGAATGCCGAGATCGAGGGTAGTTGTCAATCAGACACAATCCGAAGGTCGCCTGCCTATGCCGGATAGGCGATGGATGCGTCAGCACGCCCGCCCGACCAAACGGTAAGCACATAACAGAGGCTCAGAGGCGAATCTGAGGTGTCTGAGATACCAGCTTTGGGCAGGGGTCAAAGGACAGCTATAGGCTTTTCGCGGTCAACGGCCCAAATCCCAAAGCCCCAACCCTAAACCCCCAAACACCACCGCATCACCGCCTTTTGCGCGTGCAATCTATTCTCGGCCTCATCGAAAATCACAGAATGCGGGCCGTCCATCACGGCGCTGGTGGCCTCGTCATTCCGGTGGGCGGGCAGGCAGTGCATGAACAGCGCGTCGGGTTTGGCATGGCGCATAAGTGCCTCGTTTACCTGATAGCCGCGCAGTTGGTTGTGGCGGCGTTCTTTGGCGGATTCCGGATCATGCATCGACACCCAGGTATCGGTGACCACCAGATCGGCGCCTTGCACTGCCACAACCGGATCGCGTTCCATCGTCACCCGTACGCCACGATCACGGGCAAAGCCCACAAACGCCGCTTCGGGTTCCAGCGTTTCCGGCCCGGTAAAAGTGAAATCAAAACCGAACTGCCCGGCCGCATGCAGGAATGATCCGCAGACGTTGTTGCCATCGCCCGCCCAAACCACCTTTTTGCCCGCAATCGGCCCGCGGTGTTCTTCATACGTCATCACATCGGCCATGATCTGGCACGGGTGGGTGCGGTTGGTCAGCCCGTTGATCACCGGCACCGTGGCGTGTTCAGCCATTTCCAGCAACGTGGCCTCTTCGAACGTGCGGATCATGATCAGATCGACATAGCGCGACAGCACGCGGGCCGTATCCGCAATCGTCTCACCATGGCCCAATTGCATTTCCTTGCCCGACAGCACCATGGTTTGCCCGCCCAACTGGCGCACGCCCACGTCAAACGACACGCGGGTGCGGGTCGACGGTTTTTCAAATATAAGCGCCACCATGCGGCCGCTAAGTGGTTGGTCATCATCCGGCGTGCCTTTGGGGCGGCCATTGCGGGCGATTTTCATCGCATGGGCGGAATTCATCATCGCCCGCAGATCGGTGGCCGGGGTGGTGTGGATATCGAGGAAGTTATTCATTGCGTAAGGCTTTCTTCAGCTTGTCGTTTCCCCCAAGTGCCGGGGGTTTTCCACCCCCGGACCCCAGAGAGTATTTTTACCAAAATGAATGCGGATCAAAGCGCATGGCAAGCCCTTGGTCGCCGTCTTCACCGGGGCGAATGGCAATATCGCGAAAGTCTGCTCGTCGATAGGCCCGCACGGCGCGTTCATTCGACGGATCAGGATCAATCACCACGGCACGCGCGCCATTGGTCGTCAGGGATTGCGCGTAACGGCGCAGCATTGCAGCACAATGCCCTTTGTTCAGGAATTCAGGCACGCCGATGCAGGTGTCGGCTGCGCGAGCACCATCGGGCATGTCGGCAAACTGCGGCGCGCCCCCGGCCGCGCAAGGGTAGGATTGCACGTAGCCAAAGGGCGTACCGCCCAGACAGGCGATCTGTTGATCCATCAACGGGTTGTCCAAGTCTTCGGTCAGCAGCGCCAGTTGTTCTGCCGGATCGCCCCACCATTGCCGCAAAGCAGGCGTTGCCAGCCAATCCGCCATCATTGCCAGATCGGCGGCTGTGAAGGCGCGCAGGATCAGGTCAGGCGGCATGGGCTGCCAATGCGGATGCGGCGCGGTGCAGCCGGGCAATCGCCTCGGCAATATCGGCTTCGGGAATGTTCAGCGCAGGCAACAGCCGCACCACATTATCGGCGGCAGGGATCACCAGCAAATGCTGGGCATAAGCAGCCTTGACCACATCGCCGTTCGCGGCCCGGCATTTCAGACCCAACATCAGGCCCTGTCCGCGCACGCTTTCGAACACTGTCGGATGCTGGGCAACCAGCCCTTCCAAACCTTGACGAAACTGCGCGGCCCGTTGCGACACCTGATCCAGAAACGCATCTTGCGCGACAATGCCCATAACGGCCGCCCCCACAGCGCAAGCCAAAGGATTGCCGCCATAGGTCGATCCATGCGTGCCCACACCCATGCCAGACGCAGCATTTTCGGTGGCCAGCACCGCGCCCAACGGAAAGCCGCCGCCGATGCCCTTGGCAACCATCATGATGTCGGGCGTGATCCCAGACCATTCATGCGCGAAAAGCTTACCCGTCCGCCCGACCCCGCATTGCACCTCATCAAAAATCAGCAACATGCCGGTTTCATCGCACAAATCGCGCAGACCTTTCAGGCATTGATCGGGCACCACACGAATGCCGCCTTCGCCTTGGATAGGTTCAATGATCACAGCGCAAGTGCGGGTGGTAATAGCGGCGCGCAGTGCATCGTGATCCCCCCAAGCCAACTGGCGAAACCCCGGCATCAGCGGGCCAAAGCCTTTGACCATCTTGTCAGACCCGACAGCGGCGATTGCCCCGGTAGAGCGGCCATGAAACGCCCCTTCAAAGGCGATGATTTCGATCCGGTCGGCCTGATCGTTGTTGGAATGATACTTGCGCGCCATCTTGATGGCCAGTTCCGCCGCCTCGGTGCCGGAATTGGTAAAAAACACCCTGTCGGCAAAGGTTTGATCCACCAGCATATCGGCCAGCCGCTCTTGTTCAGGAATACGGTACAGGTTTGACACATGCCACAGCTTGCCCGCCTGTTCGCTGATCGCCGCCACAAGGGCCGGATGCGTATGGCCCAACACATTCACCGCGATGCCCGCGCCCAGATCAAGATAGCGGGTGCCGTCGGTTGAAGTCAGCCATGATCCGTGGCCTGTCACAAAAGCCAAAGGCGCACGATTATAGGTGGGCAAAACGGATGGGGTCATGGGAAGGATCCTGAAATCAAGCCACAGGTGTTACGAATGCCGGGGCTGGTGTCAACGGAAGGGATGCCCTTTTGGCCAAGGGCAAAGCAAGATCGGGCGTCAGGCGCGGCGGCGCTGGCGTCGGGGACGGTTGGAAAGGTTGGCCGTTTTGATCATGCCCCTTGCATAGCAAAAGCCAATCCGCCCTGTCCAGCCTAATTTCCACGCCCGGATGGCCAGGGCTGCATCAACTGCGCCGCCAGCCGGTTTTGCCATTCGATAACGCGCGGCAAATCAATCGTCACCATCTGCCCATCGGCAACCACGGCTCGGCCGTCGACAAACAAATCACGCACCCTGGTTGGCCCGCACAAGATCAGACTGGCCACCGGATCCCATGACCCAGCAGCCTGAACCCCCGACATATCCCAGATCGCGATATCGGCGCGCTTGCCGACCTCTAGCGATCCACAGTCAGGGCGGCCCAATACTTGCGCACCACCAAGCGTGGCCAGTTCCAATGCGTCGCGCGCGCGCATCGCGTCCGCACCATTTGCAACGCGCTGCAACAACAGCGACTGGCGCGCTTCCAAAATCAGGTTGCCGGCGTCATTGCTGGCAGACCCATCCACCCCCAAACCCACCTTCACACCCGCATCGCGCATCGCCCGAACCGGGGCAATCCCCGACCCCAAACGGCAATTCGAACACGGGCAATGCGCCACCCCCGTGCCGGTGCGGGCAAAGAGATTGATCTCGCCCGCGTCCAGCTTGACGCAATGCGCGTGCCAGACATCCGCCCCCGTCCAACCCAGATCTGCCGCGTATTGCCCCGGTCGGCAGCCAAATCTGGCTAAGGAATAGGCGATATCTTCATCGTTTTCGGCCAGATGCGTGTGCAGCATCAC
Organism: Cypionkella sp.; assembly: GCA_031384605.1. Taxonomy (GTDB): domain Bacteria; phylum Pseudomonadota; class Alphaproteobacteria; order Rhodobacterales; family Rhodobacteraceae; genus JANNAT01. The sequence continues at coordinate 43,011 of JANNAT010000083.1, forward strand.
CCCTTTGTCGCGCGCCAAAAGGGCGGTATCGCGCATCAGATCGCGGCTGACGGAAAACGGCGAACACGGTGCCACCCCTACCCGCAGCATTGATCCTTCGCGCGCATCGTGAAACGCATCAACCACCCGGATACAGTCGGCCAATATCGCTGCCTCGGCCTGAACCAGATTGTCGGGCGGCAACCCGCCGGCACTTTGCCCTATGCTCATCGCTCCGCGCGTGGGATGAAACCGCAAGCCAACCTCGCGCGCCGCCGCAATCGTGTCATCCAGCCGCGCACCGTTGGGGAAAAGATATAGATGATCCGCACTCATCGAACAGCCCGACAGCGCCAGTTCCGCCAACCCTATCTGGGCCGAGACAAACATTTCTTCTGGCCCGAACCCCGCCCAGATCGGATAAAGCGTCTGCAACCAGCCGAACAGCAGCGCATCCTGCCCGCCCGGCACTGCGCGGGTCAGGGTTTGGAAAAGATGATGATGGGTGTTCACCAGCCCGGGCGTCACGACACAGCCCTTGGCCTGCACAACGCGCCCTGTTGTTGTCAGCCCCGGCCCCACGGCGGCAATCACGCCGCTGCGGATCAAGATATCACTGTCCGCAATCTCTTGACGCGCCGTATTCATTGTCACGACGACAGCCGCTGCTTTGATCAGAATTTCAGACACAGGTTCCCAATGGCTTTCCACCCCCTTCGGTGGACTGGGACCAACAGCGCGACAGAAGGGGGGAAAAAAGGACTCGACGCTGCAGGACCATCCTAGCAAAGGGCCAACAAACCGCCAAGCCCTTTCACATTGGCACAAATACTCTCGGGGGAAGCCGACGGCGATGGGGGCAGACAGCCCCCAGCTTTTTGGTGGGGCCGCAAGCGGCGCAAAGTTCTTGCTTCAAGAATTTTAACGGCTCAGACGTTCAACAGCGCCATCGCCTCGGCATGTATGGCGGGATTGGCCGCTGCCAGAACCTGTCCGCCGTCAAAACAAGGGTGCCCTTGCCAATCGGTGACGATCCCCCCCGCCGCCGCGATCACGGCGATGGGGGCTTGCACGTCATAGGCCTGCAATCCGGCCTCGATCACCAAATCAATCTGCCCTGCTGCAATCAACGCATAGGCATAGCAATCCATGCCATAGCGCACCAGTTTTGCCCGGCTTGCCACACGGCGAAACGCAGCCCCTTCATCGGCAGTGCCCACTTCCGGGAAGGTCGTAAAAACCGTGGCCTGCGACAAGGCGCGCGGTGGGCGGGTTTTGAGGATAAACCGCCCCATCGGACCGTTCACCTCGGCCCGGCCCAGCCCCCCTTCAAAGCGTTCTTTGATGTAGGGTTGATCAATCACGCCATAAAACGGCCCCGCCGCATCGCGCACCGAGATCAGCACCCCCCAAGTTGGGGTGCCTGACACATAACCGCGCGTGCCATCAATCGGATCCAATACCCAGGTCAGCCCGGATGTGCCCGCAACCGCGCCGAATTCTTCACCCAATATTCCATCATCCGGGCGTCTGCGGGCCAAAATCGCGCGCATGTTGGTTTCCGATAACCGATCCGCAACCGTCACCGGATCAAAGCGCGCGGCTTCTTTGCTTTCCGATGTCAGGGTTGCACTGCGAAAATGCGCCAATGTGGCACCCCGCGCTGCATCTGCCAGATCGGCGGCGGTCGCAACAATTTCGGTAATCTGGATTTGTGTAAATGTCGTCAAAGCAATCACCCCGGCCTAAAGGGGCCGCAGCCCCACCCCCCGAAGGCGCTAATCGCTTGGGGGGGGCAGGTCAAGAACCAGAAAATGCGCGGATGTTATGCGGCTTCGCTTAGAACGCGGGCCAGATCGAACAGGCGGCGGCGCTGCGCTTCGGGAATGGCATAGTAAGACCGCACCAGTTCCAACGCCTCTTTGTCGGCCATCATATCGGCCCCGGCTTGTGCCACCTGGCCGCTTTCGGTCAGACCTTCAAAGAAAAACGCAATCGTCACACCAAGTGAGTCTGCGATATCCCACAGCCGCGATGCCGAAACACGGTTCATCCCGGTTTCGTATTTTTGGATTTGCTGAAACTTGATCCCAACCTTTTCCGCCAGTTGTTGCTGGGTAACTCCGATCATCCAACGACGATGACGAATGCGCTTGCCAACATGGGCGTCTACTGGATGTTTCATGATAGTTTCCTAACTACGGCTTCAGTTGCCTTACTTTTATATAAGCAACTTTCATGCCAAAACTGCTGAATCAGCCGTTCGCGCAGAAATTTAGGTGCCGCACCGAAAAACCTGTCCTTTTAGATATGTCCAATTATACAAGCGATGAAGAATTACCCCTATGCTTGCGCACATCGCGCCTAAGGTTCGTGAAGATTGCCAAACTCGCCTTAAAAGGGTTTAGCTTTTTGAGTAGCATTATGCGAATAACTCGCCTAGGTATTTTGCATTTTGCAATTATTTCCACCTTGACCCGGCGCCAATTAGCCCATTTTATGCATCTGTGACGGTGAATCCATCGGGTGATCGCGCCAACAGATCGGAGTGCAATGCAAGCTTGGCGCGTCGACACCTTTGACCAACCGCTGACATTGAAAGATGTGCCAGCGCCCGTCCCCGGCCCGGGTGAAGTTTTGGTGCGCATCGCGGCTTGTGGATTGAATTTCGCGGATTTGCTTATGCAACAAGGCCGTTATCAAGACTGCCCGCCCCTTCCCTACACTCCGGGCCTTGAGTTTGCCGGCACGGTCGCAGCACTGGGGCCAGAGCCGCAGCCCCTGCCGATTGGAACCCGCGTGGCAGTATTTTCGGGAAGTGGCGGGCTGGCGGAATTTGCAGTGGTGCCTGCCAATCGCTTGTTCCCCATCCCGGATCAGATGAGTTTTGTCGATGCCGCCGCCTTTCAAATCGCCTTTGGAACGTCTCATCTGGCGTTGGGCCACCGCGCAAGGCTGCAATCCGGTGAAACGGTTTTGGTGTTGGGCGCGGCTGGCGGCGTTGGTCTGACGGCGGTGCAGATTGCCAAACGAATGGGTGCCACCGTGATTGCCTGTGCCCGCGGTGCGGAGAAACTGGCCATCGCCATCGCACATGGCGCAGATGCCGCCATTGACAGCGACACACCCGATCTGAAAGCCGCGTTCAAAGACAGCGGCGGCGTGGATGTGGTCTATGATCCGGTTGGCGGGCCAGCGTTTGACGCGGCGCTATCGGCTTGCCGCCCCGAAGCACGCATTTTGACCATTGGCTTTGCGTCAGGCGAAGTGCCAAAGATCGCGGCCAACCTGCTGTTGGTGAAAAATCTTACCGTGATAGGGTTTTATTGGGGCGGCTATCTGAAATTTGCGCCGCAAGTGCTGACTGACAGCATGGCCACGTTGTTTCAATGGTATGAAACCGGGGGCCTGCGGCCGCATGTCAGCCATCTTTTGCCGTTTGATCGCTATCCCGACGGGCTGGACCTGCTGCGCCGCCGCGCGGCCAGCGGCAAAGTGGTGATCACTGTATCCTGACCTCAGGCCGGTTCCTGCACGTTCGTGCGGTCTGCGACCAGCCGCGGCGCACGCGTCTGGTAGGCCTGCCTGATCATCGCGGCCAGCGCCAACACTGCCGGCGAATGCACGGGGTCTGCCACATACATATTCACCTTCAAGAACCCCAAATCCGGCAAAGCGCCGCCGTGATTGATACGTTCAACATGCGGCGATTCTGTTCCGCCTAAAACCGTGTGCACCGCCAGATCGGCGGAAACCGTGGCTTCCACCGCGCGGGTGCTTTCGCTTTCCACCGCCATATCCCAAACAATGCCCTTGGAATCGAGTGCCGCTTGCGCCCGCTTGCGGAAAATACAGGCGGCTTCATAAACCAGACGCAAGGGGCGTTGCTTCCACGCCACGCCACCGGGCGCACCGATCCAGACCAGCGGCAGTTCGGCCAAGGTTTCACCGGCAACGCCAAGACTGTCCTCGGTGGTCAGAATGACATCGCATTCACCACGCGCGAATTGTTCCTTCAGTGTCAGCGTGAACGACGACTGCAACGACACCCGCATTTTGGGAAATTCTTTGGCAAAACGACGCAATACACCCGGGATCGCGGGATAGACAATGTCATGCGGCACGCCCAAGACGATCTCGCCCTCATGCGCAGCTTCGGTCAGGCGACTGAAAACCTCATCGTTCAACGCCAGCATCCGGCGGGCATAGCCCAGCAGCAATTCTCCATCCGCCGTCAAAGCCACTTTGCGCAGGCTGCGATCCAAAAGTTCGGCATCAAGCATTTCTTCAAGCCGTTTGATCTGCATCGAAACGGCCGATTGCGTCAGGTTCAAAAATCCGGCTGCACGCGTCACCCCGCCCGCATCGGCGATGGCAACGAAAGACCGCAGGGATGTCATGTCGAGATTGCGCATCATATCACAAATCCTGATGTCAGAAGTCAAAACCATTCATTTTCATAATGAAACAGATTCGGGTAAACAGATCAAGTGATGTGATGCGCCCAGTCGTTTGCATCACAGATACAGATGATTTTGAAAGGATACGCCATGTTCGCCTCGCTTCACACTTCGACTCTGGCCGTTGCCCGTGTTCGGTCGCGTGGCCGCTTGACGGGATTGGTTGCACGGATACGCCATTCGCTGGTGCTGCGCGCCGAACGCAAGCATCTGGCCACCCTTGATGACGCCCGCCTTTGCGATATTGGCATGACCCGAGAGCAAGCTTTGACCGAGGCTGCACGCTCAATTTGGGATGTGCCGCAGGGTTGGCGCGTTTGATCCCGCGATCAAACCGGGTCGGATAAAAATTCCTGCCGGAAATCCTTGAATTTGCTGTATAGAGACCCGATATTGCACGCAGAGGGGGGTATGGTTCGCCCAGATTCCCCATCAAGTTCAACTTCGGAGGCTTAGAATGGCTGACTATCAGACGATCCGGACTACATCAGGCGCGGGCGCCCGGACCGCCGATATCGACGCTGGGCTGCGCGCCCACATGACCAAGGTCTACGGACTTATGTCCGTGGCTATGTTGATCACCGGCGGGGTGGCGTGGTCGGTTGGCACCAACGAAACCATGCTGCAGGCCATTTTTGCGACTCCCCTGAAATGGGTCGTGATGTTTTTGCCTTTGGTCATGGTGTTTGCCTTCAGTGCGATGATCAACAGGATGTCCGCAGCGGCAGCACAGCTGTTCTTCTATGTATTCGCCGCCGCGATGGGCGTGTCGATCAGCTTTATCTTTGCGGTCTACACCGGCACCTCGATTGCCGAGACTTTCTTGGTAACCGCAATCGGCTTCGCCAGCCTGTCACTGTACGGATATACAACTAAAAAAGATCTGTCGGGCATGGGCACTTTCCTGATGATGGGTCTGGTCGGTCTGATCCTTGCGTCTATCGTGAATATCTTTCTTGGCTCTGGCGCTCTGTCGTTTGCGATTTCGGCCATCGGTATCCTGATTTTCGCAGGCTTGACGGCGTTCGACACGCAGAACATCAAGAACACCTACCTGCAGCACGCCCAGATGGGTGATCAGGAATGGCTGGGCAAGTCGGCCATCATGGGTGCGTTGAACCTTTATATGAACTTCCTGAACATGTTCATGTTCCTGCTAAGCTTTATGGGTAACCGCGAATAACACGACTACAATGTCGAAGACGCAAAGGCCGGGGGAAACTTCGGCCTTTTTGCTTTTGCGTCAAAACGGGTTATCCGGTGCGTTACTTTCCAGAAACTGTCGTACCTCAGCGCGGTTCCTCAGATGCACTATGCGCAAATGCGGGGGCGGGCTTGCAACAATCGCCAGCAAGGGCAACCGACAGGTTTGCCGCGTGCGCCAGATAAACCGCCAGAATGGCAAAGTTTCATGGTTCAAAGCCTCGCGGCACCCGTAGGGCAAGTCCGGTCGCGTTTGGCCCAAATAGACGGCCGTGCGCCGCAACACGCGCCAAAATCGCAATCCAACAGGCAAATCCAGCCAGATCAACGTATCGGCCCGCACAAGACGCTCGGCGTATGTGACTGACATGCCCCCTTCAAAAATCCAACGGTCTTGGGCATGCACTTGACGGCAAAGTGCAATCTTGGCGGCGCGCGGGCGTTCGACCCAACCTGCTTGCCAATGAATATGGTCTATATGAAACACCGGCAAACCGCTGAGCACACTCAACGCTTGCGCCAATGTGCTTTTGCCAGACCCCGGCCCACCGACGATCATCACACGCTGCATCGGCTGCCTCCAAAGCAAAAAGCCGCCCCGTAACGGGCGGCCTTGGGGTGTTACAAATCCGGCAGATCTTATTTGATCTTGCCTTCTTTGTATTCAACATGCTCGCGCTTTACGGGATCGTATTTCTTCACCACCATCTTTTCGGTCATGGTGCGGGCGTTCTTTTTGGTCACATAAAAGTGGCCGGTCCCTGCCGTGGAATTCAGGCGGATTTTGATTGTCGCCGGTTTGGCCATCGTCGTTTCTCCTACAACGGGGAAACACAGGTTCCGCCGCGAAATTCTTGAACCTGCCTTTTACCCACGGGACAGGCAGAGTCAACCGCAAAAGTGCTGGTTATACTGCCTTGCGATGCCCGCCTGTCACCCCGCTGCGCAGCGGGGTGCGGCGACAGCATCTGCGCCGTCTTCGATCTCGGCAATCTGGCGGGCTTGCAGGCTGGCCAATGTGCTTTTGAACCAGGCAACCGCATCGGCCTCAAACCGATCGGGGCCGGAAGAATGCCGCAGCGCGGTCATCCGGGCCGCGATCCAGTCAAGGGCAGCTTCCTCTTGTTCGGCCTGCCCCGGCAGTTCTACTGCGTCCTGAAAACGTTGGCGGAACCAGGCCAGGGCTGCGGCCTCCAGCGCCATCACGCCCGGAAGACCGCGAATCTGCGTCTCATACGGCGTGACTTGCGGGCGAAACCGCAGCAACGATTTGCTTTCCACCTCGTTGCGGTTGGCCATACTGTAATAGTCGCTACCGATCAGCCGCTTAGAGTTCTTGCGACCATTGGCATCGCCGCGCGCATGTTTCAGCAGGTGCAGGTCATCCGATTTCACATGATGATGGTGCAGGCAGGCATTCTCCCAACTGCATTGGGCGGGCTCTACCAGATAATTTGATTTGCGCCGGCTTAATAGGGCGTCAACCGGCATCGCCACCCCGGCGCTGTTGACGATCCGCGGCACGCGGCGCCGATACACAAGCTTTGGCTGATGCACCCCCATCATGCGAAAGCGCTCTGGCCGAAACAGCGTTTTGAACCCGATCGCCGCACCCGATCCGGGCACAGCCACATCGCGCTCGCAGCGCGTATACGTCTCGATCACGCTGCCACCATCCCAGCGCGCCTTGCCCGCCCCGCCGAAATGCCGCCATTGCAACGTGATGCCATCGACATCGGGGTGACGCGCAATCAGATCATCAATCCGGCGGCTGCCCAGCGTGACATTGACATATTCATCGGCATCAATGTGCAAAACCCACTCGGCCTGGCGCACTTGGGGCAGACCATACGCCAGCGCCAGCGCCTGCTTTTGGATCGTGCCCGCGTCATAGGGGCCGGGGTTGTCGTAATGCTCGACCGGCATAAGACCGGCCATTGCGTCCAACAGCCGGTCGGTGCCATCCTGACAGTCGTTGGTGTATACCACGATGCGGTCAAAGCCCAAAGCCAGGTGGTGCGCCACCCATTCGACCACGAACAGCGCCTCATTGCGCATGCAGGCGACGATGACCTTTTCCGGCTTGCGCATCAACAGGGTCCGAGATCTTTGAAATCCCCGCAATTGTTCCGCATTCTGCGCCTTTGTGCCATGCTTTTTCCAATTTCAGCCAAACGGCAGCCGTTGCCCAGCCCCTACTGTTGCACGCATGCCCCGCTCTGGAATGTGCAAAATTGCGCGGATGGCCTATAAGCCGGATTCTGTCCACCCCGGACCGTGATCCGGGGCTGGATGATCATTCCTCTGCCGCACTTGTTACCAAGGCGGTCAAGCTGCCAACCCGGACCCTGGGCTGAAACGTCCCTGCCGTGGTCTCCGCTGTTGCCCGTGGCTTGCGCACCGGGCGGTCGCGGACCTTACGACGTAGGGTCCCTATTCGGCATTGCTCCGGGTGGGGCTTGCCGTGCCGTCCTTGTTGCCAAGTCCGCGGTGGGCTTTTACCCCACCGTTTCACCTTTACCATGGATCCGCCGAACGCATTTGCCCGGCACCATGGCAGACTCTTCTCTGTGGCGCTTTCCCTGGGGTTACCCCCGCCGGGCGTTACCCGGCACCCTTATTTCATGGAGTCCGGACTTTCCTCGGGAATTTGCACCCCCGCGATCATCCAGCCATCCGCGCAAAGGCGGCTTACGCCGTGGGGGTCGCTGCGTCAACACGCGATAGAGGGGCAAATTGCCCATCGCCGTCACAGGGCAAACCTTTGGCCCAGATCAACCGCCAATCCTGCGTCCGTGGCATCAAGCGGCCCTGCCGCCCAAGGCCGAAAGCGCAGTCGAAACGCCGCCAGCAAATCACCCTCTGGCGCATCAGGATAGCCAAAGCGGCGCAGCGCCGGCACGAATGCCAAAGCGTCTGCCTGCACATTCTGCGGCCAAACCGACAGCCCGCCCAGCGCCAGCCTTTGCCAATCAAACCGCGCGCCGGGATCGCCTTTTCGGCTGGGCGCCATATCGGAATGCGCAATAATCCGGTGTGGCGGAATTGCCCAACGCGCCATGATCGCGCGCAGCAAAATCTCCAACGCCGCCATTTGCGGTTCGGGAAACGGGTGATTGCCCGGATTGGCCAGTTCTATGCCGATGGATTGCGAGTTTACGTCCGCAATCCCGGCCCATTCCCCTGCCCCCGCATGCCATGCGCGGGCAGTTTCTGGCACCAAAGCCTCGGTCTGGCCCGTCTCGGATATCAGCCAATGCGCGGATACTTCTGCCAAAGGATCGCACAGCCGCGCGCGTGCTTCGGCACAACTGGCCATGGCGGTATAGTGCAGCACGACCAGACTTGGCAGCATTGCCCCCCGCCGTTCCCCAAAGTTGGGCGAGGGGTAATCGTTCAATTCAGCGCAGTGCGGAACGGGGTCGGATCCCAGGCGCAGGCAAAGCCATCGCCATCCGGGTCAAGCCCTTTGCGATCCCGGTCGGGCCCGCCTGCCGTCAGGAACGCTTCTTGCGCCAGATCGGGTGACGGAAATTTAGCACAGGCTTTGGCCGCATTCGTGAAGCCCATTTTAGACCGCTTGAACATCTGCGTGCCCAGCGGATGGTTGGTGGAAATCGCGAACTCAACGATATTCGGACCAGAACTGCCACTGCGTTGCGGCAGAGCACCAGGTTGATCAACTTGATACTTGGCGCGATTGGCGTCAATCCGGGCCTTGTCACTTTCGATGGTTTCGCGGGCGCTGACGGCTGCAAAATCTTGCTCGTCCGACACACCGGTTGGGGCGACACCGCCAACGGCATCCATTTCCGAAGTGGTTTCAACGATGCCGGCCGGGGCGTTGCCGCGCGCGCGCGCGCCGTCCTGGACGATGGCGCCTTGCAGTGGGGCAATCGGCTGTTGCACCGGTGGCACCGTTCCACCGTTTTCGGCATTGGCAATCGCCGCCGCTGCGCCATCGGTCGAAAACCCGGTCAACGGCGCCCCCGTCGCGGGCTGCGGCAAAGTGCGGCTGTTCAAATAGCTGTCATAACTTTGAAAGCCCACGCCCGCGCCAGAATCGGGCACAGTTTGGGTGCAAGCGGTCAACCCAAGGGCTGCCAGTATCAGGACCTTCGCGCGCATCGTCTCTGCCTCGGCGTTTTTTTTCGGTAAATCGCGCCTTACCACCATTTATTTGGTTTGGCCACAAACCCGGCACTGCGTTCCAAAACATAAGCGTGATTAAGCAAACCTGCCTCATCCCAAGGCCGCCCGATCAGCTGCAACCCCATCGGCAATCCTTTGGCATCAAGACCAACGGGCACGGCAATTCCAGGCAGGCCTGCCAGGTTGACGGTCACTGTAAACACGTCGTTCAGATACATTTCCACCGGATCGGCGTTGGCCATTTCGCCCAAGCCAAAGGCCGAAGACGGTGTGGCTGGGGTCAGGATACAATCCACGCCCGCCGCAAACACCTGTTCAAAATCGCGCTTGATCTTCGCCCGCACCTTCCGCGCGCGGTTGTAGTAGGCGTCGTAAAACCCGGCTGACAGCACATAGGTACCAATCATGATGCGGCGTTGCACTTCGGGGCCAAACCCTTCGGCGCGGGTCTTTTCATACATTTCCGTAATGCCATCCCCCGCTGCCAATTTTGCGCGGTGGCCATATCGCACGCCGTCATAACGGGCAAGGTTGGAAGACGCCTCGGCCGGAGCGATGACGTAATAGGCCGGCAGCGCGTATTTGGTATGCGGCAGGTTGATGTCGCGGATGACGGCCCCCGCGTCGCGCAGCATGTCCTCCCCGCGAGTCCAAAGAGCCTCGATCTCCTGCGGCATCCCGTCGATGCGGTATTCATGTGGGATACCGATCACCTTGCCGCGAATGTCCCCCGTCAAAGCCGCTTCAAAATCCGGCACTGCCAAATTCGCGCTCGTCGAATCCTTGGCATCATGCCCCGACATTGCCGCCAGCATGATCGCCGCATCGCGCACCGATTTGGTCATCGGCCCGGCTTGATCCAGCGACGAGGCAAACGCCACCACGCCCCAGCGCGACACGCGACCATAGGTGGGCTTGATCCCAACAATCCCGGTAAACGCCGCAGGTTGGCGGATGGACCCGCCGGTATCGGTGCCCGTTGCCGCCAGACACAAATCTGCCGCCACCGCCGCCGCCGATCCGCCCGACGATCCGCCCGGCGTCAAGTTCCGGTCGTCGATCTTCCAAGGATTAATCACGTCGCCATAGCAAGACGTCTCATTGCTGGACCCCATGGCAAATTCGTCCATGTTCAGCTTGCCCAGCATCACCGCGCCCGCGCCGAACAGCTGCGCTGTGACGGTTGATTCGTATTCCGGCTTGAAGCCCTTCAGAATGTTCGATCCGGCCTGCGACGGCACCCCTTTGGTGCAGAACAAATCCTTAATGCCCAAAGGAATGCCGCACATATCGGGCGCATCCCCCGAAGCCCGACGCAGATCGGCGGCGCGGGCCTGATCAAGGGCGATTTCGGGGGTTTTATGCACAAAGGCGTTCAACCCATCACCCGCATCAATCGCCGTAAGGCAGGCCATCGTCAAATCTACGGCGGTGATTTCTCGGGCCCGCAATGCATCGCGCGCGGCGGCAATCGTCAGGGAATTGGCACTCATTCGACCACCTTCGGCACGGCAAAGAACCCTTCACGGGCATCGGGCGCGTTTTTCAGGATTTGCGCCTGAATGTTGCCATCCGTCACCACATCCGCGCGCCGCGCAAGACGCATCGGGGTGACCGAAACCATTGGTTCGATCCCGGTCACATCCACTTCGTTCAGCTGCTCCATAAAGCCCAAAATCCCCGAAAGCTGTTCCGCCAGCTTGGGCAGATGCGATTCCTCTACGCGGATACGCGCCAGCTTGGCCACCTTGCGCGCGGTGTCGATGTTGATGGACATGGATCTGCCTTCCGTGATCGGTCAAAGTTTGGTGTAACCGCGCCAAATTGCGGCTGCAAGATGGGGAGTGGTGGGCTATCCAATCCCGACGCAGCCCCGGACTTGATCCGGGGCCTCTTTTTGCAACATCGAGGCCCCGAATCAAGTCCGGGGCTGCGGTAGGGCCCATTCCACCGTCACAACCCAATATCCCGCCGCAGATGCTCGGACAGGTCCGATGCCATGATCGTCCGGGGATTGCTGCTCCGCTGCAGCATGCGGGTCGCCAAAGTTCCCAGCACCCGCAACAATCCGTGCTGGTCGATCAGGGATTGCACGGCGGATTTCAGTGTTATTTCTTCAGAATTATAAACAGCGTTCATTTTTGCACAATGATCAGCCGTGCGCAGACGGACTGATCCCTTCAGCTAAAGCGAATGATCTGGGCCGTTTGAAGGGGATAAAAACCCGCCGCAAAGGGACCGATGGCGTTAAAGGGTTGGTTGATATGCAGGGTCAGCGTGACCCAACAGCGGCGGGGCTAGAGCCAGCGGAGCTGGCGCAGTCCGGCGATTGCCGCGAAAGCGGCTGACCCAAAACACTTGGGGGTTTGAATGTTATACATCTGTCGCCTCCTTGGTTTGGCGTTGCTGTTGACGTTATGTCGCACAGGCGCGCCCGATTCCAAAGCGCGGATTTCGGGGATGCCGCAGGTTGCGCGCCTTTGTGCTTGTGGTGCAACAGGATCAGCGCCTTGCAGCGAAGAAGTCTTTCAGCAGCGCCTCGGCGGGGCCCGCGCCTATCCCGTCATAAACCTCGGGCGCGTGGTGGCATTGGGGGTGCGAAAACACACGCGCGCCATGTGCAACACCGCCGGATTTCGGATCAGCCGCGCCGTAATACAACCGCGCGATCCGGGCGGCGGCAATGGTGCCTGCGCAGATCGGGCAGGGTTCTAGCGTCACATAGAGATCATGCCCGATCAGCCGTTCCGACCCTGCCGCCAGACAGGCCGCGCGGATGGCCAGCACTTCGGCATGCGCTGTTGGATCGCACATCTCGCGTGTGCGGTTGCCAGCACGGGCAACGATCTGGCCTGCCTGCACGATCACAGCACCCACAGGCACTTCACCGCGCAGCCCCGCCGCCCGGGCCTCGGCCATTGCCGCATCCATGAAAGATTGGAAGACCAACCTTGCCCCTTTCGCTGTGACCAAATACCAAGAGGCACCGGGGTGAACCCGGCGCTGCGCCCGCGCGCCACCACTTAGGAACCCTTCTATGACCGAAAAGACAAGCCCCAAGGCCATCGGCAAAGTGGCAACATTGGTCCCCGAGGGGGATCGAATCGCCAAAGTTCTGTCGCGCGCCGGTGTGGCCTCGCGCCGCGAAGCCGAACGGATGATCGAATTGGGTGAGGTTTCGGTGAACGGCAAAGTGATCAGCAGCCCTGCGCTGAACGTCACTGCCCGCGATAAAATCATGGTGCGCGGCGAATTGGTGGGCGCGCCTGAACCTGCACGGCTGTGGCTGTATTACAAGCCCGACGGCTTGGTTACCTCGACCAATGACGAAAAGGGCCGCGACAACGTATTTGACAATCTGCCCGAAGATCTACCGCGTGTGATGTCGATCGGACGGTTGGATCTGAATTCCGAAGGGCTGTTGCTGTTGACCAATGATGGTGAGTTGAAACGGCGCCTTGAGCTGCCATCCACCGGCTGGATGCGCAAATACCGGGTGCGGGTGAATGGCAATCCAACCGATCCCGATCTGGAACCGCTGCGCCGGGGGATTACGGTGGAAGGAGAGCGTTTTCAGCCGATGGTGGTGGTCTTGGACCGGATTCAGGGCGCGAATGCCTGGCTGACCGTGGGGTTGCGTGAAGGCAAGAACCGCGAAATCCGCCGCGCAATGAATGCGATCAATCTAACCGTGAACCGTTTGATCCGCGTCAGTTACGGGCCTTTCCGCCTGAACGATATGGTGCCGGGTCAGGTTGAGGAAATTCGTGGCAAAGTGTTGCGCGAACAATTGGGTGAAGGGCCGACACCAGTTGACGATGCCCGCCCCAAACCAACGCGTGCGCCGCGGGCGCAGGCTGGCCTATCCAAACCCGCCGCCGCCAAACCTGCCGCCAAACCCGGCCCCCGCCCAGCCCCAGCCCCTGGTGCCCGGCCCCGCGTGATCACGTCCAGCCGCGCCAAACCCGGACCGCGCCCCAAACGCGGGGAATAAACCCCGCAGTTTCCCGATTCCGCCTCTGGCATGAAAACCTGCCTGCCCCTATAGTCATGGCGTTCCTGTGTTTGTTGGGCACAGCAAGGATTTAGGAGGTGATATGTCAGCCACGGGTCTGCAAACCATTTCCTACCTGCTGTTGCTGGCGTTGATTGCCTATGTGGCATTTGGGTGGGCCGTCTGATGGCGCAACGTTTTGGCGGCAAATACAGTCCCGATCCGGCAGCGTCGAAAGATGTTGCAAATGGGCCTAATACCAATCACCCGCCAATGATTGGCCCGGTGCAATCCAGCGCAGATGAATGGCGCGCCGGGCTTTTGTCTATTGCGGGCCTCTTTTTTGCGGTGAATGGTTTGCGGGCTGAACCACGGGTTCTTATCCTTGGGCTGGCTGCCGCTGCGGCCATGATTGCCGCGTCGTGGCTGACCCGCCAAGGCGCGCGCGCGCAGGTAGCCTACAATGCCCGCCGGGTCGCCCGCCGTCCTGCCCTGCCACGCAAAGTGTTTGGCGCTGTTTTGACGGGGCTGGCGCTGGCTTTGGGCACGATGATGTGGCAACCGGGGCTGATCTATCCGATCCTGATCGGCCTTGCTGGGACCATTTTGCATCTGGGGGCCTTTGGGCTTGATCCGCTGACCGACAAAGGTGCGGAAGGAGTGGATCAATTCCAAACCGACCGCGTTGCCCGCGCCGTGGATGAGGCCGAGGCGTATTTGACGGCGATGAAAGACGCGATCCTGCGCGCCAAAGACCGGGGGCTTGAGGCCCGCGTTGATCGCTTTGCCGCCACTGCCCGCACGCTTTTCCGCACCGTCGAAGGTGATCCGGGCGATCTGACGGCGGCCCGAAAGTATCTGTCGGTCTATCTGATGGGGGCCCGCGATGCGACGATCAAGTTTGCGGATGTCTTTGCCCAAACCCGCGATATGGGCGTGCGCAGTGAGTATGAAGCGTTGCTAACCGATCTGGAAACCAATTTTGCCAGCCGCACCCAAAGCCTGCTTTCGGGGGCCAATACCGATCTTGACGTTGAAATAGCCGTGCTGCGCGACCGTTTGAAGTTAGAAAGCTAGCGGCCCCTTAAATCCCATCGCCCTGCAGCCACAGGCCCTGAGAAAGAAAGACCATATCATGACCACCGAAACCCGCGCCGCAGCTGCAACCACATTGGCCGAAGTGCAAGCCGTCACTGCCGTGATCCTGCCTGAACCCGGCACCGCGATTGTCGCGCTGGACGCCGCCACAGCGCCCGTCGCCGAAGATATCCGCAAACGGATGGCGGAACTGGATATGTCAAATACCCAGTCGATCATTTCGTTTGGCTCTGGCGCGCAAGCCGAACTTCAGGTGATCAGTCAGGAAATGCTGGCGGGCGTCAAAAACAAAGATGTAGGCCCCGCTGGGGACAGTCTGCGCAACATCGTCACCACCATTCGCGGCTTTTCAATCTCGGAACTCGACGTGCGCCGCGAACGCAGCTGGTGGGAAAAACTGTTGGGCCGCGCCGCCCCCTTTGCCAAGTTTGTCGCGCGTTTTGAAGAGGTGCAGGGCCAGATTGATAAAGTCACGACCGATCTTTTGGGGCATGAACACACGCTTTTGAAAGACATCAAAAGTCTGGACATTCTCTATGACAAGACCTTGAAATTCTACGATGAACTGGCGCTTTATATCTCGGCCGGTGAGGCCAAACTAAAAGAGCTGGACACAACCACCATTCCCGCCGCCGAGGCGGTTGTGGCTGCCGCCCCCGAGGCCGATCAGGTGAAAAAGGCGCAGGAACTGCGCGATTTGCGATCTGCCCGCGATGATCTGGAACGCCGGGTGCATGATCTGAAACTGACGCGGCAAGTGACGATGCAATCGCTGCCATCCATCCGTCTGGTGCAGGAAAACGATAAATCGCTTGTCACCAAGATCAATTCAACTTTGGTCAACACGGTGCCGTTGTGGGAAACCCAACTGGCGCAAGCCGTCACAATCCAACGTTCGCGTGAGGCGGCAGAGGCGGTGCGCGGGGCAAATGATCTGACCAACGAATTGCTGACCGCCAATGCCGAAAACCTGCAACAAGCCAACCGCATTGTGCGCACTGAAATGGAGCGCGGCGTGTTTGATATTGATGCCGTTAAGAAGGCCAATGCAACCTTGGTGGCCACAATCGAAGAAAGCCTGTCGATTGCCGATGAAGGCAAAGCCCGTCGTGCCGCAGCCGAAGTTGATCTGCGCAAGATGGAGGCGGACCTGCGCGATACACTTTCGGCAGCACGCGCACGCAAGACCGGCATGGGCGAAATCGTCGGCGGCGCGGCCTGAGCTGTGGCGAACGCGGGGGCCATGGGGCGGCTGAAATGGCTGGTCGCGGTTGCGGCCCTGATCACATTTGCAGGCTGTGAGGCGCCGCTGCCGCAAGTGTCGGCCAAACCCGCGTCCCGCCCGATTGTTGTGGCCGACCCCGTGGCCGTTGATACGCCCGAAAGTGCTGCGTTGCGCACCTATTATACCGAAGTGCAGCAAGCGTTGCTAAGCCAGGGCCTGCTGCGCACCGATGGTGGCGGGCCGGATACCCCCGTCACCGACCGCATGCTGACGGCGAACTTTTTGCGTATCGCGATGTATGAGGAATACGATCGCGCTTTGGGCGGCACCGTGGCCCGCGAAGCATCCACCCGGCTAACCCGCTGGGCCGGTCCTGTCCGGGTGGGTTTGCGCTTTGGCGCATCGGTGCCGCAAGCCAAACGCGCGTCAGATACCGCGCGGATCGGGTCTTATCTGAGCCGGCTGGCCCGATTAACCGGGCTGACGATAAGGCTGGCCGACGCCAACCCCAACTTCATCATCCAAATCGCCTCGGTCGATGAACGCCGCGGCCTTGGCCCAACGCTGCGGGCAGCGCTGCCAGAACTGACCGAGCAGCAAGTTGCGGGCGTCACCAATCTTGACCGGTCAACCTATTGTCTGGTCTGGACCCAAAGCGATACCGCCACGGGCCTTTATGAACGCGCCTTTGTCTTTATTCCAGCAGAACACCCCGATCTGATGCGGCTGGCCTGCATGCATGAAGAAATCGCCCAAGGACTTGGCCTGCCAAATGATTCCGCACTGGCCCGGCCTTCGATTTTCAATGATGACGAAGAATTCGCCTTGCTGACGACGCAAGACGAATTGATGCTGAAAATGCTGTATAATCCCGCCCTGCGCCCCGGCATGGCCGAAGCCGCAGCGCGCCCGATAGTTGAAACCCTTGCCACCCGGCTGTTGGGTGGTGAAAGTTGATCTCGCCTGGCGAGGAATAAAGGAGCTGACCTATGGTTTTCGATTTTCTCAAAGGTGAATTTATTGATGTCATCACTTGGCTGGATGACACGCGCGATACGATGGTGTGGCGGTTTGAACGGCGCGGCAATGCGATCAAATACGGGGCCAAACTGACGGTGCGCGAAGGTCAGGCGGCGGTGTTTGTGCATGAAGGCCAGTTGGCTGATGTGTTCGGCCCCGGCATGTATATGTTGGAAACCAACAACATGCCGATCATGACCACGCTGCAAAGCTGGGATCACGGGTTCGACAGCCCGTTCAAATCCGAGATTTATTTCATCAACACCACGCGGTTCAATGATCAGAAATGGGGCACCAAAAACCCGATCATGTGCCGCGATCCGGAATTCGGCCCGGTGCGCCTGCGGGCGTTCGGCACCTATTCGATGCGGGTTGGCGATCCGGCCAAGTTCATGCAAGAAATCGTTGGCACCGATGGCGAATTTACTGCCGATGAAATCAGCTTTCAGATCCGCAATGTGATCTTGCAGGAAATGTCACAGGTTTTGGCGAAATCCGGCATTCCGGTGCTGGATATGGCCGGCAACACCGGTGATCTGGCGAAACTGGTCACCACTGCAATTGCGCCCAAGATTGCGGAATACGGCCTGACCCTGCCGGAATTCTATATTGAAAACATCAGCCTGCCCGAAGAGGTTGAGAAAGTGTTGGATAAGCGCACGTCGATTGGCGTGGCGGGCGATCTGGGCAAATACATGCAGTTCAACGCCGCTGAAGGCATGGCCAATCCCGGATCAGGGATTGGCGCTGCGATGGGAGCGGGGCTGGGTGCTGGCATGGGAATGAACATGGCGGCGCAAGCTGGCCCATGGGGGGCAGCGCCCGCAGCGCCGCCGCCGCCGCCTGCCCCACCCGCTGCGCGCGCATGGCATGTGGCAGAAAATGGCGTGACGAAAGGGCCATTCAGCGATGTCGATCTGGCAAGCATGGCGGCATCGGGCGCGCTTGGCCGCGCCACTCAGGTCTGGACCGCAGGCCAAGTGGGTTGGAAAGCCGCTGGCGACACCGAACTTGCGCGTCTGTTTGCCATGGTGCCGCCCCCGCCCCCCCCTCCGGGGGCCTAAACCACAATGGCCGTTGCGGAACAAAATCACTGGCCCTGCGCACAATGTGGGGCCGACCTGCGCTATGCGCCGGGTCAGACGGAATTGAAGTGCAATTTTTGCGGCCACCAACAGAAAATTTCAGCGGCCACCCCAAGATCAAAAGCGCGCGCTTTGGGTGAACTTGATCTGGCGCGTGGGTTGGCCGATGATTTGCCCACGGCGGCAAGTGAAGATGTCCGGTCCACCTCTTGCCCAAGCTGCGGTGCCGTCGTGGAATTCCAAGGGGCAGCGCACGCCACCGAATGCCCCTTCTGCGCCACCCCGGTCGTCATCGACACGGGCAGCCATCGGCGGATCAAACCGCAGGCCCTTGTGCCGTTTGTATTTACCGAAGCGCAATCGCGGGTGGCTTTGGTGCGCTGGCTGGGCAGCCTGTGGTTCGCGCCGTCCAGTCTGTTGGAATACACCCGCAAAGGCCGCGCCATGGCGGGCATCTATGTGCCGTTCTGGACCTTCGATGCCGACACTTCCAGCCGCTATACCGGCCAGCGCGGCGAGCATTACTATGAAACCCGCACCGTGACAGTAATGGTAGACGGCAAGTCAGAACAACGCCAGGAACGCGTGCAAAAAACTCGCTGGTATCCGGCATCAGGCAATGTGTCGCGCCAGTTTGATGATGTGCTGGTGATGGCCTCAAGCAGTCTGCCCGAACGGTTGGGCAATGATCTGACCCCATGGGATTTGGCTGCACTGCAGGCCTATAGCCCCGATTATCTGGCGGGGTTTCAGGCCGAAGGCTATACCGTTGTGCTGGCCGATGGACACGGCCGCGCCCGTGGTGTGATGGCGAATGTCATCGAAGACGACGTGCGCCACGATATTGGCGGCGATGAGCAGCGCGTAGATCACGTCAACACCCGGTTTGACGAAGAGACATTCAAGCACATCCTGCTGCCCGTCTGGATGGCGGCGTATAAGTATGGCGGCAAAAGTTATCGGTTTTTGGTGAATGGTCAAACCGGCGAAGTGCAGGGCGAACGGCCCTACAGCTGGTGGAAAATCGGCTTTGCGGTGGTGCTGGTTGTGGTTATCATTGCGGGCGCTGTCTATCTCAACGATCCGGGCACCTTCGGCCTGCCGCGCCCCGATTGGATGAATTAACGCGGGGCCCGTCGTAAAACGCCTCTTTTGACCGACCTTTGCCAATAATTTGTCTAAAATTTGCATTTACGTTGGCGAAAATATCCCACGGGGGGGCTGAATTGCGCCGCAATTCAGACGGGGGTGTGAAACCCCCTTTGGCTGCGTGGTTGACATCGCCCTGTCCGCCCCCGATAGAAAACGCCATCCAGCGGAGATACAGATGCGCATCCTTGATCACGCCCGCATTGCCGAATTACCTAACCCTTATTTCGGCAAAGTGCGCGATTGCTATGATCTGCCTGCAACGGCCGATCAGCCGGCACGGCGGATTTTGATTTCATCTGACCGGATTTCCGCCTTTGACCGTATCCTGACGTCGATCCCGTTCAAGGGTCAGGTTCTGACACAAATGGCGCGCTATTGGTTTGATCAGACGGGCGATATTTGCCCCAATCATGTGCTGTCCTATCCCGACCCGAATGTTGTCATTGGCAAACATGTCACCATCTTGCCGGTTGAAATCGTGGTGCGCGGCTATCTGGCGGGCACGACCTCAACCTCTATCCTGACACAGTATCGCGCGGGTGTGCGACAGATGTATGGGCACAGCTTTCCAGATGGCATGCGCGACAATCAGATGTTGCCAGCCCCGATCATAACGCCGACGTCCAAAGCATTTGACGGCAGCCATGATGAACCTTTGACGCCCGCCGATATCATAACAAAGGGGCTGTTGACGCAACGCCAATGGGATCAGGTATCGCGCAATGCCTTGGCCTTGTTCGCGCGGGGGCAGCAAATGGCTGCGGCGCGTGGGTTGATTTTGGTCGATACCAAGTATGAATTCGGCCTTGATACCGCCGGGCAGATTTTGTTGGCAGATGAAATTCACACCCCAGATTCCAGCCGCTATTGGATTGCATCAGGCTATGATGCGGCATTTGCGGCGGGCACGCGACCGCCCAGCTTTGACAAAGATGTGATCCGGTCTTGGGTGGGCGCACGCTGTGATCCTTACCATGATCCGATCCCGCAAATACCCGCTGACATGATCGCCCGAACCAGTGCCATCTATATCGAAGCCTATGAAACCATCACGGGCCAGACTTTTGTTCCCAATACCAGCCATGCCACGCCACTTGACCGGGTCCGGGCAAATCTGGCACCGCATTTCACCACCTAAGCCAGTTGTTTGCGCTAACAACCAGCTTCAGGATAAGATCGTGCAACCTGAATGGAGGGTGAAATGATTCTCAGCTGTGGCGAAGCCCTGATTGATATGTTGCCGCGCACATCCACCCTGAACGAACCTGCCTTTGCCCCCTATCCGGGGGGGGCGGTGTTCAATACCGCCATCGCGCTGGGGCGGCTTGGGGCACCATCGGCGTTCTTTTCGGGCGTCTCTACCGATATGTTGGGCGAGATTTTGGCCGACAGCCTGAAGGCCGCGAACGTCGATACCCAATATTGCGCGCGCACCAATCGCCCCACAACTGTTGCTTTTGTAAAACTGGTCAATGGCCAAGCCACTTACGCATTCTATGATGAAAACACCGCAGGCAGCTTGTTGTCGCAAGACCAACTGCCGGTTTTGCCCGGCACAACTGGCACGCTTTTCTTTGGTGGCATCAGTCTGGTGACAGACCCCGCCGCAACCACCTATGAGGCATTGCAGGCGCGCGAAGCCCCGTCGCGGGTGACGATGATTGATCCAAATATCCGGTTGGGGTTCATCGCGGGCAAGGAAGGCCCTTACCGCGCCCGCATCGAACGGATGATTGCATTGGCCGATATTGTTAAACTGTCGGATGAGGATTTGCAGTGGTTGATGGGCGCGGGTGACCTGGTTGATTTGTCGCGCCAGATCATCGTGCGTGGCCCAAAGATTGTGTTTCTGACCGAAGGGGCGCTTGGCGCGCGGGCCGTCACCGCCACCCAAAACCGCTTTGTGGCTGCACAAAAGGTTGCCGTGGCCGATACCGTTGGCGCGGGCGATACGTTCAATGCCGGGGCGCTGACGGCATTGCATGAAGCGGGTGCCTTGACCAAAGCGCGGCTCGCAGCGGTGACAGACGGCGAACTGGACGCCGCCCTGACGCTGGGCACCCGCGCCGCCGCGATCACCGTCAGCCGGGCTGGCGCAAACCCACCTTGGCGATCAGAGCTGTAAGTGTGGCGTTTGACGCCCCGGCACAGGCAGGGGCGAGTGGTTCTTAGCGGATCGCATCCGCGCAAACGATCAACGCATCCATAGACGCGCGTGACCCCTGCAGCGAATAATCCTGTACCGGACTGCCATCTTCGGTGCGCAGAAACAACCGCTGGCCTTGGGCCACTTCGGTCAGAAACCGCACGCCGTCATTTGAATCGGGCAGGTTGAACAGGATCGAGTTTTTGTAAAGTTCGGCATTGGTCAACTGCCAGCTTTTGCGCTTGTCGATGCGCACGTCCAGATTGGCCGTGTCACCTTCGCCGTAATCCCAAGACGTTGAATAAAACTGTAACCGCGCGGATTGGTCGGGATAAATCCAAATCGTAAAGCTTTCAACCTGCG
The DNA here is from genome assembly GCA_031384605.1 of Cypionkella sp. Classification (GTDB taxonomy): domain Bacteria; phylum Pseudomonadota; class Alphaproteobacteria; order Rhodobacterales; family Rhodobacteraceae; genus JANNAT01. Next base: position 64,888 of record JANNAT010000083.1, read on the forward strand.
CATCCACTTCGGCCAGACAGGCAACGGTGCCATCATCAAAGGCCACAACCTCGACTTCCCAATTCTTCGATTTGAAAAGTGTTTCCGATGTTGCCTCTGCAAAAACCGGTGCTGATACCGCGCTAAACAAGATTGCTGCGGTACAACCGAACCAAGTCTTCATTTGTAATCTCCTTTCCCCAACTTTTTTTCAGGATCAGACAGCGCGCATATTTTTGCAAACAAAAAATCTGCAATTGCGGGTTGCCTGTTCCTTTCGGGACACATCAAACCAGTCAGGCCGCCCATTCCCAAGCTTGCGAAAACTGCCCAAGCACCGGCGCAATCGCCGTGTCGGCAACTGTGCCTGTTTTGGTCAGCCGCGCCACCAACCCGCGTTTTTTGTCTTCAACCACTTCAGACACATGCGCCGGCAGCCCCGCCTCTTTCAATGCCGCGTCGTAGGTGCGCGTGATAGCCCGGCGGCGCAGATCAGGTTTGAATACTTTGCCCACGGCGGTTTTCGGCAGTTCTGCCAAAATCTCGATATGTTTTGGCAAGGCGGCGCGTTCATGGATATGGATTTTGGCAAAGGCCATCAATTCGGGAACCGTCACTGTGGCCCCTTTGATCAATTCCACATAGGCGCAAGGCAATTCGCCTGCATGTGCATCGGGTTGGCCGATGGCGCCGACAAACGCCACCTGATCATGGCCCATCAATGCCTCTTCGATCAGGGCGGGGTCAATGTTATGGCCGCCCCGAATGATCAAGTCTTTCGCGCGCCCGGTGATGTAAAGATAGCCATCCGCGTCCAGCCGACCCAAATCGCCGGTGCGCAGGTATTTGTCGCCCGCATAAAGACCGCGGTTCTTTTCAGCTTCGGTATAGGTATGGCCTTCAAAAACGCCGGGGTTGCAGACGCAAATCTCGCCCACCTCGTCCACTGCGCAATCGCGCAACCCGCCCGCGCCATCACTGGCAAATATCCGCACATCGCAATGCGGAAACACCAGCCCGACCGACCCGATTTTCTTTTTTCCTTCGGGCGGGTTGATTGAAACAAGGCAGGTGCATTCCGTCAGGCCATAGCCTTCAACAATCTGCACACCGCTGGCCTTTTCGAACCGGTTGAACAATTCAATCGGCAAAGGGGCAGATCCTGAAAACGCCCCGCGCAGGGTGCTGATATCGGCATTCACTGGCCGCTGCATCAGGGCCGAAAGGGCGGTAGGCACTGTGATCATATAGGTGACTTTCCACCGTTCGATCAGCTTCCATAAATTGTCGAACACCCCCTCGCCGCGATAGCCTTGCGGCGTTGGAAACACCGCATGGCCACCAGAGGCGATCATCGACATCAAAACAGGGTATGCCGCCAGAACGTGAAACAAGGGCAGCGGGCAGAGAACCACATCGGTTTCGCGAAACATCAACCGCGCCCCCAGCCAGCCGTTATAGATCATCCCAGTCGCTTTGTGCTGTGCCACTTTGGGCATGCCGGTTGTGCCACCAGTGTGGAAATAGGCGGCGATATGATCGGTGGTGCGATCCGCAAAATCCAACCGATCGCCCGAATGATTGGCGCATTCGGCATTGAAATTCTTGACCGCTGCATCATGTGCCACCGGGTTTTTGGGCCTGACCAAAGGCACGATCCAGCTTTTGGGCGGCGAAAGATAGCGTACCAAATCCACCTCTAGCACCGTTTTCACCGATGGCGCATGGCGCACGGCCTGGGCAACCTTTTGCGCCAGATCGGTTTTAGGGAAAGCGCGCAAAGTCACCACAACTTTGGCTTTGGTTTCGCGCAAGATCGAACTGATCTGGTCTGCCTCCAGCAACGGATTAACCGGGTTCACGATACCTGCCACCGCCCCACCAAGCAATGTAACGGCAGTTTCCAGACTGTTGGGCAACACAAAAGCCACCACATCGGTGGGCCCTACCCCCAATGACCGGAACAGGTTCGCGGCTTGGGTCACGCGGGCGTGCAGATCATTCCATGTCAGGGTTTCGGATTTGTCCGCAGGCCCGGACAGCAACTGAAAACTGATCGCAGACCGGGTGCCGTGTTTGTTGCGGGTGCGGCTTAGGAAATCATAGATCGAGTGGCCTATGTCGCGGGCCTCCCATGGCATTTCGGCCTCGATAGCCTGAACGCTGGCGCGCGAAGTAAAACTTACCATTTGGTTCCCCCCAAGGACAGCCTAAAACCTCCCCTCTGGCGGGGGATGGTCGTTGCCCTCCAAGATGGGGGCGAAAGTTCTGTTTGCCAAGGAAAAGCCGCGCAAAATACGCAACGTCGTTATTTTGGCGCTCAGACCGCGCCATCGGTAAACTGCAACCGCGCAAGGCGCGCGTAAAGCCCACCCATCGCCACTAACGCTTCATGGGTGCCCGTGGCCACGATGCGGCCTTTGTCGAACACCACGATCCGGTCGGCGCGCTTTACTGTGGCCAATCGGTGCGCCACTACCAGCAAGGTGCGCCCTTCAGCCAACCGTTCAACCGCCACCTGCACCGCGCGTTCGGATTCCGCATCCAGCGCCGAGGTGGCCTCATCCAGCAACAACACGCGTGCATCGCGCAAAATCGCCCGCGCAATGGCAATGCGTTGCTTTTGCCCGCCCGACAGCATCACGCCGCGTTCCCCCAGATAACTGGCATAGCCCTGTGGCAAGGCCGCAATAAAATCATGCGCTGCGGCGGCATGGGCGGCAGCTTCGACTTCGGCGGGGGTTGCATCCGGGCGACCGAACCGGATGTTCTCCATGGCCGAGGCGGCAAAGATCACCGGATCTTGCGGCACCATCGCCATCGCGCTGCGAAAATCGGCGCGGGTCATGTTGCGCAAATCAACGCCGTCCAGCGAAACAGACCCCTGCTGCGGATCATAAAACCGCATCAGCAATTGCAATACCGTTGATTTGCCCGCCCCCGAAGGCCCCACAAGCGCCACAGTCTCGCCCGCAGCCACAGTCAGCGATATGCCATCCAATGCGGATGTTTCAGGCCGCGCCGGATAGCGAAAGCTGACATCGCGCAGGGTGATTTCGCCGCGAACCGGTCGCGGCAACACCTTGGGCGCTGGTGGGTCTTGCACCTCGTCGGTTGCATTCAGCATTTCAACAAGCCGCTCGGTTGCCCCCGCCGCACGCTGCAATTCGCCCCAGATTTCGGAAAGCGATCCGACTGCGCCCGCCACCAACACAGCATAAATAACAAACTGCACCAATTCGCCGGGCGACATTGCGCCAGATTGAACATCGCGCGCGCCCATCCACAAAACGCCGACAATACTGGCGAACACCAGAAAAATCACGATGACCGTCATCACCGCCCGCGTGCCGATCCGGGTTTTGGCAGACAAGAACGAACGCTCTGTCACGTCCCCAAATTCGGCACGGGTCTGTTGTTCATGGGTAAAGGCCTGCACGGTTTGCACAGCTGTCAATGCCTCAGACGCCATGCCCGACGATTGCGCGATCAAATCCTGATTTTCACGGCTTAAGGTGCGCAACCGCCGCCCCAAAACGATGATCGGCACCACAACGGCAGGCACCACCAGTAACACCAGCCCGGTCAACTTGGCCGAGGTCAGCGCCAACAGGGCCAGACCGCCAAACAATGTCAGCACGTTGCGCAGGGCTACCGAAACGGATGATCCAATCACCGACAAGATCAGCGTGGTGTCGGTGGTGATCCGGCTTAACACTTCGCCCGTCATCAACCGCTCAAAATACGCAGGTGACATGCCGACAACGCGGTCAAACAGCGCGCGGCGAATGTCGGCGACAACCCGTTCGCCCAACCGGGTGACAAAGTAATATCGCACCCCGGTTCCCAGTGCCAACAGCACCGCAATACCCATGGCGGCACCAAAATACTGGTCCAGCAACACCAGATTGCCCGCGTTGAACCCGTCAATCACCCGGCGCACCGCCATCGGCAACACCAAACTGACAGTTGCGGTAATCACCAACGCGATGCTGGCCAGCACCAGCATTCCGCGATACGGCATGATAAACGGGGCCAAGCCGCGCAATGCGCCGATCTTTTTTGACGACGCGCGTTTTGCGCCTGCTTCATCGGCCATGTGTTCGCCCCTGATGTCTCAACGCGCCGTGTATGCCCGCACGCGAACCGACGCAAGCCGGGGCCCTGCCCCCTTTCGCCGCATCATTGGCCGTGCAAGATTGCGGTGCAACGGAGTTACGCAAATGCCCCTGATGTTTGATGTGCCCGATGGCACAAAGATTGCCTACGATGATCAGGGCACAGGCTTGCCCGTGCTGTGCTTGGCGGGCCTGACGCGCACGATGGCCGACTTTGACTATTTACGCCCACATTTGCCGCCGTTGCGTCTGATCCGTATGGATTATCGCGGTCGTGGAGGGTCTGGTCACAGTGGACCTGCCAGCTATACCGTGCTGAAAGAGGCGCGCGATGCCTTGGCGCTGCTGGATCATCTGGGCGTTGAAAAGGCTGCGATTTTGGGCACGTCGCGTGGCGGCTTGATCGGCATGCTATTGGCGGCGATGGCCAAAGATCGGGTGCTGGGCCTGTGCCTGAATGATGTCGGGCCGGTGATTGAACGCGCGGGGTTAGAGCGGATACTTGACTATGCGGGCCGCAATCCGGTGGCAAAAACGCATCTCGAACTGGCAGCGTTACTGGCCAGGTTCAATCCCGGTTTTGCCAATGTGGCGCCCGCGCGCTGGCTGGCCGAAGCGCAAAAGCATTACATCCAAACCGATACCGGCCTGCAAATCACCTATGATCCCGCTTTGCGTGACGCGTTTCTGGCGGCCTTCCAAGGCCCGCCTGTCGATCTGTGGCCGCTGTTTGAGGCCTGCGCGGGCCTGCCCCTGGCACTGATCCGGGGGGCAAATTCTGATCTGCTGGCGCAAACCACAGCCGATGAAATGATGCGCCGCCGCCCTGATCTGATCTTTGCCAATGTCCCCGACCGCGCCCATATTCCGTTTCTGGATGAGATGGAAAGTCTTGATGTTATTCATAAATTCCTGAAAGCGCTGCAATGACCGATATTGCAATGATCAACGCCGCGGCCCTGCGTTTAGCGGGCCGCGCGCGCCTGACGCCGATGCTGAACGCCCCCTTGCTGGACCAGATTGCCGGGCGGCGGGTTTTCGTAAAGGCCGAATGCCTGCAATGGACCGGCAGCTTCAAATATCGCGGTGGCTGGTCGACAGTGTCGGCGCTGACCGCAGAACAACGCGCGAAAGGCGTAATTGCGTTTTCATCCGGCAATCATGCGCAAGGCGTGGCTTTGGCCGCTGCCCAACATGACACGCCTTGCGTAATCATCATGCCGTCTGATGCCCCCGCCGTGAAAATCGCCAACACCCGTGCTTATGGGGCTGAAGTGGTGCTTTATGACCGCGTGACGGCTGATCGCGCCGTTTTGGGCGCGCAAATCGCGGTCGCGCGCGGGCTGACCCTTATCAAACCTTATGATGAACCGTTGGTCATCGCTGGCCAAGGCACGATTGGTTTGGAAATCGCGGAACAGGCGGCGAAGGCGGGCATCTTAAATGCCACAGTCATCACCTGCTGTGGCGGAGGCGGGATGACATCGGGCATCGCCTTGGCGCTTGAAACGCGCGCGCCGCAGTTTGTTGTGCGCCCCGCTGAACCTGCCGGGTTTGATGATGTCAGCCGGTCTTTGGCTTCGGGAAAGATTGAGCGCAATGTGCGGCTTGCAGGCTCGATCTGCGATGCAATCATCACGCCGCAGCCGGGTGATATCACCTTTCCCATCCTGAAACGATTGTGCGGGCCGGGTCTGGTGGTGAGTGATGATCAAGCATTGCAGGCAATGGCGATGGCCTTTACCTACCTGCGCATCGTGCTTGAACCCGGCGGGGCGGTGGCGCTGGCGGCGGCTTTGTTCTGCGATGGTTTGCCTGAAACCGTGATCTGCATTGCGTCTGGCGGCAATGTAGATGCTGATGTCTTCGCGGAGGCCCTTCGGCGGTTTGGGCAGTGATGTGATTTTCCAACTATTGGGGTGATTTGCAGATTAAAGTTGCAATTTAACATCCACGCGCAATCTAAAGCTGAAAATCAGTAAATTGCAAATCCTGCGCTTTCCACCTGTTGACGGAATCGAACAATGCCGCTGATCTATCTTGATGACCTTCGACTGAATGCCGAAGTTTCCGGGCCACCAAATGGCCCGCCCGTGGTGTTGCTGCACGCCTTGGGAACCAATCTGCGGATCTGGGATCTGGTGGTTCCAAACCTGCCGCCAACCTGTCGGATCTTACGCTATGATCATCGCGGCCATGGCGCATCAGACGCTCCCTCTGCCCCCTATACCATGGGCGCGTTGATCCGCGACGCCGAACGGATGATGGATCATTTCGGCGTTCGCGATGCGGTGGTGGTGGGGCTGTCGCTGGGCGGGTTGGTGGCGCAAGGGTTGGCCGTCAAACGGTTGGATCTGGTGCGCGGCATGGTTTTGTCGAACACCGCAGCCAAGATCGGCACGCCCGATCTTTGGGCCGCGCGCATTGCCGAAGTGCGCGCATCAGGGCTGGAAACCTATGCGATTGGCGCGATGCAGCGGATGTTTGGGGCCAAACATGCCAGTATTGCAGGTGCGGGTGCTGTCCGCGATATACTGACCCAAACACCACTTGAAGGTTGGACCGGCTGTGCTGCGGCGATTGCGGGTGCCGATTTCTATACCCCCACTGCCAGCCTGACCTTGCCGACACTGGCCATCGCCGGGGCCAATGATGGCACCACACCGCCCGATCTGGTGCGCGAAACGGCCGATCTGATCCGGGGCAGCAGGTTTGAGATCATCCGGGGTGCCGGGCATTTGCCTATGGTGGAACGGCCGCAGGTCTATGCCGGGCTGATCTGCGAATTTCTGCACAGCATCGGACATGTTTAGACACCAGCACCGCCGGGCACCGGTTGACATGCCCGCGCGAACCGCCAAGTGTGCCAACCTTGCCAAAGGTGCCCAATGACCGCCAATCCCACCTCTTCGCCCGCCCCCCTTGCGCTGACATTCATCATCCTGACCGTAACGCTGGACGCCATCGGCATCGGCCTGATCTTTCCGGTGATGCCCGATCTGATGATGGAAGTGATGGGCAGTTCGCTGTCAGAGGCCGCCTTGTGGGGTGGGGTTTTGGCGACGTCCTTTGCAGTGATGCAGTTTGTGTTTGGGCCTTTGGTCGGCAACCTGTCAGACCGCTATGGCCGCCGCCCGATCCTTCTGGTGTCGCTGGCGATTATGGCGGTGGATTATGTGGCCATGGCGCTGGCACAAACCATCTGGTTGCTGCTGGCGGCCCGGCTGATTGCGGGCATCACGGCGGCCACGCATTCCACCGCCAATGCCTATATCGCCGATATTTCCAGCCCCGATGAACGCGCCAAACGCTATGGCTTTATCGGCGCGGGGTTTGGCATTGGCTTTGTTGCGGGGCCCATTATCGGCGGGCTGATGGCCGGCATTGATCCGCGCGCACCGTTTTGGGTGGCGGCAGCGTTGGCCGTGGCGAATTTTATCTTTGGCATGATCGTGTTGCCCGAAAGCCTGCCCGCCGAAAAACGCCGCCCCTTTACCCTGGCCCGTGCCAACCCGCTGTCATCCTTTGCTGCTATCCGCCGCCTGCCGGGGTTGAAGCTGTTGCTGGTCGTCAGCTTTCTTTATGCGCTGACCTTTAACGTCTGGCCCGCGATCTGGAGCTACTATGGCAAAGCCGCCTTTGGCTGGAACGCGATGTGGATCGGAATTTCGCTGGCGGTGTTTGGCATTTGCATGGCAACGGCGCAGGCCACCATGGTGGCCCCGATGATCAAACGCTTTGGCGAGCGGCGCACCGCAACCTATGGCATGGGGGCCGAGGTGATCACCTACAGCTTTTTCGGATTTGTGTCGTCGGGGTTCTGGGCGCTGGTGTTTACCCCGCTGACCGCACTTGGCGGGGTGACAGGCCCCGCGTTGCAAGCCTTGATGTCCCGCGCCACGCCCGAAGATCAGCAGGGTGAATTGCAAGGCATCAACACATCGCTGAACGCGTTGGCCACCATTCTGGCCCCTTTGGTGATGACTTGGGTATTTGGCTATTTCACCTCTGCTGCCGCCCCGATCTATTTGCCCGGCGCGCCGTTTTTGCTGTCAGCGACAATCATGGTCGGTGTTGTGATATTGTTTGTCGCCAAATCGCGCGAGACGCCTGCCCCCTGACGCATAGGCTTGTGCAAACGCGGCGAGGGACAAGCGATGAAACTGAAAGACCTGGAGATTTTTGTCGTGGCCCCGCCAGCGCCCGGTTGGGGCGGGCGGTATTGGATTTTCACCAAACTGACCACCGATAATGGCATCGTGGGTTACGGCGAATGCTATGCGTCAACCGTCGGCCCCAAGGCCATGCGCGCGGTGATTGAAGACGTGTTTGATCGCCACATGTCGGGCGAAAACCCCGAAAACATCGAGCTGATGTATCGCCGCGCCTATTCATCAGGCTTCACCCAAAGGCCTGATCCCACCGTCATGGGGGCGTTTTCGGGGTTGGAAATTGCCTGCTGGGATATCTTGGGCAAGGCGCGCAATCGCCCGGTCTGGGCGCTGCTGGGCGGAAAAATGAACGACCGGATCCGCAGCTATACCTATCTTTATCCTGAACCGGGTAAGGAATCGGCTGCATTCTGGGTTGATCCCGATGCTGCAGCCGAAGCCGCGTTGCGCTTTGTTGATATGGGCTTTACGGCCGTCAAATTCGACCCCGCAGGCCCCTATACCATTCGCGGTGGCCATGAACCGGCGATGAGCGATATCACCAGATCGGTCGCGTTCTGCAAAGCCATCCGCGACGCGGTAGGCGACCGCGCCGATCTGCTGTTCGGCACGCACGGCCAGTTCACCACGCCCGGTGCCATCCGCATGGGCAAGGCGATAGAGCCGTTCAATCCACTGTGGTATGAAGAACCCTGCCCGCCAGATAATTTGCTGGAATTTGCCGAGATCGCCAAGCACGTCAACGTGCCACTGGCGACAGGCGAACGGCTGACCACCAAAGCCGAGTTTGGCACCCTGCTGCGTGCCGGCGGCGTGCGCATTCTGCAACCCGCTTTGGGGCGTGTAGGCGGTATTATGGAGGCCAAGAAAATCGCCGCCATTGCCGAGATTTACAACGCTGAAATGGCCCCGCATTTGTATGCAGGCCCGGTGGAATGGGCGGCAAATGTGCATTTTGCCGCGTCAATTCCCAATTTGCTGATCGCCGAAACGATTGAAACCGGTGGGGCGTTTCATCAACAGCTGATCAAAAACACAATCAAATGGGAAGACGGTTATATCATCCCACCAGATGCGCCCGGATTGGGCATAGAGTTTGACGAAGACGTCGCCCGCGCGCATCCCTACACGGGCACCGCGCTGCATTTGCAAATGCAAGAAGCCCCTTGCGATTATCGCAACGGCAACCGGTTTGAAGGCGGCGCACCCAGTTCTGAATAGGGTTGGGGGGGGGCGAAAATTTTTAGATTAAAAATTTTGGCTCTTGTTCCTGCACCGAAAGTGACTTGACCCGGCACCGAAGCCTCCGGCGGGAGGTATTTAAGCCAAAGTGAAATGGCAGGGCCAGTGGTGGTGGTGATCCCGGGACGACTCGAACGCCCAACATCCTGATTAGAAGTCAGGTGCTCTATCCAGTTGAGCTACGGGACCGTTGGTTCTGTTTGCCCAAGATGGGCGGTTTATGCAAGTTCCCGCGTCATGAAAACGGAGTTCGGATCATTCCAATAGCCATCAAACGCCAAACACGTGGCAAAGCCCGCGTTTGCATACAGCGCGCGGGCCGCCACGAATGTTGGCTGAATACCGGTTTCAAGCGACAACCGGCTTAGACCGGCCGCTTTCGCCTCGGCCATCAGATGCGCCAACATCAACCGCGACAGGCCGTGGCCGCGCGCCTCGGCCAGCACATGCATCGATTTGATTTCCGCGTGGGTGGCGTCCAACCGTTTGAACGCGCCCATAGCCACGGGTTGGCCCGCATTCCGCATCACATAAAACGACACATCTGCGACAGCCAATTCCCCCGCATCCATCATATAGATGCTTTCAGGTGGCGTATCGGCGTGCATGTCAGCCGTGTGGCGCTGCATCAGCAGGATCAGATCAGCACCAAGCGGGCTTTCTTTGGTGATCACGGGCTGCATTTACTGCCCGCCACCCATCAGATCGACGCCGTTCACCAACATGCCGCCGGCAGGTGTCATTTCCAGATCCCAGACCAATTCACCCTCGGCACCCGGTTTCGCCATGCCTTGGGCAATGCCCAAAATCGGCGCAATCTGGCCGCCCATTTCCGGCGGGGCTGCCGAGAGGGCGGTTTGAATAGCCTCTAATCCAGTTGCAGTTACCTTCGCAGTGCCGGTTGGCGGCGCGCCACTGGCACCAGCCGTCATAAACGCCTGATAGGTCAACTTATAGTCCGCCCCGACGATGGCACCGGGCGCGATAGTGATGTCGACCACGCCTTCGGGCATAAAGGCCGCCATCATCTTGGCATCCATTTCGGGGCTGTCGGCAGGGCCAGTTGCCATATCGACTGTTTCGAGAAACAGTGCCACCGGGGCCGCCAGATTAAAGCGCGACACCGTGAAATCCATCGCCAAAGATTCAGGAACCAGTGGCACGGCCCAAGCCGGAACCAAGCCTTCCGGCAGTGTCAGACCAGACAAAGTAATGGCTTCGCGGAATTTGCCGTCGGTCACGATGCCGTTCGCCTCGACCACAATGCCCATGCTTTCCAAACCGAACGCACCCATCGGCGAGGTGACCGAAATCGCCGCGACCTCTCCGGTTGACAAAATGTTGTCAAACACCGGCACGCCGTCGCGGATGATAGATTTCAGGCCGTCTTGCTGGGCGGTGATCGCGGCCTCGGATGGGTTGGCGACAAAGAACGCCAACAGCTTATAGAGCGCGTCCGGCCGAATGCCGGTTACCACCGCATCGGCAGTATAGCTTTCGGCAATCAGATTAATCTGCATCGGTGCGCCGCCATCGCCCATGCCAGGAAGGCCAAAATCCTCGGCCAACCCGGTGACAACATAGTTGGATTTGCTATCCACCCCGCCCGATGCGCCGGCCGCCGCCGTGCTGGTGTAGGTCAGGCTGTCAACCGTATAGGCCACCGTGCTATCGCCCATGTTGGGATCCGTTACGGTTTGGTTCAGCGACAGGTCCGTCACTTCGGTGGTCGATGTCGCAAACGCCTGCAACGTTGTATCGAAGGTTCCGGTGCCGACCAATTTTGCCATGGTTACGGTCATATCCAATTGACCTGACACTTTCAGGATCATTGCAAAGGCCTGATCCTGCGTCATGTCCCAAGTGCCATCGCCATTATCCACCAGCGCAAATTCGATCGGTGAAATGGTGGTTTCTGCGCCTTGATCGGGCATCGCCGCAATCAGGGGCGCGAAATCAAGCGTTACATCATAAGCATCGCCGTCAGCCGTTACGGCCACAACGCCATCGGTTGCCCCAAGATAAGTCTGAAACATCGCAACCAAGCCAGCGGCACCTTCGGGCGTAGCCGGGGTCGCAAGGGCAGTGGTCGACCACAAAACAAAGGGAAGCGCGGTTAAAGCAAGAGAAAAACGCATGATGGAACCTTTCATCAAATTTAATACTGAACCGATCTGCCGAAGGTTGGCAGCCCGGCAAGGGTTAAACAAAGCGATGCCGCGTCACACGTTAATGCGTCCACGCACCTTTTCGGTCGGTGGCAAAATTCTCACCATAGCCGCGCGCGCGGATCACCGGTTTGCGCGCCTTTGGTTCTGTGACTTCAAATTCGATGCCTTTGGCGTCGGCGTAGTCTTGGGCATCTTTGCAACTGTCAAAGCGCAACTTGACCTGGCTTTGCGTATCGTCGCTGCTGGTCCACCCCATCAGCGGATCAACCACGCGCGCGCTGTCTTGAGTAAACTCCAAAACCCAGCCCTTGGCCCTGGCCGTGCCAGATTGCATTGCGGTTCTGGCAGGTTGATAGATGCGGGCGCGCATGACAAATCTCCGGTGCTTATCCCCCGGTTATTCCGAAATTTGGCGGAAAATGCAACCCCGCTTTGGCAGGTCAAGGTGCTGTCGGTTGGCCACAGGGAGTGTGGGTGGGGTGTGGTGCAACCAACCGACAGACTGTGCTGCTTGCGCAATCATCTTGCCGCAAACAAAATCTCTAAACAACCTTAAATTGCGTCTATTTTGCGAATTTTCGCTAAAATTGAATCGCTTTTCTTCATCATGGTGCAATCTCAGTTAACAACACCTTTCCACCCCCCTTCCCCGTGAACAAAAACAGAATAGATTGGGCAATGAAGGGAATCACCATGCCCCATAACAACACAGATGCCGTTACAGCGCGTCCCGAGGTGCTGAGCCGCCCAAAACTGGAAGGTGGACGCAAGTTTGTGCTGCAAACCCCGTTTACGGCGGCGGGCGATCAGCCCACGGCCATTGCCGAATTGACCCGCGGTATATTTGCGGGCGATCACGATCAGGTTTTGCTGGGGGCCACCGGCACCGGCAAAACCTTTACCATGGCTAAGGTGATTGAAGAAACCCAGCGCCCGGCGATCATTCTGGCCCCCAACAAAACGCTGGCCGCGCAATTATACGGCGAATTCAAGGGGTTCTTTCCTGACAATGCCGTCGAATATTTCGTGTCATACTACGACTATTACCAACCCGAAGCCTACGTTGCGCGCACCGATACCTTCATCGAAAAAGAATCCCAGATCAACGAACAGATCGACCGGATGCGCCATTCGGCCACCCGCGCCCTGCTGGAACGCGATGATGTGATCATCGTGGCGTCGGTGTCGTGCATCTATGGCATTGGCTCGGTTGAAACCTATTCCGCGATGACGCAGGATTTGCTGGTTGGCCAGTCCTATGATCAGCGGCAAATGCTGGGCGAATTGGTCGCCCAAGCGTATCGCCGCAACGATCAGGCGTTTCAGCGCGGCTGTTTTCGGGTGCGTGGCGACAGTGTTGAGGTGTGGCCAGCCCACCTGGATGACCGCGCCTGGCGTTTTTCGTTTTTCGGCGAGGAACTGGAAGCGATCATCGAATTTGATCCCTTAACCGGGGCCAAAACCGATAATTTTCAGCAAATCCGCATCTATGCCAATTCGCATTACGTCACGCCGCGCCCAACGATGCAGCAGGCGATTATTGGCATCAAGAAAGAGCTGCGTCAGACGTTGGATTTGATGGTGCTGAACGGCAAACTGCTAGAGGCGCAACGGCTGGAACAGCGCACGTCGTTTGATCTGGAAATGCTGGAAGCCACCGGCGTTTGCAGCGGAATTGAGAATTACTCCCGCTATCTGACCGGCCGCGCGCCGGGCGAACCACCGCCCACGTTGTTCGAATTCATCCCCGACAATGCCATTGTTTTTGCAGATGAATCGCATGTTTCGGTGCCCCAGATCGGCGGCATGTATAAGGGCGACTTCAGGCGTAAGATGACACTGTCGGAACACGGCTTTCGCCTGCCCAGTTGCATGGACAACCGGCCTTTGAAGTTCGAAGAATGGGATGCGATGCGCCCGCAAACCGTCTTCGTTTCTGCCACTCCGGCCGCGTGGGAAATAGAACAATCGGGCGGCGTTTTCGTCGAACAGGTGATCCGTCCCACCGGGTTGATTGACCCCGCCATCGAAATTCGGCCCGTAGAAATGCAGGTTGATGATCTGCTGGATGAAATCCGTATCGTCGCCCAACGCGGGTTGCGCGTTCTGGTCACCACCCTGACCAAACGCATGGCCGAGGATTTGACCGAATATTTCCACGAACAGGGCATCCGCATCCGCTATATGCATTCCGATATCGACACCATAGAACGCATTGAAATCCTTAGGGATTTACGGCTGGGGGCGTTCGATGTGCTGGTGGGCATCAACCTTTTGCGCGAAGGATTGGACATTCCTGAATGCGGCTTGGTGGCCATTCTGGACGCCGACAAGGAAGGGTTTTTGCGGTCTGAAACCAGTCTGATCCAAACCATCGGGCGCGCCGCGCGCAATTCCGAAGGCCGGGTGATCATGTATGCCGACCGGATCACCGGCAGCATGGAACGCGCGATGGGGGAGACCAACCGGCGGCGGGACAAGCAGATCGCCTACAACACCTTGCACGGCATCACGCCAACCACAGTGAAAAAGAACGTCGAGGATGTGCTGGCGGGCCTGTGGAAAGGCGATACCGATCAGGCGCGGGTGACGGCCAAAATTGATAAACCGTTGTATGGCAATAACTTGGCGTCACATCTTGATGCGATCCGGGTGGCGATGCGCAAGGCGGCCGAAAATCTGGAATTTGAAGAGGCGGCGCGGTTACGTGATGAGGTGAAGCGGCTGGAGGCGGTTGAATTGGCTGTGGCGGATGATCCGCTTGCGCGGCAGTCGGATGTGCTGGAGGCCGTTGACAAGGCAGTCAATTCCGGCGGGCGCAGCACAGGCGGGCGGGCTGGTCAACGTGGCGGCAAACCACGGCGGGGGCGGTAGATGAAAAAGCTGTTGGATCGCAATGATCCGTTTTTCAAAAAGACCTATGTGCGGGTTATTACAGTGGGTTGGCCGCTGGCTTGGGGCGCGTTTGAGGTTTACAACGGCAGCCCGGGCTGGGGGATGATTTTTCTGGCGCTGGGGGCCTATGCCGCTTGGGTGCTATTTCTTGCATCGGATTGATCCGCGCATCTCTCCACTATCGCCTTGCAGCGATTTTTCCGATAATTTACAACCCGTTACCTGCGGGATCAGATCAATCATCGTGGCCCGAATACCCTGATGCTCGCCCCGCGCGGCATATCCCAACCGGATCACCTCTACCCGTTTGTCGGTGTAAAACACCGTGTATTGCCGCCCGTCGCGGGTGACGTCGGCGCGGGTTGCGCCGAAAAATTCGGGGGCGGGTTGGGCACCGCAGGCGGCGAGGAGCAGCAGGGGGATAAGGCGGTTCATCGGCTCAGGTTAGGGGTGGGTGGTTAAGATTGGGTTAACCGGGGTGGACTTGAAATTCGGTAGGGTTCGGAGTATCTTACTAACCTAACGTTTTGTACGAATTGGACAGATCATGATCACCGTCACCGTTACCCAAGCCCGCGAAACCCTGTCGGACCTGCTGGGCAAAGTGCAGCACGGTCGCGAAGATGTCACTATTGAACGCCACGGAAAACCGGTGGCCGTGATGATCTCGGTCGAGGCGATGGCGTATTATGAGGCGCTGGAGGATGCGGAACTTAGCCGGGAGGTGGCCGCGATTTATGCAGACCCGGAGTATGATCGCAATGATACGGTCTTAGCGGAAGATTTCTTTGCGCAATTGCGGGCTGAAGAAGCCGCTGAATGAAGCGTTACTCAGTATCGCTGGCACGCAGCGCGCAAAATCAACTGCGCGCGATCCGTGATGTGCGATTGCGGGATGCGTTGGAACGGGAAATCCATGCCTTGGCCGACCCGCCCCGCCCGCCGGGGTGCGTAGAGATGAGCGAAAGCGCCGACGAATGGCGCATCCGGGTGGGGGAGTGGCGGGTGGTTTACCGGATTGACGACGGGCGCGTGGTGGTTGTGGTGGTGCGGGTCGCGCCAAGGGGTGGGGTTTATCGGTAATTGATATAGGGTGGGTGAAACCCACGATTGCAGCAAAGCCGTGGGTTGCACCCACCCTATAATACTTTCTTAACCATTTACTGGGCATACATTGGGTATGTCAGATTATTTACGCCCGAAACTGCCCGGCGCATCTGTGTTTTTCACAGTCAACCTGGCCGACCCTGCGTCAGACTTGCTGCTGCGCGAGATAGAGGCGCTGCGACAAGCAGTTCGCGTCACGCGATACGAGCGCCCCTTCGATATTGCTGCATGGGTGGTCTTGCCCAACCATATGCATTGCATTTGGCGTTTGCCTGTCGGGGATCACGATTTTTCAACCCGGTGGAGCGTGATCAAATCGCGGTTTACTCATGCGGTCACAGCAGCTGACCGTCGGGCCAGCCATGTCAAAAGACGCGAACGCGGCCTTTGGCAGCGCCGTTTTTGGGAACACCACTTGCGCGATGATGACGACTACCGCGCACATTTGCGGTATTGCTGGACCAATCCGGTGAAACACGGGTTGGTCGACCATCCGCGCGACTGGCCGTTTTCATCCTATCACCGCGATGGCGCAGAGTTGCCTTTGCAAGGTGTGATGTAGGGTGTGCCTTTAGGCGCACCGTTGATCAAATTGGTGCGCCTGAAGGCACACACTACCGCAAAACACCCTCCAACCGTTCCAGAAAATAATCCACATTCGCCCGGTTAAACACCAAGGGCGGACGGATTTTCAGCACATTTGATCTGGGCCCCGACGACGATATCAGCACCCGTGCGGCGCGCATGGCATTCACAATCCGGGCGGTTTTGGCGGCATCTGGCGTCAGCGGATCGCCGGTAATGATATCCACCCCGATAAACAAACCGGCAGCGCGGATATCGCCGATGCAATTGTGGGATCTGGCAAGGGTGCGAAGGCCCTCTACAAAATACCCCCCTACATCGCGGGCGTTGGTTTGCAGGCCTTCATCCTGCACCACCCGCAACACCGCCATCGCCGTCGCCGCAGCCACGGCATTACCGCCGAAGGTGTTAAAATACCGCGATTTTGCGCCGAACGCCGCCACGACGGAGGGTTGCACCACCAGCCCCGCCACAGGGTATCCATTGCCCATCGGCTTGCCCATCGTCACGATGTCGGGGGTCAGGCCGTGGCGCTGATAGCCCCACATCGTATCGCCGGTGCGCCCAAAGCCTGCCTGCACTTCGTCGGCGATGAACACCCCGCCCGCGGCGCGGATCGCGGCGACGGCGGGGGCCAGAAACCCCGGCGGATCCGCAAAAATCCCGTCCGAGGAAAAGATCGTATCCACGATCAGCCCCGCCGGTCTGATGCCGTGCCGGTGCATATCGTCGATGGCGGTTTGCACCCCCGCCGCGAAAGCCGTTGCCAGATCGCCCGGCAAACGCTGTGGATCGGGGGCGGGGATGGTGCGGATATGCGCGCCCAGATCAACGCCCGCGCCCAAGGATGGCGACATGCCCGCGATGGCAAAAGTCACCCCGTGATAGGCGTTCTCGGTCACGATAAACCCGGTGCCGCCGGTGTGGGCGCGGGCGATGCGGAAGGCCAGATCGTTCGCCTCAGACCCGGTGCAGGTGAACATCGCGTTGGAAAGGGCGGGGGCGTGGGTGGCCAAAAGGGCCTCGGCATAATCCAGCACGGTAGAGTGCAAATACCGGGTATGGCTGGCGAATATCGCGGATTGTGTTGCGGTGGCGGTGACAACGGCGGGATGGCAATGGCCGACACTTGCGACGTTGTTATAGGCATCCAGATAGGCATTGCCGTCTGTGTCATAAAGCCAAACGCCAGCGCCCCGCACCAGATGCACCGGGGTTTCGTAAAACAGCCGGTACGCGGGGCCCAAGGCCCGGGCGCGCCGTTCGACCAGCGCCTGACCCTCGGGCGACAGATTGCCTTGCCCCGGAACATAGGCGTTTGGCATGGATCCTTGCGTGGTCATGGCAACCTCGATTTCAGGGCAGTTTGAACATTTGTTCTGTTTAGCGCCGCCAACGCACAAAGACCATCACGGGCGCTGGCGAAATTGCGCAAGATATAGGGCGCGTTTTCGGGGAACGCGGCGGCGCGGGTCGAAGTGATGGCAAGGGTGGTCAGCATCCGCGTGGCAATCAGATCGGGCAGCAATTGAATTTCGGGTCGGGTCAACGGCAGGATGGCGTGATAGGCGGCGGCGAAGGTAGCCAAGCTGTGCAACGGATCGGCGGGGGTGATCTGGTAGCTGGTGGCGATCGCCACATCGCAGATCAAGGGGGTATGCACCATATCGCCGAAATCGAGGATGCCCGCGATCGTAACCGGGTTGGCGGGATCGGTCAGAATATTGTGGGAGTTCAGATCGTTATGCACCACTTGCGCGCGGAAGGTGGCCAAGGTTGGGGCGATTTCAGCATCAAAGCGATCAAGGGTTTGGGTGGCAAGATCGCGCAGATCGAGGTTGGCAATGGCAGGCAACAAGGGGCGCAAGGCGCTGGCGTTCTTGATATCCCATTGCAGGGTATGGTGTGCGGCGGGGTGGGTAAAGCCTTGCAAACCAAGGGACAAGCGGGCAGCCATCTGGGCGAGGTTTTGGGATTGGGCATCGGTGTGAAGGGTGGCATGCAGGGGGGTGCCGTCCAGATAAGTCAGCAAACGCAGGGTGCCGTGGGGGGTAATGGCCGCTGTTTCCCCCGCCAGCGTGCGGATCACGCGGGGCACGGGCAGATTTGTGGCGGCCAGATGCAGCAGGGCTTGGGTCTGAAAATCGGTCAGATCGGCGGGCTCAGACGGGTTGGCGAGTTTCAAGACATAGCGGGCGGTGGAGGTGTTGATGCGGATGTTCAGGTCCCGTTCGGATGTCAGGCGGTGCAGGGTGCCGGTGATGCCGAAATGCCGGTGGGCAAGGATGGAGGCTTGGGTGTCGGTCAGGGTTGGTGGGGGAGAGGTGAGGATAGGGGGCAGCATGGATTGGGTCCGGGGTTGGGGTTGGGTTTTTCAGCCGGTTGTAGGGTGGGTAAAACCCACGCGGACCGGAGTTAGTGTCAAAAAGATAGACGTGGGTTGCACCCACCCTTGTCTCTTTCAAATCTGCGATCATGATTGTGGCAGACGAGACCCCGTCCCATCCCTTGGGTTCAAGAACCCGTGCCGTAGCATGGGGCTCGTCTGCCGACCGGTATCAAACCTGAACAGTTGCCAGGGACATCGACGCAACCGATGATCCCGCAGATCAAGGACAGGCTGCCATGACCTTGTCACAGGATTTCATCGGCGTCGACATTGCCAAAGGCTGGATCGACGTTTTTTATCTTTCGACTTCCAAGCACGAACGAATACTTACAATAAAACAGGCGCTTGCGCGGTTTGCCAAAGCTGCGCGGGGCTGTCTGGTCATCCTGGAAGCATCAGGCGGCTACGAGCGCCCGCTGACCGAGGCGCTGGCAAAAGCGGGCACCGGTTACGCCCGTGTGCACCCGCGTCAG
>JANNAT010000090.1:0-2592 GCA_031384605.1 Cypionkella sp.
GTCTCCGACAAACCCGGGGCGGTTCACCTATTGACCAACCGTGGTTGTAACGATACCGAAAAAATGTTACCCAAAGAAGTCATTTAATCATCATCGATTCACGATATCTGCCTTTGTGTAAAGCGCAATTCAAACAGGGGCTTTGATCGTGTGACGGCAAAATGATCTGCTTCGAGACGAAGCCATCTGCGCAAATGGCACGGACCGCCGCGTAGGTTGTAAGGATCAAGGTCGTCCTCAGTTCAGGTTGCGGGCAAGCGGCTAACCAATGCGGCAATCCAACAGGAGATGCATCAATGACACCGCCCGCCCACTCGTCTTTCGCCCAATGGTACAGCGAGGGCCAACAGGGATCCTATGTGCGAACCCGCAAAAGCCCGGGCGGGCTGCTCGATATGCTTGATTTGGCGAGGCCGGCCGGGGACATGTCACTACCCGCCCTGCCAGATCTTGTCCTGCATCAGGACCAACTGGGTGGTGGCCGTGTTCGGGCCAGCTCGGACTATGGGACTTTCGATGTGAAAAGCGGGAAAGGCAATTTCTATCTCGACGCTCCCAGCGTCGCCAATACGGTCGACGTGGACGCCAGCCATCAGATTCGCAGTTTGTCGTTCCCCATGGCGCAGTGGCAAAGCGTGCTCGACGAGGCAGCCGATGGTGGGACGTCAGTGGAAAGCCTGCAACTCTACACAGGGCCATTTCAATCGCTGACGATCCACGCGGCGCTGCGGAACCTTTGGGCAATTTGTGACGAAGAGGGTGCACCGTCGCGTCTGCTGGCGCGGGCGGCAGGCTGCGAAATCCTGGCCGAACTGTGCCGTATGGGCGGGACGCCATTCGCGCCTTCTAGGGGCGGCCTTGCTCCATGGGCAGAACGGCGCTGCCTGGAACTGATGCGGGCGCGGCTTTCGGAAGACATCAGCCTGGATGAGCTGGCGGCTCAGGCGCAGCTCTCGCCGTTTCATTTCGCCCGCATGTTCAAGCAAAGCCTTGGCGTTCCACCACGGGTCTACCTGACGCGACTGAGACTCGAGAAAGCCTGCGACCTCCTCGAAACAACTGACCTTCCGGTCACCGAGATCGCGTTCGAGGTGGGGTATTCGACAAACCAGGTGCTTGCCCGGGTTTTCCTGAAGCATCGGCGGATGAGCCCTTCCGACTATCGGCGGGCCGTCCGCGACCCGTTGCGCACTGTCGCCTAACAGCGGATCGCAATTGCGCCGCTTGTCTGTGCCATTCTTTGGCACGAGGCATCTTGCTCGGGACACCCGTCAAACTTGTGTATGTGCAGTTCATCAAGTGGCCGGCTGGTTAAGGAAAACACGGAGGTACTGTATGGGCCCGCGCAAGATATGCGCGACATCAGTGCCGGTCACAGCAACGGGGGCGCACGGCAGCCCAAAACTAACCTGAAAGACAGCAAGATCGGCACCAGCGCGGCAGGTTCTGCGCCGCGGCGCATGCTGACATCTCGTATCCAGCGTTTGCAGGGCACCCCGGTTTTCGTGGAGCTGCTATCTCGCGAAAGGATTACGAATGCTGCACAGCAATGATCTGTCCCGGCCAACACTGACCCGACGCGCAGTTCTCTCCTATGCCGGAGCACTTGCCACTGCGATCGCCCTTCCCATTCCGGGCCTTGCTCAACCTCACCCAAAAGGAGACTTCGTGATGGCATTCATCACCACACCCGACGGCACACAGCTTTTCTACAAGGACTGGGGTCCGAAAGACGCCCAGCCCGTCATGTTCCACCACGGCTGGCCGCTCAGCGCCGATGACTGGGACAATCAGATGCTGTTCTTTCTGTCGCAGGGCTACCGCGTCATTGCCCATGATCGGCGCGGTCACGGCAGGTCTGACCAGACTTACACCGGCAACGACATGGACACCTATGCCACTGATGTCACAGCAATTACCCTGGCACTGGACCTCCGCGACACGATCCATATCGGCCATTCGACCGGTGGAGGCGAGGTTACGCGCTATGTCGCCCGCGCCGAGCGCGGTCGCGTGGCCAAAGCGGTGCTGATTGGGGCGATCCCGCCCGTGATGGTGCAGTCCGATGCGAACCCGGATGGCGTGCCGATGGATGTGTTCGACGAGTTTCGTGCTGCACTAATGGCGAACCGCGCCCAGTTCTACCGCGATGTGCCCAGCGGGCCGTTCTATGGCTTCAACCGGCCGGTCGCTGCGGTCAGCCAGGGCCAAATCGACAACTGGTGGCGTCAAGGCATGGCCGGCGGCGCAAAGGCGCACTACGACTGCATCGCCGCCTTTTCCGAAACCGACTTCACCGAAGATCTCAAGATGATCACTGTCCCTGTTCTGTTTGTGCATGGCGAGGATGATCAGGTCGTACCGATCGCAAACTCGGCCCACAAGGCAATCAGGTTGGTGCGGGACGGCACCCTGAAGACCTACCCGGGTCTTTCGCACGGCCTCTTTGCTACGCATCCCGATCTCATCAACGCCGATCTCTTGGCGTTCGCGCGCTCGGCCTGACGCGCCGGACACCACCGGTCCGCGCCGCCGCCCGGCTTCCATGGCGCGGCGCTGTCCACAACCACTGTTCCATCCAACATAGGAGAG
>JANNAT010000018.1:0-24589 GCA_031384605.1 Cypionkella sp.
TCATGATCGTCATAAATTTCGGTGATTACGGCCTCTTCAAAGAAAATCTGGCTGGTCAGAACGGTATTGTCCTGCAAGATCACTTTGTAATGAATATGGGTTGGTCTGCCCGGATAGCATCCGGGAAAGATCGTCTGAAACGCGGCGATGCCCGCCGCATCTGTGATTTGGCTGCCGCGCAAAAATGTCCGCGATGGTGTGTCGTCATCGCTTTGGCTGGCAACACCCGAGTATCGGCCTGCCGCATCACAATGCCAGATATCAACCCGCGCGCCCGCAACCGGCACGCAATCGGCAGTGACCACTTGCAGGCGCAGCGCCATCGGCAATCCGGGGCGGTTTTCAGCAATGTCAGATCGCATCAGCGCAGGGTCGATGTAAAACGGTCCCTCGGCCATTTCGGGCTGCACAAGGCAAACGTCGGTGGAAATCAGACCGGCTTTGCGCACCTCGGCCCGCACGGCCTGGGGCACTGCGACGGCGAT
This sequence comes from Cypionkella sp., assembly GCA_031384605.1. Lineage (GTDB taxonomy): Bacteria > Pseudomonadota > Alphaproteobacteria > Rhodobacterales > Rhodobacteraceae > JANNAT01. Next base: position 486 of record JANNAT010000018.1, read on the forward strand.
CATCGGGGCCAGTGACAAGGCTTTCAGAACTGTTCTGCGGTCAAGGGTGGAAAGGGCGCGCATGGCTGGCTCCGCTGATGGCGTCTTGTTCCCAACGCATGTAAGTAACTTTTCCGTCGCTGCAATTGTTGCTGCGCAAAAATACCTAACCCGCCAGATGCCGCAAACCTTGCGTGACATCGGTGCGCACCGCCAACCGCAGGCCCGGCTCGTCGCCCGCGCGCAGGGCTGACAAAATCTTGCGGTGATGCTGGGGCATCTCACGCCTTGGAATTTTTTGGTAAAGGGCTGCCATCGTTGGCCCCAGTTGCAGCCACACCGTTTCGCACAGCGCCAGCATCGCAGGCGTCTGCGCGCGCAAATATAGCATGCGGTGAAATTCCAGATTGGTGCGCACATAGGCCACCGCATCCTCGTTCATCACCGCCTCTTGGTTCAGCGCGTTGATCGCGGCCAAGCGGTCAATCAGCGCGAAATGCGCACGCGGCAGCGCACGGGCGGCCATTTCAGGTTCCAGCATGGCGCGGATCGCCGCCAGCTCTTCAATACGTTCGGGCGACAGTTCCGGCGTGGAAATCCGCCCCGACAGCGACATGGTAAACGCCCCTTCCGCCACCAGGCGGCGCACCGCATCGCGGGCGGGCTGCACGGATACGCCGAATTCCGCAGCCAGTCCGCGCAGGGTTATCGCGCGGCCCGGCGGCATTTCGCCGTGCATCACTTGCAAACGCAGCGTGCGATAAAGCCGCTCATGTGCGGCGGCGTTCGGATCGGCAAGGCGGGGTTTTATGGGCATGATGTCAGCAAAGCCCGCCGACGGGGGCTGGGCCTTCGCCTGCAAATCGCAAGGCCTGCAAGCCGCCGCCCTGACGTTTTAACCACGCGCGTTCGGGCTGCCAATTAGGGTATAAACGGCTGACCACTGCCCAATACGCCGCCGAATGGTTCATCTCAATCAGATGCGCCACCTCATGGGCCGCGACATAGCGCAGCACGGCAGGCGGGGCCATGATCAGCCGCCACGAATACATCAATGACCCATCCGCCGTGCAAGACCCCCAGCGCGAGCGCGTATCGCGCAACGAAATCTGCGTCACCCGCCGCCCCACTTGCGCCGCGTAATGGTCGGATGCCTGCGCCAACCGATCCCGCGCCATCACTTTCAGAAAGGCCACCACCTTGGCCCCGGCCCGGCCCGGATCACCCGGCACGATCAACTGATCCCCGTCGATGCGCACGGATCGGCCCGGCCCTGTGACAAGCGTCAGCAGAACACCTTCCACCGGGATCACTGATCCGATTCCCACCGCGGCCACAACCGGCATTTTCGCCAAGGCCGCCCTGATCCACCCTTCCTGCGCATAGGCAAACGCCATCGCCTCGGCTTCGCGCGCGCGCGTCGGCAGCGACAGCGTCACCCGCCCATCCGACTGCGACACCCGCAACGAAAACCGCCGCGCCCGCATATCGCGGCGCAAGGTGATATCAACGGGCGGATAGCCGGGAAGTTGGGGCATGGCACCTCTGGACAGCGACCTGCAGCATACCTATCTGCGTGTCAGCCGCAACTGGCGCAAAAGCCTTTGACACGGCCCGGCACCTGTGGCATCCGGCTTCATTCAGAATTATTGGCCCAAACCCGGGCCACTGCGAAAAAAGGGAAATCCATGCCATTGGCCGAATGGGGAACCAAGCGTATCTGCCCGACAACCGGCAAACGCTTTTACGATCTGAACCGCACGCCCATCGTCAGCCCCTATACGGGCGAAGTGGTGGATATCGAAAGCGCGCGCCGCAAAATGGCCGCCGCCGTGATTGCGCGCGTGCAGCCTGAAAAAGATGATGCCGTTCTGGTCGATGATCTGGAAGGTGATGATGAACTGCTGGTCGCCGATGTATCCGATGACGCGGAACTGGACGATGAGCTGTTGGAAGACGACACCGATGACAACGTGTCACTGGATGAGTTGACCGACGTTGCCGGCGACGAAGAAGACGTCTGATCTGATTGATCAGGGCGCGATCCGGCTGTGCGTTTTCCCACTTGCACAGCCCCGCGCCCTGACCTAGATACCGCGCACGATATACCCAAGTATCGTGAATTGATGGGGCCATAGCTCAGCTGGGAGAGCGCTTGCATGGCATGCAAGAGGTCATGAGTTCGATCCTCATTGGCTCCACCAAATTTCTAAATTTACAACCACCTGACCGCCCGCTGCGCCAGCGGGCGTTGATTTATTTTGATCCGTTTGGCGTCAGGCTTTTGCCTTTACCCCTACTTCTGGCCCTCCAGCGCCGCGATCCGCGCCTCAAGTGCGGCGTTCTCTTCGCGCGCCTTCACCGCCATCGCGCGCACGGCGTCGAAATCTTCGCGGCTGACGAAATCGCGGTCTGCCATCCAGCGGTCTATAAACCCCTTCATCGCGGTTTCCGCTTCGGTTTTGGCCCCTTGGGCGACCCCCATCGCGTTGGTCATCAGTTTGGACATATCGTCGAACAACTTGTTTCCGGCCTGCATAATGGCCTCCTTTCGTTGATCCATATATGGAAGCCCTGTGGCATCAACACAAGGTGACGCGTGCGCGCAGGCGTCCCGTTGACAAGCGGCGCCGCTTTGCTGACAACCACCCCAGACCTAACCGGATCAAGACATGGCCTATATTCCGTTTCCCGACGTTTCTTCTGATATCTTCTCGGTCGATATCGGCGGCTTTACCTTTGCGCTGCGTTGGTATGCACTGGCCTATATCGTGGGGCTGATCGCGGGTTGGAAGCTGATCGTGCGGATGGTGTCCACGCCCCGGCTGTGGGCGGGTGCGCCGCCAATGGCTGCCGATGCGGTCGAACGGCTGCTGACATGGATCATTCTGGCGGTGATCCTTGGCGGACGTCTGGGGTATGTGCTGTTTTATCAACCGGGGCACTTTTTACAAAACCCCACCCAGATTCTGCGAGTCTGGGAAGGTGGGATGTCGTTTCATGGCGGCTTTCTGGGGGTTGTTGTGGCGGGTATGCTTTTTGCATGGCGCAACAAAATTCCGATGCTGGCCTTGGCCGATCTGATGGCGGCCGTCGTGCCGATCGGGCTGTTTTTGGGTCGTATCGCCAATTTCATCAATGCCGAATTATGGGGGCGTGCCACCACAATGCCGTGGGGCGTGGCCTTTCCGGGCGATGCCGCGCAAACCTGCGCGGGGGTGCTGGATGTTTGTGCGCGCCATCCAAGCCAGCTTTATGAAGCCGCCACCGAAGGGCTTTTGCTGTTCATCGTCATGACCTACCTGATCTGGCGGCGTGATTGGTTGAAATCACCGGGGCGCATTGCCGGGCTGTTCTTTGCGGGTTACGGCATAGCCCGCTTTGGGATCGAATTTTTCCGCCAACCCGACGCGCAGTTTATCAGTGATGGAAATCCTTTGGGATTGGCGCTGCATTCGGGGGGCTACGGCTTGACCATGGGCCAGGTGCTGACGATCCCGATGATCGTCGTAGGCCTTTGGTTTGTCATGCGAAGGGCTGCCCGAGAGGGTGCCACGCCGCAAACCAGATGACACCGCTGGGTGATCTGCTGATCCGCCGGATCGCCCAAACCGGGCCAATCACCTTGGCCGACTATATGGCCGATTGCCTGATGCACCCGTTGCACGGCTATTACAGCACGCGCGATCCGTTTGGGGTGGCGGGCGATTTCACCACCGCCCCCGAAATCAGCCAGATGTTTGGCGAGTTGCTGGGGCTGGCACTGGCGCAGTCCTGGCTGGATCAGGGTGCCCCTGCCCCCTTTACACTGGCCGAACTTGGCCCCGGTCGCGGCACTTTGATGGCGGATGTCTTGCGCGCCACGCAGGCGGTGCCGGGGTTTCACAGCGCTGCACAGGTTGTGCTGGTAGAGGCGTCGGCGCATTTGCGGGCGCGGCAACGGCTGGCCTTGGGCGATCACCCTGTGCAATGGCTGCACCGCGCACAAGACCTGCCTGACGCGCCGCTGCTCTTGCTGGCCAATGAGTTTTTTGACGCCCTGCCAATCCGCCAGTTCATGCGGGCCCCTGCGGGGTGGTGCGAAACCATGGTGGGGCTTGCAAACGGGGCCTTGATGCTTGGCCGATCAGACGTCGCAGATATCGCACCATTGCATAACCGGCTGGCCGATACCGCCATCGGCGACATTGTCGAATTTTGCCCCGCCGCCGCCCCGATCATGGCCGCGATTGGCGGATGTATTGCCCGGCATGGCGGGCTGGCCCTGATTGTCGATTATGGCGGCTGGCATTCGCGCGGCGATACGTTTCAGGCGTTGCGAGACCACGCCATTGCCGACCCATTGGCAGACCCGGGCGCGTGCGATCTGACCGCGCATGTCGATTTCGCGGCCCTTGCCGCCGCCGCCGCCCCCGCGCGCAACCGCTTTACCACGCAAGGGGCATTGCTAAGGGGTTTGGGCATTGACGCGCGCGCGGCAAAACTTGGTCAAGGGTTGGCAAATGACGCTCTGGAATCGCACCATCGCGCAACGCACCGCTTGACCGCGCCCGAAGAAATGGGAGAGTTGTTCAAAGCCCTTGCCGTTTTTTCGTCACTAACCGCCATTCCGCCCGGATTTTCATGATGCTCGAAATTATCACATCCGATGCGCTGCCCGTTCGGCATGGATTTTTCACCCGCAAAGGCGGGGCATCTTCGGGCATTTTCGCGGGCCTTAATTGCGGCCCCGCATCATCGGATCAATCCGAAATTGTCGCCATCAACCGCGCCCGCGTGGCCGAGGCTATGGGCGTGGGGGCCGCCCATCTGATCACGATCAATCAGGTGCATTCTGCAGACGTGATCCAAATAACGTCGCCGTTGGAAATACGCCCGCGTGCCGATGCGATGGTCACCGCCACGCCCGGCATCGCCCTTGGGGTGCTGACCGCCGACTGCCAATCTGTGCTGTTCGCCGACCCAAAGGCGCATGTGATCGGGGCCGCGCACGCCGGATGGCGCGGCACCAAAGAGGGTGTGCTGGAAGCAACGATTGCCGCAATGGAAGGCTTGGGTGCTAGGCGGGAACGCATCGCTGCCGTGATCGGCCCCTGTATTTCGCAGGCCGCCTATGAAGTTGGGCCAGAGTTCTTTGAAACCTTCACCAATGATGATCCCGCTGCGGTGCGGTTTTTCATCAACGGCCCCGCAGACCGGCTGCTGTTTGATCTGCCGGCCTACGGGTTGTCGCGGCTGCGCGCCTTCGGCGTGGGACACGCCGAATGGACGCGGCACTGCACCTATGCCGCGCCAGACCGATTCTTTTCCTTTCGCCGCACAACCCATGCGGGCGAAGCCGACTATGGCCGCCTGATTTCGGTGATCCGGCTGTAAAGCTGGCGGCAATAACGGCAATTTGGACCAAAATCTGCCGCAATTGGCGGAAACAATTGATACCAGAGGTGGAATACTGTTTCGATTGTCATATTTTAAATTTAGTTTTCATACACTTAACCCTAATCTCTTACTGATACAGAACTTCGCCGCCGCCAATGGCTCAATTCAAAATTAGGTCAAATCCGCGCCGCATTGCGGGATCAGATTATAATTAACAAGATTGTGCCTTAACAGGAGCCGACCATGAAGAAAGACCGCCGCTGGCTGAAATCCGCAATCGCCGCCGCTGCCGAACCGCAGATCGCACTGCCGTGGGCACGCAGCGCACGTCGTCGCCCCGAAGCGATGAAAATCGTGGCCGCCCCAAAGGCGCGCGCAATCGCCGCGCGCTGATCTACCACGATTCGCTGCTTTGGCCGGGCATTGCCCGGCTTTTTGCATTTTTAAGCCTTGGATCAAAGAAATTTACAGCAACAAAGTGTTCATCGTCTCAACGGCGGCAACAATTGTTCGGTCACATCATCTTCGTCGCGTAACTCGCGCTTAATTAAGAATTAATTTTGACAAGCCGTCGCGGTTCCGCCATGTTTGCCTTACAGATGTCCCTCTGTGAAAACAGGCGGTGACGGGCGCGATAAGACCGCAAGGCAGCCTCGTCATTGCACCGGAACGGCCAGGTATGGCCGCCTCGGGGTCGATGCTCGGTCAAGGCCGCCCTGATGCTCCTCTGGCATCATAAGGGGCGGCCTGAACATTTCAGGCGCAGGGCCGCGAAAATCCTTCGAAGGATTTTGCAAATTTTTTCCAAAAAAATTTGAAGCGGCGCATCGCCTCACGCTTGCCGTTCCAACCGCGCCTCCAGCACGTCAAACGGCAGGCCCGGTTCGTCCTTGGCACAGCGGATCACCAGACTGGTTTTCACATTCGCCACATTTTCCGCGCGCAGCAGCTGTTCTGTCAGAAAGTTCTGAAAACTCGATAAATCCGGTGCCACGCATTTCAGAATGAAATCAATCTCGCCGTTCAGCATGTGGCACTCGCGCACCAAAGGCCAGGCGCGGCAGCGGCCTTCAAATGTCGAAAGATCGGCCTCGGCCTGGCTTTGCAGCCGCACCATTGCGAACACCTGCACCTCAAATCCCATTTCGCGCGCGTCAATATCGGCATGATAGCCGCGGATATAGCCCGCCTCTTCCAGCGTGCGCACCCGGCGCAGACAGGGGGGCGCAGAAATGCCGACACGGCTGGCCAGTTCGACATTGGTCATCCGTCCGTCGGCCTGCAATTCCGCCAATATACGACGATCAATCGGGTCCAGCTTTGATCCGGCCATGGGGCACTCCTTTATTCGCGCCCTTCCGCTTTAGCACAGCTCTGCGCAACAATGTTACCTAAATGCGCAATATATTTTCGTCTGCGGTAAGCTATGCGCACAAAACGATCCAGTTTTGGCTGGGGCTTTCGCCTGACCGCCCCACCGCCTATATCAAGGGCAACACGATTCCGGGGGATAGCATGACTGCCACGCGCCACACCAAAGTTCTGATCATCGGCTCTGGCCCGGCAGGCTATACCGCCGCCGTCTACGCGGCGCGCGCGATGACCAACCCGCTTCTGGTGCAGGGCCTGCAGCCCGGCGGGCAGTTAACGATTACCACCGAAGTCGAAAACTGGCCCGGCGATACCCATGTTCAAGGCCCCGATCTGATGGTGCGGATGCAAGAGCACGCCACCGCCATGGGGGCCGAGATTATCAGTGACTATATCACGTCGCTTGATCTGCAAAACCGCCCCTTCACCGCGCAATCCGACAGCGGCACCACCTATACCGCCGATGCCGTAATTTTGGCGACGGGGGCGCAGGCCAAATGGCTGGGGCTGCCATCCGAGGAAAAATTCAAAGGATTTGGCGTATCGGCCTGCGCCACTTGCGACGGATTTTTCTATCGCGGCAAAGAAGTGGTCGTAATCGGTGGCGGCAATACCGCTGTTGAAGAGGCGTTGTTTCTGACCAACTTCGCCACCAAAGTCACCCTGATCCACCGCCGCGATGCGTTGCGCGCCGAAAAGATCATGCAAGACCGGCTGTTCAAACATCCGAAAATCGAAATGCTGTGGAATTCCGAAGTGACCGAAGTGCTGGGTACCGACGCCCCCAGTTCCGTGACCGGCGTGCGCACCCGCAATCTGGTGACGGGTGAGATGCGCGACGTGCCCTGCCACGGGTTTTTCGTGGCAATCGGCCATGCGCCCGCGACGGAATTGGTGAAAGATCAGCTGCCCCTGCACAATGGCGGCTATGTGCAGGTCGAACCGGGCTCGACCCGCACCATCATCCCCGGTGTCTTTGCGGCAGGCGATCTGACCGATCATATCTACCGCCAGGCGGTAACCTCGGCGGGCATGGGATGTATGGCCGCGCTGGATGCAGAAAAGTTTTTGGCGGGGCATTAATGCAGGGCGGCAATGCCAAACGATGTCGTGGCTTTGCCAGCTTTTTCCGAACGTCTGTTCAAGGCTGTGAATTTTTCCGGCACATTGGCCCTATTTCTTCAACAATCCACCCCTTTCGCTTGAATTTCGCCACATTCCCCGGCTAATTCGCGCGCAAATGCAGGCTAAACCTGCTGCAGCAGTCCATCAAAAGGCCCCAAAATATGACCCTGTCAAGCCGCGCTCCGATCCCAGAGCTGTATGTTTCCCACGAATCCGCGCAAAAGCTGAAACATGAGGCGGGCAGTCTGCCGTCCTGGGATATGTCGCCACGTCAGGTGTGCGATCTGGAATTGCTGATGAACGGCGGGTTTTATCCGTTGAAAGGGTTCCAATCCCAAGCCGATTATGACGGCGTGGTGGCCCACATGCGCACCGCCGATGGCACTTTGTGGCCGATTCCGATTACGCTGGATGTGTCGGAAAAATTCGCCGAAACCGTGGAACCCGGCCAGGATATTGCCTTGCGCGATCAGGAAGGCGTGATTTTGGCCATTCTGTCGGTCACCGATAAATGGCAGCCGAACAAGGATCTTGAGGCTGAGAAAGTGTTTGGCGCCAATGATCTGGCGCATCCGGCGGTGAATTATCTGCATAATCAAGCGGGCAAGATTTACCTTGGCGGCCCCGTAACCGGCATCCAGCAGCCTGTGCATTACGATTTCAAAGCCCGCCGCGACACGCCGAATGAACTGCGCGCGTTTTTCCGCAAAGTCGGCTGGAACAAGGTTGTGGCGTTTCAAACCCGCAACCCGCTGCACCGCGCGCATCAGGAACTGACCTTTCGCGCGGCCAAGGAGTCCCAGGCCAACCTGCTGATCCATCCGGTTGTCGGCATGACCAAACCCGGCGACGTTGATCATTTCACCCGCGTGCGGTGTTACGAAGCGGTGCTGGATAAATATCCGGCTGCCACCACCAGCATGTCGCTTCTGAACCTTGCCATGCGCATGGCCGGTCCGCGTGAGGCGGTCTGGCACGGGCTGATCCGCAAGAATCACGGCGTGACCCATTTCATCGTTGGCCGCGATCACGCGGGCCCCGGCAAGAACAGCCAGGGCGTTGATTTCTATGGCCCTTATGATGCGCAGGTCTTGTTCAAAGAACACGAGGCGGAAATGGGCATCACCATGGTTGATTTCAAACACATGGTCTATGTGCAGGAAAAGGCCCAGTATTATCCGGCCAATGAGGTTCCCGAAGGCACCACGGTTCTGGATATTTCCGGCACCGAACTGCGCCGCCGTCTGCGCGAAGGTTTGGATATTCCTGAATGGTTTTCCTTCCCCGAAGTGGTGACGCAGCTGCGCAAAACCTCTCCCGCGCGCGATAAACAGGGTTTTACGGTGTTTTTCACCGGGCTGTCAGGGTCTGGCAAATCGACGATCGCCAATGCGCTGATGGTCAAGCTGATGGAACAGGGTGGCCGCCCAGTGACGATTCTGGACGGCGATGTGGTGCGCAAACATTTGTCGTCGGAACTGGGATTTTCCAAGGAACACCGCGATATCAACATCCGCCGTATCGGCTATGTCGCGTCGGAAATCACCAAAAACGGCGGCATCGCGATTTGCGCGCCCATCGCCCCCTACACCGCCACGCGGCGGGCCGTGCGTGAGATGATCGAATCCTTCGGGGCGTTTATCGAGGTGCATGTGGCGACATCGGTCGAAGAATGCGAACGCCGTGATCGCAAGGGGCTTTATAAACTGGCCCGCGAAGGCAAGATCAAGGAATTCACAGGCATTTCAGACCCTTATGAAGCCCCGACGAAAGCCGAGATCGTGCTGGATACCGAAGGCACCGAAGTTGACCACTGCGCGCATCAGGTGATCCTAAAGCTGGAAAGCCTTGGGCTGATCAAGGCCTAAGGTTTCGCGCCGATTTCCAAACAAACGCCGCACGGATCTGTTGGTGCGGCGCTAACCCCATAAACTGCCTGACTATCGTCCCTATCGACTGCTCTTCCTTCAAAAGCGCCGAGGATTGTATGTTTGACCTTGTTTTGAACTTTGTGTTGCGCAGTGCGGTCGCGCTTAAAACCGCCGGGGTTGAACTGCTGCTTCCGGCGCTGGTGTTTTTCACCATCGGTGTTGTTACCAAAGGCCGCGCGCTTTTTACCGATATGCGGCGTGCGATGGCGCAAACCAGCCTGAACGTGCAAATCATGGTGTTCAACATCGTGCTTGTCGTGCCGTTGATCGCCATCGCGTCGCAGTTGATGTCAGACGCGGCCAACCGCTATGGGCTGATCCTGATTTCGCCGGCAACCTGGCGCGATCTGCCGTTTTGGGTGGTGATTTTCATCGGCGTTTTCATTGGTGATTTTGTCGGCTATTGGCGGCACCGTCTGGAACACACGCCGCTTTTGTGGCCCGCGCATGCAGTGCACCATTCGGATACGGAAATGACGTGGCTGGCCCTTGAGCGGTTTCACCCGATCAACCGGCTGACAACTTTTGCAATCGACAGCGGCGTGTTGTTGGTTCTGGGTCTGCCGGTCGAGGCGGTGTTGGCCAACAACTTTGTCCGCCACTATTACGGATATTTCGTTCACGCTGATCTGCCGTGGACGTTCGGGCCACTTGGCCGGATTTTTGTCTCGCCTGCGATGCACCGTTGGCACCATGCGGCGGATAAGGCCGCGTTTGATACCAATTATGCAACGGTGTTTTCCGTCTTCGATCAGGCGTTTGGCACTTTTCGCGTGCCCGGTCCCTGCACGGCACCCTTGGGCGTGACCGATACCATCGGCACCAACCTTGGCGAGCAGTTAAGCTATGCTTTTCTGCCGCGTGCTTATCGCCGGCTGTTCAAACCAAAGGCCTGACTGGCGCAAGGCACCAGAGTGTGTTGCGTTTAATCGGGTTCAGCTGATTAAATGCAACACGCAACAGCCACAGGCCCGTCCTGTCTTGGATTTCGGTCAATCTGAATCAGATTGACCGAAATCCGCTCTAATGCACGCTGACCGGGGCCATGTCATGTTGGCGGGCCAACGCAAAAGCCAGATCGCGGTTCACCACCAGCGCCAGTTGCGCGCCCGCGGCATCGCTTACGGCATAAACCGTCTCAACCGGGCCGATCTGGTCGCGCAGGTCTTCTGTTAATCCGGCCACGGCAATCGGGCGGACGTAGACGATCTTTGATGTCTGTGCGGCCAAGTGATCCGCCAGGCTATGATATTTCTGTGCCATGATAACCCCTACGCCTTGCCAATCCGAATAGTCTGCACCACCGCGTCGGGCACCGACCGTCGCAGATCTATGTTCAAAAGCCCATGCTCCATGTTCGCGCCCCCCACTTCGACCCCGTCGGCCAAAACGAAACTGCGCTGAAAGGCGCGGGCTGCGATGCCGCGATGCAAGAAAACCCGATCCCCCGGATCATCCGACTGCCGGCCCCGCACCACCAACTGGCGATCTTCGACCGTGATCGTCAGATCTTCCTCGCGAAAGCCCGCAACGGCCAGCGTGATGCGATAGGTATTGTCGCTTGTCGCCTCGATGTTGAACGGTGGATAGCCTTCCGAAGCAGTTTTTGCGGTGCGTTCCACCAATCGTTCCAGCTGTTCAAATCCCAGCAAAAACGGATGCGCCCCAAAGCTTAGTTTTGTCATAAGAGATGCCCTTTGCAACAAGCGACACAAGTTCGGGCCCCGCAATCGGCAGCCTTGACTTCGAATATGGGGGGCCGGCCCGATGATCGCAAGGGCCAAGCAAGGATAGAAATCCTGCACCGATCCCCCAGATTTTTCGCCTACGCTTTGCCGAATCGCTATAAGGTTGCATGCAAGCTGAAAGATCGGACCAAACCCAGCCATGAACGCCCCCAGCGAGTTGAACTTTGAAGACATGCTGCGCATCCGGCTGGAAGTGCTGCGGCGCGAGCATCGCGATCTGGATGAGGCGATTTATGCGCTTGAAACCGGCGGTCGGCCTGATCAGCTGACGCTGCGGCGGTTGAAAAAGCAAAAGCTGTTTCTGAAAGATCAGATCGTCAAGTTTGAAGATCAGTTGATCCCGGATATTATTGCTTGAAGCCGGCAAACCCTGTGCCCAACGGCCCTTGTGTATTGCCCTGCCGCGCCCACCCCTATAGGACGCAGGCCAAGCCGGGGGGATGCGCATGACCGCTGCCGTTGACGTTGGGATAATCATGGGAAGCCAGTCTGACTGGCCGACGATGAAAGAGGCCGCTTTGGTGCTGGACGAATTGGGCATTGCCTATGAAACCAAAATCGTGTCGGCCCATCGCACGCCCGACAGGCTATGGTCTTATGGCAAGGCTGCAGCGGATCGCGGCTTGAAGATTATCATCGCAGGCGCGGGCGGTGCGGCACATCTGCCCGGCATGATGGCCAGCAAAACGCGCCTTCCGGTGATCGGCGTTCCGGTGCAGACACGCGCATTGGCGGGCGTCGACAGTCTGTATTCGATCGTGCAAATGCCGCGCGGCTATCCAGTGGCCACCATGGCCATAGGCCCGGCAGGGGCGGCAAACGCGGCTTTGTTTGCAGCCGGAATTCTGGCGCTGCAAGACGTTGATCTGGCGCTGCGGCTGGATGCCTGGCGCGCAGCTTTGTCGGCCTCAATCCCAGAGGAGCCGGTGGATGAATAGCCTGCCTGCCGGGTCCACCATCGGCATTTTGGGGGGCGGTCAGTTGGGCCGGATGCTGGCGGTTGCAGCGTCGCGGTTGGGGTATAAAACCCATATCTTTGATCCTGCCGCCGATGCGCCCGCCGCAGATGTATCGCACCGCGTTACCACCGCAAATTACGACGACACCGCCGCACTTGCCGCCTTTGCGGCAAGCGTTGATGTGATCACCTATGAATTTGAAAACATCCCCACCGCAGCCCTTGATCAGCTGGAACAGCTGCGCCCGATCCGCCCCAACCGCCGTGCGCTGGCGATCAGTCAGGATCGCGTGCTGGAAAAAGACTTTCTCACTGGCCTTGGCCTTCGCTGTGCGCCTTATGCTGCCGTTAATTCTGCCGCTGATCTGATGGCTGCCATCGGCGCGATTGGTGTGCCCGCCATCTTGAAAACCACGCGGTTGGGTTATGATGGCAAGGGCCAGACGCGGCTGATGCAGCCCGGCGATGCCGCCGCCGCCTTGGCCGCAGTGAACCATCAGCCCGCCGTTCTGGAAGGCTTTGTCGCCTTCACGCATGAAGTGTCGGTGATCGCGGCGCGTGGGCGTGATGGGGCGATCTCGGCCTATGATCCGGGTCAGAATGTGCATAATAATGGTATTTTGCACAGCACAACCCTGCCCGCCCGCCTTTCGCCCAGTCAGCGCAGCGATGCTGTGCTGATCGCCGCGCGAATTCTGAACGCGCTGGACTATGTGGGCGTGATCGGCGTCGAGTTGTTCGTCACGCCCGAAGGCTTGATCGTCAACGAAATCGCACCGCGCGTGCATAACTCTGGCCATTGGACGCAAAATGGCTGCGCGGTGGATCAGTTCGAACAACACATCCGCGCCATCACCGGCCTGCCATTGGGCGATGGGGTGCGCCATTCCGATGTGGTGATGGAAAATCTGATCGGCGATGATATCGCCCGGGTGCCTGCAATTTTGCAAGAGCGCCACGCGGCCTTGCATCTTTATGGCAAAGCAGCCGCCCGCCCCGGCCGCAAAATGGGCCACGTCAACCGTGTCATCGCCAAAACCTAACGCATCACCCCTAGCTGCAGACCACCGCGATCACCATGAACTTGCATTTCACCCCGTCCTTTTTGGGCGCGGCAGTGGCGGCTTTTTTGGGGGTGGCTTGCTTGGTTGTCGCTTTCTTGGTGGTGGCTTTTTTCGGTGTGGCTTTCTTTGCAGCCGCTTTGGTTGGCTCCTTTTTGACCACGGCGGCAGGCGCCTCGCAGGTGCGCGCGGGCTCTTTCGCCAAAGCCAGATAGACTTGCTCTGTCGGCTCTACCTCGCCTTTTTCAACCTTTTTGGCGCTGTAATACGTCTCCATCGCGCGGCGCGATCCGTTGCCCCAATCGCCGTCGACGCCCATCGCATAGCAGCCGATCCGCGCAAGTTCGCCCTGAATGGCCAAAGGCAGATCCTGTGGAACAATCACTGTCGCCAATCCTGCATCCGCACCCTTAAGGCGCAGCGCCCCGGCCTGAACCCCGCCCGCAGTGCCCAATGACCGCGTTTCCGCGTTCAGCGCCGCCAGACGTATCGGCACACCCGCGATTTGTTCAACCGTGCCGATCAGGGCGGCGAATTCTTCATCATCAACGGTGCCCAGAACAACAGTTTGCTCTGAATCCTCAAAATCGGGCATATCGGCAAAAAGCGCCGGGTCCGCCACGACAGCGTTCTTGTTGAAAAAGAATTGCTCGCGCAGGGATGACTGCTCCCACGGGGTTTGCTTGCCGTCGGTGGCGTCATTCACATCATTGCGCACCTTTATCATCAAATCCGAAATAGATTGCCCGGCAGTGTTTATATTAGACAACAACGCACTGGTGAACGGACTGTTCTTGCTGCCTTTTTGGCTGTCAAAAGCCACAGCACCGGGGCTGGTTGCAAAAGCCACAAACGTGCCTGCCCCGCCATCAAACTGCGCCAGCCCTGCCCCCCCGGTGGCACCCAATACCGCATCGGGCACGGGTTTGTCGCGGCAGGCATCAAGGAACAACAGCAATTGTCCCTGCCCGCCTTTCAGTTGCGCCGCAATATCATCCAGCCGCCATGTTTCACGATCAATCGCCTTTGTATCGGCCAAAGTTGCATTGACCGGCACCAGATGGTTCACCCCATCCTTTTGAAACGCATGTCCGGAATAATAGAATAATACAGTTTCCGCATCCTTCGACTGATCGGCAAAACTGCCCAAAACCGCCTGAAACACTTCTGGGCCGACATCAGTCAGCAATGTCACCTCAAACCCCAGATCGCGCAGGGCTTTTGACATTTCTTGCGCGTCCGCCGCGGGTGTGGCCAATCCGGGCAGGTTTTCGTAGGCCTCATTGCCAACCACAAGTGCAAGCTTCCGGCCTTCGGCAGCCGCCAAAAAGGGCACACATATCAGTAAGATACAAGCAAGTGTACCCTTGAAAAGTTTGGTCAAAAAGCGATTTGAAATCGAAAACATAAGGGCATCCACCATAAAAATAATACCCAATCATACGCCAAATTTGTACTTTGCACCAGTGTTACGTTCCGCTGCCGGTCTCCGGTGTGTCAGTATCGGCGATCCCCTGCATAAGACCGACGCGCGCGTTGGCCGCCAACGCCTCATAGTGATCCCGAAATGCGGTCAATTCCGCTTCTTCCAGTTCTTCCAGATCCAGAAGCGCGTTGTGCGCGCCCTTGGTTGCCCGGATCAATTCGTCCAGCTTCAGCTGGATCGCAAGGGTGTCTTGTGTTTGGGTATTCTGGATCAAAAACACCATCAGAAAGGTGATGATCGTGGTTCCGGTATTGATCACCAGTTGCCACGTATCGGAAAATCGAAAGATCGGCCCAGTGACGATCCAGCCCACAATCACCGCCACGGCCAGCAAAAACGTCCCCGGCCGCCCGCTTAGACGCGAAACGGTTTTGGCAATTGCTTTGTATCCAAGTTTCGTTGCCATCGCGCCCTTCCTTTTGGCCTTACCGCCTAGTCCACCCCAAAGGTTTCCAAAACCGCATCGCCATAACGCAGGTCTGGGTCAAACCTTCCATCTTGCAAGAACCGTATCGTCTGCGCGATCACCACCGGATTCAACATCATAAACGTATGGGTCACCGGCAATACGATCTGATCCGTCATCCCCGCCACCGCCGTGCTGGCCACTGATACTTTGCCATCATCCGCCCCGGGAATAACGCTTGAGGTGATCGGGTTCAAAGTTCGATCGCCAGCAATCACGCCCAGCGGGAAATCCACCGCCGGCAGGGTTAACGGCACGGATCCATCGCCAGTGCCCATTTCCATTCCCGCAGGGCCGTTCATCCACTGAAACGCCGACAATGTGCCAAACGCATCCACCAGTTCCGATCCACCATTCGGCGGGGCCAACATCACCACCCGGCCCATGTTTGCCGGGCGATGATCCACCAACCAAAGGCGCAACAGGATCCCGCCCATCGAATGGGTCACGAAATGCACAATTGCATCGCCGCATTGCGCCACCCGGTCACCGACGCCCTGCGCCAATACTTCGGTGGTGGCATCGGTCGACGGATAGCTTTCGTTGACAACACTATAGCCATGCGCCGCAAGCGCTGTTTCCATCGCAAGCAGCGAATCTTCGCTGCGCGCCAACCCGTGCAGCAACACCACGCAATCGGCTTGGGCCGGATCGGCGCTGATCATCAAGGCCAACAGAAAAAGCGGTTTCAAAACTTGCATCCGCATAACATCGCCTTTGCTGCACTTGGTTGCAAGGCGCATAGACAAATCCGCAACCACCCTTCAAATTGCCGCCATGTCCAAACGCCCCGTTCGCATCGCCGCCCGCGCCCTGATTTTGGTTCAAGATCGCCTCTTGCTGGTCAACGCCTATGCCGGCGGCCAATCCAATCTGTGGTGCGCGCCGGGCGGCGGTGTTGAGCCGAACACGTCCCTGCCCGACAACCTTATCCGCGAAGTACACGAGGAAACCGGTCTGACCGTTACCGTAGGTGCCCCCGCCCTGATCAACGAATTCCACGATCCCGGCTCAGGCTTTCATCAGATCGACCTCTATTTCCATTGCACCATCACGGCGGGCGAAATCACCGATGATTGGCGCGACCCCGAAGGCATCGTCACCCAGCGCAAATTCTTCAGCCAAACCGATCTGACCCAAACCCACATCCGCTTCAAACCCGACAGCTTGGCCAGTGCCGCATGGGGCCAAAGCCTGCTTTACGACCCACTGGAACTGATCATCCGCTAACCATTTCATTTGTCCTTAAATATCCCCCGCGGAGCGACCTCCCGCGGAACGCGGCCCTTACCAAAAACCAACGCGGCGCAGCCGCTCAATTTAACAACCGCCAATAAAAAAGGGCCCCGGTTTACCCGAGGCCCCAACTTCCAGACCCGGAAGGAATGATTACATCATTCCGTCCATGCCGCCCATTCCGCCCATGCCGCCGCCATGGCCGCCGCCCGACGATTTGTCAGCCGGACGATCCGCGATCATTGCCTCAGTGGTGATCAGCAACGACGCTACTGATGCCGCGTCTTCCAACGCGATCCGCACCACTTTGGCCGGATCAATCACGCCGAACTTGAACATGTCGCCATATTCTTCGGTCTGCGCGTTAAAGCCAAACGTCTTGTCTTTGGATTCGCGGATTTTGCCCGCAACCACAGCGCCGTCAACACCCGCGTTCTGCGCGATCTGGCGCAGTGGTGCTTCAAGTGCTTTGCGAACGATAGCGATGCCAGCGTTCTGGTCGGAATTGACACCTTCCAAACCGTCCAGAACACGGGCCGCCTGCATCAAGGCCACGCCGCCGCCAACCACGATGCCTTCTTGAACGGCCGCGCGGGTTGCGTTCAGCGCGTCATCAACGCGGTCTTTACGCTCTTTCACTTCGATTTCCGTCATGCCGCCAACTTTGATAACGGCAACGCCGCCTGCCAGTTTGGCCACACGCTCTTGCAGCTTTTCTTTGTCATAATCCGAAGTGGTGTCTTCGATCTGCTGACGGATCTGC
Source organism: Cypionkella sp. (assembly GCA_031384605.1). GTDB lineage: Bacteria > Pseudomonadota > Alphaproteobacteria > Rhodobacterales > Rhodobacteraceae > JANNAT01. The sequence continues at coordinate 17,989 of JANNAT010000018.1, forward strand.
GCCACACGCGCCTCGATCTCGGCCTTCACACCATGACCGTCAATGATCGTGGTGTTATCTTTGGTGATCGAGATTTTCTTGGCGGTGCCCAGCATGTCAAGCGTGACATTTTCCAGCTTCATTCCAAGATCGTCCGAAATCACCTGACCACCGGTCAGCACCGCGATATCCTGCAGCATCGCCTTGCGACGATCGCCAAAGCCGGGGGCCTTGACGGCGGCAATTTTCAAACCGCCGCGCAGCTTGTTCACCACCAAAGTGGCCAAGGCTTCGCCTTCGACATCTTCGGAGATGATCAGCAAAGGCTTTTGCGACTGAATGACGGCTTCCAACAATGGCACCAACGGCTGCAACGATCCCAGCTTTTTCTCATGCAACAGCACAAGGCAATCTTCCAGATCGGCAACCATTTTGTCAGGGTTGGTCACAAAATAGGGTGACAGGAACCCGCGATCAAACTGCATGCCTTCAACAACGGTGGTTTCTGTTTCCAGACCCTTGTTTTCTTCAACGGTGATCACGCCTTCGTTGCCGACTTTTTGCATGGCTTCGGCGATTTGACGGCCAATTTCGGCCTCGCCATTGGCAGAGATCGTGCCAACCTGCGCCACTTCGGCAGTGTCCTTGACAGGACGCGCCGCGGCTTTGATCGCCGCTACAACCTTTGCGGTTGCAAGGTCGATGCCGCGCTTCAGATCCATCGGGTTCATGCCGGCAGCAACAGCCTTCATGCCCTCTTTGATGATCGCTTGGGCCAACACTGTGGCGGTGGTGGTGCCATCGCCGGCCTCATCATTGGTGCGGCTGGCCACTTCTTTGACCATCTGCGCGCCCATGTTTTCGAACTTGTCGGAAAGTTCGATTTCCTTGGCAACCGTCACACCGTCTTTGGTGATGCGCGGCGCGCCGAAGGATTTGTCGATCACCACGTTGCGGCCCTTTGGCCCCAGCGTTACCTTGACCGCATCTGCAAGAATGTTCACGCCGCGCAGCATACGGTCGCGGGCATCGGATTCAAAACGAACGTCTTTCGCACCCATAATGGGAACTCCTATCTAAAGGTTGTGAAGGTAAAAGCGGGCATAAGGCACGGGGCCAAGCGCCAAAGTCTTAGGAAATGATCCCAAGAATATCGCTTTCTTTCATGATCAGCAGGTCTTCGCCGTCCAGTTTCACTTCGGTGCCCGACCATTTGCCGAACAAAATGCGGTCGCCCGCCTTAACCGAAGGGGCGATCAGCTCGCCACTGTCTTTGCGCGCACCAGGGCCTGCCGAGACGATCTCGCCTTCTGCGGGCTTTTCCTTGGCGCTGTCGGGAATGATCAGCCCGCCTTTGGTTTTATCTTCGCCTTCGATGCGGCGGACCAAAACGCGGTCATGAAGCGGTGTGAATGCCATCTGGATGGACTCCCTAAAGTTTCCAGGTTGAAGAAGGATTAGCACTCAGCTGGGCCGACTGCTAACGAACCGTTGACTTAGGGACTGCCGCGCAGTCTGTCAACACCCTGCCCCGGTATCACCGGGATTTTTCCGCCAAACTTTCACTCAAAAGCGCAGCATCGCTTGGCCTTTGCCCGCCAAGATGTCAGTCTGTTGGCAGTCACCAGATTGCAGGATGCCATGCACCACTTTATCGCGTTCATTGTAACCAGTTTATGTCTGGTCACCCCGATGGCCGCGCAATGCGTGGGCAGCAATCTGATCACCGCCCTGCCCGCAGCCGATCGGGCCGCCCTGCGCGCCCGTGCCGATCTGCAACCTTTCGCGGTAGGCAACTATTGGCAGGCAACCCGCGATGATCAGGTGATCCACATCATCGGCACTTATCATTTCGATGATCCGCGCCACAGCGCCACTATGGCAACCCTTGCCCCGGTTCTGGCGAATGCCCAGACCCTTCTGGTTGAAGCGGGCCCGGACGAGGAAGCCGCCCTGATCGCCCGCCTGTCGGATGAACCATCCTTGATGATCAACACCGACGGCCCCACTTTGCCACAAATTCTGCCGCCTGAAGATTGGGCCCGCCTGTCAACCGCGTTGAACAGTCGCGGCATCCCGCCCTTTATGGCCGCAAAATTCCGCCCCTGGTATCTGTCGATGATGCTTGGCATTCCGCCTTGCGAAATTGAATTTGCCGCCACCGCCAAAGGCCTCGACGGGCTGCTGATTGACGCGGCGACCGCCCAGGGTTTGGGCGTTGCCGCTTTGGAACCTTATGACACAATATTTGGCATATTCGATGCCATGCCACAGGCAGATCAGTTGGCAATGATCACCTCAACTTTGGCTTTGGAAGACAAATCCACCGATATGTCGATCACGCTGGCAGATGCCTATTTCGCCGAGGAAGGCCGCCTGATCTGGGAATTCACTAAGCGATTAACGCTGCAGCTGCCCGGATATACGCCGGAACAAGTCGAAAAGGACTTCGCCGCGATGGAGCTAACGCTGATGAAAAACCGCAACCGGTCGTGGATACCGGTGATCACCGCCGCCGCCGCCAAAGGCCCGGTTCTGGTCGCCTTCGGCGCGCTGCATCTGTCGGGGGACGCAGGGGTTCTGAACCTGCTGGCGGCTCAGGGTTATGCAATTGAACGATTGCCGTTAAATTAACCCCAATCTCTCCATCCCAACTTTACCGAAGGAATCTTGATATGACCCAAATCAATACCGCCTTTGTGTTGCCTGCCGATGCCAATCTTGGCAGCGTTTTATCGGTGTTTGGCCAATCCATCACCGAACGCATCACCGCCGAAAGTTCCGGCGGCGCCTATTACGTGTTTGATGAATTGACGCCCCCCGGCATGGGGGTGCCACCGGATAAAGAAAGCCTTGAAGACGAGTTGGTGTTGGTGCGTGCAGGCAGGTTCGACGTCTTCCTTGACGGCAAAATCTCGCAGGTCGGCCCCGGGGCGATCCTGAATTTCGCGCGCGGCACGATGCACGGCTTTCGCTGGGTTGGGCCGCAAACCGGCGAGACGACTTGGGTTGTCACACCCGGCCTGAACGGCCAGACTTTCATTCGCACGCTGGCCGCCTTCCCCCCCGGCCCGCCTGACTTTGCCCAACTCGACGCCTTGCACGCGCGCCATGGCATCGAAATGCCGATGCCCAAGCCCGGCTGGTGGTAACACACCGCATTTCCCTATAATTTGTCTAAAATTGCGCTTCATCTGTCTCTAAATATCCCACGGGGGAGTCGTATTTGCCCTGCAAATGCGACGGGGGTGTGAAACCCCCCACTTTTCCCAGCCAAGCCAGACAGGCGGTTCCCGCCCGCCCCAATCCGCACTACATTTACTGCCTCATCCACATCACGCGAAAGCCCCGCTTTGCCCCTTACCTCGCACCGCATCACCCGCCTTTACATCCTCGATTTCGGCAGCTTCGATGTGGGCCCCGGCAAACGCACAATCGGCATTCCCGGCTTTTTGCTCGAAACCGACAAAGGCGCGCGCATTTTGGTCGATACCGGCTTTGACCCAGCCTACGCCACCGATTACGCCGCCACCGATGCGCGCGATCAGCTGTCGGGCTTTGGCCGCCTGATCAAGTTCAGCCACCGGCAAACCGCCACCGGGCAATTGGCGCTGTTGGGCCTCGCGCCCGCCGATATCACCCATCTGATCCTCACCCACGGCCACATTGATCACGTAGGCTCGCTGCCGCTGTTTCATTGCCCGATCATCCTGACCGCCGCTGAACGCAGCCTTCCGCGCCCGGTTTACTGGGGCACGGTGCGCCCCATCGCATGGCCCGACGCCCCCTATACCCTGATCACCAGCGAGTCCGATCTGTGCCACGGGTTGCGCGTCCTCCCCACCCCCGGCCATACGCTTGGCCATTTATCGCTGCTGATCACCCTGCCCAGCGGGGCCGTGATACTCGCCGCCGATGCGATCAACCGCCAATCCGAGCCCGCCGAAGGGTTCCCCGACGCCGATGATCCCGCCACCGCAGCACTATCCGCCGCCCGCCTGTTCGCCCTGCAATCGGAACACCGCGCAGACCTGATTTACGGCCATGACCCGGCACAATGGGCGCAGTTGCCCAAAGCCCCCGTGCCCTATGCCTGATCTGTTGCTGCAACGCAGCATTTCGCAAATCGCGATACCCGCCCCCGTGACAATCCCCGCCCCCGCCCCTATACACCGCGCCAAACACCCCATGCCAAAGGCGCATCCCATGACGATCAAAGTTTTCGGCCATAAATCCCCCGACACCGACGCCACCCTGTCGGCAATCATCTGGGCCTGGTATCTGACCGAAATTCGCGGCACCCCCGCCACGGCCTATCTGCTGGGCGAGCCGAACACCGAAGCCGCGTTTTTGCTGCGCCACTGGGGCTTTGCCAAACCCGAAATCATCACCGATGTCACCGCCGCCGATACCGTGGTGATCGTCGATACCAACAACCCGGCCGAATTGCCGCCCTCGATCAATGACGCCAATGTAGTGGCGATCATCGACCATCACATGCTGGTGGGCGGCTTGAAAACCAAAACCCCGATTGACGTGGTGATCCGCCCGCTGGCCTGCACCGCCACCGTTATGCATGATATCATGGGTGCCGACCTTGCCCGCGCGCCACTGGCCATTCAGGGTGCGATGATGTCGTGCATTTTGTCCGACACGCTGGAATTTCGCAGCCCCACCACCACCCCGCATGACCGCGCCGTGGCAGAATCGCTGGCCGCCAGCCTTGGCATTTCGATCCCGGCCTTTGCAGCCGAGATGTTCGCCGCCAAATCCGATGTTGCAGCGTTTTCGGATGCTGAATTGTTGCGGATGGACAGCAAGGAATATTCCGTTGCAGGCAAGGAATTGCGCGTGTCGGTGCTGGAAACCACCGCCCCCCGCGTGCTGCTTGACCGCAAAGACGCCCTGATGGCCGCAATGCCCGCCGTTGCCGCCGCCGATGGTGCCGATCAGGTGCTGCTGTTCATCGTTGATATTCTGAACGAAGAGGCCACCCTGCTGGTGCCCAACGATCTGGTCGCCCGGATGGCCGAGGCATCATTTGGCGTCACAGTGTCCGGCGATACCGTGGTGCTGCCCGGCGTGATGAGCCGCAAGAAACAGATCATCCCGGCGCTGAAGCTTTGATCTAACGACTATTATTGGGGGCCGGATGTGACCGATATCATCACCAACCTTTCGGAAATTTCTGGCCGCTATGATGCGGTTCTCTGCGATCTGTGGGGCTGCTTGCACAACGGAAAAACTCCGTTCCCCGCCGCTGTGGCCGCCTTGCAAGCCTATCGCGCGCAGGGTGGCAAGGTTATTTTGCTGACCAACGCACCGCGCCCGAACTCCAGCATTATCAAACAGTTGGATGGCATGGGCGTGCCGCGTGATGCTTGGGATGATGTGGTAACCTCGGGCGATGCAGCGCAATATGCGATGCTGTCGGGCGCGGTTGGCACCCGGGTGCATCACATCGGCGCACCGAAAGACGAGGCGTTTTTTACCGATTTCGCCGATGATCTGAAGTCTTACGCGGCATCCCAGCCGAAAATCGAACGGGTTGCGCTGAAAGACGCCACCGGCATCGTCTGCACCGGCTTGATTGACGATACAACAGAGACGCCCGATGACTACCGGCTTACCCTGCGGCTGGCGAAAAACTTCGATTTGCCAATGCTTTGCGCCAATCCCGATCTCATCGTCCATATGGGCGATCAGCTGCTGTATTGCGCAGGTGCCTTGGCGCAGGCTTACGTCGAACTGGGGGGCACCGCACTATACTTCGGCAAACCCCACCCGCCGATTTATGATCTGGCCCGCCGCCGTCTGGCTGCGATGGGCCTGTCGGATGATGCGCAAATTCTGGCCATCGGCGACGGGATCAACACCGATGTTCAAGGCGCAATCTCGGAAGGCATCGACGCGCTGTTCATCACGGGGGGAATCGCCGCCGATCAGTTTGGCAGCGATTCAGACCATCCAAACAAAGGCTCGCTGGAAATCTGGCTGGGCGAGCAACAGCTTTCGCCATCCTATGCGATGGGCCATCTGCGCTGATCTTCCCGTAATAAAATTGCGTATCGCACAGACTTTCGGCACAATTAATGCGCAGCCATATTGCGCCGCAGTGCGGCGTGTCCTATGATTATACGCACCCGACCATAGGAACAGCGCCGTGAAAGACAACCAACCTCGCGGCACCATCTGCATCGAAGACATCGAAATCGGCATGACGCGCAGCTTGCAAAAGGTTGTAACCGACCGGGATATCTCACTTTTTGCCGAAGTTTCCACCGATCACAACCCGGTGCATCTGGACGAATCCTATGCCCAGGACACCATCTTTCAGGGCCGTATCGCGCATGGCATGCTGACCGCCAGCCTGATTTCGGCGGTGATTGGCGAACAACTGCCCGGTCATGGCACGGTTTATCTGGGCCAATCGCTGAAATTCATCGCCCCCGTGCGCCCCGGCGATTTGGTGAACGCCCACGTCACCGTCACCGCGATTGACCATTCCCGCCGCCGGGTAACCCTTGAAACCCACTGCGCAGTCGGCGATACCGTGGTGCTGAAAGGTGAGGCGCTGGTTCTGGCGCCAAGCCGCAAGTTTGACTAGGGGCAGCGGTGCCCC
>JANNAT010000021.1:0-28267 GCA_031384605.1 Cypionkella sp.
CAGCACAGAATCCGCGCCGACCTTGCCCGCCTTGATGATCAGTGATCCGTTCTTGTTGATCGTGGCCCCGGTCACCGTGTCGCCGGGCGCTTTTTCGACCGGCATCGACTCGCCGGTCAGCATGCTTTCGTCCAAGCTGGATCTGTCGGACACCACCACGCCATCCACCGGCACCGCATCACCGGGGCGCACCCGCAATTGGTCACCCGCCATGATGTTTTCCAGCGGCGCATCGTATTCGGTGCCATCGGGCAGAATACGCCGCGCGGTTTGCGGGGGCAGATCCAGCAGAGTGCAGATCGCATCCCCCGTGCGTTCACGCGCCCGCAGTTCCAGCACTTGGCCCACAAAAACCAAGGTGACGATCACCACCGCCGCCTCGTAATAGGTGCCGACCATGCCGCCCATGCGGTATTGCTCCGGAAACACGCCGGGCGGGAACGTCGCCAGCAGCGAATAGCCATAGGCCGCAAGCACCCCCAGCGCGATCAGCGTCCACATATTGGCCGACCGGTTCACCAGCGAGTCCCAGCCGCGTTTGAAGAACGGCAGCGTTGCCCACAGGATGACCGGTGTGGCCAGTGCAAACTCCAGATACATCGCATTCTGATGCCCAACCCAGTCGCGAACGGGCAGGCCGACCAGCGGCCCATGGTCAGCACAACCTGCGGCACCGCGACGGCGGCGCTGATCCACATCTGCCGGGTAAAGTTGGTCAATTCCTTGCTGGGGGCATCCGACGGCAACACTGGCTCCAGCGCCATGTCGCAGATCGGGTAAGACCCCGGTGCATCACGAATGATCTACGGGTGCATCGGGCAGGTGTATTGCGCGCCCACCGCCGCCATCTTGCCACGTCTGGCCGCATTGCCGGAGGCGTAGAACCACGGGTCGGCCCTGAATTTCGTCTGGCAGTTCTGCGAACAGAAATGAAACGTCTGGCCCCCTTAAGGTTCGGCCCGCGTATCGGCCTTCAGCGTGACCGTCATGCCGCAGACCGGATCAATCGCCGTCGCAGCCCCGGATGGTGCCGCCGCTTGAGGTGGCATGGCATCTGCCGCCGGGTGACCATGTCCGGTTTGCTGATCAGGTGTGACGGGTATTTTGGGGGTCTTTCAATGAAACGTGCACGCATCGCGGCAACCAAGACGCACGGATATTGCCATTGGTCCAACGCGCCAACTGCAAAACTGTTCCCCGTTCCAGTGCTGGAAGGTCAAGCGCTGATCCTGATCTGGCAAATAATCATGGCATAAAGAAATGGAAACCAAATCTTTCGCTTTTGATCGGGCGAAGTGCTGATACAGGATTGCAATCTGAAACATCACGCAGTTTTGAACTCGCCATTCACCAGTTCCCAAGCTATCAGGCAAACATGGGTTCATCACGGGGCACGGGCGATTGGTTGACGGCACAGCACTTGCAGGATGGCAGACCGAGGCCGCGCAGCGCCGTGTCGGTCAGTGCCGCGCGTCCGGTGTGATGTTTCAGATCAGCGCTCTTTTCGTTCTTTTCGCTGTGCTGGTCCTTGGCCCCTTCGCAGGACAGGCGCAGGCCCACGGTGTTCATGCCGGGCTGACAGTGCAGATGCCCGCGAGCTGGGCCGAAAGCACAGTGTCGCAGGACGTGGCCGAAGCCGAGCGCACAGAAGCCGGTTGTTGCGTGAATTGCTGTTCGGCCACTGGCTGCACAGCGGCGGTTCTGAACGCAGCACATCCCGGCATCGTCGCCGTTGCCACCGACAGCCGGTTTGTGTCGCCGGGGCACACCTCGACCAAACCGTCGCCGCAAAACGCGCTGAAACGCCCGCCAAGGGCCTGATCCGGCAACCGCTGCGGCATCCGTCGCGGCACATCTGGATATGGCAACATCTTGGGGCGTCTCATGACACTATTTCGTTCGGGCTTTTTCGCGGCCCTGCTGGGCATCACGTCCGCTGGCACAGCTTTTTCCCACACTGGACATCCCCATGGCGATGAGGCGCCGCCCGCAGCTGTGCAAACAGCCCCGCGTGCCACTGCGGCCTCGCCGCTGTTTGAACTGGTGGCTGTCGCCAATGGCACAGGACTTGTGGTCTATCTGGACCGGTTCGAAACCAATGCCCCGGTCATCGGCGCGATGGTGGATGTGGAAACCCCGGCAGGCCCGGCCAGTGCTGTTCAGGATGGCGAGACCTATCTGCTCGATGCCCCCTGGACGGCAAAGCCCGGCACATATGAGTTGCTGTTCACGATCGCCGCAGAAACGGACATTGATTTTCTGACGGCAACCCTGACCATCCCCGCGCCGCTGGTGGCGGCCCCGGTGGTGACAAAGCCAGCCGTCACGGTTATTGCCAGGCAGTTGCGCGCCGGGATCGCGTCGGGCCTTGATCGTCTGCGGAACGCTGATCCGGCGCTGATCGCCATCGGGCTCTTTGGCCTTTTGGGCGGGGCGCTGGTGATGGCGATGATACGGCGGCGGTTGCTGGCGGCCGGGGTTCTGGCAGCAGTTCTGGCACTGGTTCTGGGATCATCGGTGGCTTTCGCGGAAACGGCCCCCGCAACCGGCGCGCCCGTGATCCGCGATGTGGCACAGCGGCTGCCCGATGGCCGGGTGTTCGCGCCCAAGGCGGCGCAGCGCATTCTGGCCATCCTGACTATGGCCGCCATTGAGACCGATCATCGCCGCAGTGTCGAGATGGCAGGCCGGGTGGTGCCAGACCCCAATGCCAGTGGTTTCGTGCAAACAGCCATCGGCGGGCGACTTGCGGCCCCGCCCGGCGGATTTCCAGCGCTTGGGGCAGTGGTCAAGGCCGGTGATGTGATGGCCTTGGTCGAGCCGTCACTGGCGGCGGCTGATCAGTCGTCGATCCGGCAATCCAAGGCGGAACTGGATCAGGAAATCGCGCTGGAGGAACGCGAAGTTGCCCGGTTCCGAACGCTGGCAGCATCCGGAACCGTCTCGCAAACGCAGCTGGAAGGCGCAGAACTGACCCTGCAGGGCCTGCGCGAACGCCGCGCTGCACTGGATTCCATACGGATGGATCCGGAGGTTCTGGTGGCCCCGGTGGCGGGCGTCATCTCGAAGGCCAACGCGGCCCCCGGTCTGATCGCCGACACGAATACCGAAGTGTTCCACATCATCGACCCCGCACAACTGTGGGTCGAGGCGCTGTCGTTTGGCGGTGAGCCGGTTTCGGGCAATGCGTCGATTGGTGGTGAGGGTGGCGCGTCCATCCCGCTTTCCCTGATCGGCGCGGGATTTGCCGAAGATGGTCAGGCGCAGCCCGTGCACTTTCGCATCGACGCCGCAGGTGATTTGCGAGTGGGCGACCGGGTGACGGTGTTTGCCGAGACGGCAAATGTCACCAAGGGCATCGCAGCCCCGCGCGAGGCGGTGATCCGGGGGCCCAACGGCGAGGATATTGTTTTTGTCCATATCGCCCCGGAACTGTTCGAGCCGCGCGCCGTGCGGACCGAACCCTTGGACGGCGGGCGGGTGATCATCGTGGCGGGAATTGCGGCGGGGGATCGTGTGGTCACCCAAGGTGCCGAACTTCTGAACCAGTTGCGATAAGGGGCCGGGCACATGTTTACATTTCTTGTCACGCAATCCCTGCGCAACCGGGTGCTGGTTCTGGTGCTGGCGGTCGTTCTGATGGGCTACGGCGCATTCACCGCGATGCGCCTGCCGGTCGATGTCTTTCCCGACCTGAACCGCCCCACCGTCACCATCATGACCGAGGCCGAAGGACTGGCCCCGCCCGAGGTTGAACAACTCGTCAGCTACCCGATTGAGACCCAGATGAACGGCCTGCCGGGGGTAGACCGCGTGCGCTCCGTCTCTGGCGTCGGGTTGTCGATCATCTATGTCGAGTTCGACTGGGGCACCGATATCTACCGCAACCGCCAGCAGATCGCGGAAAAGCTGACGCTGGTGGCTGTCCAATTGCCCGAAGGGGTGGTGCCGCAAATGGGGCCGATCAGTTCGATCATGGGGCAGGTGATGCTGGTGGCGATGACCGCGCCCGAGGGCGTTTCACCGATGGAGCTGCGCGAAGCCGCCGATTTCATCGTGCGTCCGCGCCTTCTGACCATTTCGGGCGTCGCACAGGTGATCCCCATCGGGGGCGAAGTGCGGCAGTTCCGCGTGGCCCCCAACACGGCGGCCCTGCGCGCACTTGGGGTGACGCTGGCCGAGGTGGAGGCGGCCATCACTGCTTTTGGTGCCAACACCGGCGGCGGCTTTACCGACCAATACGCCCGCGAGTTTCTGATCCGAAACATTGGCGGCACACTCAGCCTTGAAGATCTGCGCAAAGTGGTTGTGCAAAGTGATGGCCGCCGGTCGATCCTGTTGCATCAAGTGGCCGATGTGGGTTTCGGCGCGCGCCTGAAACGCGGCGAGGCCGGGTATATGGGTGAGTCCGCGGTGATCATTTCCGTGGAAAAGCAGCCCGACGTCGATACCGTGCAACTGACGCGCGATGTCGAGGCCGCACTGGCCGAAATTACTGCTGCCCTGCCAGATGGGATGCGCGCCGATGAGGTGCTGTTCCGGCAGGCGGACTTCATCGAAACCTCGGTCAAGAACGTGCAGACCGTGCTGATGGAGGCGGTGGTCGTGGTGGCCATCGTGCTGTTTGCGTTCCTGCTCAATGTCCGCACCACGCTGATATCGCTGACCGCTATCCCGGTTTCCATTCTTGTCACGGCCATCGTGTTCAAGATGCTGGGCCTGTCGATCAACACCATGACGCTGGGTGGTCTTGCCATTGCCATCGGTGAACTGGTTGATGACGCTGTGGTGGACGTCGAAAACATTTTCCGCCGGTTGCGCGAAAACCGCGAAGCTGGCAATCCGCGTTCCACCTTCGATGTGGTGGTGTCGGCCAGCCAGGAGGTGCGGTCGGGCATCGTCTATGCCACGATGATCATCGTGCTGGTGTTCGTTCCGTTGTTCGCGCTGTCGGGCATCGAGGGGCGGCTTTTTGCGCCTTTGGGGCAGGCCTACATTATTTCCATCCTTGTCAGTCTGGTGGTGTCGATCACCCTGACGCCAGTGATGGCCTATTACCTTTTGCCCGGAATGAAGCGGTTGGACCACCGCGAAGGCTGGCTGGTGCGCACCCTGAAGCGCGGCAACAGCGCGGCGCTGGCCGTGGTGTTGCGCTGGCAAAAATCGCTGATGGTGCTGGCGGCGGTGGGCGTGGTGATTGCGGCAGTTTCCGCCACCATGCTGCCGCGCGCGTTCCTGCCGCCGTTCAACGAGGGCACTTTTACCATATCCATGCTGTTCAACCCCGGCATTTCGCTGGCGGAATCCCACCGCGTCGGGCTGATCGCCGAAAAGCTGATATTGGAGGTGCCAGAGGTTCGCGCTGTGGGCCGCCGCACGGGCCGGGCGGAACTGGATGAACATGCCGAAGGCGTGCATTCTTCGGAAATCGAGGTCGATCTGAACCCGTCCGACCGCGCCAAGACCGAGATTGTGGCCGATATCCGCGCGCGCCTGTCCATCCTTCCGGTGGCGGTGAACGTGGGCCAGCCGATCTCGCACCGCTTGGATCACATGCTGTCTGGGGTGCGCGCGCAACTGGCGCTGAAGGTTTACGGGTCCGATCTTGATACTTTGCGGTCCGTGGCAGAGGGGTTGCGCGGCCAGATTGCGGCGATCCCCGGGCTGGTGGATTTGCAGGTGGAAAAGCAGGTCCGCATTCCACAGCTTGAAATCCGCATCGACTATGACCGGGCCGCGCTTTACGGCATTCAACCCGCCGCCATCACCGAGGCACTGGAGCGGTTGTCGAACGGGCGCGTGGTGTCAAAACTGGTGGACGGCGCACGCAGCTATGATGTGGTGATGCGGCTGGCGGACGAAAACCGCACGACGCAAGCCTTGGGCGATCTGCTGATCGAGACACCCGCGGGCTGGGTGCCGGTGCGCGAACTGGCCGAGGTGCGCGAAACTGACGGGCCAAACCAGATCCTACGCGAAGGCGGCAGCAGGCGGTTGGTGGTGTTGGGCAACACCGATGGGCGGGTCGATATGGCAGCGGTTGTGGCCGACATTCGTGCGGTGATCGCGGCGGCGGACCTGCCGGAAGGCTATACCGCCACGCTGGAAGGCACCTTTCAGGCACAAGAAGAGGCCAGCCGGACGATTGCGTTGTTGTCCTTGGTGTCGCTGGGCATGGTGTTTGCGATATTGTTCAGCCGCTACAAATCCACCGTCTGTGCGCTGATCATCATGGGATCGGTGCCGCTGGCGCTGATCGGGTCGGTGGCGGCGCTGTGGATTTCCGGGCAACCGCTGTCGGTGGCGTCAATGATCGGGTTCATCACGCTGACGGGAATTGCGGCCCGCAATGGCATCCTGAAGATCAGCCATTACATCAACCTGGCCCTGCACGAAGGCATGGCTTTCGGGCCGGACCTGATCATACGCGGGTCGCTGGAACGCCTGACCCCGGTGTTGATGACGGCCCTGTCGGCGGGTGTGGCGCTGGTGCCGCTGATGATCGACGCAGGTGCACCGGGCAAGGAGATTCTGAACCCGGTTGCAGTGACGATCTTTGGCGGGCTGATCTCGTCTACCTTGCTGGATACGTTCCTGACGCCGGTTCTGTTCCTGCGCTATGGCCGGAAATCCCTTGAACGACTGGTCGATGCCGCGCGCAAAGATCAGGCCGACGCCCGCGCGCCAATCGGCGCAGAAATCCAAACCTTCTGATCCCTGAAAGGAAACCCCATGCTTCGCTTGATTCTACTGACCCTGATGCTTGCGACCCCCGCCGCAGCCCACGAACCCGACACCGGCCCGAACGGCGGTGCGCGCGTGGACGCCGCACCCTACCGCGTTGAACTGGTTACGGACGGAACTTTCGTCACCGTCCATATCACAATGGATGATGACAGCGCGGTGGATACCGCCATGATGAGCGGAACTGCCATGCTTCTGATCGGCGGCAAGCCGGTGCGTGTGGCGCTGGTGCCCGCAGCACCCGGAACGCTGTCGGCCGATAGCGGTGTTGCGGTCCCGTCCGATGTGAAAGGGGCCGTGCAGATCCTTGGCGCGGATGGCGTTACGGTTCAGGCCCAGTTCTAGGCCGCTTGGCAGACCCCCACTGGCGCGCAAAACCGGGCGCTTCAGTGGGCCCGTGACAGGCCCCGGTCGTCACAGTTGCACCCGTCAGATCGCGGCAACCGCCGCAGCCAGAAGATCGCGCACCTGTCCCGCCACCGCGTGCAGCGCGGGGTTGCGGATGGCCTGCATCGAGGCGACAGGGTCTATCGCGCTGACCTCTACCCCGCCGTCAACCGCCCGCAGGATGACGTTGCAGGGCAGCATCGCGCCGACGCGCGGCTCGATCCCGATGGCCTGATACGCCATCTTGGGGTTACACGCCCCAAGGATCAGATAGGGCGTCATCTCGACATCCAGCTTTTTCTTCATCGTCGCGGTGACGTCGATTTCAGTCAAGATGCCAAAACCGCCGTCTCCCAGCGCTTTGCGGGTGCGGGCGTCAGCCTCGGCAAAGCTGACCCCGGTCAGCAAGCGGTTGAAGGTGTAACTCATCATCGTGTTCCTTTTGCTGTTACTTGCGCAGATATTTGATCAGGGCGGCGATGACCAATCCGACCACAACCAGCACGACCGCCATCCAAAGCCAGCCAAAGGCCGTGCCCCAGCCATGGTGTATCCATTCATCAGCGCAGCTTCCTATCCTGTGATGGTGTGGCCCCCGAAACCCTTTGCAAACGGGGGCCGCTTTTGTGTCAGTTGGTGTCCATCATGCGTTTTGCTGCGCCGGGCACGCCGTTCATGTGGTCTTGCATCATTTCGGCCTCTGTCACTCGGGCGTCGCCGTGAGCGTCCTACATCTGGAAGGCGCGCACGGTCATTGGCCGCGTATGGGCAGCATGCATCACTGCGAATTCTTCCAGCGATAATGCGCCGTTTGCATCGGTGTCACAGGTCTTGAGTTCGGCCTTGATCCCGGCGGTCATTTCCTTTGGGATGAGCGTGCCATCCTTGTTGGTGTCGAAAGTCGCCATGGCATCGCTTTGGGTGCCACCCACAAGCAACTTGACAAACATAGGTGCGTCAAACACCGGGATAGAGTGTTTTGCAGTCTTATTTTCAGAGCACACATCCAGTAAATTTTGACCCATTTCACCAATGCGCGCAACGGGGGGATTTCACCGCAATTTTCGTCCGGGCTTGGCCATGCCACTTCTTCTGCTTGGGCGACAAACGCCATGAACGCGGACGCTGCGAACGCATCCGACCTTCGCAGGTGCCGCAATGGCCCTTGACTGTGAAACGGTGCATAGGGCGTTGAAGCGGTGGGCGGCGCGCTGTTCGTAGAACCTCTGAGCCTTATCGGAGTAAGGGTCGGTCGGCAGGCGTGCATCGCGTGCGCCAAGTCGGCACCGCCATCGCTGGCGGCATACGGGCGTTATCGGGGCCAAGCATCATCACCGCGCGCAAAGTCCAGGTCATGGCGTTAAATTGGCGATCTTCTAAGGCCAATCTGACGCCCTGCCCGCACCTGTCGCTGCCTAGTCAACCATGTGGCGCGTTACCATCTTGTGGGCATTCAGCTTGATGAAACTCTTGAAATCGACGTTGCAGACTGTGCAGACCGTGGCCGGGCGCTCGATCCTGGCGGCGTTCTTTGCTGCCATGGCTTCCTCGTCTTCCTTGATCCACCGAAACATCTGTGTGGTCAGCGAACTGTTCTTGGCCGATCCACCATCCGCGATGTCCCCATAATTCGATCGCAGCGGCAGACCCATCTCGCGGCAGATCTTCCATTCGTGACGGCGCATGTTGTCATGTTCGATCGGCACGCCCCAGACGACCGGCGATTTCATTTTCTGCGTGACCCCCGCATCACCTGCCTGGGTCTTGGGCAGAAAGGACGCGCCCCCCGCCCCGGCCTTTGCCGTCGCAAGGCGCAGGATTTCGGCGGCCGTCAGGTCCTTCATGGTTTTGGCCGCATCTCCGACACCCACCTTGGTCGCGGTGCGATAATCGTTGTCGAACCAGCCGGGCTTTTCGATCCACTGTCTGGCATGGCCTATCTCGTGCAAAAGCGTGATCCGGTTGTCGAGATCGGCCCGGGTGTTTCCACCGGAAGTGCCCATCCACAGCTTGCTCATGACATCCATCGGCAGATGAAGGTTGTGGCTAGTATTCGCGATGATCATCAGCTTTGCATCAAGATCGACAAAGATCACCCCTTTTTTGTGGTCGCTCCCCTGCGCACTGCCAAAACACTGGAACCCACCGCTCATCCCGACGACATGAATCACCTGTTTGGACTCGTCAATGAACCGGAACAGGTCACGGGCAGTCCTTGACGGTGCCGACCAGATGCGCAACTTGCTCCAGACATCCTGGGTCTTTGCCACCGGATAACAGCCGGTGTAGCCAGAGTTTCGATGCACGGTCATGATATCATCGCGAAACTCGTTTTCGGCGTCTGCGCCGCCCCAGAATTTGAACGCCATGGCCGTAATCTCCAACCGGCCTGCCCCAAATGGCCTGCCGATTGACAAAAAGATCGCCTGATCGGGCCGCTGGGTCAAGTGTTTTGCCCTGCACGTGTCGCCCGCGGTCTGTGGACCGCTGAAATGATGGCTGATCAGGCCGTAAAACGGCCCCGTCCAAGCCCGCCAAGGGCGTTTTTCTGCGCGGCGGACGGACCTGTCGTGCTGCTCTTGTTCGGTTCGGG
Source organism: Cypionkella sp. (assembly GCA_031384605.1). GTDB lineage: Bacteria > Pseudomonadota > Alphaproteobacteria > Rhodobacterales > Rhodobacteraceae > JANNAT01. The sequence continues at coordinate 9,725 of JANNAT010000021.1, forward strand.
TCCGGATCGTGGTCACCTGCATAGCGGTGGCGCGGGCAGGCGCTGGATGGCGGCAAAAATAGCGTGCATCATCGGGCCGGTGACGGCAACTTCGGCCAGTTGAACGGCGATGGCGCGGGCATGGCGCACGACGCCGGCCCCGATCTTGATCAGGCTTTATTTCAGGCTGGTCAGCGACCAGTCGGCCATCGCCTCGGGCAGCCCGATGCGCGCGCTGGCGGTCGTTGCCGACCGGCTGGGGCGCGGGCCGGATGCAAACCCGCTGCCTTTGACCGGCCCGTCAGAGGTGCGCGGGACAACACCAGCCTTCAACCGGATCTAAGACCGGCTGACCCGCTTTGTGTTCCAGCGCGCCCATATGCTTGCGGCCCTCAGCCATGATCGGCACTCGCCGCTGACAGCGATGCGGCTTCGGATTGAAATTCTTGAAGAAACAGAAGACAGCATCCGATTGAAAGCTTTGATCCGCCGCCATGCGCTGAACCGCGCGCTGCGCAACCTGATCGACAACGCGGTGCGCTTTGGCGACGCCGCAGAGGTGACTGTGACGCAAGAACCGGGGTTCGCGGTGATCACTGTGGCGGGAAAGGGTCCGGGATTGCCCGAGGATCAATTGGAGGCGGTGTTTGAACCCTTTGTGCGGCTGGAAGCCTGCCGCAGCCGCGATACGGGGGGGGGCGTCGGTTTGGGTCTGGCCATCGCCCGGACGATCGTTCAGGCGCATAGCGGCACCATCCAACTGCCCAACCGGATTGGCGGCGGGCCAAACGCCATCATTCGTCCGCCGGTTGGCGGGGCCAGATCAGATGGGCTTTGCCGACAGCCTGCGCAGATACCACAGCACCAGTAAGGGGACGACAATCCATTGCGCCACGGGTGCAAAGCCTGTTCCGATCAGTGGCAGCCGTGGCATGGACGAGCCATATGCCCAGCGGGCCGTGACTTCGGTGCTGTAAAACTCTATCGCCAAGGTTATGGCTATGCCGGTCGAAAGCCATGCCGTGGTGGACCGTCGGGTGGGTTGGGCAGCCCATTGGCGCGTTCCGGCCAGAAAAGACGCCACCCAGAAAGCAATCAGCGCGATGACCATATCGCCGAACGTTGCCTGCAGGCATATCCTGATGCCATCCATATGGGAGGCGTCCTGCATGCTGCGAAACAGCGGGGCTTGCAGGAACTCCCATGTGAAATGCATCGGGAAAGACAAGATCAGCAGGTCAAGTTCCGCAAGGACACGCAGCTTGGATGACATCTGAGTTTGACCTTCCGAGACGAGGCAGCCTTTATCCCCAGGCGGCAAGAATTGGGCGTTCGATCCGCAAGGATATGACGGCTATATCGCTCAGAATACCACACCCACCGGAAAACATCATCTTTCGCAGCGTTGTGATTTGAAGACGGTTGGCCAACTTGCCAGTAGTTTCAAATAGTAATGCGCCGCTGTCCCAGCGAGACAGGCCACCCGAAAAAAAGGCGACCTATACTTGCAGCGCAGAGACTTCATTGCCGCCGTTGCCGCAACCCTTGTTACAGCGCGTCCGGTGCCCGCGCATCAAGAGCCGCCGTTCGTTCTGCCGGACGACTTCCTTCCCACACGTGTCGATGTGCCGCCGTCCCTGCGTGCGGGCGTCATCCACGTTTTTCCCAATGAGTTTCGGCTGTTCCTGATCCTGCCGAACGCGCAAGCCTTGCGCTATACGGTTGGGGTCGGCAAACCCGGACTATACCATGCGGGACAGTTCACAGTGGGCATGAAGCGCGAGTGGCCCAGCTGGAAACCAACGCCCGCAATGATGAGGCGCAATCCGGATGCCTACGCGCGCTTTGCCGATGGGATGCCGGGTGGTGCGGATAATCCCTTGGGGGCAAGGGCGCTTTATCTGTTTGATGACAAGGGGCACGACACCTATCTGCGCATCCACGGCACCAACAAGCCCCTCACCATCGGCAGCGCCGTGTCGAACGGGTGCGCGCGACTGATCAATGATCACATCACGGATCTTTATGACAGGGTGCCGGTTGGCACACCGGTGATCTTGCACGCACAAAGGGCGGTCTGATCCAAGCCGCCACCGGGCGTCTGTTCACGCAAGGTTTAACCCAAACCCCTTGTGGTTCCAGCTTTGAAGGGGCGATGCGTCGCACAAAGCCCAAACAAAGACGGGCACTCGGATGGTGCAGGCACATTGCAGACGGATTTTTCTTTTGGGGCCGATGGCAGCAGGGGCTGCTATGGTGGCCGGGCAGGCGGGCGCGCAAGCATCGGGTGCAAGCACTGTGCGCAACTATATTTCGGGCTTAAAACCGCTGGATTGGCGCGCCCATTTTGACAGCCTGCAGGGCAGGGTGATCATTGCCGATACCAGCGCGCGCGTCGTGCAGTTCTGGCCGGAAGATCAAAGCATCGACAGGATTTACCCATCCAGCGTGCCGTTAAGCGATCATCTGACGCGGCTTGGCACCACAGAAGCCATTCGCAAGGTCGAAGGGCCAAGCTGAATGCCGACACCTGCAATGCGGCTGCGCAACCCGGAATGGCCCGTCTTTGTGCCTTCTGGTGCCGACAATCCCTTGGGCACCCACCCGCTTTATCTGTCATGGGAATACTACCGCATCCCCGGCACACATGACACGCGCAAGATCGGGCGGAAATCGTCGAACGGCTGTATCGGTCTTTACAACAAAAACATCGCCGAACTGTCTGACATTGCAAAAGTCGGCACGCAAGGTAAGTTGATCTGAGACGAAATAGACCCGGAACGGGCGAGGGCAGGTATGAAGATCACAAAAACCTCAGGGCTGGTCCTGGCCGTTGCTTTTGGTGGCGCTGCTGCATGGCTTTTTGCACGCACCTTGCCCGACAGCTCGCCCGATAAAGCGGTTGGAAGCGCGACGGCAACACCGGGCGCGGCTTTGGTCGAGGTAAAGCTGCCTGCAACGCTGTCGACGCAAGCGGCTACAGGGAAGACATATTATGATGCGGTTTGCGCGTCGTGCCACGGGGCAAATGCCGCCGGGCAAGACGGGATCGCACCGCCGCTGGTTCACAAGATTTACGAGCCCTCGCATCATGGCGATGCCGCTTTTCTTGTTGCGGTCCGCAACGGTGCGCGCCAGCACCATTGGCCCTATGGTTCGATGTTGCCCGTTCAGCAAAAGCTGACTGATGGTGAAATCGCGGCGATCACCCTGTATATTCGCGAATTGCAGCGCGAAAACGGGATCATGTGATGCGCGGGGAAAGCCAGATCATATGTCTCGTCAGAAATGTTGGCAGCTTGCTGACAACCTTTTTGGTGATTTTGACGCTTGTTCTGTCCCCTGTGACGACAGCCGAACCGCGTAAGGCACCGCACCAAACGCTTGTGATTGCGGTCACCGCGCAGCCTCAGGTTCCCGCGAACTGCCACTCTTACGCGTCATGCACCGTGTTCGTGGTGCCGTCTGATGTGTCGCGGATGACTGCAGAGGCGTTGCAGCGTCTGCGATTTCTGCCGCCGGAAGCCGTTCATCTCGCAGCATATACCCCCCTTTTTGATACCCCTCCTCGCCGCGTCTGACGTTGTTCCAATTGGGCCTATCGCCCGACCAAGACCGCAACCAGACAGATGAATAATGTTCAATAACAACATATTGGGCGCAATAGCCCTATCGTGGCTTGGGGCGGCGGCAATGGCGCACAACAGAGCCACTGGCGTGGTGATGGAACGCATGATGGGCATGTCAGCAATGCGCGACGTCATGAAGGATCTGGCACTGATGATGCAGGGCCAGACCCCTATGACGAATGGGCAGTGCGGGATGCCGCGACGGTTTTGCAAAGCCATCCAGGCGGCACCATGGCGCGCTTGTTCCCCGAAGAGCCGAACCCTGCATCCTCGTTTGCCAAACCCGAAATCTGGCGCGACTGGGCGCGCTTTGCGGCCTTGTCCGAAGAACTGCGGCTTTATGCCGAAGGTTTGGATATCGCCGCCGCCAACGGGCCTGATGAGCCAGCGCCGATTGCGCCACCTGCTTCGTCCCCTTACGGCATGGCAGGCATGCCGGGCATGGCCGGTGTCACAATGCCAATGGAAGCGCCGTTTGAGCCGTTCACGGTCGAAGAGTTGATGACCGTCAGCTATGGTGATGAATTCGCCGAAGTGCTTTCGCGGCGGAATAGGGGATGGAAATGGGCCTGACCAATCCGGTGAGCGCGCATTTTGTCCGTCACGATCCGCATAAGATCATCTGCGGCATTCTGATCGCACCATTCAGCTTTGCCGCGATGGGCACAGTCACGGCGGTTTGGCGCAATCCCGTCTTTTCAAGAATGACACCGATAAAAGGCGGGGAGTTTGCATCCCTATTGATCGTCGAAAGTCTGGCCGAAGTGGTCGCGGCGACCCGTCCGCCAGGCTGTTCGGCCAAAAAGCCGGGCTCGGCAGTATCGCGTCGTCCCCCGGGGATCGCCAGTCCCACCTGCAATAAGGTCTTGATGTTCATCTTTGGCGGCGAGGCCCTGATGCGCCGGTTCGATCCTGTCCCATACTGGGGGAACCTCTGGGGCGCGGATCACAGATCTTTACTTTTGCGAGGAATATTTGCGCACTCAAATTCAACCCTGAGATGAAAGATTTGCCAACACGCCGCTGCACACCAACGATCTGTCAAGCTTGTTTGTGTCTGCTCTTTTGGTTGGGAATGGCGGTCTGATACGCGGCTTTATCCATCCGGCGAGATTCAGCCGATCAGGAACAGGAGAAATTTAACTTACTGAATTATTTGGTAAAATGGAATGAAGGCCTTGTCCGACAGAATCGTAGACAGGCCAAAATTTCCAGCGCATCATTGTTGCAAGCACGGTTTGACAGGATTAAAAGCGACACTTGCATGTCGTTGACAGCCTTAAAGTCGTTAACTCGCATTTACCCAAGGTTGTTAAATAGGGAATCCCATCATGCCATCCCCAAGCCAAACCAGCGACCAGTGGTGGGTCAACGATCAGACACCCGACAACCCATTCGCTAAAAGCCAGGATTATGAAGCCTATCTTGATTACCTTGGCGCGCTGGACCGCAGCCTGACGCCTGCCATTGCGGCGGGAACGTTAAGGATCAATGTTCAGGAACTTGGCGACCATCCCGCATATCAGGCGGCAGCCGTTGGCGCTTTGACGATGTGGGCCTCTGTCACGCCTTTAAAGTTTGAATTCGTCACCGATACGCCTTTTGATCCGGCAACGGACTGGATGGAAGTGGTCAGCCCTGAACTGGGCGAGGCTGACGATGGCAGCGCCTATTCGAACGACCGCTATGTCAGCATCGGGCAACGATTCCACGACACAGAGCCGAACAGGACCGATATCGGCGGCTATGTCTTTGACAGCTTTATCCATGAATTTGGTCATGAATTCGGCCTCGACCATCCGGGCCTGTATAATTACAGCGGTCCGGGCGGCGTGCAGATCAACTATCTGAACAACGCGACCTGGGTCTATGACCGTCAGCAATACAGCGTCATGTCGTATTTCGATGGCATAGATGTCGGCGAAACCAGCCGCTGGTCACCATCGACCCCCCTGATGGGCGATATTGAGGCCGTTATTCGCCGTTTTTTCTCAACGTTAGATGCAGGCGGATTGCGAACCTATCAGACGATCAACCTGAACACCGGCGATAATGTTTACGGATTTGGCAGCACGCAATATGGCTATGTGCTGACATCATCGGGGACGCAGAAAGATATCGGTTTTGTGATCCATGACACCGGTGGCCGCGACACGATCAACTTCTCCGGCTCGACTGCGGGCACCATCCTTGATTTGCGCGCGGGGCAGTTTTCATCCGTCAACGGGCACAACAACAACGTGTCAATCTTTGCCGGGCACAACGCCAACGCAACCGAGTATTTCATCGAAACGGGCATCGGCAGTGCGTTTGCCGATGTTCTGATCGGCAATGACGGGGCCAACCTGTTGGACGGTCGCGGTGGCGGCGACCAGATGGCAGGCTATGGCGGTGACGATGTTTATTATGTGGACTCGATCACCGATGTCGTGCGCGAAGATGCGAACGGCGGCACCGACACAGTGGTGTTGATGTCAAGAAGCCTGTCGCTGCGGGCCTTTGCCAACGTCGAAAACGTGATCTACGCTGATGGGTTGCCGCCCCCACCGCCCGGTGGCGGCGGGCCAGCACCCGGCGTCGGCACAACCGCACAGATCAGCATCTTAAACGGCACCTCCGGGAATGAAACGCTGGACGGTGGGGCAGGGGACGACAAAATCTTTGGCCGGGCCGGCAATGATCTGATCATCGGGGGCCGTGATTCATTGGCCAGCCGTGACATCAACAACACGATTGATGTCGCGGACCTTGCGGATCAGACCGAAAGCGATGATGGCGACGACGCGCTGTATGGCGGCCGTGGCAATGACACCATCCTTGGTGGTCAAGGCAATGATATTCTTGACGGTGGCGACGGTAATGACATCTTAAGCGGTCAGGCCGGCATTGACATCTTCCGCGGTGGCGCGGGCAGCGATACTGTCGACTACAGCCGGGAAAGCCCCTTTCAACTGCTTGTTAACCTTGAGACAAACGTGGCCAGTGGTGGCACCGCTTCGGGCGATACATTTTTTAGTATCGAAAATCTGATCGGCTCTGATGACCGGATCGACCGCTTTGTCGGCACGGCGGCAGCCAACCATTTCTGGGGGCGGGGTGGTGGTGATTATTTCAATGGCCGTGGCGGCGACGATATTCTTGATGGCGGGGCCGATGGCGATATTCTTTATGGAGAAGCGGGCGACGACACGATTATCGGCGGTGCCGGGCAGGATTATCTGGATGGCGGCGCGGGTATTGATACGGTTGTCTACGCGGCCAGTTCGGCTGGTGTGACCGTCAATCTTGGCAACGGCACCACCAACGGCGGTGACGCTGATGGCCCAGTGCAAATCGTCGGGCGCGGAACCACGATTCAACATGATATCCTTGTGGGCTTTGAAAATGCCATTGGGTCTGCCTTTGGTGACCATCTTATCGGCAATGGTCTGGCCAACAAACTTTTCGGTGGCGCGGGCGATGATACGCTGACAGGCGGCGGCGGTGCCGACAGATTGAACGGCGGCGCGGGCAAAGACACCGCAGATTACGCCGATGCAACCAGCGGCGTCAGGCTTGATCTTAGTCGCGGCGGATCCGTTGGTGACACTTACACCTCTATCGAAAATCTTGCCGGTTCGGGGTTCAATGATCGGCTGAATGGCGACAAAGCGGCCAATGTGCTAACCGGTCAGGGTGGCAACGATACGCTGCAAGGCGGCAATGGCAATGACACACTGCTTGGCGATTACGCGTATCAAGGCGATGCCCCGCCGCGCCCCGGTATCGGCACCGGCTATGCGACGCTGGGGCCGGATGCGACCAACAATTCGGTCGCCACCGCCTTTGATATCTCGAACAATTTCTCGTTGGCGGCTGATCCTGACATTTTCGATTCAACGACCAGTCTGCACACCACCGTCAACGCCACTGGCAACGGTTTGGGCGGTTATTACAGCATCACTTTGGTGGCTGGCACGGTCATCTCGATTGACATTGACGCGATTGCCGATCCTGACGTGCATGACAGCTGGGTCAGGTTGCTGGACAGCAACGGCACTATTGTCGCGCAGAACGATGATGGCGGCGGCGATCCCGGCTCTGCCACCACCAGGGATTCGAGTGCGGTTTTTGTCGTTCAGCAAACCGGCACCTACTACATTCTGGAAGGAAGTTGGTCACCAACGGCACCTGATGATGGTTGGGCAGAAGCGGTGCCTGTCGGGTCGGCCTATAAGTTGAACGTATCTGTCGAATTCCCGCCACCGCTTGCGCAGCCGGGCGTTGCGGGGGCCGATGTTCTGCGTGGCGGTCGCGGCAATGACCTGCTGGATGGCGGTTTGGGCGCAGACAGCCTGTTCGGCGGTTCGGGCGCGGATTCATTCCGGTTCTCAACAGCGATAGGCGCAGACAATGTCGATCGGATCCATGACTTTGATGTCACCCGGGATTTGATCTTGCTGGACAATTTCATCTTCAACACTGTTGGCGGTGATGGCGCATTGGCGTTTGATGCGTTTCACAAAAGTGCTGCGGGCGTTGCGTTTTCCGCTGAAGACCGCATCATCTATGACACCGACAATGGAACCTTGTCTTACGACGCCGATGGCGATGGCGCGGCGGCTGCCATTCAGTTTGCGCAGCTGTCAGCAAATCTGAATTTTTCGGCTGATGATTTCTTGATCATCTAACGAAAGATCAGAAAAGGGGGCTTTGGGCCCCCTTTGCGGACCCAAGCTTGCGTTCGATTGTATTTAGACTGGCATGGGCACGGCCCCGAAAAGAGAAAGCAAGCAATGACGCGCGCCACCGACCGCCGCACGGTATTGATGGCAGCCGGAGCTGCGGCTATTGCCGCCGCCGCCGGGACTGTTGCTGCGCAATCAGCGGATATTCGCGGCGAAGTAACGTTTGCAGGTGGCACTGCTATTCCGAAAGGCGCGATCGAGATCTATCTCGAAGACCTTGCCATTCAGGATCGCGCGCACCGCCGTGTCGGGCAAACCGATGTCAAAAGCGATGGCAAATCAATGTCGATAGCGTTTTCTATTGTGCGCCCCACGACTGCAACGGCTTTGCCAAAGCTGCAGATCGTGGCGCGGCTGACGCGTGCAGATGGCTGGCTTCTTGCGCGCGGCAGCGTACGGCTGAACGCAACGTCGCCCACGTATATCACCCTCAAGGCAGCGATCTATTGACACTGCCAAGACCCGTTTCGTTGGCTTTGTTGATCGCACTCGCGCATCACGCAACCGGATCGTCAAAACAGCGTGTGCGATGCAGCTGCGTCATTGCAGGCTCTTGCAGTTTACGGCGCGGCGGGCTTTAGACGCAAATAATACCTGAAGGAAACGCAAGTTCATGCGCCTGACATCCCTACAGAAAATCCTTTGGGCCGCCGTTGGCATGGCAGTTTTGGCCTATGGGGCCGTTGTCTTGCGCCCCGTTGCCCCCGACAGCACGCCCGTTGTGACCATTGAACAGCAATTGCGTCCTGAATTCCGCCTTACCGATGCGACAGGCCGCCTGGTGACCAACAGCGATTTTGCCGGCCGGTTTCAGCTGGTATTCTTCGGGTTCACCAATTGCCCGGATATTTGCCCCACCACCCTTGCCGAAGTGGCCGACGTGATGGATGCGCTTGGCCCGGATGCTGCCCGCGTGCAACCGCTGTTCATCTCGGTCGACCCCGAACGCGACGCCGGGGCGGGATTGGCAGCCTATACGGCGGCGTTTCATCCGTCGATCCTGGGGCTGACCGGCAGCGCAGAGGAGACACAGGCGGCGGCTTTCAGCTTTAAGATCGCTTTTGCCAAAGAACCCTTGGGCGAAACCTATACCATGGCCCATTCCGCCGCGTTGTATCTGATCGGGCCAGATGGCAACTGGCTGCGCCAGTTCGACTATGGCACCCAAGCCGCCGATATTACTGCCGATTTGAAATCAAGACTGTGAGGCCCCCGTGAAAATCCTGATCCCTGTCATCATCGCTTTGTTATCCGCAACCCCCGCGCTTGCCTGTGGTGTCACCACTGCGGGCGGTATCGAGATCGAAAATGCCTGGTCACGTGCGTCTGTCGGCACTGATCGCCCCGGTGTTGTCTATTTGACCATCCGCAATACCGGCACTGCGGATGACGCGCTGATGGGTGTTGCCACCACGGTTGCCGACATGCCGATGCTGCATGAAACCGTTGTGACCGATGGGATCGCGTCGATGCCACATGTCATGGCCGTGCCGGTGCCCGCTGGTGGCATGGTTGCGCTGGAACCCGGCGGCTTGCACGCGATGCTGATGGGATTGACGCAATCGCTGGACAGGGGGGCGACATTTCCTGTGACGCTGATGTTCCGCGATGCAGGGGCTGTGACGGTTGATGTTCAGATCCTTGGGTTGGCGGCCAAAGGCCCTGAGTGCTGACCCACCATGGCAGTCGGACAGCTGCCACCAATGGATAAGACGGGCAGAACGCGTCGGTCGCGCGCCCTGCATTTGCTCGACTCCGTAAGGCTGCAATAATCCTTGGCAAAAGTGGTTCAGGTTTTATCGGCAACGCAAAATTGGTGCCTGTCGTTTTGTCAAAACCTGAACCGTTTCGGTATTTAATCCGGGGTCAGGGTGCCGGTCTGTTCGTCCGGCAGCCTGCAAGTCATCGGGTCACTGATCCAGATCAATGCGCGTCTGGTGCAGATCAGGGATGGTTGGCGAAACGCTGACAGGCGGCAGCAGCCCCTGACCGGCTTCATTTGCAGAAAGCACCCGATGATCAGCTCTAACCCATCGGTCCCGCCCTGCCGTTCGCCTTTGCCCACGGCAGCTTTCGCTTGGCTTGCGAATGCGGGGCGTGCGGCGCATGTCGGATGACCAAAAGACACGCAGCCCTGCGCAAGCGGGCACAATTCCGGCTGTAACGGCGCAAACGACGACAGGTCAGTTGACGGTTTCAGCGCCGCCCCCCGTTCCACCGCCAGCCAGCCCTGCGCCGAAAAAATGGTCAATGTGGGTATGGGCCGGTTTAGTGGGTGTTATTCTGGCAGCCGCAGCACTTTGGTACTTTCAGCCATGGGTCAGCAAAGGTCTGGCCGTGACGGTGGAAACGGTCGCCCCGACACCGCTGATGCGGGTTCTGGCGGTGAATGGCCGGCTGGCACCGCTGCACCTTGTCGACGTAAAACCCACCGTGGGGGGTGAGATGCTGGCGGTTCTGGTCGATGAAGGGGCCGTCGTTGCAGCGGGCGATGTTCTGGCGCGCATAGACCCTGTTCAGCAACAGGCGGCAGTCCGTCAGGCCTTGGCCGGGCTGGACGCGGGTCTGGTGGCACAAGGACAAGCCGAAGCCAACCTTGCCCGTGCCAAGGCCTTGGGCGGCACCATCGCGCGCACGGCGCTGCAGGATGCCCAGATCGCGCAACAGACGGCGGATCAAGAGGTTGCCCGTCTGACAGCACTGCTTGACCAGACGCAGATCGAACTGGCCAAATATACGCTGGTGGCCCCGATGGCGGGCACAATCCTTGCCCGTCACGCCGAGGTCGGGCAAGTGGTTGATGCGGCCACAGCGGTTTTCTCGATTGCAGACCTTGGGAACCTTGTGGTTGAAACGGACGTGGACGAGGCCTATGCCGCGCGGATTGTTCCGGGCTTGCCGGCTGTTCTGCAACTGAAAGGCGGCGCAGCCAAGCTGGATGGCAGCGTCAGTTCGGTCGCCCCACAGGTCGATGCGGCAACGGGCGGGCTGGCCGTCAAGATCGCCTTCGATGCGCCCGTCACAGCCCCGGTTGGCCTGACGGTTACGGCGAATATCATTGTCGATCAACAAGATGCCGCACTATCGGTGCCCCGGGCGGCGGTGACGATGGATGCCGCAGGTGCGGCAGTGTTCGTGGCAGTCGCAGGCGTTGCCAAGCACCGCGCTGTCACCGTCGTTGATTGGCCCGCCGACCGGCTGGAGGTGACCAAGGGGTTGGTGGCGGGCGACGCGGTCATCACCGATGCAACCGGTTTGTCAGACGGTTTGGCGATCACGTTGCCCACACCAGCTGTGCCGGACCCGTGAATGCTGTATGCCATCAAAATCGCCACACGTTACCTTTTGTCCAGCAAGGCGCAGTCGGCACTTTTGATTTTCGGCGTGGCCTTGGGCGTGTTCATCTTCATCTTTATGAGCGCGCTGATCGGCGGTTTGGCCAATTACATCCTGCGCACCATCGCGGGGGATCTAAGCCATGTGACGATCACTGCCGAAGTGGCCGACCCTGAATTGCTGATTGCGCCGGGGGCGGGGTTCATTTTGCTGGCGCAGGAAAAGTCCAGTCTGCGGCAGGCGACGCTGAATGATACCGCCACATTCGTGCCAATGATTGCGGCATTGCCCGGCGTGGTCGCGGTGTCGCCGCAGATCAACGGCTCCGGGTTCATGACGCGCGGCGGGCAAGTGGCGCAGGTGGCCGTAACCGGGCTAGAGCCGGGGCTGGAATCGGCGGTGATCCGGCTGGACACCTACCTGATCGCAGGCACAACGCGGCTGGGCACAGGGCTGGTGATGATCGGCAAAACACTGGCCGGGGATCTGGATCTGTCGGTGGGCGAGACAATCCGGCTGGATTCGGCCCGGGGGATCAACGCTGTGCTGACTGTGTCGGGCATCTATGAACTGGGGCAGGGCGGGATCGACAGCGCCAGCGCCTATGTCAGCCTTAACACCGCGCGCACCCTGTTTGCCATGCCGCAAGGCGTGACGCGGATCGAGATCAAGCTGGCCGATCTGATGACCGCTGATGTGACAGCCGCCCGGATCACCACCATCACTGGCATGGCGGCGGAATCCTGGACGACGCCGGGGGCCGAAGTGCTGTCGGCGCTGAAGGCGCAGAACCAGACCGGCATTTTGCTCAAGACTTTTGCCATGGTCTCGATTGTGATCGGCATTGCGTCTTCGCTTCTGCTGTCCACCTACCGCCGCCGCGCCGAGATCGGGATCATGCGGGCGATGGGGGCGAGCCGGGTGTTTGTGGTGTTTGTGTTTGTCAGCCAAGGCGCGTTGGTGGGGGTTCTGGGCGGGCTGTCGGGGGCGGGATTGGGGTATCTGGTGTTGTCGGCCTTTCCGCCGCGCGATTCCGCGCATCCTTCGGTCATGCCCATCGACATCACCGAAGGTGCTTTTGGGCTGGCGATTCTTCTGACCATCGCCATCGCCACTTTGGCCGCGATCCTGCCCGCGCGGTCGGCAGCGCGGCTGGATCCTGTGACGGCAATCGGCCAATGACGGCGTTGCTGCAGGTGCGCGATCTGGTGAAAACCTATGGCGAAGGCGAGGCGGAAACGCGGGTGCTGCGCGGGCTGTCTTTGCGGATACAAAAGGGGGAATTGGCGGCGTTGCTGGGGCCATCCGGGTCGGGCAAAAGCACTTTGCTGACGATTCTAGGCACGCTGATGCAGCCGACATCGGGCGTTCACACCATGCTGGGGGTGGATTTGACAACGGCAAACGACCGCGCCTTGACTGAATTTCGCAACCTGCACATTGGCTTTGTGTTTCAGTTTCATAACCTGCTGCCAGACTTCACGGCCCTTGAAAACGTGATCTTCCCCACTGCGGTGCGCGAGGGGCGTGAAACCGCCGCCGCGCGGGCGCGGGGCCGCGATTTGCTGGGCCGCATGGGTCTGGCCGACCGGGTGGATTTCCCGTCAAGCAACCTGTCGGGCGGCCAGAAACAGCGCGTCGCCGTCGCCCGCGCCCTGATGAACAGCCCCGAACTGGTGCTGGCGGATGAACCCACCGGCAACCTTGACCGCGCCTCGGCCACCCAAGTGATGGAACTGATCGGCCAGATCAACCGGGATGAGGGGACGACGTTCCTGATCTCGACCCATGACGAGAAAATCGCCGCAACTTGCAGGCGCCAGATCGTGGTGGGGGATGGGCTGGTGACGGGGTAAGGGGTGCCCATTCCCGGATGGCATTAACAGGGTCGTGTCGTTCCGCCATAGGATCACCACGACTGCCACGCCCAACACCGCGCACATCAGCATCGGGTCGTAATAGGCTGTAAAGTCTGCGAACATCCCCCAAACGCTGTTGCTCATCACGTGAAACAGCACAGCAACCGTAATGCCCCGTCCCGCGTTCACCACCAACCAGACGATAATGACCCGCATCAGCACCATCCCCGCACATTGCCAGATGATCCACCCAGCACTGCGCCCCATCAAAGCGAATGGGATAACATGCCACAGTCCCCAGACCACGCCGATGATCAAGGCGGCCTGCAGGGCCGAATACCGTTTGGTCAACGACGGGTAGGCATAGCCTTGCCATCCGATTTCCTCTCCCACAGCTCCGATGAAGAACAGCGCAAAGCTGGCCAGAATCATGGGTGCGCGAACTGATTGCAGCGTGGGCAGGGTGGTGCCCGATAACCAGACCAGACCCGCCGTCAGGGCAAACGCCACGGGCATTATAACAAGGGAGGCGATAATCCATCGCATATGGCGGACGCCTTGAACAGCAAAACTTTGTCGGAAAAACCGGATCACGGCCCGACCTTTGCCGCGACGCCAAACCAGCAGGGCCGCCGCGATCATCGGCAACATGGCCATAATGGCACTGATCGGCAAGGCTGGCGCAAAAGGCAGCGAAGCCCCGGTAGTCCCCAGCGCATAGAACGGCAGTGACAGGATCAGAACCAGCGCAAAGTATAGCCATGCCATCCGTTCCATCCCTACCCCGCAAACTCATAGGCAATCGTATCAATCGTGCCCCTGAAATACGGCTTCTCCCCCTGCGGCGTGATATACAGCGCCTCTCCCGTCAGCGGCACGCGCATGCCGTCGCGGGTTTGGTAATTTGACATCCGGCATTCCCATGGCATCAGAACGGTGGCGGTGCCCACGGTTGTGGCGCGGCCTTCGACGGACACGGCAACTATCATATCATCCGCGCCAAAGCGAAACAGCATGGTCACAGAAATCTGACCATCCGTCATCGTGGCCAGCGCGGATGCGTCATACACTGCCTGCCAGACCACGCCCTGGCTGGGCAAAAGGGCGGTTGGAAACCACACGCTTTCGGCGAAATGGCGCAGCAATTCGCCCCGGGCAATCTCGCCCGTGCCCTGCAGGGTGCCCATCGCATAAAGCCCCAAAATCGTCGGGCGCAGCAGCCCTTCGCCTGCGATAAACGCATCCAACACCCGCACCGGCACGCCGGGAACCATGGTGATATTTGCGTCCCAGACAAAACCCGGCCGGGCCGTGGTAAAGCGCTGCGTCGCGGTGAAGGGTTTCCACTGATCGGCGGTTTTGCCCAAGTTGAACGTCCCGCTTTGGGTCAGCGTCACAGAGGTGACGATGGGTTGCCCATCGGTCAGCGCGGCGCGGAAATAGCGTTGGACCGGGGCGGGCAGGGGGGCCAGTTCAGCCACTTCATAACGGGTGATGGCGGGGGCCACGCGGCCCGCATCCAGCTGCGTCACCAGATCGCGCGTGGTGTTGGCCCATTGCCACGCGCCAAAGGCAAAGGCTGCGCCATAGGCCAGACCGAGGGCCGCAATGACGACGATGATCCAAGTCAGAATTTGCATTGGTTTTCCTTTCTGGTTCATTTCACACCCTGCTTTCGCGCCCAAACGACGCCATATGCCCCCAGTGCCAAGGTAACTGCCCCGATGACTGCCCATGTAACAGACGGCCCCTGCACGGTTGCGCAATCGGCAAAGCACAGGATCGGCCGCAGATGGACGATCCCCAGTCCCTGCAACAGCCAAAGCCCGCCGAGCAGAATGGCGAGGATGCCCAAAACCAAAGCGATGATGCGTGTCATTGGTGAAAACTCCTTTGAAATACGGGTGAGTCAGGCTCCGGCAAGGCGCGTCTGGCAATGCCTATCAATTGACCGACACTGACTGGGTAAGCGGGGGCTTTTCGGAACGCGGGGCCATCGCCGCGTCACGCCGCGCCCTGCGGCTTGCCCGCGCAGCGCTGCTTTGGCGCATCTGGCTACGCATCGGCACGGGCCGCTGCCCGCAGGATGGCGTCAACGATCACCGGTGCCAGGGTGTCGGTCACTATATGGCCCATGTCGGGAACAAGTGTCAGCACTGCGCCGGGGATTGACGCGGCCACGTCGCGGCCATGCGCGGGTGGAAAAAGCAGATCGACCTGCCCGTGAACCACCTCGGTCGGCGCGGTAATCCCGGCAATCAACAGGCGCTGGTCGCCGCTGATCGTGACAGCCTGTCGGGCCGTTGCAGCCGGATCATCGTTTCGGTCAAGACGGGCTTCGACGGTCGCGCGCAGCAACACCGCGTCGATATCCTGATTTGGCCCGATCAGCAGCCGGTCAAGCGCCATATCCTGCGCGATCCGGGCTTCCCGCTCTTCCGGTACTGGCAGCATCAGTATTTCAACCGCTGATCCATAAGCCAAAGCCGGGTTGCCTGTTGTCGTCGAAATCAGGGTCAGCGATAAAACCCGGCCTGGATGTTTTGCGGCGATCACCTGCGCGATAATCCCCCCAAGTGACCCGCCAACCACATGCGCCCGGTCAATGCCCAGTGCATCCAGCACACCAATCGCGTCATCGGCCATATCCGACAGCGTATAGGCAAGCGGCAGCGGCAGGCCCTGGGCAGCCGCCGTCTGGATCGCCGCGTAATCCGGCAGACCTGCTGCGTCAAAATGGGTCGAACCGCCACTGTCGCGGTTGTCAAACGTGATCCAGCGAAACCCCGCAGCGACGAGTTGGTCGGCAATCGGGTCTGGTCCATCCGAAATCGGCGACCCAACGCCCTGAATAAACAAAATCGGCACGGCGTTGCGCGCCCCCCTCTCTATATATGCGATTTGCAAGCCGTTGGCGGAAACGACGCCTTGTGTCGTTTCCGCCGCCGCAGAAAAGCCGACGCACATTGCGGCGATGCCGCTGAAAACCAAGCCTGTAATTTTCATCATCCGCTCAAACTCCCTTGCAAGGCCTTTGGCCCCGGTTTGAAAAACACGACAGCGGCAACGGCGAACAACACTCCCATCACCAGATAATAGGGCTGCATCACACCGCCCTGTGGGGTAACCGGCAAGGCCCATGATCCCGCATTGACCGACCAATGCAGCACAATCGCGGGCAGCACACTAAAGGCCGTATTGACCGACAGCCGCGCGAAGATCACCGACAGCGCCACGCTGCTGACCATGAACAGCGCCATCGGCATATTGGCCTGCGCCATGCCGGGGATGTAGAACAGCGGCAGGTGCCACAGTGCCCAGATCGCGCCGACAATCAGGCTGGCCCACCGCCAGCCGATACGGTGCGTCAAAGCGGGCAGCGCATAACCACGCCAACCGAATTCCTCGCCCAACGGGCCACCCAGCACAAGTATCTGCCCAAAGATCAGAACGGACAGCCATAGGTTCGGGGCGGCGGGCGACGGTGGCACCGCCCCGCCCATGGCTGCATAAGGGGCAAGTGCCAAGGCCATCATGCCCAATGGACCAAAGGCAGCAATGGCATACCACCTCCAGCCGATGCGCCAGAACAAGCACCGTTTTAGCCAGTATTTTACGCCAGCCAGCCCGTCGAAAACGGCCACAGTGGTCACGCCCGCCAAGCTGGGGCCAAAGGCAGCTGCGATTATAACTACCGTGCCAAGCCACGGGGGCTGCAGCGTGACCTTGGCCCCGACCCACAACAACCCCCACGTCCAGCCGAAGGCAAGCATAGCAAACGTCAACAGCGCCCTGTCCCCCTGTGATGCGACTTTGAGATCAGGTGCGATCATGGTGAAGGTGCCTTCTTTAGCCGCTTTTGCGGGGTCTTGGCGGCCCCGACTTCGCGCAAGCCCCCCAGCCAGACCAGCAGCACCGCCCCGCCCACCAGAACGCCCGCGCTGATCCATGTTATCGAACCCATTGACTCGGCCCATGCATTGGCAATGGCATGCGGGATGATGCCTGCGATCAGAATGCTGTGGCGGGCATTCAGGAACAGCCATGTGATGAACACGTTCAGGGAGACGCCGCTCGCCACGAAGATGAACAATGACATGTTGGACTGCGGCATGCCCGACAGAAAGAATGCAGGCAGGTGCCAGGCCATCCAGACCGGACCAAGGATCAGGGCCGCCGTCAAGGGTTGCACCCGGTCCAATAGGCGGGGCAAAAGAAATCCACGCCAGCCCAGCTCTTCGCCCAGTGGGCCAAGCGCAAGAAGGGGGAGTGTGACCATGCCCGCCGCCAAGGCAGTCCAGTTGGCCGTGGTTGGGAGAGGGTCACCCAGAGCCAGCCCGATCAGTTCCGCGACCAGCATCAGGACGGGGAAAAACCCAAGGGCGGCGATCCAGACCCATGGCCGGACGCGCCACCGGATCAGGCGGGCGAAAAGGTCGGTGATCCCTGACCAGCCGCTGATCAGGAGTGTCACGGCCAGTGCGGCAATGTTCGGGGCCCAGACCGCGAGGTAGAACATCGGTGCGCGGGTGTTGAACGCGCCGAACACCGCGCTGAACCGGTCAGGCGCGAAGATGACGGCGGCAGCGATCGACCAAGTGATGCCAAACGTCAGCGCAAGGAAAACAAACAGCGGATGACGCTGAACCCAAGAGGTAGTCACGGCTGCATCTCCTTTTTCAGTGTAATGTTCTTTGGGGTTCTTGCCCGTTCTTTTTGCAGAACGACCGCGACGACGGCCCACAGCGCGGCAGCAAAGGCCGACTGCCAATAGAAACCCAGTGACGCCGGAACCACGGGAACCAAAACCAGCAGTGATCCGGTAAAGCTGGCATGCATAAGAATTGCCAACAGCAGACTTTGTGTGTGGCCGTAAACCCAGGTCATCAGCAGCCGGTACGGGGTTAATGCCAGCAGATAGGTGATGAAAAATTCCAGCGGCCAGACCGCCCCAAGCGTTCCGGCATTATAGCGAAAATCAACCAGCAGGTGCCACAGCGCCCAAATGCAGCC
>JANNAT010000069.1:0-1805 GCA_031384605.1 Cypionkella sp.
GCACCGCATCTACCACCGGAACCCCGGCAGCCGGCAAATCCGACCAACCCTGCAATTGCGGGTCTGATAGGGGCATCGCGCGCCCAGCCTCATCCGTACCCTGACACGACCGGATCCATGCGGCCAAGGCAAAGCACAGCATCGGGGTTGGACGACCCATCGCGATAAGGTCGCGTAAAGGGGCGACAATCCGCTGTGGTACCTTCAGGCTGCCGTCTGTTGCGATCTGCGCGGTTTTATGATGCAGAGCCGTGTTGTCAAACCGCGTTGTCAGTCGCGCGGTATAGCTAGCAACGTCTGTGCCCGGCGCAATCGTCGGCGCGACCTCGGCCCAATAGGCGGCGATGAACGCCCGGATAATTGGATTTGCCATGGCATCGGCAACAGTAGCATGGCCTGAGATGCGGCCCATCGCAGCGATGGTTGTATGCGCGCCGTTCAAGAGGCGCAGCTTCATCATCTCATAACGGCCAACGTCAGAGGCAAACACGACGCCTGAGCGTTCCCATTCAGGGCGGCCAGAGGGAAAGCGATCCTCGATCACCCACTGAAAATATGGCTCGGCCACAACCGGCCAATCGTCCCACATCCCCAAACGGGCTGCGACCATGTCCCGGTCGGCGTCGGTTGTGGCTGGCACAATGCGGTCCACCGTGCAGGATGGGCAAGCAACCTTATCCATAACATAGCGACCAAAGTCAGCGTCGCTGGACGTTGCAAACTGGCCAACAACATTATGCAGGAAATGGCCGTTATTCGGAAGATTATCGCATGATAACAGCGTGAAAGGTTTGACCCCGGCCGCCCGCCGCATCGCCAGCGCCTGCACCACAAAGACCAGCGCCGTCTGTGGGCTATGTGGGTGCGCCAGATCATGCTGCACCCCCGGATCGTCCAGCCGCAGATCGCCACCCGCGATGTCGGCGGTATAACCCTTTTCGGTCACAGTCAGCGAGACGATCCGAACGGCTGGGTCCGCCATCACGGCAAGAAGTGCACCGGGATTCTCCGGGGCAACAAATGTCTGGTTGATCGCGCCGATCACGCGCAGCGCCTGATCGGCATTCTCACGCAGCGCCAGCGTGTAAAGGCCATCCTGTGGTGCCAGTGCATCGCGTGTGTCAGGATTTCGCAACGAGGCAGCGGCGATCCCCCAACCGGTTTCGCCAGCGTTCAAACAATCGTCGGTGAACACCGCCTGATGCGCGCGGTGAAAAGCCCCCAAGCCCAAATGCACGATCCCTGTCCGCACGGTCGAGCGATCATAACGCGGTCGGGCGACATCGCCGGGCAGGTGTCGCAGGTTGGGATCATTCAGGCGGATCACAACCGCCCCTCAGCCAGCAGATAGGCGTCAACCGCCGCCGTCCACAAAACCGCGCGCTGACTTTTTTCATCCAATCCAGAAATAGCATCGCGCACGAGATCAACCGTTCGTCTATAGTCCGACGCCAACAAACTGACCGGCCAATCTGAGCCCATCATGCAGCGACCCGGTCCGAAAATCCGCAGAATTTCAGCAATATAGGGCGTGATCTGGTCCGGCGTCCAGGTTGCCCAATCAGCCTCGGTCACCATACCGGACAGCTTGCACCAGACATTCGCCTCGTGGGCAAAGGGCTGCATCAGCCCGGACCACCGCAAGAATCCATCCTTGGCAATTTCGGGCTTTGCGATGTGGTCAATGACAAAACGCAAGTCCGGCAGGGCGCGTACGATTTCCAGCGCCGCCGCCATCTCGCGCGGGCGGATCAGCAGATCATAGACCAATCCCCGCGCCTCTACAGCCCGCAACCCGCGCCACA
>JANNAT010000077.1:0-5323 GCA_031384605.1 Cypionkella sp.
ACAGGATTTGAACCTGTGACCTTCAGGTTATGAGCCTGACGAGCTACCGGGCTGCTCCACCCCGCGACGATGACGTGCTTCTAGTTCGTGAGATTAAGGAGCGCAACCCCTCGACTCGGGAAAATGCAGGCAGAGCAGAAAGAATAGTTGCCGTCCGTCCAGGTTTGCGTTGGAGCTCTGGTCCGATCTATGAAAAGCCGCCAGATTTGCAGGTATCATGCCTGCCTTTCGGCAAACAAGCAGGGCGGATAGCCATGCCCAAGACGTGCGGGAATGGCTGTTGCAGGCCGGGCTTGATGATGCGGCGGTGGCGATCAAGACGGCGGAACAGAACGACCTGAACCAACCGGAGAACCAAGACCTGCTTTCGACAACGAACCGGGTGCGGGTGATCGTTACCAAGGCGGCGCTGCAAGAGGGCTGGGACTGCCCCTTTGCCTATGTGCTGTGCTCGCTTGCGGCGGCGTCCAACCTATCGGCCATGACGCAGCTTGTGGGCCGTGTGTTGCGGCAACCGCATGCGCTGAAGACCGGCAACCCCCTTCTCGACGAATGCTATGTGGTGACGCACCACGCGGGCACGGAAGGCGTGGTGCGGGCGATCAAGGACAGGCTGGAAAAAGACGAGCTGGCCGATCTGGTGCTGACTGTGGCGCAAGGTGGCCCGGCAGGTGGGGCAGGTAAACCGCGCCCCGTTCAACGTCGCCCAGACTTCAAGACGGTCGAAATCTATCTGCCCAAGGTCATAAGGGCCGATGGGGCTGTGATGCGCGACCTCGATTATGAAACGGACCTTCTGTCGGTTATCGACTGGCGCGGCTATGACCCCTCTGCGATGGCCAAGACGTTGCCCGAAAACCCGAAGGAAGTTGCTTCGCAGCTTCAGCGTATCAGCTTGACTACGGCGGGCGAAGAGCACTTTGCCGGTGAGACGGTGGCGAAAGGTCTAGAGGCGCTGCGCTTTGATCCTGCCTACGCGGTGCGGGTCACTTCTGATCTGGTGCCGAACCCGTTCGTGGCCCGTGAGATTGTCGAGAAGGTTCTTGCCGTTCTGAGGCAGCGCGGCTTTGACGACTCTAAGATCGGCGCGGCTTCGGGTTTGATCGTGGATGAACTGCGCAAGACGCTCGACAAGGAGCGGGACTCGCGGGCTGAGGCGCTGTTTAGGGCTGAGGTTGCTGCGGGCACGATCCAATTCCGGTTGCGGCTCGACGGTCGGAACTGGCCGATGCCGCACGTTGTCCAAACGACTGAGCCAGCAGGCTCGCCGCACTTGACTGGCGGCGATGGTGCGGCCCTACGGCGAAGCCTGTTCTCACCGGTCTATCGTGCCGAGTTGAACGAGGAAGAGCGTGGCGTTGCCGTGCATTTGGACGGCGAAGCGGCTGTGAAGTGGTGGCACAGAAACGTCGCCCGCGCGGATTACGGGCTTCAGGGCTGGAAACGTGGTCGCATCTATCCCGACTTCATTTTCGCCACGGGGGGCAACGCTGGGAAGGGCCGCGTGGTGGTTCTGGAAACGAAGGGCGATCACCTTCAGAATCCCAACACGGATTACAAGCGGGCCGTCCTGTCCTTCCTGACCACGAGTTTTTCATGGGATAGTGCCGTGCCTGCCGGGCAGCTTCAAATTGAGATGACAGGAGAGACGGTCGAATGTGCACTTGTTCTCATGAAGGACATACCGACGACTCTTCCATCACTTGTCCAAAGACCATGATCCCCTGTGATTTGGTTCGGTCGTTTAGCTTATGAATACAGCCGCAAGGCTGAAGTTATCTTTTGGCCGTCTTTCGACAACGCAGTTCTTGACTATCTCAACGAACTCGGATGGGTCTTTCGCCTTCACCAGAAACTCGCGCATTTCGCGCAAAAGCACGATCCCGTGGACGCCGTCAGACGTTATTACAAATCTATCTCCCGGCAACATATCGAATTCGAAAGTATTTATGGTCGGCGCGTTATGATCCCCAAGTGCGCTCTCCAAAATGTGTTGTCTGGGATAAACCGACAATTCCTCCTTTGTCAGTTTTCCTGCATCAAACAGACGCTGCCCCTCGGAGTGGTCCTTCGTTAGTCTCTTGATACCTGAGGCACGTGCCACTGCCGCCCTTGTATCGCCACAATGCGCCCCAAGAACTCCGAAATTGCCAAAAGCAAGGACGGTCATTGTAGTTGCCATCTTTGAACGTTCAGGGTCTTTAGTTTGGGCGCTCAGTATTGTCGAATGAGCCTTCAGGACCGCCAACCTGAGTGTGTCTTGGGACAGAGCTGATGAAAAAAGAGCCTTCTTGACTGTAGAGATTGCAAGATTGGAAGCAGTGTCTCCGCTGCCCATACCCCCAAGACCATCGGCAACAGCAACGATTAAAGAGCCATCTTCGGCATGCCAAACAGACACGGCGTCTTCATTGACGGAACGTGGCCCAGTTTCCGAAAGCAAGGCAGTCGAAATTTTCATTTGCACAAGTCGCCCAGCGCCTTGACGATCCTTGGGTGATAGTAGTCACGATTGAATGAAATCGAACGTTCCAATTGCGCGAAGTCCCGGCAGACCGCCTTGCCTATCACATGCAGTTGAACCACCATCCGCTTTGCTAGACCTTCATCCATAGTTGCGTTGCATAGCCGAACAAATTTTCTTTCGACGAACCATCTATTGTGTGAGATGCCCAGTTCAAGCATCGACAGAAGGCACTCGACTTGGGTCTCGAAATCACACTTTTCGATGAAAGCCTCAAGACGATTGGCAATTGCATCGGATTGCTCAAACCCGAATGCTGTCTTCTTGACCCAGTCCGCGAAAATCAGTCCGACGACCTTTGCGCTGGCCTGATCCTTTTCACACAGCGCCACAATCTTATCTGAACTCAGCTTACCGCAAATTGCAGCAATGTCCGGCTCTTTTGCCGCATTCGCAAGAAAATCAGCTATTCTGGGCCAGAAACCTGCATCGGGCAGGTCTTCAGCCGATAGAATCGCGATATAGTCTACAGAAGTATTGCTGACCGTTCCTTGCGGCTCGTAGTCAATGCTTAGGATTGCGTCCAAGACTGCCCGTGCGGATGCGAACCGCTTCGACGGGTCATCTCGCGTGCAGTTTAAAAGGACAGCCGAGAACTCACCCGCTTCTCTAATTTCTCGAAAGGGCACTCTCGGTTCAGTTCCAACCATTTCGTGAAGAATGCAGCCCAGCGAGAAGATGTCAGACTGAACCGATGCCGTCTTTAAGTCTTGGGATATTTCAGGTGCGGTGAAGTGATCAGAACCCTTACCCATCCCAGTCTTTGTAAGGCCAGAAAGAGTCGATTCCTTCATTGAAATTAAACCGAATCACTAATCGAGTAGATAGAGGACTGGCCATCGCCAAAGCGGAGAACATTGTGCGGCTTTAAGTCCCTATGATAAATCTGCATTGAATGCAGTTCGTCCAAACCGGCAACAATGTCGCTAAGAGCGGACATAAATGTCCCGTTCAGCCTTCGATCATTTGCTAAGTCCTTGTCTAGACTGCTAGTGGCAAGCGGCATGAGATAGAAGGGCGGATTGCTCGCCAAGTCGCTATAAACAATAGGGACGATATTGGGATGCGAGATGCCGCCCTGAATCCTGACCTCCTTTGCAAATCTCTTCAATACGTTTGCGAGAAGTTCAGGCGTTAACGGCTGATTCTGCGAAAACGACTTGCAGGCATATTCCTTCCCATCATCTGCAACCACCCGATCAACATTGCCGAAGCCTCCCTGACCGATCCGCCCCTGATTCTTAACAATTTGCATCAAGCAAACCCTGTCGAGTGAACGTTTGCCGTCGTTACGCATTCGGCGGAGTAGCCGACTTCGCCTCTGGTTAGGTTATGGTAAGGCGAGACCTTCAGCAACGTCGACCGGGGGGTAAATCCGAAAAATGCCAGTCGGGCTAGGGGCAACGTTTTGGTTTCGGTGCCCGAGCACCGGCGTTTTCCACGGATTCGAAACTGGGGAAGCCGCTGCCAGTCGCCGCCAGAGAATGAGGAATTGTCATATTGTCGCACACCGACTTACTCAGCGACCTAAGTCAAAGGTCCGGCAAGATGCCTTCGTTGACCAATCTGACGGTTATGACTCGGTGATGATTCACGACAGCTTGCAGCATTGCCGCTATCAGTCACGGCTTCCTAAGTCATTGAAAAGACTTCGGAAGTTTGGTGGAGCCAGACGGGATCGAACCGTCGACCTCTTGAATGCCATTCAAGCGCTCTCCCATCTGAGCTATGACCCCATTTAAACCGGCTGACGCTGGGCGCGCCTTGCCGTTGTTTAGGGGCAGGTCATCGGGGGTGCAAGAGGAAAAATGCACCAAATGGCCTGCCCGCAGAGCAGATTATTCCTCGTCGCCCGCCACTTCGGTCAACTCGTCCAAAGACACCGTGTCATCGGCATCCTCTTCCAGCAGCTCGTCGTCCAGCTCGGCGTCATCGGCCGCACCGGGCGTCAGCAACTCTTCATCGGCGTCCAGATCATCGACCAGAACGTCATCGTCCTTCTCGGGCGCGACCCGCGCAATTACCGACGCGGCCATCTTGCGACGCGCGCTTTCAATGTCCACGACTTCCCCGGTATAGGGGCTGACGATCGGCGATTTGTTCAGGTCGTAAAAGCGTTTGCCAGTGGTCGGGCAGGTGCGCTTCGTGCCCCATTCAAGCTTGGGCATGTCAATCCTTCAGGGCTGTTTGCCAGTAAGCGGCTGCCTTGCCACAGGTCGTGGCGGCTGTCAAAGGCTTTTCATGCCGCCAAGGCCCGGTTGCGTCCAACCGCCAAGCCGCTATTCTGCGCCCAAACCGTTTGAGGCCCCATGCCCACTCTCCCCGGCTCCCCTCCCGTCGAAATAACTCTGCGCCGCTCGGCCCGCTCCAGCCGGTTTTCCCTGCGGGTGTCGCAGCTTGACGGCCGCGTTACCCTGTCGATGCCGCTGCGCGCCCGCGAACGCGACGCGATGGAGTTTGCCCGTGACCACGAATCCTGGCTGCGCGCCGCCCTCGCCCGCCGTCCGGCGCAATCCACCCTCACCATCGGGGGCACGGTGATGGTCGAGGGACGGCGTTTGACCCTGACCTCAACACCCGGCCGCAGCACCTCCATCGTCGGCGATTCGCTCCTGCTGCCCGGTGACCCCGCGCAAGCCGCCGCCCGCACCGCCGCCTACCTCAAGACCCTTGCCCGCGACCGCCTCGCCGCCGCCTCGGACCACTATGCCACCCTGATCGGCCGCAAGGTTACCCGCCTTACCCTGCGCGACACCCGCTCACGCTGGGGCTCTTGCGCCCATGATGGGGCGCTCATGT
>JANNAT010000091.1:0-2936 GCA_031384605.1 Cypionkella sp.
CAGCGCGCCGTCGCCCTGCTCGATGATCACCGTGCGCTGCGTGACGCCCTCGAAGGCGAACAGGCCCATCTCGCCGAGGCGGGTCCACAGGATCGGCAGGATGTTGATGGCTTGGGTCATTTCGGCAAGCGAATAGCCGCCTGAGTCAAACGGGTTGCGAATGATGGCATTCATCTGGTGTCTCCGGGTGTTGGGGGGGAAATCAGGCGGTGGCGCGCGGGACGATGCCGACAGCGATCAGTTCGTTGAGCTTGGTCGTCGTCAGCGCACCAGCAGTGACCGAGGGGTGGAACACGAGGGCGGACCGCGAGACGATGGCTGGTCCGCGGCGAATGATGACGCCGGTGGTATCGCCTGCCGTTGCGTTGCTGGCGAAGGCCAGAACCGCCACCGCCACAGCAGAGCCATCGACCGCGCCAACCTCGGCCATCTTGAATTTGCCAGTGGCCGTGATGAGGCCGAGAACCGCGCCCAACAGGTAGTTGGTGCCGGTCAGCAGGACAACCGATTCATGGTTGAAGTTCGGCTCGAGCACATATTTGACGAGATCGCCTTGAAGCGGGGGTTGGGTGAGCGTGGGCATGGATCAGTTCCTTTGGGGGTTTTGTGGAATTACGCGGACTTGCCCGCCTTGGCGGCGGCAGCCTGCGCGGCGGCCATGATCGGGCTTTGCGGTGCGGCTGATTTCGGCGGCGGCACCACGGCGATGGCGGCGGCATCGCTGCGCGCGGCCAGCTGGTTGAGGACAGAGGCGCGCAACGCGTCCGGGCGGATGCCCTTCTGAACGGCATCTGCCACATCGATGGTGACACCCAGCCGCGCCGCTTGAGCACCGACTGTGGCCAGTTCTGCGGCCTCGGCACGGACGAGAGCGACGGCCGTGGCGGCTTCGGTTGGTGCGGGTGCGGGAACGCTGGCTGGTTCGGTGGGCGCGGGGTT
The DNA here is from genome assembly GCA_031384605.1 of Cypionkella sp. Lineage (GTDB taxonomy): Bacteria > Pseudomonadota > Alphaproteobacteria > Rhodobacterales > Rhodobacteraceae > JANNAT01. Next base: position 940 of record JANNAT010000091.1, read on the forward strand.
CGGTTGCGCAGGCACGGCCTGGTCTTCCGCCTCATTGACGGTGGTGGTCGCATTGGGTTTCATCGTTACCTCCTTGGAAAGCGGGGATCGCGGGGCGCGTCCCGGCATCGCGCTTTTAGCTGGGCTGCGCCCATTCACGGCAGCTGCAAAGGCGGCGAATGCGGAGGCCGGGTCGGACACCTCATCCGCCAGCCCAGCCGCCACGGCCGCCGCGCCGCGGTAACATTCGGACTCGGTCGCGAGGGCTGCCTCAGCTGACAGACGACGACCACGACCGGCGGCGACGGTCTGGGCGAAGAGCGTGCGGATGCTGTCGATCTCGCCTTGAATACGGGAGCGCACCGCATCAGGCAGCGGCGCGTAAGGATTGCCGTCGACCTTGTGCGCGCCCGAATGGATCAGCGTGACGGTCACGCCTGCGTCCGACAGCTGGCCGCTCAGATCGGCATGCATTACGACCACACCGATGCTGCCGACCGCCCCGGTGCGGGGCAGAATGATCCGGTCGGCTTGGGATGCGAGCGCATACCCTGCTGAGAAGGCATGTTCGGCGACGAACGCCCAAACGGGTTTTGCTGCCCTTGCCGCTCGGACGGCATCCGCCAGATCAAAGACGCCCGCCACCTCACCACCGAAGCTGTCGATCTCTAGCGCGATCCCGCGCACCGCAGGGTCCGAGGCGGCAGCGGCAAGTTGTGCTGCGATCCCTTCATAGGACGTCTGGCCCGAAGACTGCCCGATCCACGCTCCGCGATGCACCAGCACGCCAGAGATTTCGATTACTGCGATGGCATCGACCATTGCGAACGGCGTCTGGCCATCGCTCCGATATTGCTCGGCCAGACCGCTGGTCAGGATCCCGGTGCGGACTGGCAGGGTTGCATGGGCCAGTTCTCCGGGCGTCATTTCAAGACCTGCCAGCCGCAATTGCCGCCCGGTGATGCGCGGGCCCAGCCCGGACAGAATCGCCATGGCCTTGGACGGTTCGACCAGCAGCGGCGTGTTGAACGCCCGCTGGGCAATCTGCGCATGGAACATCGTCTCGCCTCCTATGGGGCAGTGTCTTGGGTCGGGTCTTGGTCGGAATCCGGCACATCCTGTTTGGGCGCGTTCTCGTCGTCAGCATTCTGATCACCCCCACCCGGTGCCTGCGCCGGGGATCCCGGACGGCGGAAGTCGAGGCCCAGCCTGCGCTCCCGGTCGCGTTCGCGGGCGATTTCGGCGTCGACCTGCTCGGCGTCATAGCCACGTTCGGCGATCGCTTGGGTACGCGATTTCAGGCCCGCTTCGATCTGGGCAATCTCGGCATTGGCGTCCTTAAGTGGATCGACCCAATCCCATTTCGTGGGCAGCCAGTTGCAGGCGAGATATTCGGCGCGGCGGCGGTCATAACCGGGCAAGCACAACCCACCGGCAAGAACGGCGGTGTCCATGAACCGCGCCCAGACCGGTCGGCACATCTGAAACACCATCACGGAATGCTGCCAGGCTGAGACGCGGCGGCGGAATTCGATCAGCGAGAGACGGGAATTCGAGAAGTTGCCCTTGGCACCGTCGTTGGACAGGTACCCATAGGGAATGCCCAGCGCGGCCGAAATTTGCAAAAGCGTGCGATACTGGAACGGTTCGTAGGTTGACCCTGAATCGGCCGGGGCACTGATGGTCACATCCTCGCCGGGATCAAGCCGCACCACCTGACCTGGTGCCACTTCATATTCCTCATCGGGCGGAGCAAGCGGGTTGTCCGGTGCAGGCGAGGTGACGAACATCGCATACATCGCCGCCACCTTTTTGCGGTCCAACTCGGCGTCATCGTACTGGTCGAGCAGGAACAGCTTCACGATGGCAGGCGCGAAGCGCGACACGCCACGCAGCTGCCCGGCCTCCACCGGGTCGATCACATGCAGCACTTCGGAAGCCGGAACGCGGACCGTCTCGCCCGATAGGCCGGGATCGGTGCTGTCTCCGGGATGGCGGCGCAGGAAGTGAAACGCCAC
>JANNAT010000114.1:0-6200 GCA_031384605.1 Cypionkella sp.
GTTGTTCTGATCCGCGGCGGCCGTATCAAGGATTTGCCCGGTGTGCGCTATCACATCCTTCGCGGCGTTTTGGATACCCAAGGCGTCAAAGACCGTCGTCAGCGTCGTTCGAAATACGGCGCCAAGCGTCCGAAGTGAGGAGATAGAAAATGTCACGTCGTCACGCCGCAGAAAAGCGCGAAATCCTTCCCGATGCCAAGTATGGCGATCGGGTTCTGACCAAGTTCATGAACAACCTGATGCTGGATGGCAAAAAATCCATCGCGGAAGGTATTGTTTATGGCGCACTTGACCGGGTTCAGACCCGGTTGAAGCGCGAGCCGATTTCGGCCTTCCACGAAGCGCTGGAAAACGTAAAACCGTCCGTCGAAGTGCGTTCGCGCCGCGTCGGTGGGGCCACGTATCAGGTTCCTGTAGACGTTCGCACCGAACGCCGCGAAGCATTGGCCATTCGTTGGCTGATCATCGCGGCCCGCAAGCGCAACGAAAACACCATGGAAGAGCGTTTGGCGGCTGAACTGTCAGACGCTGTGAACAACCGTGGCACCGCTGTTAAGAAACGCGAAGATACCCACAAGATGGCCGATGCTAACAAAGCATTCAGCCATTATCGTTGGTAAGAGGGCATCATGGCACGCGAATATCCGCTGGATCGCTACCGCAATTTCGGCATCATCGCCCATATCGACGCGGGTAAAACCACGACGACAGAGCGTATTCTTTACTACACCGGCAAGTCGCACAAAATCGGCGAAGTGCATGATGGCGCGGCCACTATGGACTGGATGGAGCAAGAGCAAGAGCGTGGCATTACGATCACCTCGGCTGCCACCACCACGTTCTGGGAACGCACCATTGATCCGGGCCTAGAGCATGCACGCGCTGACAAGTTCCGTTTCAACATCATCGACACCCCTGGCCACGTTGACTTTACCATTGAAGTTGAACGGTCGCTGGCGGTTCTGGATGGCGCAGTTGTTCTGCTCGATGGCAACGCAGGTGTTGAGCCGCAGACCGAAACCGTTTGGCGTCAAGCCGACCGGTATAAAGTGCCACGGATTGTGTTCGTCAATAAAATGGACAAAACCGGCGCTGATTTCTTCAACTGCGTCAAGATGATCAAAGACCGCACGGGTGCGAACGCTGTTCCAATCGCTTTGCCGATTGGCGCAGAAGACAAACTGGAAGGCATCATCGATCTCGTGACCATGGAAGAATGGGTTTATGAGGGCGAAGATCTGGGCGCATCCTGGGTGCGTCAACCGATCCGCGAGTCTTTGCAGGCAGAGGCCAAGCAGTGGCGCTATAACCTGTTGGAAACCGCGGTAGAACAAGACGACGCCGCGATGGAAGCGTATCTTGAAGGAACAGAGCCGACAGTTGAAGAACTGCGCGCGCTGATCCGCAAGGGGTGCCTGGCGATTGCGTTCATTCCGGTTATGGCTGGTTCTGCGTTTAAAAACAAAGGCGTGCAGCCGTTGTTGAACGCGGTTATCGATTATCTGCCAACGCCTTTGGATGTGCCGCCTTACATGGGCTTCAAACCCGGCGACGAATCTGAAACCCGCAACATCTCGCGGTCTGCCTCTGATGATCAGCCGTTCTCGGCGCTGGCGTTCAAGATCATGAACGACCCGTTCGTCGGTTCCCTGACCTTTACCCGTATTTATTCGGGCACTTTGGCCAAGGGCGATGCGATGATGAACGCGACCAAAGAGCGTAAAGAGCGCGTTGGTCGCATGATGATGATGCATGCCATCGACCGTGAAGAAATCTCTGAGGCGTTTGCGGGCGATATCATTGCCCTTGGCGGCCTGAAAGAAACCACCACGGGTGATACGCTGTGCGATCCGGCGAACCCGGTTGTTTTGGAAACCATGACCTTCCCGGTTCCGGTTATCGAAATCGCGGTTGAACCGAAAACCAAGGCCGATCAGGAAAAGATGGGCATCGCGTTGGCCCGTCTGGCTGCTGAAGACCCGTCTTTCCGTGTGGAAACCGACATTGAATCGGGCCAGACGATCATGAAGGGTATGGGGGAACTTCACCTTGATATCTTGGTCGACCGGATGCGTCGTGAATTCAAGGTTGAGGCGAACATCGGCGCGCCGCAGGTGGCCTACCGTGAAACGATCAGCCGCGAACATGAGATCGACTACACGCACAAGAAACAAACCGGTGGTACCGGCCAGTTTGCACGCGTCAAGTTGATCATCAGCCCAACGGCCCCCGGCGAAGGTTATTCGTTCGAGGCCAAAGTTGTGGGTGGTTCGGTGCCGAAGGAATATATCCCCGGCGTCGAAAAAGGCATCAAATCGGTGATGGATTCTGGCCCGTTGGCTGGCTTTCCAGTGATCGACTTCAAGGTGGCGTTGATTGATGGCGCCTACCACGACGTCGACTCATCGGTTTTGGCGTTCGAAATCGCGGCGCGTGCTGCGATGCGGGATGGTCTGAAAAAGGCTGGTGCCAAGTTGTTGGAACCAATCATGACCGTCGAAGTTGTGACGCCAGAAGAATACACCGGTGGTGTGATCGGCGATTTGACTTCGCGTCGGGGTATGATCAACGGGCAAGACAGCCGCGGCAACGCGAATGTCATCTCGGCGATGGTGCCTTTGGCCAACATGTTCGGCTATATCAACACGCTGCGGTCGATGACATCGGGTCGTGCAACGTTTGCGATGTCGTTCGATCACTATGATGCCGTTCCGCAGAACATCTCGGACGAAATTCAGAAGAAATTCGCATAAGCGGGATGGGCGGATCGCCCATCCTACCATTCCGTAGGATGGGCAATATGCCCATCCAACCGAAAGATATCAGGAGGCCATCATGGCAAAGGCAAAGTTTGAACGGAACAAACCGCACGTTAACATCGGCACAATCGGCCACGTTGACCACGGCAAGACAACTCTGACGGCGGCGATCACCAAGTATTTTGGCGAATTCAAAGCCTATGACCAGATTGACGGCGCGCCGGAAGAGCGGGCTCGTGGCATCACGATCTCGACCGCGCACGTTGAATATGAAACCACCGCGCGCCATTATGCGCACGTGGATTGCCCCGGCCACGCCGATTATGTGAAGAACATGATCACCGGTGCCGCCCAGATGGACGGCGCGATTTTGGTGTGCGCGGCCTCGGATGGCCCGATGCCACAGACCCGCGAACACATCCTGTTGGGTCGCCAGGTGGGTATTCCCTACATGGTGTGCTACATGAACAAGGTTGACCTTGTGGATGACGAAGAGCTGATCGAACTGGTCGAGATGGAACTGCGCGAGCTGTTCAGCTCGTATGACTATCCCGGCGATGACATTCCGATCATCAAGGGCTCGGCGCATCAGGCGATGATTGGTGAGCGTCCAGAGATTGGCGAAACCTCGATCCGCGCGCTGATGAAGGCTGTGGATGACTATATCCCGACCCCAACCCGTATGGTTGACTTGCCGTTCCTGATGCCGATCGAAGACGTGTTCTCGATCTCGGGTCGTGGCACGGTTGTAACCGGGAGGATTGAACGCGGCGTGATCAACGTTGGCGACGAAGTTGAAATCGTCGGCATCCGTGATACCAAAAAGTCGGTTTGCACCGGCGTTGAGATGTTCCGCAAGCTGCTGGACCGGGGCGAGGCTGGCGACAACGTCGGCATCTTGCTGCGCGGTATTGATCGCGAAGGTGTTGAGCGCGGCCAGGTTCTGTGCAAGCCAAAGTCGGTCAACCCGCACACCAAGTTTGAGGCAGAAGCCTATATTCTGACCAAAGAAGAAGGCGGTCGTCATACCCCGTTCTTCGCAAACTATCGCCCGCAGTTTTACTTCCGCACCACGGATGTCACCGGTACTGTTGAGTTGCCTGAGGGCACCGAAATGGTGATGCCGGGCGACAACCTGAAGTTCGACGTGACCTTGATTGCGCCGATTGCGATGGAAGAAAAGCTGCGTTTTGCTATCCGCGAAGGTGGCCGGACTGTTGGCGCTGGTGTGGTGTCGAAGATCATTCTCTAAGTTGTCGCGGCGCGCCCTAACCGGCGCGCCGACCCCTGTTGAATAATGTGAACCTATGGGTCGGGACGTTGCCCCGCCTACGTTCCGAAGGAAAAAGAAATGCAAGGTCAAACCATTCGCATTCGGCTGAAAGCCTTCGATTACCGTGTGTTAGATGCCAGCACAGCGGAAATCGTCAGCACAGCCAAGCGCACCGGCGCCACTGTTCGCGGACCGATCCCGCTGCCGAACAAGATCGAGAAATTCACCGTTTTGCGCGGCCCGCACATCGACAAAAAGTCGCGTGATCAGTGGGAGATACGCACGCACAAGCGTCTTCTTGACATCGTAGACCCAACACCACAGACCGTGGACGCGCTGATGAAGCTCGACCTCGCTGCTGGCGTTGACGTCGAAATCAAAGTGTAAGGAGCCATCATCATGCGCTCTGGCGTTATTGCAAAAAAGCTGGGCATGACCCGGCTGTTCCTTGAAAACGGCACGCAGGTTCCTGTGACCGTTCTTCAACTTGATAACCTGCAGGTTGTTGCCCAACGCACTGTTGACCGGGATGGCTATACCGCCGTTCAGCTTGGCGCTGGTTTGGCCAAGGCTAAGCGGACAACGGCTGCGATGCGCGGCCATTTTGCCAAGGCTCATGTCGAGCCAAAGCGCAAGATTGCTGAATTCCGTGTATCGCCTGCCAACCTGATCGAAGTGGGCGCTGAAATCACTGCTGCCCACTACCTTGAAGGTCAATTCGTTGACATCGCCGGAACCACGATTGGTAAAGGCTTTCAGGGGGCGATGAAGCGTCACAACTTCGGCGGCCTTCGGGCGTCGCATGGTGTGTCGGTTTCGCACCGCTCGCACGGGTCGACAGGTCAGTGTCAGGATCCGGGCAAGGTGTTCAAGGGTAAGAAAATGGCGGGCCACATGGGTGCCGTTCGTTCGACCACCCAGAACCTGCAAGTTGTTCGCACCGATGCAGATCGTGGTCTGATCATGATCAAGGGTGCTGTCCCCGGTTCTGCCGGTGGGTGGGTGACGATCAAGGATTCGGTCAAAAAGGCGGCGCCTGCGGGTCTGCCATTGCCAGCTGCCATTCGCATGGCGGCGCAGGTTGCTGCTCCGGTTGCCTCCGTGGCAGTCGAAGGAGGTGAAGCATGAAACTTGACGTGATCACATTGGCCGGCGGCAAAGCTGGCACCGTGGATCTGGACGAGGCCCTGTTTGGCCTTGAGCCACGCGCAGACGTTCTGCACCGTGTGGTGCGCTGGCAGCGGGCGAAATCCCAGGCTGGCACCCATTCGACGCTGACGCGCGCCGAAGTGTCTTATTCGACCAAGAAGATCTACAAGCAAAAAGGCACCGGCGGCGCTCGTCACGGGTCTAAAAAGGCTCCGATCTTCCGTCATGGCGGTGTTGTAAAGGGTCCGACCCCGCGCAGCCACGCCCATGATCTGCCGAAAAAGTTCCGCGCCCTTGGGTTGCGGCATGCGTTGTCGGCCAAGTTCAAGGCAGGCGAGTTGGTGATTTTGGATACGGCCACGCTGGCCGATGCCAAGACCGGCAATTTGGCCAAACATGCCAAGGAATTAGGCTGGAAGCGCGTGTTGATCATTGATGGTGCAAGCGTCGATGCGAATTTCGCGTTGGCCGCCCGCAACATCGAAGGCATCGACGTGCTGCCAACCATGGGCGCAAACGTTTATGATATCCTGAAGCGTGACACTTTGGTGATCACCAAAGCAGGGATCGAAGCATTGGGAGCGCGATTGAAATGAGCGTTAAGCCAGAACACTACGACCTGATCAAGAAGCCAGTGATCACCGAAAAGGCCACAATGGCCGGTGAAAACAACGCTTTCGTGTTTCAAGTGTCGATGGATGCGACCAAGCCGCAGATCAAAGAGGCCGTTGAGGCGATCTTTGCGGTCAAGGTCAAGGCGGTGAATACCACCATCACTAAAGGCAAAAAGAAGAAATTTCGCGGCCGTAACGGCGAGCGGAGCGATAAGAAGAAAGCCTATGTCACGCTTGAGGCTGGAAACAGCATCGACGTTAGCACGGGCCTCTGATATCAGCCACCGAATCCCATGGCCCCGGTTTTGTCGGGGCTATGGATTTTAAGAAATGCAGGGATGGGAACGCCAGTTGGCCGCCTCGCGTGATCTGTGAAACGACAACACCGGGGATCTACGGAGCCCT
>JANNAT010000134.1:0-48718 GCA_031384605.1 Cypionkella sp.
TTCTCTCGTGCTTGTTGCCGAAGACCAGATCTTCATCGCCTTGGATTTGGCGCTGGCGGTCGAGGATGCGGGGGGCGAGGTGGCGGGGCCGGTCGCCAGCGTTGAAAACGCACTAGCGCTGATCGAAACGCGACCAATCACAGCCGCAATTTTGGACTCCAATTTGACGGACGGTGACATAACACCGGTCGCGACGCTGCTTCTGGACGCTAATATTCCGATAATTATCCAGTCAGGGGTGGGCATACCACCCGCACTGGCGATGCGTTTCCCTGACCTTATCGTCTACATAAAGCCCTACGTTGCTGCCGATCTGGTTTCCAAACTCGCGTCGCTTATCATGGCAAAGCGTATCAATTCTGAAAGCTGGAGTGAAATAACTGACTGTGAGGGCCCTTCGTATTTGCCGCGATAGATGCCGCAGCACCGGGCAACCCCCGTAATACTGCCAAAACAACCTCAGTCCATGTCGCCATATAACCGCCCGGAATTACAGACAGACCGATGCAGCCAGCACGGGCATCATCGTCCAGATCGCCGCTATCAGCGCTGTTCCTGCAATCGCTACGGCCGTCGATTGGATGAAACGTGACGGCGATGGCGCGTACAGGACTGCCATCAGGCCGAGCGCCTGCACCGCAATCGCGACGAACCATGCGGCCAGCAAAACCGGGCGGGCATCAATGTCAGTGGGCCAATGCCGTGAGCATGACAGGCCCTGCAATGCATAAACGGCGCTGAACCCGGTAATCCAGAGAGAAATGGGCAGCGACAGGCGCAGAATTTCGATCATCCAAAAGCTCCCGGTAACCACGCCGCCGCAAGGGCCACAAGCCCAGTCGCGGCAGTGAAATCAGCCCACAGCGCCACAATCCTTGCCTCGCCGATGCGAGCGGGCGAGGCATACCCCGCAGCCACCCGCGCAGCCAGAAAGCACAGCATGATTGCGGACAGGAACGTGTGCAGCCCGACATGGCCCGCCAGCAACCAAAGCGTGGCGTCATAGGCATGGCTGGCAGGGGCGGGCCGATCAAGCATCACGCTCGCCGCAGCGAAAGCCAGCGCCAAAGCGCCGGCAATTCCAACGGCGATCGCGGGCCACGCAGTGCCGCCCTTTGCAATCGCACGCACCGCAAGGCGGGGCCCCGCGGCCAGCGCCAACGCACCCGTCAGCGCAAGGGCGACGGCCAAAAGCTGGGGCTGAAGATAGGACTGCGGCGGCCAGTTCGGGGCCACAGTCCACAGGAACGCGTATCCGAACAGCAGTGATCCGAAATGCACTCCGTCTGCCAGCAGCAGGAACAGCGATCCCCACCAACCTGGCGGGTCAGGCCCCTCGGATGCCAGCGGCAGCATCGCGCCGTGCCCGGCGTCAACCAGCCCTTCGTCAACGCGCGCGCCCAGACCCCATGCCCAGACAAGCGCAAGTGCTATCACGCCCACCAGCGCAAGACCCTCAATGATGTAGGCATCGAACAGCGGTGCCAGAAACGATGTGCTGGTGACCACGGCCAGCAGGAAAGGCAGCACCGAATTGTCCGGCAACACCATCACTTGCGCAGGCTCCCCGCGCGCAGTCGTTACGATCAGGGTCTCGCGCCGGTTCCGGGATGCGTCACCCAGATAGCCCTCGCCCCGCGCGATGCGCAGTGCGAGGTCCGGGTCGTCGTGCAGCGGGTAGCGGCCTTGCACGATGGGTATCGACGCAAAGCCGTAAGCAGGCGATGGGATTGCCGCCGCCCATTCCAGCGTGCCCGCCGCCCACGGGTTGCGCCGCCCGCGTACGGCGACAAATGCATTCACCGCCACATCAAGGATAATCAGCGCAAAGCCGATGGCCATGACGAAGGACGCGATGGACGCCACAAGGTTTAGCGTCTCCCACCCCTGCCCCGCGTCATAGGTCCAGGTGCGCCTGCGCTGCCCCAGCAGCCCCGCCATGTGGACCGAAAGAAACGTGATGTGGAACGAGGGCACCACCAGCCAGAACGCCACTTCGCCCAGTTTGAAAAACCGCGTCCTGCCGGTCAGCAGCGGCATGAAGTAATAGATCGCCGCCACCATTGGAAAGACATAGCCGCCGATCAGGACGTAATGCAAATGTGCGACAACAAAATGGGTGTCGTGGACCTGCCAGTTGAACGGCACCACCGCCAGCATGACCCCTGTCAGCCCGCCAATCACAAAGGTCGCAAAGAACCCCATGATCCAAAGCATCGGCAGTTCCATCCGGACGCGGCCTTTCCACAGGGTGCCGATCCACGAAAAGATCATTACCGACGTGGGCACTGCAACCAGCGTCGAGGCGGCGGAAAAGAACGCGAGCCCCATATGCGGAATGCCGGTGGTGAACATATGGTGGACCCAGAGGCCAAAGCTGAGAACCGCCAGCGCCACCGCCGCCGAAACCACCCAGCCGTAGCCCAGCAGGTTGGTGCGCGCCATCACCGGCAGGATCGTTGCGATCATCCCGGCGGCGGGCAGAAAGATGATGTAAACCTCAGGGTGGCCGAACAGCCAGAACAGATGCTGCCACAAAAGCGGATCGCCGCCGTTTTCCACCAGAAAGAATGGCCAGTCGAGCGCGCGTTCGACCTCCAGCAACAACGACCCGAGGATCATCGGCGGAAATGCCGTCAGGATCATCACCGACACGACCAGAATATACCACGCAAAAATCGGCATCCGCGACAGGCTCATCCCCGCCGCGCGGTAGCGCAGGACGGTCACGATCACCTCGATAGCCGTCGCGATGGCCGACACTTCGATCGACGTGATCCCCAGCAGCCAGACATCGGCCCCGATCCCTGGCGAGAACGCCGCTGACGACAGCGGCGGATACATGAACCAGCCACCATCGGGCGCAAGACCCATCAGCATGGCGATAATCACGGCAGAACCGCCGAAGATATAGACCCAAAGCCCGTAAGCACCCAGTCGGGGAAAGGCCAGATCGCGCGTGCCCAGCATGCCGGGCAGTAGCAGCATCGACATCGCCTCAAAGAACGGGATCGCGAACAGAAACATCATCACGGTGCCATGCATCGTGAAGATCTGGTTGTAGACCTGCGGTTCCATGAACGCCGAGTCCGGTGTGGCTAACTGCGCGCGGATCAGCATGGCAAGGATGCCGCCGATCACAAAGAACGAGGTGGCGATAATTAAGAACAGCGTGCCGATGTCGTTGTTGTTGCTGGTGGTCAGCCAGCCACGCAGGCGCGGATCCGACCCCCATATCCGCGCCAGTGCCCGGTGCAGGCGCAAGGCTGTGCCGCGTTTTGGCGCGTCGGTCATGGTGAGCCTTCCTGCAAGAATGTGGCCCATGACGTCGCATCATGCGCCTCAACCGTAAACACATGCTCGCGGTAGCCCCGCCCGCTGAATTCAGCACTTTGACCGTCATATGTGCCCGGACTTGCAGCTTCGATACGCAGCACGTTCACATGGCCGGGGATTGCATCAAGTTTGCCTGCCAGCTGCGGAACCCAGAACGAATGGATCACATCGGTGCTGGTGATCTCGACATTCACCGGGCGGCCTGCGGGAATGTGCAGCACGCCCTCGGTCGCGGGCACGGGGGCGTCGGAATAGCGAAACGTCCACGCCCATTGCCGCGCCTCGGCCTGCACCGTCACCAGATCGGGCGTATCACGCGGCAACAGCCGCTCACCGATCACAAGGCCGTATCCGGTAAGTGCTGCCAGCGTCACCAGCGGAAAGCCCAGTCCAAGGCCCCACATCCAGACGCGCGTGCCATTCTCGTCTTGATTTTCGCCCAACGGATCGGCGTTGCGGCGCAAAGCGGCAAATAGCAAAGCCATTACCAGACCAAAGATCGCCACCCCGCCAGCCAGCATTATCCACCATAGATCGGCGATGGTCCGGGCTGCCGGTCCCGCAGGATGCAAAATCGAAAGCTGTTCTTGGCAACCAGTTGTCATCTGAAGCGTTGCACCTAAGGCAACACTGCGAAGGAGTCTCGGGTGACACAAAAGATGACGCAGGCCGCAGAAGATATCGCCCCGTTCGAGGATCCGATCACCAACGACCCCGCCTTTCAGCAAACCGAAAGCCGCGTCGCGATCTGGGGTCATCCGTTGCATGCCATGACCGTGGCGTTTCCGGTGGCCCTGACGTTCTGTGCCTTTGGCGCGGACCTGCTGTATTGGTGGTCGGGTCAGGAAAACTGGGCTTGGGCCGCGCTTTGGGCCACGGGCACTGCCTTTCTGTTCGGCCTGTTGGCAGGGGCCAGCGGCACAATGGAATTGCTGATGGTCCCGGGTATCCGAATCCGCGCCGCCGCCTGGACCCATTTCGTCATCGCCGTGATGCTTCTGTCCCTGCTCGGGCTGAACTGGGGATGGCGTCTGACTGGATACGAGTCCGCCATTCTGCCCTGGGGCATCCTTATGTCGGGCTTTGCGGTCATCGTGGTGGCGGCGACAGGTTGGCATGGCGGAAAGCTCGTTTTCGACTATGGTTTGGGAGTATCAAAGGGCAACTGACGACCCAAAGGTTGCAAAAGCCACGACGGCATTGGCAGTTCGCCCAGTTCAGGCTTGGCCAAAACAAGAAACAGGACGCCGATCACCAAACTGAAGATCATGATCGTCTGAACCATCGGTTCGGGCGGTTCGTGCGCGCCTTCGGTTTCGGCCACGGCAATGATCGTGTGGCCGACCCAGGCGTGCATCGCGACAAGCCCTGTCACGAGGACGAGTTTCGCAAAAACCCACACGGTGAAAATCTCGCGCAGAAAGATCAGGGCTAATCCGGTTGCAATCGCGAGGACCGCCACAGGCGTAATGACCCAGACATAACCAAAATGTGTGGCGCGGCGGATCTGTGCGAATTCGGCCTGCACGATCGCGCGGTCATGGCGGGCCAGCATTCTGGGCAAGGCGATCAGCCCGGCCACCCAGACCGCGACGAAACTCAGGTGCAGCGCCTTGAGATGTGGGACCAGGCCTTCAACCCAGATCACAATGCGTCTCCCATGTGACGCCACGCCCGCCGCGCCAGCATCCCGCCCCACACCGCAAACGGCAGGCCTGCGGGCATCCACATGATCAGGCCGCCAAGCTGCTGGTCCGACAGGGGCGACAGACCCCATAACAGCGGTGCCACAGCGTGGGTTGCATATACGGCGTTCGGTGCAAGGGTCAGGATCGCGCCCAGCATCCCCATCGCAAGATAGGCGAAAAATACCCACCCGACGCCCGACCCGGCGGGTTGTGAGAACACGGCACGCCAAAAGAGATAGGCCGATCCGAAGAGGGTCGCCTGCATGACCCAGTATATCGCCATGTGCCCAAGCGCCGCGTCATAGGCGCTGGGCACATGCCACAGCCACAGCGCGGCGGTAGCCAGAAGAAACGGCAGACCAACGCCCGTTGTCGCCCGCGCCGGACGCGAGAGTGCAAAAAGCGGGACCGCAACCGCCACCAGAAGAAGATGATCCACCACCCGCGCCGAGAACAACGCCGATGACAGCGCGCAAAGCGGCGACAGGAACGCAAATGCCAAAACCATTATGGCCGCAGCGCCCGGACGGGTGCGTCCCGCCCAGATCGTTAACCCGGCCAAAATGGCCAGCGCCCAAGGATCAAAGTTCCAGCGCGCAAAAATGTCGGCCGGCAACGGTGCAGGGCCGCAATAGCTGCCCTGCCAGTTGTTCACGGTGTGGCCAGGAATACAGGTGTGGCGATCCCCATGCGTTCACTCCTTTGCTGGCAGGCGGTAAGCGACCACCTGATCAGCTACCTGCGGCTTCAGGATCGAGTTGCCGCCGACTGCCCAGACCACATAATCGGCACCCTGATGCGTAAATACCGCCGGAATTGACACGGCAGGTGCAGCGACAAGGTCGGACCACAGCTCTTGCCCCGTCGCGGCATCCAGCGCCCGCACGCGGTTGTCCATTGAGGCGCCGATCATGATCACACCGCCCGAGGTCAAAACCGGCCCCCCAAGGGTTGGTGACCCCCATGACCGCAGGCCGTAAAAACCCCACTGCTGCGCCAATCCGAATGGCCGTTCATACAACCGCTCGCCCGTGTTCAGGTCATAAGCCGAAAACGTGCCGTAAGGCGGTTTCCAGCAGGGCAGCCCCAGGGATGCGCGCCATTCAAAAAGCTCAATCCCGTAGGGCGACCCTTCCTGCGCATAAAATCCCGCTTCATTGCCGCTGGGATCGCTGCCGTCTGCCGTCGCCGCCTGCACCTCGGCTTCGTAGTTCGCGCGCGGGATCAGACGGATGACCTGCACCACCTGCGAGGTGTTAACATACAGGATGCCGGTGCGCGGATCAACCGCCGCTCCGCCCCAATTGTTGCCGCCCGCGGTCGCGGGCCACAGGAACGTGCCTTCTACCGACGGCGGGGTATAAAGCCCCTCATAGCGATAAGTTTCCCGGTCGCGGCTGCACTGACCAAAAGACAGCGCATCGGCCACCGGCCAAACATCGGGCAGCGCCGCGTGGTTGATGGTGGGCTTTGGCACATCGACAAAGGGCTGGGTTGGCGACAGTTGCTCGCCATCCGCATCGCTGGCTGGCACCGGGCGCTCTTCGACCGGGAACAGGGGTTCCCCGGTGCGGCGGTCCAGCACGAAGATGAAGCCTTGCTTGGTCGTCTGCACCAGTGCGGGCACGCGCACGCCGTCACGCGTCAGTTCAACCAAAGTCGGTGCCGACGGCGTATCATAATCCCAAACATCGTGGTGAACGTGCTGAAAGCTCCATGCGACCTTACCCGTCTCGATGCGGATCGCGGAAATGGATGTGGCCAGCGGGATTGGTGCGGTGCGGTTGCCGCCCCAGTAGTTGGGCGAGGGCGACGAAACCGGAACATAGACCAGCCCAAGCTCAGGATCCGCCGACATCGACGACCAGATGTTCGCCGTGCCGGTGACCGGGATCAGTTCGGGGGGGATGAACCCTGTGTCCCACAACAGCGCACCCGTGCGCGCATCCACCGCGATCAGGTTTCCGGGCGGCTCGACGGTGTATGCCCAGTCCTTGCCAGCCCAGCCTATCAGAATCGTATCCCCAACGACCGTGGGGGGTTGCAGCAGCGAGAACGGAAAGACCGCGTTCGTCTCGTTCCATTGATTGACGTTCAGAGCGCCGTTGTCGCCAAAATCGGCGCAGGGCTTGCCCGTATCGGCATCCACGGCATGGAGTTCTGCGTCCATCGTCCCGATCAGAACCCGCTTTTCGCAAGGCCCGTCCAGTCCGCTTTCCCAATACGCCACACCCCGGTTTTTCAGCGCAGGCTGGGTCAACGCTTCAAGCGTTGATTTGGTATCATAGCTCCACCGCTCGGCCCCCGTTGCCGGATCGAGTGCCAGAATGCGGTAGAAAGGCGTGCCAAGATACAGCGTTTCATTGGCGTAGATCGGTGTCGCGGACCATACCGTGGCAGGCACATCACCCGACCCGTCAGACACATCGCCGGTCCTCACCTCCCATGCCCGTTCCAGGGCAGGTATACTTTCCGGGGTCAGCGTGGCGGCATCGGAAAATTTCGTGGCGGCAAGATCGCCATTGAAACTGCCCCAGACCGCCTGGTCCGCAAGCGCGGGTGCTGCGGCAACCAAAACCATCGCGACCAGGTAAGCGATTGATTTCATATTGTTGTCTTTCGCTTGGCTGTCGCGCTGCTCATCAGCAACGCCAGAAGCGATACGACCATCGTGGCAAGAACAGTATCCTGCATCAGGAACCATGCGGCCAAAGCTGTCAGAACTGAGAATAGGGCCGCGAGGCCAACTAAAACGCCTCGCGTTTTTGAGGGCACCTTGCCGGTCGCAAGCATGCCAACCGCCAATGCAACCGCTACCGTCCCTAGCAAAGCCAAGAACGAGCCTAGCGTCCCATCAATGCCGGTATCGGGCAGGAGTGCTGCCGCCCCTGCAAAACAAATCCCGACAAGCCCCGAGAGAAACGAAATGGTAAGGAGCATCCGGGGGCCTCCAGTTGGGACTGCTCTACCAACGTCCGCAGACGATAAGCGTTCCCTAGACTGAACAGGGAAAAGTTCCCCGGCCGGCTTCACTTGGAACATCTGCCTCTGCGGTGCGTTGTAGTTAAGGGTGCCACATGGCGCCGCCCCTTTAGAAAGGAATGGATCATGCCCGCCAAATCCAAAGCGCAGCAAATGGCGGCCGGTGCCGCGCTGTCAGCTAAACGGGGCGAGACCAAGATATCTGCGTTGAAAGGTGCCTCGAAGGAAATGGCCAAAACCATGACTGAACAGGAGCTTGATGACTTGGCATCCACCAGTCACAAGGGTTTGCCTGATCGTAAAGAGGACTGAGCGCTCCGTCGGCAGATCGCTTCGTCTCTCATGTTGACAGCCCTTTGCTACAGCACGGGAAGTCGACGCTGTGGTGCTGCGCAAGATAATCAGCGGACGCTGGCTGAGGATAGGTTAGCCTGATGCCCGCAAGAGCCGACCAGCGCGGGCGAGGCATTGCCATTGTTGGTGGGGGCGGGAAGCGTACGTTGATCGGCTTGATGGCAGTCACGATAACGGTCAATCCCTGCAGGCGGGGGACACAACACCCAAACCGAGCTATCCGCCGGATATCGGAAGAACTGAAACGTAGCGAATTTAGATTCGTCCGGCCGAAAATCGTATGAGCTTGGATGCAGGCGATGGGGAGTGTGAATGATCGCATGTCGATATGCATCCGGGGCACCGTATTTGGGGGCGGGATCGCAGCGACTGGAGGCCTGGAGCGGGTTTTGACGGAGCTGCAACGGGCAAGCGGGGATAGGCCTCGAGGCGTAGCGCAAGGGGATCGAGGGTTTCGAGGCATCGCGTGCGGTTACTGTTGCGTGCGGCCGATGTATCTCGCAAAGAAGTCCTCCGTCAGCCGGTTGATCTCTCGGTGCGCCTCCACGACCCCTGTCGCTCCGGATTGCCCGAACCATCCCAGAACCGGCTGAACTGCTGGAAGATCGGTAAAATCGACGTGAAAAAGGCCATGCAATTCTGCAAACTCACCATGCTCGCTTTTGGACAGGGCGTCAGCTACCGACTTTGCTTGGGCGGCTATCTCCTCCTCAGGCCATCCGCCCGAGGCCGCGCGTTCAAGACGTTGATCATCTGGCGGACGACTGATCCACAATGCCGGCTGCCGCAGTCCGCTGGCGGCGACTGCCACGGGGACCGGGGCGTCCATCATCAGACAGGCGTCAATCCGGTCGTCCGTGGCGCAGGCTTGTGCTGTGA
This sequence comes from Cypionkella sp., assembly GCA_031384605.1. Classification (GTDB taxonomy): domain Bacteria; phylum Pseudomonadota; class Alphaproteobacteria; order Rhodobacterales; family Rhodobacteraceae; genus JANNAT01. The sequence goes on from JANNAT010000134.1 coordinate 9,240, forward strand.
CGATCGCTCCCAACGACATGCCCATGACGCCAACGCGGTCAAGGTCCAGCATGCCATGCAGACAGTGCCGCGGATCGGCATTGATCTGCGCCAACCTGTCCAGAACCAGCGAAACATCCGCTGCAAAGTAGGGCACAATGCTCAGCTCTGGGGCCAGTTTCCGGGCGAGGTCGTCCGGCAAAGCTTGGCCGGTTGTCCTGTAAGACGGCGCGACCAGGGACACCGCATTGTCGCGGTTCAACCCGATGACAATCTGGCCGTCCGGCAAGACGGCGGCCGCCACGGCACCGGGTTGGTTCAGAGTGATGACAACAAAACCCTGCGCTGCCAATTCGGCCGTCTGATAGCTGCCCATCTGCATGTATCCTGTGACACCGGGCAAGGAGATGATCACCGGGAAGGGTCCGCCTGCGGCAGGCGCAGCCGCGTCGGTCCATGAGGCCTCAAGGGTTCCGATCTGCCCGAGCAGGACCCGGAAAATCCACCCATGACTTGCGGCAAGGGCGCCAATCACCGCGCCTGCGTCTGGCACGTACAATGAACGGGCTCCGGGCGACATGGCCGGATAGAGGATCTGAAATGGCACGACCCGTTGAGCGGCCCCTGAAAACAGGTCGATCCTCGCTGGGTCGGTTGCAATGCCGTTCAATGCACCAATCAGGTGCCCCTCCGGCGGCGGCAAGGCCCGCATGGGCAATCCGGTGCGTGCGACAATGCCGAGGACAAGGCCAGACGTCGCGATCAAGACAATGGCAACGGCAAGAATACGCCTCAAGACGAACCGTCCTTTTCGGATGTGGCCGGTGGCGAAGGCCTCAAATCACCTTGCATCAACGCGTCATGAGCACAACACGCAGCGACCCGGATGCCTCCGCCTCCGCCAAGTGTTAGATGACCTAAGCGGCAGTGTCGAAAATGGGCGCGAATCCGCCCCAGATCATCCGTTTGCCATCAAACGGCATTTCCGGCATTTCCTTCCAGCGGGGGTCGCTTTCCATTCTTTTGGTTGCTGCGTCAAATGTTTGCTTGTCCGGCCACTCGATCCACGAAAAGACGATTGCTTCGTCGATTTTGGCCAGCACCGCGCGCTTGAAGTCAGTGACCTTGCCGTCTGGGATGTCCTCGCTCCACGTTTCCATCACGCGGGTCGCTCCATATTCTTTAAAGATCGGCGCGGCACTCTGCGCCGATTCAAGGTAGGCTTGTTTGTTGCCCTTGGGCACAGCGACTAAAAAACCTTGGATATAGCTCATCGGAAGTTCTCCTGACTGGATAAGTCATGCAAGGAAAACGCCCGCACCAGCAGAACCGTTCCGACCCATGGCGCGCATGCGCGAGTTACCGCTGTGGGGGCCGATCCCCCGCCTACACTGTGTCCGCAAGCTTCCAGCATCTTGCGGTTTTCAAGGCAACAGGGTCAGGGGGCGATCAGAACGCTGTGCAGCAAGGTCGATGTTTCCGGGCAAGACTGGATATCCTGTCCGGGCTTCACACCGGGATCGCTGCGTCTCTCGACCACCAGGCTTGCATGCGGCACGATCCAGAAGGTCCACTCCCGCGTCATTCGGGCGGTAACGGCGGCACAATTGAACAGGCCGGGGTCGGTGAGATAGGCCGCCGCAATCCAGTCGAACGGGTAGAAGCCGGGCAGGCCAACCTCGTCGTTCCAAAAGGAAAGCCAAGGCTGCGCTGATTGCGCGACCCATGCGCTTGCGGCACCTTTCCGCGCCAGACCGTCGAGGTCTGCGCCCGTGATCAGTGTCTCCCGTGCGGCGTCGTAGGGGATCAGGGTGATCGGCACCGGCAAGCTGAGAACCGCCCCGACCGCATCGGGATCGACCGAGACATTCAAGTCACGAAAGATCGGGCCATGTCCGAACATCGCCCCTAGGCCCTTGCCTTCGGTGGGGTGGAAGAGATGGCCGGGACGGTGGCCCATGACGGTGACGATACGTGTCACGTTACGGTGCAGGTCAGGACGCCCGTCCAGCGCTGCGGCGACATTGGTCAATGGGCCGAGAGCCAGAATGGTCAGCGGTCCCGCCTCCAATGCCGCCTGCAGGGCGTTTACGCCGGGCGGTATCGGCACGCCGGTCGCTGTGGGCGTGCGATAACCCCGGAAGACGGGAGGAGCCGGCATACCGTCGAGCGCCAACTGCGCGAGAAGCGCCGCCGTCCGTTCTGCAACGACGTCGCCGGGGGCATTTCCGAAGCTGGTCGAGATCCCGATGATGTCCGCACCGTGTTCCACCAGCCACAGGATGGCCAGACAATCATCCTCCTACGACTGGGAGGGCATGAACCTGGCCCTGATTGTTCGCCTCTTCGACAACGGCCTGCCCCTGACGCAGGCGGACCTCATCGCGGAAATGCAGCACTGGTTTGCCGATCAGTCCCACGGCACCAAGATGCCCGATAGCCGGACCATCCGCAGACGGATCACGCCCATCTGGAAGGCCCTTCACACGGACGGTGCCTGATCGGCGCGGCCCCGCACGGGGCCGCGCAAGTCATGCTGTCTTGCGATCGTTTGGTGTAGCATCGGCATCGTGCACCAGCACGGGGCGCGGCCGGAATGCGCTGGCCACAGCGTCGACACCCGCTCGCAGGGGAGAGTCCATCAGATGGGCATAGCGCTGGGTTGTTTGCATCTGGCTGTGGCCCAGCAGCTTGCCAATCATCTCCAATGACGCACCGCCGCTGACCAAGAGCGAGGCGAAGGTATGGCGCAGGTCGTGGATCCGGACTTCGGGCAATTTGGCCTGCTTCTGGATGTTGATCCAGAAACGGCGGATTTCCTTCACCGGCTGGCCGGGCGTGTCACCGGGAAACAGCCACGGATTGCCCTTCGGCACCAACAGCCCGCGCTGGCGCACAATGGCTGCGACGTCTGCCGATATCGGGATGCGATGGATCTTGCGCTGCTTGGTGGTGGCGGCGGGTTTTGACCAACTGCCCAGTTCCAGATTGAACTGTTCAAACCGCGCCTGTCGCACCTCCCCAACCCGGCTGCCGGTCAGCATGCTCAGACGGATGATGCCAGCGGCGCGCTGGTCATCGGCGGCGTCCAGCGCCCCGGCCAACTTTCCGATCTCCTCCTGCGAAAGGAACCGCTCGCGTTCGTTCTCGATGCGCTTCTTGAAGGCCGATGCCGGATTGTCGCTGCGCCAGCCCCAGCCGATGGCGAGCGTGAACATCTTGCGCAGGACCTCCCCTACCCTGTTGGCGCGAATTGGTGTCGGCTTGGCACCCTGAAGCTTGTGCGCACGGTTGTTGGGCTTTTCCTTGGAAGGCCGTGCCCTGCCTTTGGCGATGATGTTCAGCAGTTTCGCCACATCGTGCGGCGTGATCTCGGTCACCAGTTTGGTCGCCCAGTGCGGTGCCACCAGCTTGGTGAGCATCGACTTCTGATCCGAAGCGTTGGTCTTGGCCAGATGTGGCACATGCTCGGCCAGATAGCGGTCGATCATGTCGCTGAACCTCGGAGCCTCGCGCAACTGGCTCCGCTCGCCGAGGGGGTCGCGGCCCTCATCGATCTCGCGACGTATGTCCTTGGCACGCTCGCGGGCGGCGGTCACCGTCCACTCCGGCCAGCGCCCAATTGCCATCCGGCGCTGGCGCCCTGCAAACCGGTAGTCAAGCGCAAAAGTCCGGCTTCCCGACCGAAGAATGCGGATGGAAAAGCCGCGCACCTCGGTGTCGAACACCTGGCAATCGCGGCCCACCTCCGGCGCACATTCCCTTACGGATTTATCGTTTAGTCTCAGACGCTTGAGCATGGATGATCTCCTTTTCGTCTGCGACACAGGCGTAGATTCGCAGGCTTATCAAGCGAACCACACGCAAAGGGGTGGCGGGGAGGCGCGGGGTGGCACCGGATTTCACGAGTCGCGCCACCCCTTGTTTCATTGGAGTTTTCGCGAAAATCGGACTGGCCAGAAGATTCGGCGCAAGGCGCATCGGTGCGGCGCAGTACGGCGAGGGCCGAATTCTCAAACCAGTTCAGAAAACCTCCAATGAAATCAGAGGGTGGCGCGGTTTCGGCATATCGATGCCACCCCGCCACCCCCTGAAAGCCCGTCAATGATGCCGAATACTGGCGAATTTGGGCGAGACGGGTAGTGCAGGCCCGGAAGGGCGCTCCGCAGCGCTGTCAGGCAGGGTTGACCACCTTGGATTGCCTCCGCCCGGCCACGTCAAAATCTCGAAAATCCCAATGAAACAAGGGGTGGCACGCAAGGGGCGTTTCCGGTGCCACCCCGCGCCTTCCCGCCACCCCTGACCGTCTGCGCTTCCTGACCCTGCAATTCAGCCCGATCCGGGCGATGAAGGGGAGAAAGACGATGACGGTAACGGAAACACCATGGCGACCTGCCGCGCCAGGACTTCTCGGCGGCTGGATCAGCCGCCTCGACCTTGCCCTCGAACTCGGCGTGACGGTCGAAACCCTGCGCCGTTGGGAAGCGATCCGCTTTGGACCACCCTGCGTGCGCGCCGGTCGCAAGGTCTTCTATCGCCGCGACGGCGTGCACGATTGGTTGCAGGTGCAAGAAGTGCCCGTCCCCCGGCGTGCGGGTGGCCGTCGATGAACGTTGCCGTGTCTCACCCCACCCTTGCCGCTTCGACTCCTTGCAAATGGATGCAGGAGCGCCTGACCGAAGCGCGAGCCATCCTGGTCGAAGCACCCCGGCGACCGGCCTCGCTGGTCATCCTAGCAGCCCGCGTCGTGGCCGGTCAAACTGACAGCGCCAGCGAATGCGCCGATGCCGTCGACCTATGGCGGCAACTTGACCGTCGCCCCCTACATGCCATCGCGGCGGCGGCCTTCCCGAACGGGGGTGCCGCATGAACCGCCGCAGGACCCCCGAAGCCGACGCCCAGCGCGCCATCGTTCAAGCGTTGCGCGTGGCATTGCCGCGCGACGCCATCATCCATCACTGCGCAAACGAGGTGACCGAGCCCGGCTCCCGCGGCCAAATCCGCCAATCCATTCTGGTCGGCATGGGCGTTCACACGGGGTTTGCCGATCTCATCGTGATCTCTGGCGGCCGGGTATTGTTTCTGGAGGTCAAAAGTCAGACCGGTCGGTTGCGCAAATCGCAGGAGGTCTTCCGCGACACCGTCTGCGCGCAAGGTTTCGGCTGGGCGCTTGTCCGCTCGGTCGATGACGCGCTGGCGGCTCTGGCGGACAATGGCTTCACCAGCCGTGCCCGCCCAGCGTGGAGGGCAGCACCATGAGCCACAAGGCAACTGTCTGGGCCATCCAGCAACGCGGGCTGAAACCTGCCACCAAGATCGTGCTCTGGTTCTTGTGCGACCGGCACAACCCCGACTTCGGCTGCTTCCCGACGCAGGCGCGGCTGGCGGACGATGCGGAAATGTCGATTTCGGCCCTGAACGAACACCTCGCTAGGCTGCAGCAATTGCGCCTGATCCACCGCGTTCGGGCGCAGGATCCCCACACCCACAAGCGCCTCGCCACACGCTACATCTTGGGTTTCGAGGATGGATTTCCACCAGAGCCAACTCCGGAAACCGGAGACGGTACTGCAGGAACGGACGAGGAACATGGTTGTGACCCAACTCCGGATTCCGGACATGGAGCCATCTCCGGATTCTCAGTAAAGCCATCTCCGGATTTTGCCCAAAGCCATCTCCGGAATCCGGAGATTAACTTTGTAAGAGAACCCCTAAGTAAACCTGTAAAGGAGGAGGAGGACACGCAAGCGCGAGATTCCGATTTTGATCGGTTTTTCGCAGAGCTGCTCGGAGCGCTGTGCTTCGCCGCCAATGCCACCCTCCCAGCCTGGTGGCAAGGTTGGCCAGCAAAGACCCATGTCCGCAGCTGGCTGGATGACCTTGGGCTGAGCGAAGAGCGGATCATCGAGACCGCCACAGAAACCCGCAGCGATCACCCCAATCCGCCCGATGGACCGAAAGCGCTCGACCGGTTCATGGAACGGACCGCACAGCGCGATGCAATGGCTGCAACCGCCATCGCCAACGGCAAAAAAGGGCGCCAGTGGAGATCAGCACTATCGCGTTGTGATGCGGGTGCTGAATTCAGCCAACTATGGCGTGCCTCAGAGGCGCGAGCGCATCTTTCTTGTCGGTTTTCGCGCCGATACCGGGCTCGAATGGCACTTTCCCAAGCAATCCCACTCGAGGGATGCGCTCCTCTGGTCGCAATGGCGCGACGCCGCCTATTGGGATCTGCACCGCATCGCCAGCAAGGATCGACCGGATGACGGCGTCGCCAGGAAGCGGGCGTTGAACATCGCAGAGAAGCCACTGGAGAAGCCATGGTTGACGGTGCGGGATGCAATTTCTGACCTTCCTGATCCCGAGCTTGCTCCGACGTCAGCCTTGCGCTTCCACGACCACCGCTTTCAGCCCGGTGCTCGTTCCTACAAAGGCCACACTGGCAGTCCACTGGACGAACCCGCAAAGACTCTGAAGGCAGGTGTACATGGCGCGCCCGGCGGTGAAAACATGCTACGCCGACCAGATGGCACAGTTCGATACTTCACTGTGCGTGAGAGTGCGAGACTGCAGACTTTCCCTGACGCCATGGTCTTCCACGGTTCTTGGTCTGAGTCGATGCGGCAGCTCGGCAACGCAGTGCCATGTCAACTGGCGCGGATCGTCGCGTCCGGCGTCCGCGACCGGCTTGGCAATCAAAAGAATTAGCAAGCTGACCTATCCCTAGCTAAGCTTTCACGATCAGGCACGGTTCATCGCGCTCTATTACGCTACCGTTCAGCGCAAAATCAGGACCAGAGGGTTTTGCATGGGCGCTTTTAACCCAACGCCCCCCTGGCATGGTTCCTCCCCAGGCCCGTTTGTATGCGGGGGGGCGCAACGCGGCATTTCGCTAGCGACTGGCTTTTTCACGGGGGAATCCACCCGGAATCCACTTGGCGGAAATCCGAGGGGAAAATATCATGATTTCAGCGGCTTAGATAATCACGACTTTGGCCTGCTGGATTCTTTTCCCAAATCCACCAAATCCAGTTTGGCAAATCCACCTCGCCAAATCCACCTCGCCAAATCCAGCCTACCAGACACCTTCAAAACGGCGGCTTGACCCGAGACGAGGAGGTCTTTGCGCCGCGCTGGACCTGGGCTTCATTGGTCCGTCGGCTCCGACGCCGAGTCAGCTGCGCACTCCCGAGCGGCGCGCGCCGGGGGCCAGCGACGGCGTCCGCTCCCGATGACCGTGGGCGCGATAGCGGAATGCCTCTGATAGTAGCGGCAGACCGGTTGGGCCCGTCGGACGGCTTCGATGCGACTTGACCCCGGATCCTTGTCCAACAACACTGACCTCATCGGCCAGATGCGCCAGCAGCAAAGGAACCTAGATATGACGGCAGAACTTCAGGTCGTTCCTGCGCGACGTGGCCGGGCTGTGCGTCTGGCCAAGGGACAGGCGATCCAGATCATCAACACCCATGGGCAGCAGGTCGTCGACACCTGGTGCTTCAATGCCGATGACCTGTCAGAGTTCATGTCGATGGAACACCTGCACGCCAGTCTGCAGGGGATTTTTCCGACGAGGGGCGATGGTCTTGCGACAAACCGGCGGCGGCCAATCCTGATGCTGGAGGAGGATACATCGCCCAGACGCCATGACACGATCATCGCGGCTTGCGACGTTCATCGCTATGCGGCGCTGGGCTGCCGCGACTATCACGACAATTGCACGGACAACCTGCATGCGGCCTTGGGGCAGATGAACCTGCGCGCGCCCGACTGCCCGGCCCCGTTGAACCTGTGGATGAACATTCCCGTCGACTCCGATGGCAAAATCACTTGGGGAGAGCCGCTCAGCAAGCCGGGGGATTACGTGACGCTGCGCGCCATGATGGATTGCATCGTGGTCATGTCAACCTGCCCGCAGGACATGATCCCGATCAACGGCGCTGCGTGCCAGCCGACCGAGGTTCACTATCGGTTGTTGGACTGACCGGCTGTAAAACTGGTGCGAGATCAGCCCAACCCGGGCCTGATCCGATAAACTCGCGCGCCGTCGCCCTCTTTCGCCGACGTCACGATCAATCCCAGCTTCTTGCCCAGCGCCCCCGACATGGCACCGCGCACCGTATGCGCCTGCCAACCGGTCGTTGCCATGATCGTGTCCATGGTGGCCCCGTCTGGCGCTTGCAGCAGCGCGATCAGCATCGCCTGTTTGGTGCCAGCGCGCACGATGGGCTGTTTGGCCGGGGTCGAGTCGTCCGCTCGTTTGTGGTCGGCAGCGATAAGCTGTGCAGTGGCAGGTTCGATCCCGATGGCCAACAGGCCCGCGTCGGTGACCACCAGCGTTGTGCCGTGGCCATCACCGGTCTCGCGCCAGAGCGGTTCGCCCCGTCGCAGGTTGGCGTCGACCTCTTGCAGCCAGCCGCGTTCGATCATCTTGGTGACGACCATCTTCGCCGCCGCACCTGCCAGCCCTTTGGGCAGCGGCATGGCGATGTTGTCCGGGCGCTGGGATCCGGCGGTAAGGACGGTGGTCTGGGTTTCCGTCAGCTTGATCATTTCGGGTTCCCTTTACTGGTCGTGGGCGGCGAGGAAGGCGGTGATGCGCGAAAGCAAATCTTTGTGGCCATTGGCGTCGGCCCTGAGGATCAGGTCGCCATCATCGTCCCGCTCCAGATCGACGATCTCGCGCAGCAGGGCGATGGCATCGTCGCAGGTGCCGAGTCGTTTAACTTCTCATGCGACGGTGATCGCGTCCTGTTCGATCTGGTGGCGCTGGGCGGGATCAAGCGGCATGATTGCCCTCCCACTTGGCGAAGTCATCGGCCATCCCCATGCTCTCAGCGATCTTGCGCAGGATCCCGGGCGACTGAGCCTCCAGATCGGCAGCGAACTTGGCTTCGGCCACGAAGGTCTCGCGCGGCTACTGGTTCAGCGTGCCGTAGTGCAGGCGCATCGAGGCTTCGATCCCGGCGGGGTTGAGGTCGGGCGCCAATTCGTGCAGCAGGGTTTGGTAGGACATGGTGTCTCCATTGGATTGGCGGGCGGGAAGCGGGCCGCACTACGCAAGTAAGCCCCGCCATTGCGGGGCTTGCCTGGGGGCGCATCGGATCAATCGGCGCATTCGCCCTCGCTAAAGGCAATGTCCGTCATCTGGCGCAGCAGACTTGCGTAGCGTTGCAGATCGCCGACATGGCCCCAGTGGATCTCGTCGGGGTTGGCCTGGAAGTGGTCGTCGCTCAGGCCTTTCAGGCGCTCGAGTCGGGCGTCGATTTCGGCCTTGGCGGCAACGAAGGCGGCGAGGGCTTTATCCTTGGTGGCGGAGGTGCTGCGGGTGGTCATAGCGTGTTCCCCTGTTCAGCGGGTTGCGGCTTGGCCAGCGGCGAAGGCCGCTTCCAGCGCGGCGCGGATCGACCAGACCGCCACATCGTGGAAGTCGAGGCGCGTGCAAGCACGCCTATTGCGGGTTTCCAGCGTCTCGATGTCGAAATGCTTGGCGGCGATCTCCAGCAGAAGATCTTCGCTCGGGGCTTTGGCGGGGGTTGCGGTCTTGGTGGTCATGGCGTGGTCTGCGGGGCTTGGGCTGCTTTGTGCCTGCAATCACGTTCGCTCTATCGCGGACCTTGATCAACAAAATAACAAGCAATATCATTGTGTTGATTATACAGTGGGGCTGCAATGAACGGCATGAGCGAGCGCGAATATTCCACCCATTCCGGCCTGTCGCGGGGCGCTGTCCAGAATGCCAAACGCGGCGGCAGGCTGGTGTTTTATGCCGACGGTTCGATCAACGCCGCCGCATCAGATGTGCGCCGGGCTGACATGACCGACCCCGACCAGCAGCGCCGCTCGTTTGGCGGGGATGCTGCCCTGCCGACCAGCGGCAGCGGCGGGACCGACAGCTATCTCAAAGCCCGAACGGCGCTGACGGTCTACCAGGCACAGGAACGCCAGCTGGCTATCCAGAAGAAGAAGGGCACGCTGGTCGACCGCGCACGGGCGGAGGCGCTGGCCTTCCGCCTGGCCCGGCAGGAACGCGATGTCTGGGTGACATGGCCTGCCCGGGTGGCGGCGCGGATGGCCGCGCAAGTGGCGGCAGAGGTGGAAAAGGCATCGGGCAAACCGTTGGTGATCGAGGCCGCAACAATTCAGAGGGTTCTGGATTCCCATGTCCGCGCGCAGCTTGAGGCACTGGCCGACCTCCGGGTTTCGCTTGGATAAGGGTAGTAATCTGACTGCTAACCGTGATCATGACTTGATGTACCGACGATTTCCCTCGGATTTCGTGCCAAACGATGCTATCTGATGCGGCCCCAATAATGTCTGGATGCGGCTGCAATTCGCCCGGAAAGTCAGGCGGTCGCCCCTGCGAAAATCTCAAACCCGGTATCGATGTTGGTCTTGGTCGCAGGCCGCTCTGGTGCGCGCAGGATCGATTCGATCGCCTTCTGACCGATCAAGAAGCGGTTGGACCGCACGGTGGACAAGGGCTGCGGCAATTCCCGCCCGATGTCCAAGCCGTTAAAGCCAAAGATCGCCAATTGATCGGGCAACCGGATGCCGGCACCCATGCAATAAAACACGCCACCGACCGCCATGTCGTCGTTGGAGTATACCGCCACTTCCACCTGCGCCATCCGGCAGAGTTGCTCTGTCTGGTGCCGCCCGGTGGACACCGAACTTGGCCCGTCGGAGATGGCATGCGCCGCAATCGAAATCCCCGCCTCGGCCAGTGCCTCGGACAACCCATCATAGCGCAGCCGCGCGCGCCGGTCCGATTGCCAGTCGTGGCCGACATAGCCAAACCGGCGGTAGCCCCTGGCAATCAGATGCTGCCCCGCCGCATAGCCCGCACGGCGATGGGACATGCCAACGGCCACGTCAATCGGCGCAGAGTCGATATCCATCATTTCGACCACCCGCACGCCGCTTTGGTCCAACATGCGGCGCGTCGCCATGGTGTGATCAAAGCCGGTGATCAGGATCGCAGCCGGTTGCCAGGCCAGAATGCCACGCACCAGCGTTTCTTCGCGGTCGATGTCATAATCGCTGATGCTGATCACCGCTTGAAAATTGCTGGCCTTCAGCCCGGCATTGATGCCCTGCAACACCTCGGGGAACACGATGTTCGACAAGGACGGCACCACCACCCCCACCAGTTTGGAATCCATCGAGGCCAAAGAGCCGGCAATCCGGTTCGGCACATAGCCAAGCATGCGCACGCTTTCCATCACTTTGCTGCGCGTGGCCTCGGCCACCAGACCTTCGTTGCGCATGATGCGGGATACGGTCGATTCGCTTACCCCGGCATGAGCCGCAACCTCGTGTACGGTGATCTTGCTTTTCTTGGCTTGCAGCCGCTGCCTGATCTTCGTCACCGCAATCCCCTTGTGTCGCGTCATCCGATGGGCGGCTGCCCCGGCCCGTGATGCCATGGCTTTGGCTCGGTTGTATATGGGTTTTGCTGAACCGGGGCAACGCAAGCCGCATTGCCCCGCTTGATCAGTTCAGACTTTCACATAGTTCCGCCACGGATGCGCTTCGTTGAAGCCCAGCACTTCGCGGATCTTGCGGTTGGACAGCGGGCCTTCGTGGGTGCCCATCGTCCGGGTGACCGGCGTGTTCGGCGCATATTTCGCCAGGAATTCCGCCGTCGGCATATTGGCTGTAATGGTGTCATTCACCGCGTTGAACACCTGATAACCTAACCCGTCTTTTTGCAGGCAAAGATGCACGATCTCGCCCAGATCGCGGGCGTCGATATAGCTCCAGGCATTGCGCTTGCGGCTCATCGGGTTGGCCAGATAGCCGGGGAAATTAGCGTATTCATGCGGCTCGATCACGTTGCCGATGCGCAGAGCATAAACATCGGCACCATAGCGCATCGCAAACGCGCGGCCGGTCTTTTCGTTGACCACCTTTGACAGACCATAGCTGTCCATCGGGTCGCTGTCGTAGTCTTCCTCCAGCGGGAAGGAATGGTAATCCTTGTCCCCTTCAGCGAAGCAGACGCCATAGGTGGTTTCGGAACTGGCAAAGATCACCTTGCGCACGCCCAGCTTCATCGCGGCTTCCAGCACGTTATAAGTGCCGACGGTGTTCTGCGCGAACGTGGTGTTGTCGGGGTTGATCATTACCCGCGGTACGGCGGCAAAATGCACGATCGCATCGGGGGCCTTCGGCGGCGAGCCTTCATCATAGCCGTCAAAGCCGAAATGGGTAGTAAAGGCGTTGAAAACCTGACCCGAGTCTGTGATGTCGGTGATCAGCGTGTTCACGCCCGGATGATCGAACGGCTTCAGATCGACGTTCAAAATCTTGTAGCCCTTCGCCAGCAGATAAGGCACGGCATGGCGGCCGGCCTTGCCGGTGCCGCCGGTGAAAATGATGCGTTTGGTCATGAGTCTCTCCGTTTTCGTGAATTCTTCCAATGCGTTGCTTAACCCGTCGCGGCCAGCATCACCCGTTCCTGTGTGGCCTCCGCGCGCGTCCGAATGCCGGTGATGCGGCCCTCTTTCAGCACCACAACCCGGTCACTGATCGCCAGCACTTCCGGCAAATCCGACGAGACCACGATAATTGACATGCCTTCCGACGCCAGTTTGTTCAACAGCGTATGCACTTCGGCCTTTGCGCCCACGTCGATGCCGCGCGTCGGCTCATCGACGATCAAAATACGCGGACGCCTGGCGACCCATTTGGCGATCACCACCTTTTGCTGATTGCCACCCGACAGGTTCAGCACTTTTTGTTCTGGCGATGGCGTCTTGATGCCCAGCGATTTGATATATTGCACGCAGGCGCTGGTTTCGCGTTTGCGGTTCACCACGTCCATCCGGCAATAGTCCGACAAATGGGTCAGGCTGAAATTCTCGCGCACCGACATGCCTAGCACCAGCCCCAGTTCCTTGCGGTCTTCGGTGACAAAGCCGATTCCCAGCTCGATCGCCTGCGACGGCTCACGGATTGTCACGGTCTTGCCATCAATGCTGATGGTGCCAACACTGGCGCGGCTGCCAAAGATCATCTCCATGATCTCGGTGCGGCCCGACCCGACAAGGCCGAAAAAGCCCAGCACCTCGCCCTTATGCAGATCAAAGCTGACGTCCGACACCCGCGCGCCCTGCACCGTTGGCCGCTTCAATCCCAGCCCCTTGACCGACAGCAGCACCTGATCGCTGGCATGCGACGCGTGGATGCCAAACAACTGCGACATCTCGCGATCCACCATCTTGCGGATCAGGATTTCGCGCGTCATCTCGGCAATCGGGCGGCTATCAACGGTCATGCCATCGCGCAGCACCGTCACCCTGTCACCGATTTCGAAAATCTCATCCAGACGGTGCGAGATATAGACCACACCGATATTCTGCGCCGTCAGCTTTTTCACCATCCGCATCAGCGTCGTCGCCTCGTGATGGCTCAGCGAGGCAGTGGGCTCATCCATGATGATCAGCTTTGAGCGATAGGAGATCGCCCGCGCGATCTCGACCATCTGCTTTTGCCCGATGCTCAGACCACCGACCATGCGGGCCGGATCAAGGTTCATCTCCAGTTCCGCCAGAACCGCCGCCGCGTCGGCATTCATGCGGCGCACGTCGATCAAACCAAGGCTGTTCAGCGGCTCGCGCGCAAGGTAGATATTCTCGGCAACGGTCAGGTTGTTCACCACCGCAAGTTCTTGATAAATGATGCTGATCCCCAAAGACCGCGCATGCACCGGGTCTTTGATCGTCACCTCTTGGCCGTCCACCATGATGACCCCGCCCGGATCGGCCTTGTACACCCCGGTCATGATCTTCATCAGGGTGCTTTTGCCGGCACCGTTTTCGCCCGCCAGCACATGCACCTCGCCGCGCGCCAGTTGCAGATCGACCCGGTTCAGCGCCTTGACGCCCGGAAAGGTCTTGGTGATCCCGTGCATTTCCAGAAGAAAGCTCATCGGTGCCTCGGCTAACAAAAGAAAAAGGGGGCAAAGCGGGGAGTAGCGCCTTGCCCCCAGAGAAGCAGCTTACTTAGTATAGCTGCCCAGGTTGTCTGCGTTCACAACGGTGACGCCGGTGTCGATGTCGCCGCCGGCAGCCTCACCTTTGATTTGCGCAACAAGCTGTTCGACAGCCAGTTTGCCCATGGTGACGGGGCGCTGCACCATGATGCCGTTGATATAGCCGTCTTTCACGCCCTGAATGGTGTCCGGCAGATCGTCGAAGGCGAAGACGGCAAGCACGCCTTTGCGATCAGCAAATTCCTGCTGCGCCAGAACTTTGGCCACAGCCGGGCCGCCAACCTGGCTCATCCCGAAGATGCCGGCCAGATCAGGGTTGCCGCGCAGGATGGCTTCGGTCACGGAAACCGCCTTGGCCAGATCGTCCTCGGTGCCTTCGGTGGCGACGATTTCGATATCCGGGTAAGCCGCCAGTGCCTCTTTCACGCCGTCGATCCGCTCGTTCAGGTTGGACGCACCGAGTTGGCCGGTGATGATCGCCACTTTGCCCTTGCCGCCCAGCTTTTCAGCCATGGAGTTGCCCATCGTGACGCCGGCCTGCTTGTTGATCGTGCCGATATACAGGCTGCGGGCCGAATTGGCGCTGTCGGAGTCGAAGGTCACGACCTTGATGCCGGCATCGATCGCCTGCTGGATCACGCCCTCGACCGACTTCGGCTCGTTCACCGAAATGGCGATGCCCCGAACCTTGCGCGCGATCAGGTCTTCCATGATCTTGACCTGGGTTGCACCTTGGGTGTTCTGCGGAACCACCCACTGATAGCTGACGCCAAGGGCATCGGCCGCGGCTTGCGCGCCGGTGTTGCAGTCGTCAAAGAACGGCACGGCCACTTTCGGGATGACCGCGATGGTGATGTCCTGCGCCACGGCGGCGGTGCCACCCAGCATCGCCATCGAAATGATTGCCGCGCGGGCGGTCTTGATAAGGGTCTTCATCAGTCTCTCCTCCTATTCCGCTCGTCCTCCGAGACGGATCTTGTTGAACCTTCTTCCGTCCGGTGAAAACCGCCGCTCCTTCAGCTGTTTCCGCCGGAAAGTCTGTTGCGCAGGACATCCAGACTGACAGCGATCAGAATGACGCCGCCGGTAATGGCCTGCTGGGCATAGGTATTGATGTTCAAAAGCACGATGCCGTTGGCAATCACGCCAACCAGGGCCGCGCCGATCACCGCCCCCGACACGCTGCCGACGCCGCCGGCAAGGCTGGCCCCGCCAATCGCAGCCGCAGCGATCACGTCCAGTTCAGACCCGAAGCCCGAGGCTGGTTCCGCCGACAGGTAGCGCGAAAACCCGATAATCCCGGCGAGCGAAGCAATCGTTGATGACAGCATATACACCGCCAGCTTGACGCGGTTGGTCTTGACCCCGCTCAGCCGTGCCGCATGTTCATTGCCGCCGGTGGCATAGACGTGGCGGCCAAACCGCGTGCGCCGCATGATCAGCGCGAACACCACCATGAGGACCAGCATGATCACAACCGGCACCGGCACAAAGCCGATGTAGCCCTGCCCCAGTTGGGAAAAGCTTTCTGGCGTTTCCGGCGTCACCGGCACTCCACGCGTGATCATGTACATCAAGCCGCGTCCGATGCTGAGCGTGCCAAGCGTGGCGATGAACGGAGGCAGCCCGATCGCGGTGATCAACATGCCGTTCACCAGCCCGAAAGCGAGCCCCACCGACAATCCGGCACTGATGCTGATGACTTGGGAAAACCCTGCGTCAAAGGCCAGCGCGGTGACCAGAGAGGCCAGCCCCATCGCCGACCCTACTGACAAATCGATACCGCCTGTGATGATCACCATCACCATGCCGATGCTCATGATGGCGGTCAGCGAGAAGGCGCGGGACACCCCCATCAGATTGTTCGTGGTCAGGAAATACGGGGTGTACAGGCTGATCAGCGCACCTACGATGACCATTGCCACAAGCACGTTGACCTCACGCATCTGCCGCAACTGCGCCAGATGGCCCCAGATCGACACCGAGTTGGATGGTGACACCTTGTTGTCCGACGCGGCCATGCAGTTTCCCTTTCATAATTCCAACGTGCCCGCCGGAGCCCGATTGACACGGACAGCCACCCCGTCCGGGCAACGTGCCGCGCAGCAAAGCCATTATATTGCCCACCGCTTAATGACAGCGTTGCCATTTGTGGGATTGAACGCAGGTCATGTCAATCACCTTTTTGGCCGCAAGGCATGCACAACACGCATGGATATTGCACAAAAGCGTAGAAATGCTGCGGCTTCCCGCAACGCTGCATCGTTTTCCATTGAATCCATCCGCCAGAAATTGCAGCATTGGCAACGCTGCCATTGACGATCCAGCGTCAAATTCGGAGAATTTCACCATGTCGCCGCAAAATCCGAGCAATCCACGCCAATTCGCGATGATTCACACCGTTTCAGGCCTGATTCCGCTGTTTGACGGCCTGACAAAGCAGCATTTGCCTCAATGGCAGGGCTTCAACATGCTGGACGAAAGTCTGTTGCGCAGCACGATTCGCGACGGCGCTTTGTCGCAAACCACGATGTGGCGGTTGACACAATTGGTGCGTTCGGCGGTCGATGCCGGGGCAGGTGCTGTCGTCGTCACCTGTTCGTCGCTTGGACCTGCTGTAGATGCCGCCAAACCGTTCTGCCCGGTGCCGCTGTTTCGCATCGATGAGGGCATGGCTGAGGCCGCCGTCACCCTCGGACCCCGAATCGGCGTTCTCGCAACGCTGCGCACCACGCTGGACCCAACCAGTGACCTGATTCGCCGCAGCGCTGCAAAAGCCGGGCGCACTTGCACGGTCATCGCCGAACTGGCCGAGGGCGCCTTCCAGAAGCTCAGCTTAGGCGACACCGCCGGGCATGATGCGATGGTGGCGCAAAGCCTGCGCGATCTTGCCCCGCGAGTCGATGTCATCGTGCTGGCGCAGGCCTCGATGGCCCGTGCTTTGGCCTTGGTGAAGAACGCGCTGCACCCGCTTCCGGTGCTGACCAGCCCCGAAATCGGCATGCAACACATTGCCAGTCAACTTTCGGCCTGATCGCTGAATATAGGGAGAAAACTATGCAATACCGTACACTTGGCCGATCTGGTCTGAAAGTTTCCGTGCTGACGATGGGCACATTCACCTTCGGCGGCAGCGGCCCCTTCGCCATGGTGGGCCAACAAGGCGTGGCCGAAGCGCGCCGCTTGGTGGACCTTTGCATCGACGCCGGCGTGAACCTGTTCGACACCGCAAACATGTATTCCACCGGCCTTGCCGAAGAGATTCTCGGTGAGGTTCTGGAGGGTCGGCGCGACGATGTGCTGATCACTTCCAAAGCGCGGATGCGAACCGGCACCGGCCCGAATGACGAAGGCGTGTCGCGCCATCACCTGATTCGCGAGTGCGAACGCAGCCTGAAACGGCTGCGCACCGACCATATCGACATCTACTATATGCATGAATGGGATGGCGTCACTCCGGTCGAGGAAAAGCTGGCGGCGCTTGATACCTTGGTGCAGCAGGGCAAGGTGCGCTACATCGGTTGCTCGAATTACTCGGGCTGGCACATCATGAAATCGCTGGCGGTGTCCGACCGCGACCGTCGCCCGCGCTTTGTCACCCAGCAGATCCACTACACGTTGGAGGCCCGCGAGGCGGAATATGAACTGCTGCCGATTTCGGTTGATCAGGGCATTGGAGTTCTGGTGTGGAGCCCGTTGGCCGCCGGATTGCTGTCAGGCAAGCACCGCCGCGGCGTCGCCACACCCGAGGGTACACGTCAGTTCGCCGGCTGGACAGAGCCGCCGATCCGCGACATCGAAAAGCTGTGGAACATTGTTGATGTGCTTGTAAGCATTGGCGATTCCCACGGTGTATCGGCAGCGCAGATCGCGTTGGCCTGGCTGCTGACCCGCCCGGCCGTCAGTTCGCTGGTGTTCGGTGGCCGCACCGAAGCGCAGTTCCGCGATAATTTCGCTGCTGTTTCGCTGAAGCTGACTGCGGAGGAAATCGCGCAACTGAATGAAGTCAGCCGCATTCCGCTGATCTACCCCTACTGGCATCAGCGCAATTTTGCGACCGAGCGTTTCAGCCCTGCCGATCTGGCGCTCCATCAGGATTTTGCTTTGGAATGAATAAGTTGCGCCCGGCAAAGGCCGGTCGCATCAGGTCTCTTCGAACGCAGACAACCAACCCAGACCGTCGGCAGTGCCTGAAGCCGGACGGTATTCGCAGCCGACAAAACCAGTGTAGCCCAGTTCATCCAGCGCCGACAGAATGCGGAAATCGTCCAATTCGCCCGTGCCCGGTTCATGCCGCTGCGGAACGGCGGCAATCTGCACGTGACCTGTGATCGGCATCAGGGTTTTCAACCCGTTAAGTACATCGCCGTGGATAATCTGGCGGTGGTAAATGTCAAACTGCAGTTTCAGATTAGCATAGCCGAGATCAGCGATCAGATCAGCTGCATAATTGAAATCATTCAGAAAATATCCTGGCATGTCGCGGGAGTTGATCGGCTCAATCAGCACATCTAGGCCCGCCTGACCGGCGCGATCACAGAAATAGGCGAGCGATTCACGATAACTCGCGCACGCGCCGGCATCGTCGCGGCGGGCAATACCGCTCATCATATGAAGCCGCCCCACCCCAGTGGCTGCTGCATAGCGCAGCGCGGTAGTGACGGATTGACGAAACTCTTTCTGCCTGCCCGGCAGCGCTGCCAAACCGCGATCTCCGGTCTGCCAAGCCCCCGGCGGCAGGTTGAACAAGGCTTGTGTCAAGTGGTTATCCTGCAAAGTCCGGGCAATTTGCGACATATCGAAGTCATATGGGAACAGATACTCCACCGCTCTAAAACCAGTTGCGGCAGCCGCTTCAAAGCGGTCCATGAAGGCGTGTTCCTGAAACATCATAGTCAGGTTTGCGGCAAAACGCGGCATGATCAGCCCTCCATTCCCGGCAGATCAAGCCCTGCCAGACCCGCAATCATCCGCGCGACCGAGGCGTCATCGTCGCGGCCCATTCCGGCGGCGGCCGTCATCACGAACATCTGTAGCGCCATCGAGGCGATCGGCGTGGGGAACTTCAGCCCACGGCCAATGTCGGATACGATGCCCAGATCCTTGGTGAAAATATCAACCGCGCTGCGGGGCGAATAGTCGCCTTCCAGAATATGCGGAACGCGGTTTTCGAACATCCAGGAATTGCCGGCCGAGGCGGTGATCACCTCATAAACCTTTGCAATATCTAGATTCATTGCTTTGGCAAAAGTAATCGCTTCACAAGCCGCGGCGATATGCACCCCTGCCAGCAATTGGTTCACGATCTTGAACGCAGCCCCAGTGCCCGCGTCCTCGCCCAGCTCGTAGACCTTGGCCGCGATGCTTTCAAATACAGGGCGAACTCGCGCGAAAGCGGCGGCGGCACCCGAGGCCATAATCGTTAACTCGCCCGCTGCCGCCCGTATGGCACCGCCGCTGATCGGGGCGTCGAGGTAGCCCACCCCACTTGCTTCGGCACGCGCGGCAAACTCACGCGCCGCATTGGGTGACATGGTGGCACAAGACAGGATCACCCCACCCGGTGCCATAGCTGCGACTGCCCCGGCCGGTCCGAACAGCACCGATTCGGTCTGCGCTGCATTTACCACCACGCATAAAACGACATTTGCACCCAAAGCCGCCTCGCCAGGGCTTTGGGCGGGTTTGCCGCCCAGATTGACCAGTTGTGCCACAGCTTCGGAATTCAGATCGTAGCCGGTCACCGAATACCCATCCCGCAACAACGAAGACGCCATTCCAAAACCCATAGACCCCAATCCGATGACACAAACCTTCAAATCGGCCTTGCTGTGCATGATTATCCTCGATTTCTTTAGCTTTTCAGCAGGTTGCCAGAGTTCTTGGCAGCGGGGTTGCCTTACATTCGCGCGAATGATAGCGTTGCCA
Organism: Cypionkella sp.; assembly: GCA_031384605.1. Taxonomy (GTDB): domain Bacteria; phylum Pseudomonadota; class Alphaproteobacteria; order Rhodobacterales; family Rhodobacteraceae; genus JANNAT01. The sequence goes on from JANNAT010000134.1 coordinate 29,149, forward strand.
TAAATATCGTTAGCGCAGGACAGAAACCAAAAGCAAGGCCTTAGTTTGCGGCAGATCATCTGATCCGGTCACCATAGCCAAACTGACCGCGCGAAAACCCTTCTGAACACTGCTTTTCGGGGGCCTCCCCGTCGAAAGGACCGGCCATGCTGATTGGGGCAATTGCAGATGACATTACTGGCGCAACTGATCTGTGCCTGACGCTGGCGCGCGAAGGTCTGCGCACGGTGCAGATCATGGGCTTGCCGGGACCGCTCGGCCTACCCGACGCCGATGCCATCGTGATTGCGCTCAAGTCCCGTTCCGTTCCGGCAGCACAGGCTGTGGAAATGTCAGTTGCTGCCGCCAATCTGCTGCGGGCAGGCGGGGCGGAACAACTGCTGTTCAAATACTGTTCCACCTTCGATTCCACCAATGCCGGAAATATCGGCCCGGTGACCGAAGCGCTGCTGGCACTGACCGGCAGCGATCTGACCATCGCTTGCCCTTCGTTTCCGGCAGCGGGGCGCACCACTTATCGTGGCCATCTGTTCGTCGGTGATGCGTTGTTGTCAGACAGCCCTTTGAAGGATCACCCGCTGAACCCGATGCACGACGCCAATCTGGTCCGCGTGCTTACGCGGCAGACCGCGCTGCCGGTCGGCCTGGTGACGATCGACACCATCGCGCGGGGCGAGGCCGCTGTGCGGCAGGCTTTTGCTGTGCAGCATGCGGCAGGCAAACGCATTTTGATCGTCGATACTTTGCAAGACGCCGACCTGCGCATCATTGGCGCTGCCTGTTCCGATATGCCGCTGGTCACCGGTGGATCGGGCATCGCGTTGGGGCTGGCTGCGAATTTTGTGCGGGCGGGCAGGGTTGCGTCGCATCCGGCGCGGGCGCGGATGGCAGCGCCGGCGGGGCGAGCGGTAGTGCTGGCGGGGTCTTGCTCGGTGGCAACGCGCGGGCAGATTGCGGCGGCACAGGCGGCGGGCCTGCCGACGCAGGCTTTGGATTTGGATACGCTGCTTTCCGGCCAACAAACTGCCGCCAGTCTGGCCGATTGGGCGATAATTCAGCCGCAAGACAGCGTTCCTGTGATCTATTCCAGCGCCGATCCTGCGGCGTTGCAAACAATTCACGCGCGGTTGGGTCAGCACGCTTCGGGAGCGCTTGTGGAGGCAACACTTGCCGAGGTGGCGCGCCTTTTGCAAGCTGCCGGGTTCAGCCGCTATCTGATTGCAGGCGGCGAAACAGCAGGCGCGGTGGTGGCGGCGCTTGGCGTAACCACGCTGGAGATTGGTCCAGAAATCGCACCCGGCGTGCCGTGGACGCGCAGTATTTCCGGCCCGGATCTGGTATTGGCTCTGAAATCCGGCAATTTCGGATCTGATGATTTCTTCCTGAAAGCCTGGACCTTGCTGGAAACGGAGCCTGCCGATGACTGAAGAAAATCGCTTCCGAGATGAAATTTGCCGGGTGGGCGCGTCGCTGTTTGATCGCGGGCTGACGGCGGGATCCAGCGGCAATATCTCGGTGCGGCTGGAGGGAGGCGGCTGGCTGATGACGCCAACCAATGCGTCATTGGGCGCGCTTGATCCGGCGCGACTGTCGCGGCTGGACGAAACCGGGCGGCTGCTTTCGGGCGATGCGCCTACGAAAGAGGCGTTTCTGCATCTGTCGATGTATGGGGAACGCAAGGACGCGGCGGCGGTGGTGCATCTGCACTCCAGCCATGCAACCGCTGTCAGCATTTTGCGCGATGTGGACCCGAACGACGTGCTGCCCGCGCTGACCGCCTATTACGTCATGCGCATCGGGCGGCTTCCGCTGATACCGTATTTCGCCCCCGGCGATCCCGATCTCGCGCATGCGGTGCGTGCATTGGCCAGCACTCACCATGCGGTACTGTTGGCAAATCACGGCCCGGTGGTCGCTGGAACCAGCCTTGCAAATGCGCAATATGCCACCGAAGAACTGGAAGAAACTGCCAAGCTGTTTCTGATGCTGCAAAATCAGGCGCTGCGCCTGTTGACGCCCGAACAGATCGCCGATCTGCGCCGCCGCTTTAACCTATCTTAACACACCCGGAGAATGATTATGACGCAAACGCATGAAAAGGTTGGCTTTGTTGGTCTTGGCCTGATGGGGCAAGGCATGGCCAAGAACATCGTTGAAAAGGGCTTCCCGCTGACCGTGGTGGCGCATCGCAAGCGCACGGCGGTCGATGATCTGGTCGCCCGAGGTGCCGTGGAGGCTGCGTCTCTGGAAGACCTTGCGCGCGGTTGTGACGTGATCTTTCTGTGCCTGACCGGATCACCCGAGGTTGCGGCTGCGGTGGCGGCGTTGAAACCCGGTCTGGCCAGGGGCGCCGTGGTGGTGGATTGTTCAACCTCGGATCCGACCGTCAGTCTGCGTCTGGCGGCGGAACTGGCCGAGATCGGGGTTGATTTTGTCGATGCGCCGCTGTCGCGCACACCGAAAGAGGCTTGGGCTGGAACGCTTGATTGCATGGTCGGCGCCAACGACGCCAGCTTTGCCAGGGTGCAGCCGATCATCGCCACTTGGGCAGCGAAAATTGTGCATATCGGCGCGGTTGGCGATGGTCACAAGATGAAACTTCTGAACAACTTCCTGTCGCTGGGCTATGCGGCCCTGTATTCCGAGGCGCTGGCCCTGTCGCGCAAGGTCGGCATTCCGATAACCGAGTTTGATAAGGTCATTCGCGGCGGGAGGATGGACTGCGGCTTTTACCAAACCTTCATGGGCTATGCACTGGAAGGCAACCGCGAGGCGCACAAGTTCACTTTGGCCAATGCCTACAAAGACATGCGCTATGTGGAATCGATGGCGAATGCGGCCACAGTAGGCACGCCCATGGCCAGTGCAGTGAAGAATTCCTTCGCTTTGGCGATGGCGACGGGTGGCAGTGGCGCAGAAGACTATGTGCCGCATCTGTCGGACTATATCGCCAAGGCCAACGGTCTGTAAAACGCAAGCGCCCGCCGCGCAATCCGGCTGGGCGCTTGCCCCTGATTTCCAAGTGGTTCTGGGGGGGTTACAGCAATCCCCGCGCGGCCAGATTTCGCATCAGCGCCCCGGTGCCGAACCGCCATTCCGGCGCTTCGGTTGCCAAGCGAACCGTGTTGGTCAGCGCGCCCAACTCGGGGGCCGAGATCGTCACCACATCGCCCAGATGGTGGGTAAAGCCCTGCCCCGGCCCGTCTCGGTCTTGCACTGGCGAGAACATCGTGCCGCAATACAGCACAAAGCCGTCGGGATATTGGTGATGACGCCCCTGCGTTTGCGCCACCAAATCGGCAGGGTCGCGGCTGATCTGGCGCATCGACGACGCGCCTTGCAGCGAAAAGCCGTCTGCTCCGGTGACGTTCAGCGAAAGTTCCATCCCGCGCACGGTATCCAGGGTGAAATCGGCGTCGAACAGCCGGATGAACGGGCCGATGGAGGCTGCGGCATTGTTGTCTTTGGCCTTGCCAAGCAGCAGCGCCGAGCGGCCTTCGACATCGCGCAGGTTAACATCATTGCCCAAGGTGGCGCCGACGATCTGGCCAGTCGAGCTGACCACCAGCACCACCTCGGGTTCGGGGTTGTTCCATTTGCTGATCGGGTGCAACCCGACCGATGCCCCATACCCGACCGCCGCCATCGGTTGCGCCTTGGTAAATACCTCGGCGTCAGGGCCGATGCCGACCTCCAGATATTGGCTCCATAGACCTTCGGCTTGCAACAGCGCCTTGACCTCGGCGGCTTTGGCCGAACCGGGGAGCAGATCGCGCAGGCTGTCACCGATCGCCCCGGCGACGCGGGTGCGGATTTCGGCGGCAAGGGCAGGGTTGCCGGCAGCGCGTTCTTCGATCACCCGTTCGACCATGGACCTTGCAAAGGTAACACCGCAGGCCTTGATCGCCTGCAAATCGCAAGGTGCCAGCAGGTGGGTGGTTTCTTCGGCAGGCTCCACCGAAGCGGCGGCAAAGGCGGCCAGAGGGCCAAGGTCTTCGCCAGGAAGGTTTGCCACAAAGTCTGCGATATCAGGCAGTTCCAGCAAATCGCGCATCGTCGGCGCGGCTTTGCTTGTGATGTCATACACATGGCCCGCGCGGATCGTCACCAGAGCGGGGCCGATACCTATCCGCCAGACCCGGCCAAGCCAAAGGCCTTGGGGAAGCGAAAAACCGGTCATTCCTGAAGCCATTTCTTGAAGGGTTCGGCATAGTCCGGGTGCCAGCGCGACAGGGGCGGGCGGTTGTCGGCAATGTCGCCTGCTGCCCAACGGATCCGCTTTTCGTCGGTGCGCCGGTCAACCTCGTTGTCCGGGCAAAGGATATAGAAATCACCGCGTTCGACCGAGGCGAACAGGAATTCGACGGTCTGCTGTGGGGTCCATGCCCCGGCTGGTTTTTCGGTTCGGCCATGTGCGGTCAGCGGCGTGTGGACATAGCCGGGGATGAAAAGCCGCGCGTCCACTTTGCAATCAGGGGTGGTGCGCAACGCATGTTGCAGCGCCTCGGTGAACACTTTCACCCCCGGCCTTTGAAATATTATAGGCCGGATCACCTGGCGGAGTGGTGATGCCCTGCTTGGAGCCGGTGTTGATGATCAGCCCCGGCGCGCCACCCGCGATCATCCGGGGGGCAAAAACTTGCGACCCGCGAATGACACCCATCATGTTCACGGCAAGGATGCGGTCCCAGTTCGCCTCGGCGTCGAAAATGCTGCCGCCGGGCTGCATTCCGGCGTTGTTGATCAGCACATGCACCGCGCCAAAGGTGGCATAGGACCTGTCGGCCAGCGCGCGCAGGGCGGCCGGGTCGCCCACGTCGGTCTCGCAGGCGATCACATCGGCTTCGGCAGCACCTGACGCGATAATTTGCGCCCGCGCGGCGGCCAGACGGTCTGCGCCCAGATCGGCCAGACAAACCCGCAGGCCTTTGCTCGCCAGATACTGCGCCGCTGCCAGACCAATGCCTGAAGCAGCCCCGGTAATCACAGCCACATTGCCCTTTGCCAGTACCGGATGCATCGCGTTTCCTCCTGATTTCCACCAAGCAGAAGGCCGGGATGATGCACAGTTGTCAAGCGCGGGAACTGGCAAATTTGCTGCGGGATTCCACCGGCGCAGGCTTTGCCCCGGCACTGCTGCCATGGTAGCTTTCCGCAACCCGAGAGGAGACTGCCGTGACTGCTTCGACCATCCGCTTGCACCCGAACGACTCTGTGGCGATTGCGCTGCAAGACCTTGAGGCAGGCACAAGTTTGCCCGACCACGGTCTGACCCTGACCACTTCGGTCAAACGTGGTCATAAATTCGCGCTGGCAGATTTTGCCGCACATGACAAGCTGCTGCGCTACGGTCAGATCATCGGGCAGGCGCTGGAGCTGATCGCTGTGGGCGCGCATGTGCATACGCACAATCTTGGGATGGGCGCGCATACGCAAGACTATGCCATGGCGCAGGCCAACACGCCGCTGCCGGTTTTGGATTTGACCCGGACCTTCGACGGCTATCACCGCGCCGACGGCAAGGTGGGGACGCGCAATTACCTTGGCGTGCTGACCACGGTGAATTGCTCGGCCACGGTGGCCAAGCTGGTGGCCGAAGCCGCCGAGCGCGATCCGTGGTTTCAAAGCCTTGAAAACATTGATGGCATCGTGCCAATCGTGCATGGCACCGGCTGCGCGATGGATATGAAGGGGGAAGGCTATCAGCTGTTGTTCCGCACGTTGCAGGGCTACGCCCAGCACGCGAACTTTGGCGGTATCCTGCTGATCGGTCTGGGCTGCGAGGCGATGCAGGTGCCAGCGTTGGTTGGAGCGGGGCGGTTGCGGAAGGACAATAATTTCCGCTACATGACCATCCAGCAAGAGGGCGGCACGCGGCGCACTATTGAGGCGGCACTGCGCGAACTACGAGAGATGGCATTGATCGCCAACAAGGTCATCCGCTCGCCAGCGCCGTTGAAGCATATCGTTGTGGGGCTACAGTGCGGCGGGTCGGATGGTTATTCCGGTATCACCGCCAACCCGGCATTAGGGGCGGCCTCGGATCTTCTGGTGCAACACGGTGGCTCCACGATCTTGTCGGAAACTCCCGAGATTTACGGCGCCGAACACCTGCTGACCCGCCGCGCTGCCACGCCTGCGATTGCTGAAGCGATGATCGCGCGTATCCAGTGGTGGGAAAGCTACACCGCCCGTAACGGCGGCGAGATGGACAACAATCCTTCGCCTGGCAACAAGCGTGGCGGGCTGACCACCATTTTGGAGAAATCACTGGGGGCCGTCGCCAAAGGAGGCACAGCCCCCATGATGGGATTTTATGAATATGCCCAGCCAATCACCACTCCCGGCTTTAACTATATGGACAGTCCCGGCTACGATCCGGCCTCAGTCACCGGGCAGATTGCCAGCGGCGCGAACCTGATCGCCTTCACCACAGGGCGCGGATCGGTATCTGGGTTCAAGCCTGCGCCGGGGCTGAAACTGGCGACCAACACCGAGATGTACACCCATATGGCCGAAGATATGGACATCAACTGCGGCGATATCATCACAGGCGGCGTCAGCATTGCCGACAAGGGCCGCGAAATCTTTGAAGAGCTGGTCGCAGTTGCATCGGGTAAGCAGACGAAATCCGAAGCGCTGGGTTTTGGCGGCGCGGAATTTGTGCCGTGGCAAATCGGCGCGGTGATGTAAACCGATGCACTTACAGCAGAGTGCGCGCATCGGCATCCTGTTGATGCTGGCGGGCATGTTTATGTTTTCGCTCAATGATGTCATGGGGAAATGGCTGATGGGCAGCTATTCGGTGGCGCAACTGATGGCGATCCGCAGCCTTTCGGCGCTGGTAGTGCTGACGCCATTTCTGCTGCGTGACGGTTTGGGGCAGCTGTGGCGGGTGAATCACCCTGCCCTGCAATCGCTGCGCGCCGGGCTGTTGGCCGTTGAAGGGTTGGGGTTCTATGCCGCCGTCGCCTATCTGCCGCTAGCCGATGTGGTGACTTATTGGCTGGCAGCGCCGATCTATGTCGCGGCGTTGGCTCCGCTGGTGTTAGGCGAACGGGTCAGCCGCAGGGTTTGGGCGGCAATAGGTTTAGGCTTTGTCGGCGTGGTGATCGCCTTGGCCCCCTCGCAGGCCAGCCTTACGCCTGCGGCCGGGATCGCACTGCTGGGAAGTGCCGCCTTCGCCGGAGCGATGCTGCTGGGACGCAAGCTTCGCGGCACGCCTGACACGGTGCTGGTGGCTTGGCAGATTGTCGGGGCGCTCGTCACCTCGGGTGCCATCATTGCTTTGACGCCGGGCGCCTGGGTTGCGACGCCGCCGCCACGCGATTTGGCCGCGCTTTGCCTGCTGGGGGTGGTGGCGATGGCCGCGCATATTCTGGTGAACCGGTCGTTCAAACATGCCGAAGCTGCGGTGGTGATGCCCTATCAGTATTCGCTGCTGATCTGGGCCATCCTGTTCGGCGCGCTGTTTTTCGCAGATACCCCGCGCTCTGCGATGCTGCTGGGCGCGGGCCTAATCGTGTCGGCCGGGTTGATCATCGCACGCCGCAATCGGGCCTAGGGCTGCTGCGCGCCAGTGGTGGTAACGTAGATCGCGTAAAGCGATGTCGTGGCGGCAATGAACAACCGGTTGCGGCGCGGTCCGCCGAAGGCCAGGTTGGCGACGGCCTCCGGCACCAGAATCTTGCCCAGTCGGCGGCCGTCAGGGGCAAAGCAATGCACGCCGTCCGCCGCTGACGACCACAAATTGCCCGCAAGATCGGTTCGGATACCATCAGGGATGCCTGTATCGATCACAGCGAACACGCGGTCGTGGGTCAGCTTGCCGTCCTGCACATCAAAGGCGCGGATGTGGCGAGGTTTGCTGCCATCGTGGCTAGCCCCGGAGTCAGCAATGTAAAGCGTATGTTCATCAGGCGAAAAAGCCAGCCCATTGGGTTGGCAAAAATCATCGGCCACAAGGCTGATTTCGCCGCTGGTGCCATCAACCCGGTAAACGCCATGTACGGGCTGCTCGGGCGCAGCGCGATAGCCTTCATAATCAGACAAGATCCCATAGGTCGGATCGGTGAACCAGATGCTACCATCCGTCTGCACCACCACATCATTTGGCGAATTCAACCGCTTACCTTGAAAGCTGTCGGCCAGCACTGTGACGCTGCCGCAGGCTTCGGTGCGGCTGACACGGCGCAGCCCATGTTCACAGGTGACAAGGCGGCCTTGCCGATCACGCGTCTGACCGTTCGAGAAATTGGAAGGCTGCCGAAAGGTGGTCACGCTGCCGCCCCCCGCAGAGTCCGCTGCCCAGCGCAGGATGCGTTGGTTGGGAATATCGCTCCACAGCAGGCATTGCATATCATCAAACCACACCGGACCCTCGGCCCACCGGCACCCCGTATACAGCACATCCAGCGTCGCAGACCCCACAATGAATTGCGAAAAGGCCGGGTCGTCGATCTGATACAGCGGGGCAGTCATGGCAATACCTTGTCCTAGCGTGCGCCGGCTTTGCGGCCACTGGCCAGCAGGATCACGGTGATGATGATAACTCCGGTCATGATCAGCCGCACCCCAGCCCCAAGGCCGTAGGTGTTCAGCATCGACACGACCAGAAACATGAACAGCGAGGCCCCCCAAATGCCCGGCACGTTGCTGTCGCCCCCTGCGACGGCGGTTCCGCCGATCACCACAACGGCAATCGACATCAGCAGGTACTCGGTGCCCATATTCAGCGCTGCCCCGCCCGAGAAACACGCGAGCAGGTATCCGCAGATGGCAGCCAGCACCGCGCAGAGCAGGTAGGTTACAAAGCGGCAGCCATCAACCGCGATGCCCGCCATCCGCGCGGCAGGCAGGCTTTGGCCAATGGCGGCGATCCAGCGACCATAGGGTGTGCGGTGCAGCAAAACCCATGCCAAGATTGAAATCAGCAACGCAATCAGGGCGATGTTGGGAATGCCAAAGCTGGTCAACGTTGTGAAATCGGCCAACACTTGCGGGGGCTTGATCCGCAGCCCGCGGTTGGTCCAGATCGCGGCGGATTGCACGATAAAGCTCATTGACAGGGTGGCGATGATTGGCGGAATGCGCAGCGCCTTGATCAGCGCGTAGTTCAGCACACCGACGCTGACCCCGACCGTGATGGCAATGCCCAAGCCCTGCAAGATCAGTCCGTTCTGGCCATCCATGTATTTCAGCGTCACGGTTCCGGCCAACGTCATTGTGGCAGGCACCGATAGGTCGATGTTGCCGGGGCCAAGCGTGATCACGAACATCTGGCCAATGCCAACCAGCACCGAGAACGCGGCGAAGGTCAGTGCCGCCTGCGACAGGCCCACCGTGGAGGCACCGCGCGTGACAGCAATAGTCGCCAGCCACACCGACAGCGCTGCGACGAAAGACCATATCCACGGCTTTGCAAGCAGCGCTTTCATGCCATACCGCCTTTGCTTTCCAGCCGGTTCAGCAACAACCGCAAGGCAAGCACGATGATCAGGATCGCACCTTGCGCGCCGATCTGCCAATCTGGCGAGATACGCAAGAATGACAGGAATGACCCTGCCAGCGTCAATGTCAGCGCGCCGATCACGGCCCCGATGGGCGAGATGCGCCCACCGGTGAATTCGCCCCCGCCAAGGATGACGCCGGCAATCGACAACAGCGTGTAGCGCAAGGCGATATTGGCGTCGGCACTGGTGGTCAGCCCAACAAGGCAGATACCGGCGGCCACGGCAAAAGTGGCAGCAAGGGCATAGGCCCCAGCCCGCGCGGCAACAATCGACCATCCGGCGCGCAGCACCGAACGTTGGTTGCCCCCCACCCCCCGGATCAGCACCCCGAAAGAGGATCGCATGATCAACAGATGTGCAAACACCGCCAGCAATGCGCTGGCGACAATCGCCATCGGCACCAGCGGCGGTTTTGAGATCATAGCGGCGCGTGCCCATTCAGGCGCTGTTCCACCGGGCGCGGGCAGGATCAGCACGGCAACACCAGCCCAGACAAAGCTCCTCCCCAGCGTCACCACGATGGAAGGCAAATCACGAAGATAGATGATGACCCCCATCGCCGCATAGACCGCGATGGCCGCCAACAAGATTGCGGCCCCCAGCAATGGCGTGTCATGCAAGTAAGTCGCGGCGACGCAGGCGACAAAGCTGACAAAGGTGCCCATCGACAGGTCCAGATCGTTCACCGCCATGATCAGCATCTGGGCGATTGTGGCCAGGGCAATCGGCACGGCAAGATTGAACAACAGGTTCAGCCCGGTATAGCTCATGGCGCGGGGCTGGAGATAGAACACGCCCGCCAACAGCAGCAAGAGCGACACAACCGGGACGGCAAGTCGCAGGGTGTCGGTTGAAATTCTCATGCCGCCGCTCCTTCGAACGAGGCGCGCAGAATGTTTTGTTCGCTGATGCTATTGCCCACAAGTTCCGCGACGATAGACCCGTTGCGAAAGACATAGACGCGGTCACAAAGCTGCATTTCTTCCATCTCGGTCGAATACCATACAAAAGTGCGGCCTGCTTCGGCTTCGGCGCGGATCATGCCGTAGACCTCGTGCTTGGTGCCTACATCGACGCCGCGCATCGGATCATCCATCAGCACAACGGGGGCGCGCGTCGACAGGGCGCGGGCGAATAAAACCTTTTGCTGGTTGCCCCCCGACAGCGACAGAATCGGATTCTCCATATCGGGTGTTCGGATTTCGATGCGCTCTTTCCAAGCTGCGCCGCGCTTGGCTTCGGCGTCATCTTGCAGCAGACCCCGACGTGACAGGTCGCTCAGCGACGCCACGGTGATATTCTTCAAAATGCTCCACAAATCAAAAATGCCATTCTCGCGCCGATCACCGGCGACGAAGGCGACTGCAGGATTGCGGCGGGGCCACCATTGCGGGCTGTGGTGATCAAACAGCGCCAGCAGCATCCGGGTCTGTCCGTGGCCACCAAGACCAGCCAGGCCGACCACCTCGCCCTTGCAGGCACGGAACGGCTGACCTTTCGGCGGGCTCAGTTCCAGCACTGGTTCGGTGGCAGCATGGCTGCGGCGGGCGGCGGCCTGATGCTTGGCAGCACTGCCCATCGCCTCGACCAGCCCGGTGTGATCAAAGCCGCCTGCACCCCGTTCGGCAACGATCTTGCCGTCTTTCATCACCACGATGCGACTGGCGGTTTCGAGAATTTCGTTCAGCATGTGGGAAATCAGGATCACCGCACCGCCGGTTGCCACAAAGCGGCGGACATGCGCCAAAAGCTGCGCTGCAAGCCCCGCATCCAGCGACGAGGTCGGCTCGTCCAGAATCACCAGCCGTGGCGGATGGCCTGCATCGGAAAACGCCATGGCGATTTCAACCATCTGGCGCTGCGCAATCGACAGCGCTCCGACGGGGCCCCCGACGTCGATGCCATGGCCCGGAAACACCGCATCAAGGCTGGCGGCAATGATCGCTCGCGCCCGGGCACGCCAGCCGAAACCACCCAAGTTGCGGTGCATGATGCGGGTGTTTTCGACGATGGAAAGGTTCGGGCAAAGCGACAGTTCCTGAAACACACAGCGCACGCCGCGACTGCGCGCCACGCCAATTCCATAGGGGGCCAAACGCGTGCTGTCGCTGAAAATCTCGCCCTGCTGTGGGGTGAGGCCGCCATTGATCACCGCGACGATGGTGGATTTGCCGGCGCCGTTATGGCCGACAAGACCAATACACTCGCCCGGCAGGATCGCCAGTGACACAACGTCCAGCGCGCATACCTCGCCAAAACGCACGGTGGCATTGACAACTTCCAACACTGCGGGGGGCTGCGACAAGAGCAAAGCGGCTTTCCATTATAGGGCAGCATGCAGGCGACCTGCCCCAAGCGAGGCAAGGGGCAGGTCTGGTTGCCAGCACGACAAGGCGCACTGGCAGGGATAACGTTACTTGGTGGCGTCAATTACCGCAATCGCGTCGGCCTGACTGTATTCAACGTTAGCGACGCCTCCGGCCTGGGTATTGGCCAGATTGGTCTCAAGGTTATCCTGATCAATGCGCAGGAACGGCACGGTCAGGTCTTTCGGCACCTCTTTCCCATCCAGGATTTGCTGTGCCACCCAGAACGCCAACGTTGAAACACCGGGGGCAATCGACACCGACATGGTGGTATAGCCATTAGCGTCCTTCTGCTCTTTCCACCACTTCAACTCGTCCTCGCGGTTGCCCATCACGATGGTCGGCATTGGCCGGTCAGTGGCGGCAATCGCCTGCGCCGCACCGTAGCCGTCACCGCCCTGCGTTACGACTGCGGCAATTTCTGGCAGCGACGGCAAGATGCCGGCAACGGCCTTTTGCGCCACGTCTTGCGCCCAGTCGCCATGCACTGAACCCACGATCTTGAACTGCGGGAATTGCGCGACGCCCTCAGCGATACCGGCCGAGATTTCGTCATCGACGAACACCCCGGCAAGGCCACGGATTTCAAGCAGGTTGCCACCGGCAGGCATGGCGCCTGCCAGATATTCAACCTGGCTGCGGCCCATCTCTTTGAAGTTCACCGCGATGCGCCAAGCGCAGGGTTCGGTCACAATGCCGTCAAACGACACCACGGTAATGCCCGCATCGCACGCCTCTTTCACTGCACCGTTCAGTGCGGTGGGCGAGGCTGCGTTGATGACGATGGCGTCATAGCCTTGCAGAATCATGTTCTGGATTTGCGCTGCCTGCTCTGTGGCTTGGTTTTCAGCCGTGGTAAAGGTGTCGGCGGCAGCGACGGTGCCATCGGCCACTGCCGGGCCTGTGATCTTTTCCCAGCTGGTCAGCATGGCCTGTCGCCAAGAGTTGCCAGCATAGTTGTTTGAAAGGGCAATCTTTTTCGCTGAAGTCTCTGCCAAGGCAGGCATAGTCACTGCAAGGATCGTGGCCGAGGCCAGCAACATCGTTCTGGTATTCATGTCTCTCTCCCTAAGGGTGCTGCACGCATGGCAGCCTTGATGGCGCCCGCCCGGGCGACCGAATTACGCTTGTGTTCCTGCTGAGGTTCCTCCACTCAACAAGCTCAGGATGGGTGAGAAGTCCAACGCTGTATAGGGTTTTTCAGGCAGCGCGTTTGCGGGATTTCCCCAAAAGCCTGCGGGTTCCCGCAAGTGCTCTGCGCGGGATGCTGTAGGTGTGACGCGGCTTCTCTGCCATGCTAACCGTGCGGCGGTGGCCGCCTTGGCGGAGAATCGGAAGATGGTCGAAACGTCTCCAGTAGCTTTGTTGAACCATCTGTTCAGCATCTCGCGCCTATTGGCAGGGCAACTCGACTTTCAATCTGCCATCAAGGCGATCGCGACGGAAATCGGGCAGATTTTGCCGCATGATCACCTGGACGTCTGCATCCTGCGCCCTGACGGGCAATTCCACACGGCCTATGAAAGCGGGATTGAAACAGACTGGGGCAAGCAACCGCAGGCACCTATTGCCAACAGCCCGATCCGGGCGCTGCTACAAGGTGCGGTCGATCATATCCTGACAGAAGATGCCTGCTCCGACCCGCGTTTTCAATTCGCAGGCGGGTTTTACAAACCGATCCACGACCATGGCCTGCGCGCACGCATCCATGTGCCGATGATGGTGCATGGCGAAGTGATCGGGGCGTTCAGCGCCTCGTTGCAGCGCGCCGGGGCCTATGCAGCGGAGGATGTGCGCATTGCCCGTTATATCGCCGACCTGCTGTCGCCCTACTTCTTTGCTCTGCGCGCCGCCGAACAGGCCCAACGATCCGCGATCATCGAAGCCGAGGCGCGGGTGCGCGAGGAAGGGTTGCGGCTGGGGGCGCTGAAGCTGACCGAGGCTTTGGAAAGCGAGCGCCAACGTATCGGCATGGACCTGCACGACCAGACGCTGGCCGATCTGACGCGGCTGACCCGGCATCTGGAGCGGCTACCACATGAAGGCCCTGCCCCCGCCGAAGCGCTCGAGCCGATCACCCGTGGCCTGCACCTTTGTATGCAGGACTTGCGGCAAATCATCGAACAGGCCAAGCCGTCGCTTTTGCAGTTGTTCGGCTTTGCTCATGCAATCGAACATCATCTGGACCGGGCCATCCGCGACTCGGGACAAGACATCAACTGGACCCTGAATGACGACTCAGGCCGTGCGTTTGACGCACTGGAGCCGACGGTAAGCATCGCTCTTTACCGCATCGCGCAAGAGGCGATTAACAACGCCGTCAGCCATGCCGAAGCCGGAAGGATTTCGGTGCAACTGGCGGCCATGCCGGGGCAGATTTCGCTCGCGGTAAGCGACGATGGCAAAGGCATAACCAAAAAGAGAACCCGGGTTGGCAGCGGCATTAACAATATGAAGACCCGGGCGCGTCTGATCTCGGCACGCTGTACTCTTGCGACGGGGATCGGTGGCGGCGGCACCAGTGTCGGCATTGTGCTGCCTCTGTCGCCAAGCCTGCAGTTGGTCGCGGAATAAAGGGGGAAGAAATGGAAGTGCTGATCGTCGAGGACGACCCCCTGCATCGGTCTTTCCTGCGGGAACAGGTCAGCGCAGCATTGCCAGAATGCAGTACCATCTATGAAGCCGAAAATGGGCAGCAAGGTGAGACCTTGGCGCGGGCGCATCGGGCCGCCCATATCGTCATGGATTTGCAGATGAACGCCCGCAACGGCATCGAGGCCGCGCGCACGATCTGGCGAGAGCGCCCCGACACGCGCATCCTGTTCTGGTCGAATTACGCAGACGAAGCCTACGTTCGGGGCGTCAGCCGGATCGTGCCAAACGGCGCTGCCTATGGCTATGTTCTGAAATCGACTTCGGAAGAGCGGTTGAAACTGGCGCTGCGCAGCATCTTCATCGAGAACCAGTGCGTTATCGACAATGAGGTGCGCGGCATGCAGCAACGCAGCTTCGCGCAGACCTCGGGGTTCAGTGATTCCGAATATGAAATCCTGATGGACATCGCACTTGGTATGACCGACCGCGTGATTTCCGAACGGCGCCACCTGTCGCTCAGGTCTGTGCAGAACCGTTTGCAGCAGATTTACAGCAAACTTGACGTCCATCAATCAGCCGACAGCCAGCGCGAGGACAGCCCGTTCAACCTTCGGGCAAGGGCGGTGACTGTGGCAATGCTGCGCAAACTACTGAACTACGGCGCATTGGAAAAGGCGGAAACAGAGTTGCAGCACTGGATGCGCGGGCGCTAGTCCTATTGAGATTCAATGAGTGTGGATGAGTGCTAGGGCCGGATAACCGCAGTTGGGCCGGACGGCTATAGAAAACCGAGTGACGCGCGTACCGACATGCCCGTCTGCATCATGATTCCCCCTCTTTTCAGGAGGGACTCGTCAAACGTTGACGTGGCGTTGACGTGTTTTGCGCTTACCGATACACCAGCGAAACAGTCAACATTTAAGTCTTTGATATGTTTTGTAGATTTGGTTGCGGGAGTAGGATTTGAACCTAAGACCTTCAGGTTATGAGTCGTGGCGAACGAACCATGAACA
Source organism: Cypionkella sp. (assembly GCA_031384605.1). Classification (GTDB taxonomy): domain Bacteria; phylum Pseudomonadota; class Alphaproteobacteria; order Rhodobacterales; family Rhodobacteraceae; genus JANNAT01. Next base: position 44,635 of record JANNAT010000134.1, read on the forward strand.
ATCCCTCAGAACCGCGCTATCCTTCGCATTTTCCGTGGCTTGGAGCCCCCCTGCCCCGGAACGTACCTACGCCGGATTTCGCAATAAACCGCCACGAACCTCTCCCTCTTGCTTCCACTGTGCTTCCTTCCGGGCAAAGGTTGATGTTCCGGTAGCATGACCTCATCAACTCATTTGGTCGCTACCGGCCAATTGCCGACATTCAGCATAGCTGCACGTTGCGAGATGTAGTTTCCCAAACGTACGTTGGTCCTCTACCCAGAAAAATTGCACCGGCGAACTTGATTGCGAAAAGCAGTGACAGCCATTGCTGGATCACGGCAGCGAGGCCGAGGCTCACCAACGAAATGAAGTCGATGTCGCCCACGACGATCCCCAAAACTTCCACCACGGCGTTGCCAATCGACTCTGGCGCCATTGCGATAGCATAGGGCGTCGTCAGTCCGGGAATGATGATGACCACGGTTGCGGCGATCATGAAAACCATGAGATTCTCAAACATGGTCGCGGCGCTGCTCTGATCCGTTGAGGTGATGTCTTAGAACGCCATGCAGCCAGCTTTCACTGCTGGAAAAACGGTAACCGTGTCGGACTGCCAATTCGGTGGATACCTCAAACGGTGCCGGATAATCGAAGGGACTGAGCCCTGAGCTGGCTGCCAAATTACGTCGGGTTTCAGCGGGAACGCCCAAAACCTACGCCGCAGCCATATGGATATCGCAGGCAAAAAGCGCCCCAATGCTCGCCGCATTGACAAGCCCCAGAATTGCTGCGCTGCCTGCCCAGAGCATGAAGTCAATGATGCCGTTGATGTAGTAAATGAACTGCGCCCAAGAATGCTGGTATAGTTCAAAGCCTGATGCTGTCTGAGACGCCCAAAGTAATCCGCGACGCGGCCCGTAAAGTCTTCCGGGCCCGCCAGTACATGCCCGATGCGAATGCTGAGCACCGGAAAGGCACCAATTTGCGTGAACCATGCCTCGGCTTGCCGTTTGCCTTCGCCATAAGCGCCTTCGGCTTTGACCGGGTCATGCCTGGGGAAATCGAGATTGACCAATTCACCGGCAAGATCGACAGCGGTTTCGCTAAAGGGAGTTGACGTTGTGCCAACCAGCGGCCTGTAAACCTCGATTGTCGAGGCCATCACATATCTATCAACCCTACCGATGAAGATCGTCGTCGAAATCTTGGCATCAAGCGGATTGTAGCACATCAGATCGTAGATGAGGTCAAATCCGTCTGATCGCGCGAATGTTGCGGCCATTGCATCGGCATCCCTACGATCGACCTGCACACGTTCGACATCGTTTCCAAAGTCGTCAGCCGCAAATCCGCGGGTAGCGATGGTCACGTCGCGGCCTGAAGTGACAAGACTACAGACAAGATGACGCATATAGATGCGCGTTCCACCGATGATGAGTGTTTTCCTAGGGTAGGACCCATTGATCTGCTTGAAGTGGCCTCGGCTGCGTTATTTGAGTTCCCGAACTGAAGGGGGTGACGATGAGCAATCTTTTCTGGTTGACGGAAGCACAGATGACCCGGCTTCGGCCGTTTTTCCCGAAGAGCCATGGCGTGCCGCGCGTCGATGACCGCCGCGTTCTGAGCGGTATAATCTTCACCAATCGCAACGGCTTGCGGTGGTGCGATGCGCCGGAGGAGTATGGCCCGCCGAAGACGATATACAACCGCTGGAAGCGGCGGGGGGACATGGGGGTCTTCGCCCGAATCATGGAGGGGCTGGCCTCCGAAGCGGCGGTTCTCAAGACGGTGATGATCAACGCGACCTATTTGAAAGCGCACCGTACGGCGACCTGCCTGCGGTCGGAAAAAGGGGGGGCCGACGACCAGCGGGGCCGTCTGATCGGTCGCACCAAGGGCGGCATGAACACGAAGCTGCACGCGGTCACCGATGCCAATGGTCGCCCGATCCGTTTCTTCATAACCGAAGGCGAGGTGAGCGATTACACAGGTGCTGCGGCCCTCACGGGCAGCCTGCCAAAGGCAGAGTGGCTGCTGGCCGACCGGGGGTATCTGACCACAACATTTAAGGCCAACGTCAACGGCCACAAGTAAAGCCAGATCGATGACCTGCTGCCGTGGAATTACCACGCCCAGGTGTGATCGGGGCACCGTTTGCAGCGATATCTTCCTTCGCAGCACATGTCTTTTGCAACGCGTTGGGCTGATCCTTGCATTCCGGACTCAGACCCGCAGCCTGCCATCCTGCTTAGGATCTTAAAAGCCTGGCAGCGGATTTACGGGCAAGCTCCTCGACAGGCCACTCTGGCCAGTTCAATGGCATCGGGAAATCGACCCTGTCGCCCTCAACCATGGACATGTAGCAACCCAAGTTTAGTTCTGCAGTGCCCGAAACGTGATTAAAGCCCAAGGGCGGCGCCGTCCCGTCCCGCAACCAAGTGGCGAGTGTGTCTGCCATCTCTACCCAAGCGTCGATCCAGTCGTAGTTTTCCGCGTACGTCATGTTTTCAACTCCGTCAGCGGTGACAACGCGCAACTCGGATTCATTTCTGACGTAGATGGAACCCTCGGTGCCTGTTAAAACCATGTTTACGCCGTCTGGAAGATAGGACGGTCCGGTTTCAAGCAGGGCACGACCGCCGCCCGGGAAGGCCATAAAGGCCATTGCATGGTCTTCCATGGCGTGGCCAAAGCCGCGACGATCCCGGACCCGGGCTTGCGCCAGCACATGCTCAGGCATCGCGTCTTCGTGAAAAAAGCGGAACATGTCGAGCCAGTGAGATCCCCATTCGCTCAAATCCCACCCGTCGCCGATCGCTGCGGTCACCATCAATCGCTCGCCCACTCGTCCAGAGCTGTAGAGTCTCGAGGCGTCCTTGAAGGCGGGAATGTAGCGCCTGAAATGTGGTACGAGGATCTCGACGCCGGACTTTGCAACAAGATCGCGCAGCACAGCGAGTTCCCGCGGAGAGCTTACAAAGGGCTTCTCACAAAGGATGACGCGGACGCCAGCCTCGATGCAGGTCTGGATCATCTTGAGGTGAAGACCAACATATGTGCACAGGCTTACGACGTCAGGTGTTTGTCCGGCAAGAAGTGCCTCAAGGCTGGGATACCCTGCGACTCCATCGAACTGCCCTTGGAAATAGGCTAGGTTTTCGGCGTTAACGTCCGCCGCCGAAACCAGCTCGAAGTTCGTGCTCCGCCGGTAGGCCTTCGCGTGGACATGGCCGATGCGAAAGGCACCTCGTGTGGGGCTGCCGCCCGCCGTACCAGCTTGTCCGACACCCACGATAGCGGCCTTGAAGGTCTTTTCTAGCACTTTGTTCATTTGGTAATTTCCACTTGTCAGTCATCGAAGTGACGGGTTGCGCCGAACTGGTCCGCCAGTACCCCGAGGCGTTTCGCGTCTGCCACTCCGTCATGTGCGACGGCGCGATAGGCGAGGCGAAGTGCTTGCCCTGCATCAAGAATCATGGGCTCATGCCGGAGTAGGCTGGGGTTGATGTAGCCGAAATCTTTGCTGTTATAGTAGACATAGCTGGGCGAAGGGTATCGCGGATTACCTGGATGGTCGATCAGCGCGAGGCCGGCAGCCCGGTCGGCTGACGGCCCGCCATCGGCAATTCCGCTAAGATCGACCCAAACGGCCCGTGCCCCGTTGGTCGCGCTGCCTGTCTGACCGGAGTCGTTCACAACCCGGCAATCAGTCAGACTGCGGGCGGCCCGCAGCCCTAGGCCGGAATACCCGCCCCAAGGCGTTTCCGCGGCATCCGGGGTCGCCGAAAGCGTGGCAGGCGCATCCCCGGCGCGGAAGTCGTGGACGAAATCAATGACCATGTCCCGTCCGTCGGGCGGGCGTATGACGATGGTACGGTTCTCTTGCAGAACCTTTCGCCCGTCTGGCGCCACATAGGCGAGGGGGTGGCGCAAGGTTGCCGATCCATCCCCAGCGAAGGTCACTGTCTCGGCTCCATGCGGCAAAGTCCGACCCTGAGAGACGAGAGCGCCGTCGCTCGCCATCTCCTCCTCCCAGTAATTGATGCCGTCAATGAATTTCCACGCAAACCACAAGCCCCGATGCCAGACATGATCCGAGGGC
>JANNAT010000144.1:0-7877 GCA_031384605.1 Cypionkella sp.
CGCGGTCTACACCTGCGATGGATTTGTCCGTCAAATCCTGCACTTCGTCGGCCCACATCTTTTGATCATCTTCGCCCATACCCGCGGCTTTGGCCTTTTTGATCTGATCCATGCCATCGCGGCGCACATTGCGGATCGAAACCTTGGCGTTTTCGGCATAGGTTGACGCCACTTTTGACAACTGGCGGCGGCGTTCTTCGTTCAATTCGGGGATCGGCAGGCGGATCAGCGGGCCGTCGGTGACCGGGTTGATGCCAATCCCCGATTCGCGGATGGCCTTTTCCACCTTGGAAATCATCGCCTTATCCCAGACATTGATCACCACCATGCGCGGTTCCGGCACGTTCACCGTGCCCACCTGATTGATCGGTGTCATCTGGCCATAGGATTCGACCATAATCGGATCCAGGATCGAGGCCGACGCGCGGCCCGTGCGCAAACTGGCAAATTCCGTGCGCAGCGCATTCATAGCACCGTCCATCCGGCGCTGAATGGCATCAAGGTCAATATCAAGATCGTCAGGCATGGGCGTCTCTTTCGGGTGCGGCGGCGCGTTTTTTAGTCTGCTTTGCGTCTATAACAGCAAGCACGGCTTTGGGTATAGGCCAAAGCGGGCTTGCGGCGCGCAGGCGGGGTCAACAGGTCTCAACCACGCGGGTATAGGTGCCATGCCCTGCCAGAATCCCCTGAAAACCGCCAGGTTCATCCAACGAAAACACGATTATCGGCAAGGCGTTGTCGCGGGCCAGCGCGATCGCTGTCGCATCCATTACGCCCAAATTCTTTTCCAATACCTCGTTATAGGTGACACAGGCATAACGTTTGGCGTCAGGGAATTTCTTGGGGTCTTTGTCGTAAACCCCGTCCACTTTGGTGCCCTTGAAAATCGCCTGACAGGTCATCTCGTTGGCCCGCAAGGTGGCGGCGGTGTCGGTGGTGAAATACGGATTGCCAGTGCCTGCGGCGAAAATCACCACGCGCTTTTTTTCCAGATGCCGCACCGCGCGGCGGCGGATATAGGGTTCGCACACCTGATCCATCGGGATGGCACTGATGACGCGGGTGTGGATGCCCAGCGCCTCAAGCGAGGATTGCATCGCCAGCGCGTTCATCACGGTGGCCAACATCCCCATATAGTCGGCGGTGGTGCGCTCCATCCCTTGGGCGCTGCCTTGCAGGCCGCGAAAGATATTGCCGCCGCCGATCACCATGCAAATCTCGACCCCCAGATCATGCACCGATTTCACCTCGGCGGCGATGCGGGCCACGGTTGGGGGATGCAGACCATATCCCAGATCGCCCATCAACGCCTCACCCGAGATTTTCAGCATCACGCGGTTGTAGGTGATTTGCGGCTTGCTGGTGTCGGGCATGGGATTTTCCTTGCTGTCGTGTCTGGGTTGGCGTGACGCGCAAAATGTAGCAAAATGCGGTCGGGTTCAACGGGGATAAGCGGGGAATGGCGGGGATCGCCGCTAACTTGGCGGCCTGCCCCCAAACCCCCGGGATATTTGGGCCAAGATGAAAGGGCGGGGCGTGACATCTTTTTTGAAAAACCTGTCCCGTGAAGCGCCGGTTTTAATCGCCGGGCCAACCGCTTCGGGTAAGTCTGCGCTGGCGCTGGATCTGGCGGCGCGCGACGGGCGGGTGATCATTAACGCCGATGCGTTGCAGGTCTATCGGTGTTGGCGGATTTTGTCCGCGCGGCCCAGCCCGGCAGACGAGGCGGCCTTGCCACATGCATTATATGGTCATGTCGACCGCGATCAGCCCTATTCCGTGGGCCATTGGCTGCGCGACGTGCAACGCTGGCTTGACCGCCCGATTGTCATCGTGGGCGGCACCGGGCTGAACTTTACCGCGCTGACAAAAGGTCTGGCCGAAATTCCCGACACCCCCGCCGATGTGCGCCAAGAGGCGGATTTGCGGCGTGCGCAGCAAGGCTTTGGCGCGTTGCTGGCGGAACTGGATGCAGCGACAGCGGCGCGCATTGATGTCGCAAACCCTGTGCGGGTGCAGCGCGCATGGGAGGTGCTGCGCGCCACAGGTCGCGGTCTGGCCCAATGGCAAGACAGCACCGGGCCCGCACTTTTGCCGCGTGTTGACTGCGAGGCGCTGGTGATCATCCCCGAAGTTCCTTGGCTGAACGCGCGAATCGATGCGCGCTTTGCCGCAATGATTGATGGCGGCGCGCTGGACGAGGCGCGCGCGGCCCTGCCCCATTGGCAGCCAAACCAACCCTGGGCCCGCGCCATCGGTGCGCCAGAGCTGATCGCCCATCTGCGCGGCGAGATCGGTTTGGATCAGGCCATTGATGCAGCTACTGTGGCATCCCGGCAATATGCCAAACGACAGCGCACCTGGTTTCGGTCGCACATGAAAGACTGGCGGCAGCTGAATTTGCCCTGAAGGTTTGACTGTCCACAGGTTTGTCCACAGCTTTCGGCGGCAAGCCGCTTTATCGCTGATGTCGGGCCATTATTTCGCTTGGGTTGTGCCGCAGGGCTGAATACTCTGATGCAAGTTTAATCGGGTTGCCCATGATCTTTACCACCGATCCCTCGCAAATGCGCCTTGTGGCGATCCCCCGCCTTGCCGCAGGCGGTCGCTGGCGTGTTGAGGCGATGCGCACCCTGTCAGAGCCGTGCTTTTTGTGGTTCACCAAAGGTCAGGGCCGCATCACCATTGCCGGCATGACGCGCGGCTATACCGCCCATAATGCGATCTACATTCCCGCAGGCGTGATGCACGGCTTTGAAGTGGGGCCCCAAGTCTTTGGCACAGCCGTATTTTTTGGCCGCGACACAACCGTGACATTGCCCGCAACACCCCAGCACCTGCGCATCCGTGAAGTGCATGCGCAACAAGACCTGAATATGGTGCTGGACATGATCCAGCGCGAGATGGACGCCGACACCCCCGCGCATGATCGCGCAGCAGGTCATTACCTAGGGCTGTTGGGCGTCTGGCTGGAACGCCAAGCCGTGCGGGCCGCCCCCGAAACACCGCGCCCTGATGCCGCGCGCCGCCTTGTCGCCCGCTATACCGCGCTGATGGAGCGTGAATTTCGCCGTGGTGTGGGCGTGGGCGAGCTGGCAGTGGCTTTGGGCGTGACGCCCACGCATCTGACACGCTGTTGCCGGGCTGCTTGTGGGCGGTCGGCGATTGATCTGTTGCAGGACCGTCGGATATTTGAGGCCCGCCGCATGCTGTCGGAAACCGATATGGCGGTGGGGCGCATTGGCACCTCGCTTGGCTTTACATCACCGGCTTATTTCACCCGCGCCTTTGCGCATCTGACGGGTGTTTCGCCAACGGCCTTTCGCCGCGCCAGCTGATCAAGCTTCCTGAAAAGTGATTCTGTTCCGGCTTGTCCGCTTTGGCGGAATCGTGTCCGCAATGCGCGGATTGCCCGGAGGAATCGATTGAAACGCCCGGAAAGGTCAATCCTGCGCCGAATTGTCGCAAACGTGTCATTGCAAGGCGAATCCAGCCGTTGACGCAAGGGGCGAAAAGATGCGGAATAGCCGGGTGAGACTTGGCTTATGGTTGCGCGATGATCCCCGTCTTGTTCAGCGTGGGGCATGGACATCAAGGGCGCGTGCCAACAGTCAGCTGCCACCCAAGAAAAAGCAAAAGGCTTAGCCTTTCCCAGGGAGACGACAATGACGAAAATGCAAAAGATCGAGGCGCCGTTGCATCCAGCAGCGTTGATGCACGCGCAAGAAGTGCGCGATGGCAAACTTAGCCGCCGTGAATTCCTGACCCGCACAACAGCGCTGGGTGTATCCACCGTTGTGGCCTATGGCCTGCTGGGTCTTGACGCACCGGTGTCGGCAGAAGCCCACGCCAAAGTTGGTGGCATTCTGCGCGTGGCTATGGAAACCCGCGCCCCAAAAGACCCGCGTCTGGCAGACTGGCCACAGATCGCAAACGTTTATCGCGGGTGGCTGGAATATCTGGTGCAGTATAACCCCGATGGCACCTTCGAAGGCCGCTTGCTGGAATCGTGGGAAGCCAATGCCGACGCCACAGAATACACGCTGAAAGTGCGTCCTGGCGTCAAGTGGAACAACGGCGAAGCGTTCACCGCGGACGACGTGGTGCGCAACTTTGGCCGCTGGGCTGATGGTAGCGTTGAAGGCAACGCCATGGCGTCGCGTTTCCCGGGCCTGAGCGAATCTGTAGCGGCGATGAATGCCGATGGCACTGCCAAGGTCGATGAGGCCGGTGCTGCTGTCATGGTCACGCAGTTGCGCGCGGGTTCCGTGGTCAAGGTCGATGACAGCACCGTCAAACTGATGATGAGCGTACCCGATATTGCCATCGTGGCGACGATTTCCGATTATCCATCGGCCATCGTTCATGCGTCTTTTGTTGATGGGTCTGATCCCGCAACCAACGCCATTGGCACCGGTCCATATGTTCCGGGAGAGATTATGGTCGGCCAGAAGATGACGCTGGTGCGCGCACCTGCGGAACATGTCTGGTGGGGCGGCACGGCACCTTTGGACGAAATCCACTACATCGACTTTGGCACCGATCCATCGGCAATGGTGGCGTTGTTCGGCTCGGATGAAGTTGATGTGAACTACGAATCAACTGGTGATTACATTGCCATTCTTGACGGCATGGGTATGAAAAAGCTTGAAGCGGTCACCGCCGCGACAATCGTCGTGCGGATGAACGGCGCCACCAGCGAGCTTTATAAAGACAAAGCCGTGCGGCAAGCGATCCAAAAAGCGGTTGATCCGAAAGTGGTGCTTGAACTTGGCTACAACGGTTTGGGCACACCTGCCGAAAACCACCACGTTTGCCCGGTTCACCCGGAATACGCCGCAATCCCTGCGCAAGTTATTGATGCGGCTGGCCTGATGCCGGCGCTGACCGCTGCAGGATTGGCTGAAACCGAACTGGAAATCATCTCATTGGATGATGGCTGGGAAGCGGCGACGACCGATGCGGTTGCTGCGCAGTTGCGCGATGCAGGTGCCAAGGTAAAGCGGACCGTGATGCCGGGATCAACCTTCTGGAATGACTGGCAGAAGTATCCGTTCTCTTCGACCACATGGAACCACCGCCCGCTGGCGATCCAGAACATGGATTATGCCTATACCTCGACCGGGTCTTGGAACGAAACCGGCATGGCGAATGCTGATTTCGATGCAGCAATGGCAAAGGCAAAATCATTGGCCGATGCAGATGCGCGCCGCGAAGTGATGGTGACGATGGAAACCATTCTGCAAGACGAAGGCGTGATCATCCAGCCGTTCTGGCGCTCACTTTACCGTCACGCAAAAGAGGGCGTGAATGTCGATATGCACCCGTCGTTTGAACACCACCATTACAAGTGGTCTTTGTCGTAACTTAACATACGGGCCGGGCGCGTCTTTGGATGCGCCCGGCCCGCCTGCTGCCTGCCACCTCTGATCGCACAACAACAATCGTGATCAGCCGCCGACCTTGATTGGCACCAATGGGGAACCAGATATGCTGAAATTTGTGGTAAGGCGCCTTGGCGTCATGCTTTTGACTGCGCTTGCGTTGACGTTCATTGTGTTCTTCCTGACGAATTTGTCGCCAAACCTTGAAAAGCTGGCCCGCACCGAAGGCTCGGTCCGGATGACAGATGCGGCGGTGCAATCGTGGATCGAAGAAAACGGTCATGGCGGATCAGTGATTGGGCGCTATGCGCAATGGTTGGGGGTCGCCCCTGGTTGGCAGCGCGTAGATGAAAAAGGTATCACCCGTGGGCTGTGTTTTGATGTTGGGGTAACAGTTGAAACCGCCCCCAGATATTGCGGCATTTTGCAAGGCGACTGGGGATTTTCGACGTTCTTCAAAAAACCCGTCTGGGAATCGCTTAGTGTCAAGCTGGCCTCGACGGGATGGCTGATGCTGGCGGTGATGCTGGTGATGGTGCCGGTGGCGCTGTTGATGGGGGTGCTATCGGGCATGCGCGAGGGGTCGCGCACCGACCGCAGCCTGTCGATTGTGGCCATCGCGTCATCGGCGACGCCGGAATATGTATCGGGCGTCATTCTTGTGGCGCTGTTCGCCTCGGCCACAGCAGGTCTATCGCCCTTGTTGTATGAATGGGGCTGGATCAGCACCAAAACCCTGTTCCTTGGCACGTCTACCTCTGCCATCGACGACATTACCTTCTGGAACTTCACCCTGCCCGTGCTGACCATCGCGCTTTACGGGATCGGCTACATTGCCCGGATGACCCGCGCGTCAATGACCGAAGTGATGACACAGCAATACATCCGCACCGCGCGCCTGAAGGGGGTAAAGTTTCGCGATGTGGTGGTGAAACACGCGCTGCGCAACTCGCTGATTGCCCCGTTTACCGTGATCATGCTGCAGTTTCCCTATCTGTTAAACGGTGTGGTCATTGTTGAGACTTTGTTCAATTACAAAGGCTTCGGTTGGACCCTTGTGCAAGCCGCTGGCAATAACGACATCGAGCTTTTGCTGGGATGTTCGGTGATTGCAGTTATTTTCGTTCTGGTGACGCAGCTGATTTCCGACATCGGCTATGTCTATCTGAACCCCCGTATCCGGCTGGCATGAGGTAGCATGATGGATGAACTTTCCTGGGGCGGCATCATTGCCCGCATTTTGCAACAATTCCTGCCGGTCTGGATCGCGCTGATCGTTACCTTTGCGCTGTCGATCAGGTTCAAACGCAAACTTGGCCTTTACGGCAAATTGTTCGACAGCCCTGTCGGCATGGTGGGCTTTTGTCTGGTGATGTTTTGGGTATTCACCGCAGTGTTCGCCGACGTGATCATCACGATGGACCCGATCGCGCAGTTTGGCCGTATCAAAAACCCGCTGCCAGGCACCGCCTTGGTGGATATCAAAGACGGCCAATACGGCTATTTCCTGCTGGGCGGCGATCATCTGGCGCGGGACGTGTTTTCACGCGTGGTGATGGGCGCGCGCCGGGTGCTGACGATTGCACCCGCCGCGACAGCGTTTGCTTTTATGGTAGGGGTCACGCTGGGTTTGCCTGCGGGCTATTTCGGCGGTAAACTGGACACAATCCTGTCGTTCTTCGCCAATCTGGTGTTAGCCTTCCCGGTGATCTTGCTGTTCTACCTGCTGGTCACGCCCGAAATCCGTTTTACCGGAATTCCGATTTATCTTGCGGCGGTGCTGTTCATCTTCCCGGTGGTGTTCTTTGCAACCCTGTTCAACTCACGCTTTTTCACCAACCCGCCCAAACGCAATCTTTATGTTGGGCTGACAATTGTGATTGGTCTGTGGGCCTATTCCGGTCTGGCCTTCAACGCCGATCCGCTTGGCATATGGTCGATGGACCCGAACCTGTTGAACGTGTTCGTATCGGTGGTCTTCGTGAATTCGCCCACGGTGTTTCGTATTGTGCGTGGCATCGTTATGGATCTGAAGGCGCGCGATTACGTCGCCGCTGGCCAGACGCGCGGCGAATCTGCATGGTATATCATGCTGTGGGAAATCCTTCCCAACGCGCGCGGGCCGCTGATCGTCGATTTCTGTTTGCGCATCGGCTATACCACCATCCTTTTGGGCACGCTGGGGTTCTTTGGCCTTGGCGTCAGCCCCGAAAGCCCGGATTGGGGATCAACCATTGATGATGGCCGCAAGCTGCTGTCGATCTATCTGCATCCCGCGATCACTCCCGCACTGGCGTTGATGAGCCTTGTTTTGGGCCTGAACCTGCTGGCAGACGGCTTGCGCGAAGAAAGCATGAAGGACTGACCCGATGCAAACGCCGCGCCGTTTCATCTGTTGCTAAATATCCCACGGGGGTCTGGGGGTGTGAAACCCCCAGCCTGCCCTAATCGTCAAAGCGAGGCTGCCATGACCGATACCACCTGGGACCCATC
>JANNAT010000147.1:0-59483 GCA_031384605.1 Cypionkella sp.
ATCAATCCATATGCTTATTTGCGCACCACCCTCGAAGCCATAACCAACGGCCACCCCAAGGCGCAGATCGATGACCTCATGCCATGGGCCTTCCCCAGAACGTCAAGCCGCTAAGCGGACGGCCAAGACGAACCGCTTACGCTGAACTGAAGGATGTGCGTTTCTTGGCTGTCGCATACAAAGGCCAGCGGGGTAAGTCAGACCCGAAGGAGATAGAAAGCTTGAACATCGGTACGAAGTGGCGGGCGATTCAAGCCGCAAAGCGATCTATTGCCGCATCGAACGAGAGCTAGATGGTCTGGATATGCGGGGCAGATAGTTGCAGGCGAACAGAGCCTAGGAACTGGCAAACTTAAAGCCTCACGTGGTATTTTATGTGGTATGAAATTACATAGACGTGTAATTGTCTCATAAAATCAATGTATTATAGATTGTGTTCTAAAGACTATCGATCCGCCATTTGCCATATGACACGCTACAGGCTTTGGTATCTGGCGCACCTTGCAGGTCACGCTCTAGCCGTCAATCTTTGCGCCCATGATGGCGATGGCCTGTTGATAGACCGTGGCGGCATTCCATTCTTTGATGACGGCAAAGTTTGGCTCGCCTTCTTGATAACCTTTGCCAGGGCTCCAGCCTTTGCCGCGCAGATAATTGGCGGTGCTGGCCAAGGCATCGGCGGTATTGGTCAAATCAATCTGGCCGTCGCCATTGCCATCGACGCCGTAGGTCATCGCATTGCCGGGCAGAAACTGTGTGTGGCCCAATTCGCCGTGTTTGGCCCCAATCGCCGTGGGGGTGATGGAGCCCTGATCAACCAGTTTCAGCGCGCCGATCAGATGGGGGCGGAAAAAATCGCTGCGCCGGCAATCCCATGTCAGGGTGGCGATGGCCGAGACGACGTTGGTGTCACCCATAAAATTGCCAAAGCCGGTTTCCATGCCATGAATGGCAATCAGCACCCCGGCAGGCACGCCGTAGGTTTGCTCCAGACTTGCATAGAAATCGCGGCTTTTGGCCAGCCGCTTGCGCCCTTGGGCGACAATTGCGTCAGCGCCGCGCACCGACAGAAATTTCGATAGCGAATATTTGAAGCTTTTCTGATTGCGATCCGCCGATATCGTCGCTTTGGAATAGCTGGTGCCCATCAGCGCCGCGCGACCGACCTCGCCCACGCCTTCGGCTTTGGCTTCTTTGGCCATGACCGATTTCCAGTCTTCAAACCCCGATGCCCCATCCCCGCAGGGGGCGGCGGCCAGCGGGCCGGCCATGCCAATCGCCAAAGCAAATGCGACAGATTTCAGCGATACAGACTTTTCAAACACGGGGCACACACCTTGATACGGATCTGTCGCGCAGTGTAGCGGCGAACCCGCGCCTTGCAAGGCAGTATGATCAACGGCAACCGAGGGTGCGCAAATTTGTTGCCCTTGGGATCAGCGCCTGGCCATGGCATAAAGGTCTGCCGGGGTTTGGTAGGTCCGGAGGGACTCGAACCCCCAACCAAGGCGTTATGAGCGCCCTGCTCTAACCGTTGAGCTACAGACCCAAGTCCAGCCTGCCTAGCATATCGGCGGGCGGGGTCAAGCGTTGGGGCGACAAATCCAAAACAGGGCGTGTCGCGGCGTTGCGCCAGCGCGCGGGATCGACTATGCGGGCGGCAACGCCAATCGCTTGGGGAATTTGCCGATGATGACCGGAGAAAATGGGTTGACCTATGCCGATGCGGGCGTGGATATTGATGCCGGCAACGCGTTGGTCGAACGAATCAAACCGGCGGCAAAGCGCACGCAGCGGCCCGGCACCATGGCGGGGCTTGGCGGGTTTGGTGCGCTGTTTGATCTGAAAAGCGCAGGGTATACTGACCCCATTCTGGTGGCGGCAACCGATGGCGTGGGCACCAAGCTGCGCATCGCGATTGATACGGGGCATGTGGATACGATCGGAATTGATCTGGTGGCGATGTGTGTCAACGATCTGGTCTGTCAGGGTGCCGAGCCGTTGTTTTTTTTGGATTATTTCGCTACGGGCAAGCTGGATGTGGATCAGGCGACGCGGATTATCAACGGCATTGCGGCGGGGTGTGAGGCATCGGGCTGTGCCTTGATCGGCGGTGAGACGGCGGAAATGCCGGGGATGTATCACGGCGGCGATTTTGATCTGGCGGGATTTGCGGTGGGTGCGATGGAACGCGGCGCTGATCTGCCATCGGGCGTGGCGGAGGGTGATATCTTGTTGGGGTTGGCGTCGTCCGGCGTGCATTCGAACGGATATTCATTCGTGCGCAAAGTGGTTGAGATGTCGGGGCTGGCGTGGGACGCGCCGTCGCCGTTTTCGGAAGGCAGTTTGGGGCAGGCGTTGCTGGTGCCCACACGGCTTTATGTCAAGCAGGCGCTGGCTGCGGTGCGGGCGGGCGGCGTGCATGCGCTGGCCCATATCACCGGTGGCGGTCTGACGGAAAATCCGCCACGGGTGATCCCCGAGGGGTTGGCGTGTCAGATTGATCTGGGCGCATGGGAATTGCCCGCTGTGTTCCGCTGGTTGGCGACCACGGCGAATATGAGCCAGTCGGAACTGCTGAAAACCTTCAACTGTGGCATCGGTATGATGCTGGTGGTGGGGGCTGACCGCGCAGAGGCGTTGGCTGAATTGTTGCGTGCGGCGGGCGAAGAGGTGATCGTGATGGGCCGCGTCGTGCCGGGCGAGGGCGTGATCTATCAGGGCACGCTTGCATGAAGCGGGTCGCCATCCTGATATCGGGGGGTGGGTCGAACATGATGGCTTTGCTGCGCGATATGGTCGGGGACCATCCGGCGCGCGCGGTGTTGGTGGCGTCAAACGATCCGAGTGCCAAAGGTTTGGTGCGGGCGGCGGCGGCGGGGGTGCCGGTGGCGGCGGTGGATCATCGTTCTTATGGCTGTGACAGGGCTGCGTTTGAGGCCGCCCTGTTGCAGCCGATTTTGGCGGCAAACCCGGATATCATCTGTCTTGCTGGCTTTATGCGTGTGCTGACGCCGGAATTCGTCGCCCGGTTTGAGGGCCGGATGTTGAATATTCATCCGTCTTTGCTGCCGAAGTATCCGGGACTGCACACGCATCAACGGGCGTGGGACGCAGGCGACCGCCACGCCGGTTGCACGGTGCATCTGGTGACATCAGTGCTGGATCAGGGCCCGATTCTGGGGCAGGCGGTGGTGCCCGTAATGGCGGGGGATAGCGTGCAAGCCTTGGCAGACCGGGTTTTGGTGCAAGAACACCGGCTGTATCCGGCAGTGTTGCGGCGGTTTGCAGCGGGCGAGACTGCGGCGGTCTATCTTTAACGGCGGGCGCCTTTGTCTGGGGCATCGAGCCCCCGCCAAAGGCCATGGCACCCCTTGACGGCGGTGGTTTACGCCGTCATCGCCGGACCGGTTGGCAAACCGGACGCTCCGCGGGGAGGTATTTAAGCCAACATGAATGGGCAAAGCGGGTGCGTGCAGGCACGGGGGGTTTCCTTGGCCCTCTTTGGTCCCTATAGCGGTTGAGCGGGATGCCCCCGTAAGCCCTTGCGAAAGAAGCCGTTCATGCGCACCATCACCACCACCGAAGACCTTGCCGCCTTTTGTGATGCCGCCAAATCCCACCCTTATGTGACCATCGACACCGAATTTCTGCGCGAGCGGACCTATTGGTCAAAGCTGTGTCTGATCCAGATGGCGCTGCCGGGGGCCAATGGTGATGCGGTGCTGGTCGATCCGATTGTTGGCGAGGCCATGTCGATGGAGCCGCTTTATGATCTGTTCCGGCATGAGGCGACAGTGAAGGTATTTCACGCCGCCCGGCAGGATCTGGAAATTTTCTTTGTCGAAGGCAACGTCTTTCCCAAGCCCTTGTTCGATACCCAGATCGCCGCGATGGTCTGCGGGTTTGGCGAACAGGTGGGGTATGAAACCTTGGTGAAGAAAATCGCCAAGCAGGATCTGGATAAAACCTCGCGCTTTACCGATTGGTCGCGCAGGCCATTGTCGACCGCGCAAAGTGAGTATGCTTTGGGCGATGTCACGCATTTGCGGGTGATCTACGAATCCTTGGCGGCGACGTTGGCCAAGAACGGGCGCACAGGGTGGGTTGAGGAAGAACTGGCGGTGCTGGTCGATCCGGCGACTTATACGGTGCATCCCGATGAGGCGTGGCTGCGGGTGAAGACGCGGACCACTTCAGGGCGCTTTCTGGCAGTGGTCAAAGAACTGGCGCGGTTTCGGGAGGTTTACGCCCAAGGCAACAACGTGCCGCGCAGCCGGGTGATGAAGGATGATGCGTTGTTGGAGCTGGCCTCGACCCGGCCAACCAGCCTGGAAGAGCTGGGGCGATCACGGCTGCTGATGCGCGAAGGGCGGAAATCGGAAATTGCCGAGGGGATACTGGCGGCGATCAAATCGGGCATGGACATGCGCGCCGACGATCTGCCAAAGGCCGATGTCAGCCGCGATCAGTTGCAGGTGAACCCGGCGTTGGCCGATTTGCTGCGGGTGTTGTTGAAGGCCAAGGCGGAACAATTGGGCGTGGCACCAAGGTTGATCGCGTCGGCCGCTGATCTTGATCTGATTGCCGCAGGCACGCGGGATCTGGACACGCTAAAGGGCTGGCGCGCCGAGGCGTTTGGCGATGATGCGCAGCGGCTGTGCCGGGGTGAGATTGCGCTGTCGGCCAAAGGCAGCGAAGTGCGGGTGGTCAAGCTGTAGCAGGCTTAGCGCCGGCTTGCCCGCGCGTTGCCAGCCCCTTGCACGATGATTTGCGAAATGCCTTCCAGTTTGATGTCCGATAGGCTGTAGGCCACTGTCACTTCGCGGGATTGTTGATTGACCACGCCGGCGCGGGCAACGGGCGGGAAGATGTGAAATTCCAGCACCAACGTGCCAGTGTCATCGACCGGCAGCGCCACCAGTTCGGCATCCCAAAAGCCTTGGGTTGGCGGCAGACCCGTAGCGCGCACCAGTGCCCCACCGGGGAAGGGTTCGATTGACATCGTCAGCACTTGCGCCACCAAGGGGCGCGGATCCGCTGGCGCGGTGGTGAGCAGCCCCACAGTTTCGGCAGGCTGTGAACGCCCGAACCAGTTGAGCGGGTTCAGCCGCGATTGACCAAAGCCGCAAGCCGACAGCAGGGTTACAGCCAACAGCGCTGCGGTCAGGGGTCGACTCATCTTAGGCAGGCGCATTGATATCGTCCCTTGCTTGGTTCCTTTGGGTAGCCGATGCGCGGTTGTTTGAAAAGAGGCGTGGTTTGATTTGCACCGATGGGCTGGACTTGGTGCCTGCTGCGGTCTAGCTGACAGGCATCTGAGGGAGAAAACCATGGCCACCCCCGCCTTTGAAGAGCTTGCCGATACGTTTGAGTTTCTGGACGATTGGGAAGACCGCTATCGCCATGTGATCGAACTTGGCAAAGCGATGCCCAGCCTGGACGACACCTTCAAAGTGCCGGCTTTGAAGGTTGATGGCTGTGCCAGTCAGGTTTGGTTGCGGCCCGTTGTGGCGGACGGACGGTTTGATTTTCAGGGCGAGTCGGATGCGATGATCGTGCGGGGGTTGATCGCGGTGTTGCACGCGCTTTATGCGGGGCTGCCCTTGGCGGATGTGGGCAGGGTGGATGCCGTGACCGAACTGGGGCGGCTGGGCTTGAACGAGCATTTGTCGGCGCAACGCTCAAACGGGGTGCGCGCGATGGTCGAACGCATCCGTCAGGTGGCGGCGGGCTAAAGGATGACGCTGACCTGATCGGTGTAAAACGCCAGGTGGCCTGCGATGGGTTCCATGCCGGCGATGGGCGTCTCATAGGACCAGACCACGTTTTCCAGAACCCCGGCTGGTGTGGTGATGGAATAATAGCTGCAGGCCCCTTTGTGCGGGCAACTGGTTTGGCGGGTGGTTTTGGTCAGCATCGCCATCGCCATATCGGCGCGCGGCACGTAGGTGACGGGCGGATAGCTGCCTTCGGCCATTTGCAGGGCCTTTTGGGTTGCACCCAGCAACGTGGTCCCGGCGCGCACTGTGACCGGGCCTGCGATGGGGGTAATCTTGATATGCGATGCCATGGTATCCTCCTGCGTATTGCAGAATTCTAGCGCATTGGGGCGGGCGGGCAAATCACGTTTTCAAACCGGCGCGCAGGCTTGTTTGCACCAATCCAGCGCCGTGGATGACAGGCGCGGGCCGATCTTGGCCAGCACTTCTGCGTGATAGGCGTTCAGCCAGTCGCGATCCCCCGGCGACATCATGTCGGTCAGGATCAGGCGGCGGTCAAAGGGGGCAAAGGTCAGGGTTTCAAAGCACAAATGCGGGCGGTTATCGCCATCGGGCAGCATCGGGGCCACTTGCACCACGATAAGATTTTCCAGCCGGATGCCAAATTCACCCTCGCGGTAATAGCCCGGCTCATTCGACAGGATCATGCCTTGCTCCAGCGGCACCTCGGATATCCGCGACAATCGCTGCGGGCCTTCGTGCACCGACAAAAACGCGCCCACTCCGTGCCCGGTGCCATGGTTGAAATCCTGCCCCGCCAGCCACAGCGCATAGCGCGCCAATGGGTCCAGATCGCGGCCAGCCAACCCGTTTGGCCAGCGCACACGGCTGATCGCAATGGTGCCTTGCAGCACGCGCGTATAACATTGCCGCGCGAAGGCGCCCGGATCGCCCACCGCCACCGTGCGGGTGATATCGGTGGTGCCGTCCAGATATTGCGCGCCGCTGTCCACCAACAGCAGTTCATTACGCCCGATTTTGCGGTTCGTCTCCTCCGTCACGCGGTAATGCATGATCGCGCCATTCGGCCCCGATCCTGAAATGGTATCAAAGCTGATATCGTGCAGCACGTTGGTGGCGCGGCGGTAGCCTTCCAAGCTGCGCACCACGTCAATTTCGGTCAGGCCGGGTTTCAGGGTTTTTGCATCCAGCCACGTAAGAAACTCGATCACTGCCGCGCCATCGCGCAGATGCGCCTCGCGCATGCCTTGGATTTCGGCAGCGGTTTTACGCGCCTTTGGCAAACGGCAGGGATCGTCGGCCCAGGTGACTTCGATCGCGGCCTCTTGCAGTTCCGTCGCCACAGCAAGGGGGGCGGTGCCGCGATCCACCCGCACCGGGCCTTGTAGCGTGTGCAGCGCGGGCACAAAGGCGGGCATCGGGCGCACCGAAACCTGTGGTCCAAGATGCGCGCGGACGGCGTCGTCAAACTTGGCGGCATCGGCAAACAGCGTGACGCGGGCATCGTCGTGCAGAATGGCAAAGCCGTGCAGAATTGGGTTGCGCGGCACATCTGCGCCACGAATGTTCAAAAGCCAGCACAGGCTGTCTGGCAAAGTGATTACCGCCGCCGTTTGCCCGGCGCGGCGCAAATCTTCGGCCAGCCGCGCGCGTTTGGTCGCACTGGAATCGCCCGCCAGCGCATCGGGATGGATGAACGCCTTACCCATCGGTGCGACTGGTTGATCTGGCCAGATCAGATCGACTAAATTCTTGACAGCGCGCAGGGTTACATCGGTTCCTTCAAGTGAAGTCTCAAGTTTGCTGATCTCATCAGACGTGTGCAGCCAAGGATCATAGCCGATCACTCCGGCCGCCAGATTGGGTTTGATCCAATCACCGGGCAAAACGTCGGGCCAGGGCACGGGGGTGAAATGCGCCAGGTCAACTTGCGCTTTGACTTGGGTGCGGTAGCGCCCGTCAATGAACACCCCCGCAATGTCGGGCAGCACAACGCAAAACCCCGCCGACCCGGTAAACCCCGTCAGCCATTGCAACCGCTCATCGCGCGCGGCGACATATTCGCCCTGATGCACATCAGAACGCGGAATGATGAACCCGGCCAAACCCATGCTGGCGATGGCCACGCGCAAAGCCGTCAGGCGCGATGGCCCTTGGGCGGGAGTGGCTTGGGTGTCAAAGGATTGGAACATTGGGAACCTGCCGTATCTTTGGGTCTGCAGGGTGCCCCAGTTTGTTCCAAAGTTGCAATGCCTTGATCGTCTCAAATGGAGAAAAGCCGTCCACGTCGGCGGGCGCGTGTTCGGGTTGACCATATTTCCACTCTTCATAATCTAAGGATTGTCCAAACAAAACGCCACCACCGGGCAGATTTGCGCCTGCCTCTTGGTTCAGCCACTTGGCTACAAGCTTCATGGCGTTTTCGGGATTGCCTTCATGCGCGCTGGGATCCCATCCATTGACGTCGGAGAGTGCCTTTTGAAGCCTGTAAGGTTTTTCATCCAAAACCAAGAAACGCTTGGTCGCAAAACTTGTATTGCCAGAACTTCGATAGCCGTAGTCGACGCCTAATTCGAATGGCATGTTCAAACGCGCGATCTCGCCTTTTCGCAAAGCTTCACAGCGTGACATATCATGGATGGAAAAACGACTTCCGCGCATCAGCGTGCAAATAGGTTCTAAACGGTTGTCGGCGTTATCAGCCCGTTCGGTTGCCAGACGAGGTGCGAATCCGGCCCGGGTAACGCAAAATAAAATTGCGTTCAGGACTGGACGAAACTGGTCGTCAAACGGACAGTTTATGAAAACACTGCGTTCAAACAATGCGGCAGCTATTTTTTGGCGGGACTAGAGGGCGAGTACTCTTCCCGCTTTTGGATGCGACCATCTACACCATGAATATAGATGTCAGTGCGTTGATTTTTCGCGATATCACGTGCAGCAGTCACGGCCTCTGGCTTGGTCTTGAAAACACCAGATGCGCGGCTAGAGCCTGCACGTCGAACCGACCAGCTGCTATCGCCGCTTGGAACAACATGTTGATTCTTACTCATCGCGCCCTCCTAGAATACTTATTAAGATAATGCTGCAAGGCGCGTGAATAAAGGCTTAACGTCTACCCCACCTTGCGCATCGCCGCCGCCCTTGCGCGCTTCTTGGGGTTCGGCTCGAACAGTCCGGCCAGTTGTTCGGTCATCGCCCCCGCCAGTTGTTCAACGTCTGTGATCGTCACCGCACGTTGGTAATAGCGCGTCACGTCATGGCCGATGCCGATGGCGATCAACTCAACCGCGCGGCGGCGTTCGACCATGGCGATCACATCGCGCAGGTGTTTTTCCAGAAAATTCGCGGGGTTCACCGACAAAGACGAATCGTCAACTGGTGCTCCGTCAGATATCACCATCAGCACTTTGCGCGCCTCGGGCCGGGCCATCATGCGGCGGTGCGCCCATTCCAGCGCCTCACCGTCGATATTCTCTTTCAACAGCCCTTCTTTCATCATCAGCCCCAGATTGGGCCGCACGCGCCGCCAAGGCGCATCGGCGGATTTATAGATGATGTGGCGCAGATCGTTCAGCCGCCCCGGTGTTTGCGGCCGCCCCTGTGCCAGCCAGCGTTCGCGGCTTTGCCCGCCTTTCCACGCGCGGGTGGTAAAGCCCAGAATTTCCACCTTGACCGAACAGCGTTCCAGCGTGCGCGCCAGAACATCGGCGCAAATCGCCGCGATGGAAATCGGGCGGCCGCGCATGGAACCGGAGTTATCCAGCAAAAGCGTCACGCAGGTGTCGCGAAATTCGGTGTCTTTTTCCTGCTTGAACGACAACGGCGTTGTCGGGTTTGCCACCACGCGCGCCAGGCGGCCCGCATCCAGCGTGCCTTCTTCCAGATCGAACAACCAGCTGCGGTTTTGCTGCGCCTGCAGGCGGCGTTGCAGCTTGTTCGCCAACCGCGACACGGCCCCTTTCAAGGGTTCCAACTGCTGGTCCAGATAGGCGCGCAGGCGTTCCAGCTCAGCCGGTTCGGCCAAATCTTCGGCGCGAATTTCCTCATCGAAATCAGTGGTGTAAACGGTATAGTTCGGATCCGCCGCCGAATAGGGCGCGGGCGGTGGCGGTTCCAGCGGGGCCTCGCCTTCCGGCAGTTCGGCCTCGTCGCCTTGTTCCATATCGGCCTGATCATCCATCGTGACTTGCGCCTGCGATTGATCTTGCTGATCGTCCTGGGATTGTTCAGGCGAGGCATCGGACTCGTCGGATTGATCCTCTTCCGCGCCATCGCTGTCGGGGTTGTCCTGATCTTCTTCAGCCTCGTCGCCGGCGCTGTCATCATCGGGCTGGTCCGGGTCATCGCCCAGCTGATCGCCGTAGCCCAGATCGGAAATCACTTTGCGGGTCAGGCGGGCAAAGGCGGCTTGGTCGGCCAGAACGTGATCGACGGCTTCCAAGGTGCCGCCCGCCTGTTCTTCGATAAAACCGCGCCACAGATCCATCACATTGGCAGCCCCTTTTGGCATATCGCGGCCCGTCGCCAGATGGCGCACAAGGTATCCGGCGGCCACCGCCAATGGCGCGTCTTCCGAACGGGTGATCTGCGAATATCCCTTGCGATCCGCCTCATAGGCGATCTTGGCGTCGATATTGCCCGCCGTCCCTGGCATGGCGCGCGCGCCCACCGCCTCGCAGCGCGCGGTTTCCATCGCATCGTAAATCTCACGCGCAAGGGCGCCGGTGGGGGCATAGCGGGCAGCGGTGGCTTCGTTGTGAAACTTGCGCCGCAGCGCAAACGCATCCGCCGTGCCACGGGCCAACAACACCTCATCGCGGGTCATGCGGCGGCTGACTTGGGGCAGGCGAATGCCTTCTTTGGTCATGCCCGATGGATCAACCGAATAGGTCACCACCATTTCGGAATCGTCGGCCATTGTGCGCGTGGCCTCGGCCAGCGCCTTTTTGAACGGATCGGCGGGGTTGTCGGTGGGTTTGTTCATGCAGCCTTTAAATCATCCGCGCTGATCTTGGGCAAGATGTGGCTGTGCGTTTTGCGCCACTGTGCAAAGATGCAGAGAGCCTGCGCGCCCGTCGCGGTTTATGGCGGCGTCGGCAGGCGTATCCTGACCTTGCTCAACCCAGACAGTAGGAGACTATCATGCCGTCTAAACCCAAGATCGCCATCATCATCGGGTCCACCCGCGCCACACGCTTTGCCGATAAACCCGCGCAATGGATGCTGAAACAGGCGAAAGCCCGCGATGATATGAGTGTCGAGCTGGTCGATCTGCGCGATTTCAACCTGCCGCTGTTCAATGAGATGGCCAGCAATACCTGGATGCCGTCGCAAGATCCCGCAGCGATAGCCTGGCAGACCAAGATGGCCGAATTTGACGGCTTTATCTTTGTGGTGGCCGAATACAACCGGTCCGTCACCGGGTCGTTGAAGAACGCGATGGATCAGGCCGCTAAGGAATGGGTGCGCAAACCAATGGGCGCGATTGCCTATGGGTCGATGGGCGCATCTTCAGCTTTGCAGCATTTACGGGTGATTGCGGTGGAATTGCAGATGGTTCCGGTGCGCAACGCAGTTCACATCGGCGGCGCGGATTTGTTCAAAATACACCCGATGGGTGGCAATATGAATGGCACGGTTGAACAGATCGAGGCGAGTTTGCTGCCCGCGGCAAAGGGGTTGCTGGATGATATCGTCTGGTGGGCGAAGGCGACGATGGCGGCGAAGGGGTAATTGATCGGGAATGTGGCAACAGCCGTCCGTCTTTGCCTTGTCAGATTTGCCCCAAGCAAATCAGACCGCGCCCGAACCGCCCCCACGGGGCGGGCGCGACACGTGTCGCACCCCAAGAGCCCCGTCGGTTCGGGCGCGGTCCGCTTTGCACCCGGTAGGGGGGAAAGTAAGGTTGGGCGTAGGGTGTGCCTTCAGGCGCACCTTACGGTGGGTTAAAACGAATACCGATGTAGGGGGGGGCACCCCGCCTTCGCGGTCGGTTTGGCGGGGTGAACCCGATCTACGATTGGTTCGAGCACACCAATTACTCAGCAACGGTTCCCGACTTTGCTGCAATCTCTATTACCCAATTTAGTGTGGTGTCAGTCAGTTGGCGCAAGTCACTCAAACTTATTGGAATAGGCTGGGCTTCTTCCTCACGTTTGACGCTTGCTCGGTCATGAAACAAAATAGCCAGCCGTCCATCTTGATGACGGCTCCATCGACCATGGCAAACTCTGTCCCGCCAGCGAAGGTCGTCTTTGAATTTGCTTTCTGCTTCGTTGATCCAATCGCTGTATTCATCGTTTTGACCAGATGCCTTAAGCGCTGCAATGAAGCATTTGAATCTTCCATTCAGGTTTTCTTTGATAATCTTTGTGACCTTAGCATCTATGATGTCCCCATTAGAGACTGCTTCGTCGTAACGAAGTTTCATCGCTGCACGGGCAAGCTCGTGTTCAATTACTGTAAATGACCAAACAAGTCGGCCAATCGCGGCAAACTCTTCATCAGAAAAGTCGTTTGCGATACCTAAAATCACTTCATCGCCATACTCGCCGCGCTTTCCGGCAATTCTTCCGCGAAACACCGCTGGTAGAATTCCGCCACCGTCTGGCGTTCCAGCTCATCGCATTTGTTCAAAAACGACAGCCTGAAAGCATAGCCAACATTGCGGAAAATCTCGGCATTCTCGGCCCAGTTCAGCACGGTGCGGGGCGACATCACCGTTGACAGATCGCCATTCATAAACGCGGTGCGGGTCAGGTCGGCGACCGTCACCATCTGGGAGATGATCTTGCGGCCCTTTTCGGTGTTATAGTGCGGGCGCTTGGCCAGAACGATGGCGGCCTCGGCGTCATGCGACAGATAGTTCAGCGAGGCGACCAGTGACCACCGATCCATCTGCGCCTGGTTGATCTGCTGGGTGCCGTGGTAAAGCCCCGTGGTATCGCCCAGACCAACCGTGTTGGCGGTGGCGAACAGCCGGAACGATGGGTGCGGCGTGATAATCTCATTCTGGTCCATCAGCGTCAGCTTGCCGTCATGTTCCAGCACACGCTGGATGACGAACATCACATCGGGGCGGCCCGCGTCATATTCATCAAACACAATCGCCACCGGGTTGCGCAGCGCCCAAGGCAGGATGCCTTCGTGAAATTCGGTGACCTGTTTGCCATCGCGCAGCTTGATCGCATCCTTGCCGATCAGATCAATCCGGCTGATATGGCTGTCAAGGTTCACCCGCACCGTCGGCCAGTTCAGCCGCGCGCCAACCTGTTCAATGTGCGTCGATTTGCCCGTGCCGTGATAGCCCTGGATCATCACCCTACGGTTGTAAGCATAGCCGGCGAGGATTGCCAAGGTTGTGTCTGGATCAAACTTGTAGGTCGGATCAATTGCGGGAACCCGGTCGGACGCCTCGGCAAAGCCTTTGATCTTCATATCGGTGTCGATGCCGAACACGTCACGCACAGAGATATCTTCGGTTGGTTTCTTGACAGTATCCAGCATTGCAATCGGCCCATGTATGAACGGCGGGCGCGGGCCCGCAGGATTGCCCCAAGGTGTGCCGGATTTCGGGGGGGGCTGCAAGGGACGCTCACGCATTATCGCATCTGCGTGAAGCGTTGAAACCCTTTGTCCGCTGATGCCGTTCTTCCAGTAGACTGATGCAAACAACCCCGGAGGCCGCCGATGTATCGCCGTAATTTTCTAACCGCCTTTGCCGCGTTGATGGTGGCACGCCCGCTGTCTGCGGAAAGTTTTGAGATCACGCTGACGGATGACGAATGGCGCGCGCGGTTGACGGATGCGCAGTTCGCGGTGTTGCGCGAGGAAGATACCGAACGGGCCAGGTCCAGCCCGCTGGATAAGGAAGGCCGCACGGGCACCTTTGCTTGCGCGGGGTGTGATTTGCCGCTGTTTGCGTCCAGTGCCAAGTTTGACAGTGGCACGGGTTGGCCTTCTTTTTATCAGCCGCTGCCGGGTGCCGTGGGCACCAAATCAGACGTTGGGCTGCTTGGAACGCGCATCGAGGTGCATTGCCGCCGCTGCGGCGGGCATTTGGGCCATGTGTTTGATGATGGGCCGCAACCCACTGGCTTGCGCTATTGCATGAACGGGGTGGCGATGAAATTTGTCGCAGCCTAAAGACGCGCCGGGATGGACAGGCTTTCGTGCGGCCGTTACCGATAAGGTGCGCGGCATCAGGTTGCGCGTTTTGCGGAGCCTTTGCTTTTGGCCGATTCCCCGACGCCCCTGACCCTTGCCGCAACCGAAACCCTGCGCCGCATTGCTGCGGCACCTGCAGATCCGGTTCAACTGGCGGCGGCTTTGCGGCATTTGGCGAAATGGCGGTCCGAGGTGATCGCCAATACGCTGGCCGAACGGTCGGGGACGGTTGTTTTATCCGGCCCTTTCAAGGGGATGGATTACGCCGTGCGGGCATCAGAGGGCTCGCGCGCGGCGCGGCTGGTGGGCGCATATGAGGCCAGTCTGGCACCGGTTATAGAACAGATCGTGGCGCGCGCCTATGATCTGGTGATCGATGTAGGGTCTGCCGAGGGATATTATGCCGTTGGCCTTGCGCGGCGGATGCCGGGGGCGCGGGTTTGGGCGCGGGATGAAAACCCAAAAGCGCAGGCTTTGTGTGCGGCATTGGCGGCGGTAAACGGCGTGCAGGCCCGCATTGAAATCGGCGGGCGGATGGACCACGCTGATTTTGACATCTGCAAAACCACGCGCAGCGTTGTCATTTGCGATATCGAAGGGGCCGAAGCGGAATTGCTGGACCCCACCCGCGCGCCGGGGTTACTGGCGGCAGATATTCTGGTTGAGGCGCATGATTGCATCACGCCGGGGCTGACCAAGCTGATTGCGCAGCGGTTCATGGCCACCCATCATGTGAAGGTGATCGGGCGCAAATTAGACGACAGCGGCTTGCCGGACTGGATGGAAAGCCTGAGCGATCTTGACCGCCTGATCGCCCTTTGGGAATGGCGCATGGGGCCGACGCCGTGGTTGTGGATGGTGCGCAAATGACCGCCCGCAATGCCGCGATCTGGTATGCGCAAGACGGCTTTGACCCGGCGGCCAAGGGCATCAACGGGCGGCGCGTGGCGGGAGCGTCGTTTCTGAACGGATTTTTGCGGCATGCGGCGGTTGACGAATTTGTGCTGATGGCCAAATCACCCGACGACGTGACCCCGGTGCGCAAACTGGCCACTGAACTGCGCGCGGGCGTGCCCGTTCGCCATGTCGGCCTGCTGCGCCCAACGGGTATTGCGCCCGTCTCAACGCTGTTTTTCCCCAGCCCGAATTTTGCTGCTGAAAGCTGGCGGCGTGCGCCTTATGGCACGGCGGCTTGGGCGATTTGCGGGATCACGCACACCACCTCGACCCATGCTGTGATGCAGGGGTTTTACGATTTGCGCATGGCCCCGGTGATGCCTTGGGATGCGGTGATCTGCACGTCAAACGCGGTGCTGGGGTCGGTGACGCATCAGATGGATCTGATCGACACCCATATGCGCAGCCATCTGGGTGCCGCGCCGCCGCCGCGCCCGATGCTGCCGGTGATCCCTTTGGGCATACATTGCGCTGATTTTACCCCCGATCTGGCGGCAGGGCAGGGGTTGCGCGCAAGGCTGGGGGCGGGGCCCGATGATGTGATCTTCACCACCATCGCCCGACTGACCCCGCATGAGAAATTCGATCCGCTGCCGATCTATCTGGCGATGCAAGCCGCCCAACGCCAGTTGCCAGACCGAAAGTTGCACATCGCGTTTTGCGGGTTGTTTCGCGAAGATTTCTCCCGCAGGGTAGTCACCGAAGGTGCTGCCAAACTGATGCCGGATGTGGGCTTTGCCTTGTTGGATGGCGCTAATCCCGTTGACCGCCGCGCGGTGCTGTCGGGGGCGGATGTGTTCATGTTCCTGATTGATAACATTCAGGAAACTTTCGGCCTTGCCCCGATTGAGGGCATGGCAGCGGGCCTGCCCTTGCTGGTGTCTGACTGGGACGGCATGCGCGATACCGTGACGCCGGAGGTGGGTTTTCGCGTGACCAGCCGCAGCCTGCCGCCCCAGCATCTGGCGCAAGAGGCGTTGCGCTATCAGGGTGGCATCGACAGCTATGTGCAATATTGCGCGTCAACGTCGGCCATGACCGAAATTGACATGCCAGAATTGACGGCGCGGATACTGGATTTGGCGCGCAACCCCGATTTGCGCAAACGCATGGGGGCGGCTGGCGCGGCGCGGGCAAAGGCGCTGTATGATTGGGCGCAGATTGTGCCACGGATGCAGGATTTATGGGCCGAACAAGACGCTGTGCGGCGTGCGGGCGCGGCAAGCGCACGGCGCTATCCGGCGGATGGCCTGCCCGTTGCCCCGTCGCCCACAGCCTTGTTTGGCGGCTATCCAACCGAACGCGCCGCCTTTGCCGGGGTGCGGTTTGTCGCCAGCGATCTGACACTTCGGGCCGGCCTGCGCGATGTTTTAGCGGTGCGCAATTATCATGGGTTAAAGCGAATGTTCGCCTCGCCTGACAATATAGCCGATGTTTTGGCGGCTGTAACGGCGGGGGCTGCGGGGTTGGCCGCGATAGAGGCCGCAACCGGGCTGAAAACCCAAGCGGTAGAGCGGATTTTGATCTGGCTTTTGAAATATGATTTTGTAAGGCGGGTGTAGGGTGTGCCTTAAGGCGCACCTTGGCCGGATGGTGCGCCTAAAGGCACACCCTACTCTTTGAAATAGCGGCTGTCTTTGATCTGATCCCAGGCCCAGACCACCTCTTGCAACCGGTCTTCATCGCTGCGGTCGCCGCCATTCATATCGGGGTGAAGGTCTTTGACCAGCCCTTTGTATTGCTTTCGAATTTCGGTCTTTGTCCACGAGTCGCGCACATCCAATATCTCAACCGCTTTACGCTCGGTCGGGGGCAGTTTGCGGGTGACGTTCGACGTCAGTTTGCCGGGGTTGCGGGTGGCATTGTCGCCCAGCAATGACATCGGATCATCGACGCCCAGACGGTGCCAGGCGTTGCCATCATCTTTGCGCGAAAAGGGTTTCGTCTCACGCTCCCACAGGCGATCTTTTTCCAGCAGTTTTTGGAATTCTTCGTCCGATGCCGCGCCAAAGAAGTTCCATTTCAGATTGTATTCGCGCACATGGTCGCGGCAGAACCAGAAATATTCGTCCAGATGGTCGGGGGATTTCGGCGCGCGGTAGGCGCCCTTTTCCTTGCAGCCCGGAAAATCACACCCCTTGTTCGATGTCTCAAACGCGCCCGACATGCCGCGCCGCGTGGTTTTGCGCTTGGCTTTATCCGACGAGACGCGGATATCAAATTCAAAGGGTGGGCGCGTTGACATGTAGGCTGGCCTTTCCGACTCGGAGGCAAGAGTTTACGGGATTACGCGGCGGATTGAAGGGGGATAAGCAAAATGAATGCAGCACAGGACATGAAGTCGCGGTTAGAGGCGGCTTTTCGCCCCGAACGGCTGGAGATTATCAACGAAAGCCATCAGCATTCAGGCCATAGCGGCGATGATGGGTCGGGCGAGAGCCATTTTCGGCTGATCATCCGCGCAGCAGCTTTGGCCCCAATGACGCGGGTGGCCCGTCACCGTGCGGTGCACGCGGCCTTGGGTGATCTGAACACCCGGGTGCATGCGATTGCGTTGGATTTGGGGTAGGGGGTTGGCGGATTTCCTGATGATCGTTGTTGGCCCCGCCGTCGCTTTCCTTGACAGCTTTGCCACCAGCAAAGCTGACCGCGCCCGAACCGCCCGCACGGGGCGGGCGCGACTGGTGTCGCCCCCCAAGTGCCCCGTCGGTTCGGGCGCGGCCAGCTTTGCACCTGGTCGTTGGACAGCACATTTAGGCGTGTAGTGCCAATGCATCACCCCTTTGCCTTCACCACCATCCTTGCCGCATGCAGGATGGGTTCGGTATAGCCTGACGGCTGCGAAATCCCTTTGAATACCAGATCGCAGGCGGCGCGGTAGGCGGTGCCGTCAAAGCCCGGTGCCATGGGCATATAAGCGGGGTCGTCTGCATTCTGACGGTCCACTACGGCGGCCATTTTCTGCATCGCGGTGGTCACTTGGTCTGCCGTTGCAATGCCATGCAAAAGCCAATTTGCCAAAGCCTGCGATGATATCCGGCAGGTCGCGCGGTCTTCCATCAGGGCCACGTCATTGATATCGGGCACTTTTGAACAGCCAACCCCCTGATCAATCCAGCGCACGACATAGCCAAGAATGCCTTGGGCGTTATTCTCAACCTCGCGCAGCACCTGCGCGGTTGTCCATTTGCGGTAGGTGGCCAACGGAATATCCAGCACCGCATCGACATAGGCGCGCCGCCCGCCTGCCGCCAACCGCGCCTGCACTGCGAACACATCCACCCGGTGATAATGCAGCGCATGCAGGGTGGCGGCGGTCGGCGAAGGCACCCAGGCGCAGTTGGCACCGGCGCGCGGATGGTCGATTTTTTGATCCAGCATCGCCGCCATCAGGTCGGGCATCGCCCACATGCCCTTGCCAATCTGCGCGCGCCCCGACAGCCCGCATTCCAACCCGATATCGACATTCTGGTTTTCATAGGCCGTGATCCAGCCCTTACGCTTGATGAAATCCTTACGGCTGAACGGGCCCGCCTGCATTGAGGAGTGAATCTCATCGCCGGTGCGGTCCAGAAAGCCGGTATTGATAAAGGCAATGCGGTGACGGGCGGCACGGATGCATTCCTTCAGGTTTACGGATGTGCGGCGTTCTTCGTCCATGACGCCCAACTTTACGGTGTTCGGGGCCAAACCCAACATGGCCTCAACGCGGGTGAAGGTTTGATCGGCAAAGGCCACTTCGGCAGGCCCGTGCATTTTGGGTTTGACGATGTAGATTGAGCCGTGATGCGAATTGCGTGCCCCAGTGGTTTTGCGCAGATCATGCATCCCGATCAGCGTGGTGATCACGGCGTCCATCAGGCCCTCGAAAACCTGCTCGCCGTTTTGATCCAGTATCGCCGGGTTGGTCATCAGATGGCCGACGTTTCTGATCCACAACAGCGCCCGGGTTTTCACCGTCAGCGCACCGCCCTCGGGCGCGGTGAAACCTTGATCGGGGTTCAGGCGGCGGGTGCTGGTAAAGCCGCCTTTGGTCATCGCGGCAGTCAGATCGCCACGCATCAGGCCCAGCCAATTGGCATAGGCCGCAACTTTGTCAGTCGCATCGACGCAGGCCACCGAATCCTCAAGATCGACAATCGCTGACAATGCGGATTCCAGCCGCACATCGGCCAACCCTGCCTGATCGCGCGCACCGATGAAATGCGCGCGGTCAAACACCAGTTCCACAAGTAACCCGTTGTTGCGCAGCAAAACCGCGTCGGGCGCGCGGGGATTGCCGCGAAAGCCTGCGAATTTGGCGGGGTCTTGCAACGGCAGATCATCGACCAGCAGTGCACCATCCTTGACGTGATAGCGGCGCGCGTCGGAGTGGCTGGTGCCCGCCACCGGGAACGCGTCATCCAGAAACACCCGCGCGCGGGCAATAACCCGTGCGCCACGGCCCCGGTCATAGCCGCCGGGCGGCGGCGGCGACCCCATCGCATCGGTGCCATAAAGCGCGTCATACAAACTGCCCCACCGCGCATTGGCCGCGTTCAGTGCGTAACGGGCGTTGGTGACCGGCACCACCAGTTGCGGGCCTGCAACAAGGGCTATTTCAGGATCAACGCTAGAGGTGTCGATCTGAAAATCCGGGCCTTCGGGCAACAGATAGCCAATCGATTCAAGGAATGCGCGGTAAGCATAATGATCATGCGGCGCATCGCGGTGCGCGATATGCCATGCGTCAATCTGCGCCTGCATCGTGGCGCGGGTTGCCAGCAAGGCGCGGTTGATCGGCGTCAGATCGGCGATGATGGCGGCAAAGCCTGTCCAGAACGCCGCAGGATCAACCCCGGTGTCGGGCAAGGCCCGGGCTTCGATGAATGCTGCAAGATGCGTGTCCACCTGCAAGCCATGCCGATTGGTCCGGGTCATCTGCGCTGCCTTTTTCCAAGTGCTTTGCGAGCAGATAAGCATAAATGGCAGCATGGGCAATCAAACCCCTTGCAGTTTGATCAAAGTGGTTTAATACTTAGCATTATGGCTAAGTATGAACCTGACCTTTCGCTGATTTTTCAGGCGCTGTCCGATCCGACCCGGCGCGCGATGCTGGCGCGGCTGGGGCAGGGGCCCGTTGCGGTGACCGATCTTGCGCGCCCCACAGGATGGGCGCTGCCCACGGTGATGCGCCACATTGCGGTGCTGGAACAGGCCGCGTTGATTGAAACCGAAAAGACCGGACGCACCCGCACCTGTCGGTTGCGCCCCGAGACGATGGCAGCCACTGCCGACTGGATGGCCGAGCAGCGTGCAGTGTGGGAGGCGCGGACCGACCGGTTGGAATTTTATGTAACAAACCTGATGAAGGAGAGCCCCAATGACCACTGAACTGATCCTAAGCCGCGTTCTGAAGGCGCCGCGCGCGCTGATTTACACTTGCTGGACTACGCCCGAACATATGGCGCATTGGTTCATGCCCAAGCCGCATTTTGTCGACAACATCACCATTGATCTGCGCCCCGGTGGGCAATTTGACAGCACGATGCATATCGACGGGATGGCAATTGCGTCCAAAGGCTGCGTGCTGGATGCCATTACAGGCCGCCGGTTTGTGTTCACCGATCTGATGACGGCCGATTTTCAACCCGTGGCCCAACCCGGTTTGGGGTTTACCGCGACGATTGAGCTGTCAGATCATGCGGATGGCACGCTTTACCGCGTCACGGCACGCCACCGCACGGCCGAAGACAGCGAAAAGCACGAGGCGATGGGATTTACCAGCGGTTGGGGAACTGTCGCCACACAACTGGAAGCTTATGCGCAGACTTTGAAGGGCGCACTATGATAAAAGATCGCCAAATCACCATAACCCGCCTGATCGCAGCGCCGCCAGCCAAAGTTTGGCAATGCTGGACCGATCCTGCGATCTTGCCGCGATGGTTCGGGCCGGAAGGGTATACGTGCCAAACCGCCGAGATTGATCTGCGGCAAGGCGGGTTGTGGCGGTTTGACATGATCGGGCCGGAGGGCAAGGTTTGGAAAAACCGCCACCGCTATTCCGTGATGCAGCCGATGCACCGCATCGAATTCCTGCTGGATGACGACACCGATGATGAAAGCCCGCTTGAGGTGGTGGTGACCTTGACGCCAGAGGCGGGTGGCGTGCGGATCGTGCAAGTGATGACCTTTCCAACACCAGAGGCGTGCCGCGGTGCCCTGGCCTTTGGTGCGGACAAACTGGGGCAAACCACGTTGGCCAAACTCGAGGCGATGGCGACAGCGCTTTAACCTTTCATCTTGGCCTAACTATCCTCGGGGGGAACGCGCAGCGAGGGGGGCAGACGGCCCCCCTTTTGCATCCGGCATTTATCCGAGCAGTATTTCACCTGATCCCACGTTTTTTCCCAAGCCTTGCGCCACACCATTGGACGGGCGCATGTGACGCAGGTTTTCACCGGAAGATCAGATTTGCGGCGCATTTTTGGCATCAAAGGTCCAGACTCAGCTGCGCCTTTGGCGGGCTGTTGCTGCGCCCTGATATTCTGCGCGGTGCGCGGCTGGCGTGTTGCTCGACGATCACCGCCACTTCCGAGCGTGCAGCAGGTTTGCGGCGCAACCCCCAAACCGCATCGCGGGCGGCCTGCCCGGCCGACGCCACATCAACAACCGGATCGGGATAGCGCCGCCCCAGAACCGAACCCGCCCCAGACCATTTCCATGGCTCGTGCAGATAGGCATCGGGAACGGCGGCCAATTCGGGCAACCAGCGGCGGGTGAAACCCCCGGTTGGATCTTGATCCCAGCCTTGTTTGACAGGGTTATAAATGCGCGGCGTGTTCATGCCCGTGGTGCCCGACTGCATCTGCACCTGGGGCCAGTGGATGCCCGGTTCATAATCGGTAAAGCGGCGCGCCAGTATGGCCCCGGTATCGCGCCAATCCAGCCAGAGATGATAGCTGGCACAGGCCATCACCATGCTGCGCATCCGAAAGTTCAGCCAACCGGTGGCCGCCAGATAGCGCATGCAGGCGTCAAGGAATGGCACGCCGGTTTCGCCCGCCTCCCATGCCGCCAGCCGGGCCGCGTCACTGTGGCGCGGGCGCAGGGATTCGGCGGCGCGCTGCAGACAGCGGGTTTCAATACTGGGCTGATCTTCCAGCTTTTGCATAAAGTGGTCGCGCCACGCCAACCGGCTTTGAAAACTGGCCAGCGATCCGCCCCACCGCCCGCCGGGCCGTTCCGACTGCCGCGCGGCTGTGGCCCGCACCACCTCGCGCACGGATACCGACCCGACTGCGATATGCGCTGACAGCCGTGAACAGGCACGCTCGGCCGTGACCGGGGATGACATGGCGAAACGGTAAGGCTCGCCACGGATAGTAAGAAAGCTGTCCATACTGCCAAGTGCTGCCGTGCGCCCACCGGTTTGGCGGTGCACACAGCGGTCATCCGCCAGCTTTAGCGCCCGCGCCGACGGGATTGGCCCCGGTTCAACTCCTGCCACCGGATTCAACGTCAGGGGGGCGTCTGATAGATCACTTGCCATAAATGCGTCTCGCTGCCCCGCCCAGCCATTGCGCCCTTGCAACCGCCGCACCACGCCTGATTGCGGCAACTCGTCCCAAATCATGCCAATGCCTTGCGCCCATGCCTTTACGCCCAAATCGCGGGCATAGGTCCATTGGTTGCCGGTCTCTTCATGGCTTATGATCCGGGTGATGCCGTTTTGGCGGCACATACGTTCCAGCACCTCAACCGCACTGCCAACCCGCACCACCAAGGGTGCGCCAATCGCGCCCAATTGCGCGCGCAGATCGGCTAAGGCGTCGGCGGTGAAATCCCACTGACGGGCCGAAGTGTCGGGCAGCGCCCAATACCCCGGTTCTACAATATAAAGCGGCAAAATCGCCCCCATCCCCGCGGC
This sequence comes from Cypionkella sp., assembly GCA_031384605.1. Taxonomy (GTDB): domain Bacteria; phylum Pseudomonadota; class Alphaproteobacteria; order Rhodobacterales; family Rhodobacteraceae; genus JANNAT01. The sequence goes on from JANNAT010000147.1 coordinate 22,780, forward strand.
ACGCGCAAGGGCTGGGTGGTCGTGGATCCGCAGATCGCGTTTGAACCAAAGAAGAACATTCATGGAACATCATTGCCATGGCCTTTAGGGATTCGCAAACCCCATTCACCGCTGCGCCCGCAAATGCCAAGTCTTCAGGGTTGGGTCTTGGTCTCGGGCATCGGGGTCATTGGCGTATCCAGCGGCACATCGCCATCTTGTGGGATCGGCACATCCCCATCGGGCGTGGCAGTGCCAGGTTCGGGCGCGCCGGTGCGGCCGTCGATCTGACCTTCTCCGTTGCCAACAGGTGTGCCGTCGTCAGCAACAGACATCAATTGCCAGAACATCATCCCCAGCACGACCAACACCACCACGATCATGCCAATGATCGGCCCACGATGCCAGCGTTTCTGGGTTTCAACGTTTGTTTGGGGGGCGGACATCAGATTTCCTTTCGGATTGGTTGAACAGTCGATCAGCCAAGGATAACGTTCCACAACCGCACCCGGTTCCCCCAAGCAACAGGCAGGTCATCGTGACAGCGCACAGCCCCACGCCCATCCGACTGGCCGATTATCAGCCGTTTACCTATATCCTGCACCATGTGGCGCTGACGTTTACGCTGTCACCCGACGCCACCCGCGTCATCGCCCGGCTGGATATTGCCCCCAACCCTGCGCGACCCGGGCGGCATGATCTGCGGTTGGATGGCGAAAACCTGACGTTGATTTCATGCAAGCTTGATGGTGCTGCGGTGGCGGTTGTGCCTGACGACACCGGGCTGACCATTCCTGCGGCAATGCTGCCCGACGCGGCGTTTGTGCTGGAAACCGAGGTGGAAATTGCGCCTGCCAGCAACACGGCCCTTGAAGGGTTATATATGTCGAACGGCATGTATTGCACGCAATGCGAGGCCGAAGGCTTTCGCAAGATCACCTTTTACCCCGACCGCCCCGATGTGATGGCGCGGTTTTCGGTGCGGATCAATTCAGGCTTGCCGGTGCTGTTGTCGAACGGAAATCCTGCCGGGCAGGGCGCAGGCTGGGCCGAGTGGGATGATCCCTGGCCCAAACCGGCCTATCTGTTTGCACTGGTAGCAGGCGATCTGGTGGCGCATTCCGCCCCCTTCACCACCGCATCGGGCCGCGCGGTTGATCTGAACATTTGGGTGCGCCCCGGTGATCAGACCCGCTGCGCCTATGCGATGGACGCGCTGATACGGTCGATGCAATGGGACGAAACCGCCTATGGCCGCGAATATGACTTGGACATTTTCAACATTGTGGCCGTCGACGACTTCAATATGGGCGCGATGGAGAACAAGGGTTTGAACATTTTCAACTCTCGCTATGTTCTGGCCAGTGCGGACACCGCGACGGATGATGACTATGCGCGGATCGAGGCGATCATCGCGCATGAGTATTTTCACAACTGGACCGGCAACCGCATCACCTGCCGCGATTGGTTTCAGCTGTGCCTGAAAGAAGGGCTGACGGTATTTCGCGATCAGCAATTCAGCGGCGACATGCGCAGTCACGCGGTGAAACGCATCGAGGATGTGATGAGCTTGCGTGCGCGGCAGTTTCGCGAAGATGGCGGGCCATTGGCGCATGCGGTGCGGCCTGACAATTATATCGAGATCAACAATTTCTACACCGCCACCATTTACGAAAAAGGGGCCGAGGTGATCGGTATGTTAAAGCGTCTGGTGGGCGATGCTGATTATGCCCGCGCGCTGGACTTGTATTTTGATCGCCACGATGGCCATGCGGCAACAATTGAGGATTGGCTGAAGGTGTTCGAAGACACCACGGGCCGTGATTTGTCGCAGTTTGCGCTGTGGTATACCCAAGCCGGAACGCCGCGCCTGAAGGTTACTGAAGATTGGCAGCCTGACGGCGTGGCCGGGCGTTATGTGTTGCACCTGGCACAGGAAAATCCAGCCACGCCGGGGCAGCCTGTCAAGGATGATAAGGTTATTCCGGTGGCCGTAGGCCTTTTGAACCCCAACGGCGATGAAGGGGTGCCAACCCGCGTGCTGGAACTGTCTAACGCGCGGCAAAGCTTTGCTTTTGACGAGCTGGCAGCGCGGCCAATCCCGTCAATTCTGCGCGGATTTTCGGCCCCTGTGGTATTGGAACGTGATGTATCGGCGGCGGAACGTGCGTTCATTTTGGCGCATGACACCGATGCCTTTAACCGATGGGAGGCGGGGCGCGCACTGTCAAAAGATGTGTTGGCGCGGATGATTGTTGATGGTGCGGGCCCCGCGCCCGATTTTCTGGATGCCATGGCGCGGGTGGCGTTTGACGCGGGCCTTGATCCGGCGTTCCGTGCATTGGCGCTGCGCCTTCCCGGCGATGATGATATGGCCGCCACTTTGCATGCGGCGGGCCATGTGCCTGATCCGATGGGGATTTACTCCAGACGTCGCGCGCTGCACCTGGCATTGGCCGGGCGGCTGGCACCCGGATTGGCCGAACTGGAGGTGCAGATGCGGGTGCCGGGGGCCTATTCCCCCGATGCCAAGGCTGCGGGCAAACGCAGCCTGCGGTTGGTCGCGCTGTCGTTGATGTCGCGGTTGGACGGTGGTCAGGCCGCCGGTTTGGCGCATCAATCAGCCGATAATATGACCGAAAGCTTTGGCACGCTGGTTTGTTTGTTAGACAGCGATTATGGCCAAGACGAACTGGCCGAGTTTGGTGCAAAATGGGCGCATGACCGCTTGGTGATGGACAAATGGTTTGCGGTGCAGATCGCCATGGCCGCGCCTGATGCTGCGGCGCAGATCACCCAAACCCTGACCGCACGCGCCGATTTTGATTGGAAGAACCCCAATCGGTTCCGCTCTGTCATCGGAGCGCTGACGGCGCATCATGCGGGCTTTCACCACGCGTCTGGCGATGGATACCGTTTGTTGGCGGATTGGCTGATCCGGCTTGATCCGCTGAACCCACAAACCGCCGCCCGGATGTCAACCGCGTTTGAGGTGGCAGGGCGCTATGACGCTGACCGCCAAGGCATGATCCGGGCCGAATTACAGCGTATTTTGGCCACGCCCGCACTTAGCCGCGATTTGTCGGAAATGGTGGGCAGAATGCTGATGGGGCTGCGGTAGCTGATTTACCCCGCGCAATAGGCCTGTTTTCGGGTCCAGGATGCCATTTCTGCCCGCTTGGCCGATTTGCGCAGGGGCATCCAATCGCGCCCGATGCCCCGGTTGCCTTTGCCCGCCACGACGCCATCGCGTTCAACCTGATAGGCCAACATCTTAACCGCGCATTCCAGATTGGCACCGCCATCTTTTAACCCAGACGACGAAGTGACCGCACAGCGATAATTTGACGCCGATTTGGGCGAGATTTGCATCAGCCCGATATAGCGCCCGCCGCCGCCCGATGCGCGCGGATTCCAGCTGCTTTCGTATTTCGCCACCGCCGACAACAACCCCACCCAGAACGCCCGGCGTTCTGGCAGGCTGGCGGTTTCATACCTTGGGCACCACGTTTCAATATCGCCCGGCACGCGCGACGCCAGCACATCATCGCGCGCGGCTATGGCCACCAGACTGCGGGTTGTCCATTCAGCGGCTTCGGGGCGGCCGTCCCATCGGGTGGCGGGCAGCGCGCCGGTTGGCAAATATGCGGACAGATCGGGCAGCGGCAGCGTGCTGCACGCGCTGAGACTTATGGCCAAAAGGGCCGGCACCATTGTTGAAACTATCCGCATAGACCCTGTCACATCCACGCCGCACCCCTCTGCGCGACCGCCCGGTCATCACTGCCATGGCGTGGTCTGGCAAGTTTCGCACGCGTCGGGGCGGCGAAATAGGCGCATATCCGCCACCCGAGGCCCTTGCCCCGCAGCATTTGGATGCCTAGAAAGACGCCAGATGAACCGGAGCGTACCATGCTTGATCTGTCTTATACGACGCCCAACCCAAAGGTGATTTCCGGGGCCAAAGGCGATTGGGAACTGGTGATCGGCATGGAAATTCATGCGCAGGTGTCATCGAATGCCAAGCTGTTTTCGGGGGCCTCTACCCAAGTCGGCGCGGAACCCAATTCCAACGTGGCCTTTGTGGATGCGGCCATGCCCGGCATGTTGCCGGTGATCAACGAATATTGCGTGGAACAGGCCGTGCGCACCGGGCTGGGTTTGAAAGCCGCGATCAATCTGGCCTCGGCGTTTGACCGGAAGAACTATTTTTATCCCGATCTGCCGCAGGGCTATCAAATCAGCCAACTTTATCACCCCATTGTGGGCGAAGGCGAGGTTCTGATCGAACTGTCGCCCGGTGTCGCCCGTCTGGTGCGCATCGAACGCATCCACCTTGAACAAGACGCCGGAAAATCCATCCATGACATGGATCCCGCGATGAGTTTCGTTGATTTCAACCGCACCGGCGTGGCCCTGATGGAAATCGTCAGCCGCCCCGATATTCGCGGGCCTGAAGAAGCTGCGGCGTTTGTGGTAAAGCTGCGCCAGATCCTGCGGTATCTGGGCACCTGCGATGGCAACATGCAAAACGGCAACTTGCGCGCGGATGTCAACGTATCGGTCTGCCCACCGGGCCAGTATGAGAAATATCAGGCGACCCAAGACTTTGGCCATCTTGGCACGCGCTGCGAGATCAAGAACATGAACTCGATGAAGTTCATCCAACTGGCGATTGATGTCGAGGCGCGTCGCCAGATTGCCATTCTGGAAGACGGCGGCAAGGTGGTGCAGGAAACCCGGCTTTATGACCCGGACCGCAACGAAACCCGCAGCATGCGCAGCAAGGAAGAGGCGCATGATTACCGCTATTTCCCATGCCCGGATCTGCTGCCGCTTGTGATTGAACAGGCCTGGGTTGACAGGATTGCCGCCACTATGCCGGAATTGCCCGATGCGAAAAAGGCCCGGTTTATGGGGGATTTCGGGCTAACGGATTATGATGCAAATGTGTTGACGGCTGATCTGGAATCAGCTGGGTTCTTTGAAATTGTGGCGCAGGGGCGCGATGGCAAACAGGCGGCGAATTGGGTGATCAATGAGCTGTTTGGCCGGCTGAACAAACAGGGGCTGTCCATTGCTGACAGCCCGGTTTCAACGCAGCAGTTGGGCGGGGTGCTGGACCTGATCGGTTCTGGTGAGATTTCGGGCAAGATGGCCAAGGATTTGTTTGAAATTATCTGGACCGATGGCGGCGATCCGGCCCAGGTGGCCGCCGCACGCGGCATGAAACAAGTCACAGACACCGGCGCGATAGAGGCGGCTTTGGATGCCCTGATTGCGGCTAACCCGGATCAGGTTGAAAAGGCCCGCGCCAATGCCAAACTTGCCGGCTGGTTTACGGGCCAGGTGTTGAAAGCAACGGGCGGCAAGGCGAACCCGGCGGTGGTAAATGACATGGTGGCGCGGAAACTGGGGCTATAGGGCGAAGATGGGCAAATTGCCCATTCTACACCCCCAACCCCATTTTCATCACCGCGCGGCGCAACGGCGTTGCGGCATAAAGCGCCGACAGCGCCCCCGCCCGCACATCGCGCAAGGTCTGTGCCTGCACCATCGACGCGCGGTTCAGAGCATCAATCCCGATCACTCTTGCACGGATGTCCAAATGGCGGCGTCGGTGGTAGACGTCCAGCATTGCCTGCCCCCCCAAGCCCGCGCGGTCGGCCTGTGCAAGGTCCAGCAACACCGCCAGATCGGTCAGACTCATATTCAACCCCTGCGCGCCAATAGGGGGCACGACATGGGCGGCTTCGGCCATCAGGGCGACGCGATCGCCAGCCATCCGGTCAGCGATTTGCGAGATAATCGGCCAGATCAGGCGGCGCGAGGCCAGCGTCAGCGGCCCCAGAACATGGCACGACCGCGCGTTGATTGCGGCCTCAAATTCAGCCACCGGCAAGGCGGCCAAGCGCGCAGCCTCGGCACCGGTTTCCATCCACACCACCGCAGAACACGGCAAGCCATCCCGATCCGGCAATGGCACCAATGTGAACGGCCCACCGGACCGATGGATTTCGGTTGAGATATTGTCATGCGGCACGGGGTGCGTAACGGCGAATGTCACCGCCGTTTGGCCATACTGCGTTGTTTTTACGCCAATACCTGCCGCTGCCCGCATCGTCGATGCCCGCCCATCTGCCGCCACAACCAGCCGCGCCGCAACCGATTGACCGTTCGACAGGCTGACCAAAGCCACCGCATCACGCACCATCAGTCTGGTGGTGGCGACGCCCGGCAGAAATGCTACATTCGGCAATTCCGCGATACGCGCCAGCATTTCACGGCGCAGCAGCCAATTGGGCAGGTTCCATCCAAAGGGTTGATCCGAGATATCGGCGGCGTCAAAATCTTTGGTCATCCGTACAACAGGCTCTGCCCCGCCCGCGTCGATGATTCGCATCACTTGCAGCGCGCAGGCCTGCGGGGCCAGCCTGTCCCACAGGCCTGCGGTGCGCAGAACGGCGACGGCAGGTTGCAAAAACGCGGTTGTGCGCAGATCGGCCCCGTCGCTGGCAGCGTCAATAATCGGCGCGTTTGGCTCAACGCAGATTACCGAAAAGCCTGCCTCCCCAAAAGCCGCCGCCGCTGTCAAGCCTGCCACGCCGCCGCCCGAAATCAGGATATCTGTGGTTGTCCGCGCCATATCTGCCTCTTGGGTTTCGCTTAACCTAAGCCCAAAGCGGCGGATTGCGAAGCGACAAAGCGTCTCGGGGCGCCGTCACACCACTTGCTGCAAAAACGCGGCCAGATCATCGGTGTGATGCTGAATATGCAACGCTTTCAGTGGCTTGGGCGCAACAAACACGGTTTTCATCCCCATCTGGTGCGGGGCTGCCAGATTGCGGGGATCGTCTTCGAACATCGCCGCTGTGCCTGGGTTCAACCCATCAATGGCAAAAATCGCCTCAAACGCCGCTTGTTCGGGTTTGGGGCGAAATCCGGCGTGTTCCACGCCATAAACCGCATCAAAGAGCCCGGTCAACCCGCGTGCAGCCAGCACTTTATGGGCATAGGGTGCGCAGGCATTGGTATATACAATGCGGCGTCCGGGCAGGGCAGCAATCGCTGCGGCCAGATCGGGATCGGCAGGTAATCCTGTGAAATCAATGTCATGCACATCCGTCAAATAGGGGGCAGGATCAACATTATGTTCGCGCATCAGCCCCGCAAGGGTGGTGCCATAGCTGTCCCAATAGTGTTGGCGCAGCCGGTTTGCTTCGGTTCGGCCCACGCCCAGCACGGCCATGACCCAATCGGTCATCCGCACTTCGATCTGGTCAAACAGGCGGTATCGCGGTAGATACAGGGTGTTATCAAGGTCAAAGACCCACGTGGTGACATGTGCGAAGTGATGTTTGATCATATGGCTTTCTACCTTGGCGCGCGATCAGGGGCAATCGGTGGGTTGATCCTTGGGGGCAGGGGCGGCTAGGATGGCGAAGGGGATAGTCAAAGGACCGCGCGGTTGCAAAAAGACGCTTACATGCTGATCCTGGAGGCCATCGAAAGCGGGCTTTACAAGCCCGGCGACCGGTTGGTGGAAAGTGAGTTGGCCGAACGGCTGGGGGTGTCACGCACCCCGGTGCGGGAGGCTTTGCAGCGGCTGGAAACCCAGTCGATGTTGACCCGCGATGGCCGCAGTTTGATCGTGGCCAGTCTTGATCATAACCAATTGTCAGAACTTTACACCGTGCGCACCGAGTTGGAAGGGCTGGCTGCACGCCTTGCCGCGCGCCATGCCACGGCGGAAGAAGTGCACGTGCTGCGCGGCATGGTCGAGGCCGACCGGGGTTTGCTGGGCGGCGATCCACGGCTGCTGTCACGCGCCAACAAACGGTTTCACAAGCAAATTCATCTGGCGTCGCACAACCGGTTTTTGGTGCAGCAACTGGATTTGGTGCACCGGTCAATGGCCCTGCTGACCACCACATCCTTTGCCGCCGAAGGGCGTGACGAGGTGGCCCTTGCAGAACATGACCAGATCGTGCGCGCAATAGAGGCGCAAGACGGCGAGGCGGCCTTTATTGCGCTGCGCAGTCACATCTCGCAGGCATTCGAGACGCGGTTGCGGGTCGAGGCGGGCGAGTTAAAGCTGAGATAATATATAATGGTAACAAAGGTTTACGATACAAACATCACGTGATACTTTAAGTCTTTCATCCAGTCAGTCAAAATGCCCATGGCTGGTTTTATCCCAGTAAAATGGCCGCGTCACCAGTTCCCACGCGGCCTTGTAGGCGGCAAGACTGGCAAGCGGGTGGTAGAACATCAAGCTGGGCACCAAAAGCGGGCTCAGGCGGTGGCGGGTGCGCGACAGTCCTGCGATGCCAATGGCGACAGACAGGGTTTCCGTTGCCAAAAACGTCACCCACAGCGCCGTGAACAGCGCAGGCGACAACGATGCGGCCACCGGGTGATAGAGCCCAAACGGCACCACCCAGAACGACCACAGCACGGGTGCCAGCAACGCCTGCATCACCGACCCGACAAACAGCACCTGAAACCCCGCAAACCGTCGTGCGCCCAATTGGTGCCACAGCAACACCGGGTCGCGCATATGCGTGGCCCAAGTGATCATATAGCCCTTGATCCAGCGCGAACGTTGTTTCACCCAAGGCAGCGCGCGACAGTTCGCCTCTTCCAAAGTGACCGTATCAATCAATTTGGTGCGCAGGCCGTGGCGGGCAAGGCGCAGGCCCAGATCGGCGTCTTCGGTAACGTTGTGCGCATCCCAGCCGCCCAGATATTCAAGCGCCTGACGGCGGAAAAACAACGTGGTGCCGCCCAAAGGCACGGCCAGCCCCAGCCGTTCAATTCCGGGCAAAATCAGCCGGAACCACGCAGCATATTCGGTGGTGAAACAGCGCGCCAACCAGTTGCTGCGGGGGTTGTAGAAATCGAGGATTCCTTGCAGGCAGACGACCTTGGGGTCACATTGGGCAAATCTTTCCGCCACTTTGCGGATCTGGTCGGGCGCAGGCGCGTCTTCGGCATCATAAACCCCGATAATTGAGCCGCGACAGTGATCGAGCGCATAGTTCAGCGCGCGGGGCTTGGTTTTCACTGCCCCCGCTGGCACCGCGATCACGCGCATCCAGGCAGGAAGGGCGGCGCGCGCCAAGGCGGTGCGCGTCAGGGTGTCTTCCTCTTCGACAACCAACAAGACATCCAGCGATTCGCGCGGATACTCCAGCCGCCCCAACCTTTGGATCAGCCGGGCCGCAATATCGCTTTCCCGGTAAAGTGCTACCATCACCGACACAACCGGCAGATCGGTGATGGGTTCCGGCAACACGGGCGTCGCAGGCTGTCGCATCACCATATAGGCCGCAGCCTTCAGGCCCGCAAACGACAGCATCGACACCAAGGCCAAAGCGGTGAACAGCAGCATAACTCCTTCGGGCCATGCCAGTGCAGCCCCGCCTAAACCCAGCAAAATCAGGGCGGCGGGCAAACGGATGGCGCGCGCATCAAAGCTGCGGCAACTTTCGGCGTCAGCAACGCGGTTTTCCGCGCGCCGGGCAAGGCGCGCGCCGCGCGCAGCCAGAACGGCCGCTTCGATCATCCGAAGCGGGGTCAACACCATCATGACCCGACCGTAGATCGGTTCCAATTCGGCACGCAATTGCGGGAAATCTTCGGGATAAGCGCAAGCGATGATGCAGGTCGCGCCCAGTTTTCGCCACGGCAAAAAGCCGCTTTGCAGGCACCACACCGGATCAACCGCATCTAAAATCCGGCCATCGGGCGGCGATTGCGCCAAGTCCGCCAGCCCGACACCCCAATGCCGCGCCATGGTTTGGTAAAGTGTGGCCTCTTTGACCAACCCGCGTGCTAGCAAAATATCAACCAGACGCCCGCGCCGATGGCTGTGCAATGCCAGCGCCTGCACCATATCATGCGGCTGCACGGCACCATCGCGCAGCAAAACCACCGCCAACGTTTCGGCAGAAGGCCGCAGATCGCCTGCCGGTTCGACACCGGGCGCATGACGCAAAATCGGGCGCAGCTGCGTGACAGACATTATTCCCCCAAGGTGCCCCGGCAGAGGCAGCTTGGATCAGGATGGCGCAGCCAAGGTTAAGAAGGCGTTAACTCAAAAGTTAACCGGATGATTTTGTTTAGGGTTTAGCACTATGGCCTGTTAAGCCACCCGACGGGCGCGCATTGCGTCTGCAAACCGTTCAAACAGATAATAGCTGTCTTGCGGGCCGGGGCTGGCTTCGGGGTGGTATTGCACCGAAAACACCGGCTTGCCTGCCAGCCGGATGCCGCAATTCGATCCGTCAAACAGCGACACATGGGTTTCCAGCACGCCGGCAGGCAGGGTCTGGCTGTCAACAGTAAAGCCATGGTTCATCGAGGTTATCTCGACCCGTCCGGTGTCAATATCCTTGACCGGATGGTTCGCCCCGTGATGGCCGTGGTTCATCTTGACGGTGCGGGCCCCCAAGGCCAGCGCCAGCATCTGATGGCCCAGACAGATGCCAAACACCGGCATGTCAGCGGCCAGGATGCCTTTGATCATCGGCACCGCATAGGCCCCGGTTGCCGCCGGATCGCCCGGACCGTTTGACAGGAACACGCCTTCGGGGTTCAGCGCCATCACATCATCGCTTGTGGCAGAGGCGGGCAGCACGGTGACGTCGCAGCCAGCCGAGGCCAGACAGCGCAGGATATTGCGCTTGGCCCCATAATCAATCGCCACCACCCGCAGACCGGGGCCGATCCGCCGGGTATATCCCGCAGGCCAAGCCCACCGTTGTTCATCCCAGCGGTAGGATTGGGTGCAGGACACGTCGCGCGCCAGATCAAGGCCTTCAAGCCCCGCCCAGGCGCGTGCGCATGCAACCATGGCCGCGATGTCAAAATTGCCCGCCGGATCATGCGCCAGCGCCACATGCGGCGCACCCTGTTGGCGGATCGCGCGGGTCAGGCGGCGGGTATCAATGCCGCCAACCCCAATGCGGCCCTTTTGCGCCAGCCAGGTCGTCAGATCGCCGGTGGCGCGCCAGTTCGACGGCTCTGTCGGGTCCCATTTTACCACCATGCCGGCGGCAACCGGTTGGGTGGTTTCATCGTCTTCGGCCGTTACCCCCGTGTTGCCGATATGGGGGAAGGTGAATGTCACAACTTGCCCCGCATAAGACGGGTCGGTCATGATTTCCTGATAGCCGGTCATCGCAGTGTTGAACACCAACTCTGCCACCGTTTGCCCCGTTGCGCCAAAGCCGTGCCCGTAAAACACCGTGCCATCGGCCAAAGCAAGACAAGCGGTGGGGCGATTTTGGGCAAAGGTGGGCATGGCAGCGACTCCCGTTCTGCAGCAAATTTGGTGGACACTACGGGCGCAGCGCCGTGGGGTCAAGCCTTTGCGTAAATTGGAATATACATCATTATCAATAGGTTAACTTGGTTGCACCCAAACCAGCATCCCTGTATGCTGGGTCTTCGATAAATCCATGGGGATGGAACACCAGATGTCATTGCGCGACCGTCTACAGACGGCCTTGAAAGAGGCGATGAAGGCCAAGGCCGCCGCGCGGCTGTCTACGCTGCGGCTGATCAATGCGGCGATCAAAGACCGTGAGATCGCCAATCGCGGCGAGCCGGGTGCCGCCGACGTGACCGATGCCGATATACTGGCGCTGATGTCAAAGATGGTCAAACAACGCCACGAATCCGCGCGCGCCTATGCCGAGGGTGGACGGCTGGAGTTGGCGGAAAAAGAAACCGACGAAATTCTGGTGATCGAAGAATTTTTGCCGCGTCAGTTGACAGGGGATGAGGTTGAAGCCGCGGTGATTGACGCCATTGCGGCATCAGGGGCTGCCAGCATTCGCGATATGGGCAAGGTAATGGCGGTGCTGAAGGGAAAATACACCGGGCAGATGGATTTCGGCGCGGTAGGGCCAGCGGTAAAGGCGCGGTTGGGGTAAGACGCGCCCGGAAAACCGTCCAGTGGGCGGATTTCAACGCCGAATGCCCCGCCCGTGGCGGGGCCGGGGCAGCGTTAGACTTGATCCGTGGCCGTTGACCCTGCGTCATGAGGCCCCGGATCAAGTCCGGGGCTGCGTCGGTTCTGAAACATGGCGATGACAGCCCCGGGCAGTTTCAGGGCCGCATCTTTGCTAATAGTTCCGCCAATTCGCCCCGCAACGCCACCCTTTCGGCGGGCGTCAGAAACGCGCCCAATTCCACCTCGCGGCCATTGCCGGTCAGCGTCAGATAGTAGGGCACCGGGCCGTCTTTGGTGTGCAGCGTCAGACGCACCCAATGCGGATTGGCCTGCCAATCCTGCCGTCGCCCGCGCGGGCCGTGGCGCACAAGGGTGATTTGATCGGGGGTAAGTGCGAGGTCTTCAACAATCTCACCATCCCGGTAACTACGCTCCAGCGCCCACCAGACGGCGGCGATGGCTGCGACCAGAAACGGCAACAGGCCCCATAAAACCGGCGTGCCGATGATTGCAAACAGCGGCACCGCAATCGAGGCCGCTGTGCCGCCGATGAACCACACGAAACCCCGCCGGGGCAGGGACCTGTATGGCCACAGGTGCAGGCGGAATTCGGATTGGGGCGAGGGGAGGAATTCGTAGGGCATGACATGAAGATAGCGGGTGAGTGGATGAAGGAAAGAGGGCGTTGCGCCGCGGCTGTGGACACAATGCTGTCATCAAACCAAAAGGCCCCAGATCATCTCTGGGGCCTTTTGCTATATCACACCTTACTGCGCGTGGCCTTTGTCCCAGTCGCTTTGCTTGGGCAGTTGCTCGAACGTGTGTTCGGGCGGCGGGCAGGGCAGGGTCCATTCCAGCGTGTCGGCGTATTCGTTCCAGTAGTTGTTTTCGGTGATCTTGCGACCCGCAAACAGGGTGTAGAACACGATGCCGATGAAGAACACGAAGGACGCAAACGACAGGAACGCGCCCATTGTCGAGAACCAGTTCCAATAGGCATAGGCCTCGGGATAGTCGATGTACCGGCGCGGCATGCCTTGGCGGCCAAGGAAGTGCTGGGGGAAGAACGTCAGGTTAGAGCCGATGAACATCGCCCAGAAGTGCAGCTTGCCCGCCCATTCGGGGTATTGCCGTCCCGACATTTTGCCGATCCAGAAATAGACCCCCGCAAAGATGCCAAACACCGCGCCCAGCGACATCACATAGTGAAAGTGCGCGATGACATAGTAGGTGTCGTGATAGGTGCGGTCGATAGGGGCTTGTGACAGCACAATGCCCGTCACGCCGCCAACGGTGAACAGGAAGATAAAGCCAATCGCGAACAGCATCGGGGTTTTGAACTCGATCGAGCCGCCCCACATCGTGGCGATCCAGCTGAAAATCTTGATGCCAGTCGGCACCGCGATCACCATCGTCGCCAGCATGAAATAGCTTTGCTGCGTCACCGACATGCCGACGGTATACATATGGTGCGCCCAGACGACAAAGCCCAGGACCCCAATGGCAACCATCGCATAGACCATCGGCAAATAGCCAAAGATCGGCTTGCGTGAGAAGGTCGAAATCACCTGTGACACGATCCCAAAGGCCGGGATCACGATGATATACACCTCTGGGTGGCCAAAGAACCACAAGATGTGCTGATACAGGATCGGATCCCCGCCACCGGCCGGATCAAAGAACGTCGTGCCAAAGTTACGGTCGGTCAGCAGCATGGTGATCGCGCCGGCCAAAACTGGCAAGGAAAGCAGGATCAACCACGCCGTCACAAAGATCGACCAGCCAAACAGGGGCACCTTGTGCAGGGTCATGCCCGGCGCGCGCATGTTCAGGAAAGTTGTGATCATGTTGATAGCACCCAGGATCGACGAGGCCCCCGACAAGTGAACCGCAAAGATTGCCAGATCCATCGCATAGCCGGTTTCGGTGGTCGACAAAGGCGGATAAAGCACCCAACCCACGCCCGAGCCCAACTGATCATTGCCACCGGGCGAAAACACCGATGCGACGGCAAGCGAGGTGCCCGCCACATACATCCAATACGACAGGTTGTTCATCCGCGGGAACGCCATATCCGGCGCACCGATCTGCAACGGCATGAAATAATTGCCAAACCCGCCGAACAGCGCGGGAATAACCACAAAGAACATCATCAAGATGCCATGGGCCGTGACGGTCACGTTCCAGACATGGCCGTTCGGGGTGCATTCGCGGGCGGCGTCTGCGACAAAGCGCATGCCCTCCATACACATGTATTGCACACCGGGGTGCATCAGCTCTAGCCGCATATAGACGGTAAAGATCACCGAGATCAGGCCAACAAAGCCGCCGGTGAAAAGATAGAGGATCCCGATATCCTTATGGTTGGTCGACATGAACCAGCGGGTGAAAAATCCGCGGCTGTCATGTTCGTGGCCATGGATGGCTGCGTCGGCCATTGGCGTCTCCCGTAATTATTGCGTTCAGACCTGCGATGATCGTCCAAGCAGGCTTACACTTTGTCTTTAGTTTGCGCGCCTGCACAGAGCAATGTCTGACTTTGCCGCAGGGCGCATTTTTCTGTCGGTTTTTGCGGATTGCCCGCCGGATACAATGGAACATAGTTTGATGGCGTAAATGACAATGGAAAAATGGTGCTGCCGTTGATCTTGAACCCTGATTGTCAGGGATTGGAAAAGCCGGACTTTAACCTGATACCAGATGGCCCCGGCCATATCAGCGCGACCCATGGCATCATGCGTTAGGGCTGCCAATCTTAAAACATGATGTCGCACGCGATTGGTACATGCGACGAAGGGTTCGGACCAACCGTCAGGTCTGCTGCGCCAAGGTGGTATTGGCAGGAAAACACCGCGCAAAGGTTGCCATCAAGGCTGCATCCAGATCGGCCAGCGTCACCGGCAAGCCCAGATCAACCAGGGATGTCACCCCGTGCCCGGTGATACCGCAAGGCACGATGCCGTCAAAATGCGAAAGATCGGGGTCGAGGTTGATCGAGATTCCGTGAAACGACACCCAACGGCGCAGCTTGACGCCAATGGCCGCAATCTTATCTTCGCGCAAACTGCCATCGGGGTTCGGGGCGCGGTCGTGGCGCACCACCCAAACGCCCACCCGGCCGGCACGGCGTTCGCCTTTGACGCTAAATTCGGCCAGTGTCGCAATGATCCAGTCTTCCAGCGCCCGAACAAACTGCCGCACATCGCGGCCACGCCTGTTCAGATCCAAC
The DNA here is from genome assembly GCA_031384605.1 of Cypionkella sp. Lineage (GTDB taxonomy): Bacteria > Pseudomonadota > Alphaproteobacteria > Rhodobacterales > Rhodobacteraceae > JANNAT01. The sequence goes on from JANNAT010000147.1 coordinate 37,950, forward strand.
ATGGCATAGGCCACGCGCTGACCGGGCCCGTGATAGGTATATTGGCCACCCCGCCCTGCGGTGAACACCGGGAACCGCGCCGGATCAATCAGATCAGCCACATTGGCCGAAGTGCCCGCAGTATACAGCGGCGGATGTTCCAGCAGCCAGATTGATTCCGCTGCCGTGCCCGCAGAAATCTGCGCCACCCGCGCCTCCATCGCGGCAAGGGTTTCGGAATAGGGTGCATAGCCGTTCAGGTGCTGCCAGTCCACAACGCTGATCCTTGGAATTCTTTAACTGCTGGTTCCCTTGAAATGGCGGCTTTGGGGGCAGATTGCAACTGATGGTCCCTGCGAGGGGGCTGCAGAATCCCTCTTTTCATCGCTGTGCACTGCAGCTAAACACCCGTCACCAAGACCAAAGTGTGCGGATATGGCGGAATTGGTAGACGCGCAGCGTTGAGGTCGCTGTGGGGTAACACCCGTGAAGGTTCGAGTCCTTTTATCCGCACCATTTTTCAAAATCCCAAACACATCCTGCAATCGTGATAAATTGCGGGCTTTTTCTGTTCTGCGGTTAATGTCTGGTTGCAGTTTTGCCCATTAAGATGTCTGCGCGGCGGCCAAATTTGACCTTGCCGCGCCATTGGGCAGGGCAGCGGGATGAGCAAGACTTTCAACTGGATGCATCTTGGCCATTCTGCAACGCAGCTTGACCCGACCGAAGGCAATGACGTCGCCGAAGGTGCCGCGTCATTTGTGGGCAAATCTTATGGCAGCGCCGGAAATCCGTTGTCGGCCCGCGTCACGCAGGCCAGAGCGATTGACAAGGGCGGCGTGGCGGGGGCGCTGGATCAAAACAACGCGGTCTCGAACGATCAGTTCACCACGAACATCGGCGCGGGGACTACGACGTTTACGTTTGACGGCACGGTGATCTATAACGCCACGGTAACCTATGCCGATGGCACCACCGGTACGATCACGGCGGTGGTGGTGCAAGACACCACGGGGCAGCTGTTTTTAGCCCCTGAAAAGCTGTTTAACGACGATACGACTGTGCTTGACGGCAAGCCGATCATGTCGCTGAAGCTGAACAGTGTGAACGGCAATACGTTTTCAGGGATGGCTGCCGATCGGCATGTTACCGGGTTTGATGACGGATACATCGACGGCACTGCGGGCAGTGATCTGATTGACGGCAATTACACCGAACAACTTGATCGCGGGTCTGACAAGGTTGACGGCAAAGATGCCGGTTTGGCGGGGGCGTCTGGCAACGATGATTTCATCCGGGCCGGGGCGGGGAATGACACGGTTTTTGGCAATCAGGGCCATGACCAGATTTACGGCGGCGATGGCGCAGACCTGCTTTATGGCGGCGACGGCAGCGATATCCTTTTGGGCGAGGCTGGAAATGATCGGCTGGACGGCGGCAGCGGCGACGACACGCTGACTGGCGGCGCGGGCAATGACCTGATTTCGGGCAGCGATGGCGCAGATGTGCTGGGCGGCGGCGAGGGGCAAGACACCCTGTTTGGCGGGGCTGGCAACGATATCATCAGCGGCGGGGGGGGCAACGATCAGGTCGATGGCGGCTTTGGCGACGATATGATTTTCGGCGGGGTGGGCAACGACGCCATCACTGCTGGGGCCGGCAATGATCAGGTTAACGGCGATGCCGGGGATGACGCGCTGTCTGGCGGGGCAGGCCGCGACAAACTGGCGGGCGGTGATGGGGCTGATATCTTGCGGGGCGGCGCAGGTGATGACACGCTGTCTGGCGGGCAGGGCGACGACCGCTTTGTCTTTGAAAACATTGGCGGGCATGATGTAATCCTTGATTTTGACGTGGCGATGCGTGACGGGCGCACGGCAGATCAGTTGGATGTGTCAGAGCTGACCAACCCAGATGGCACCCCGGTGCGGGCCAGCGATGTGGCGATAACAGACGATGGTCAGGGCAACGCCATGCTGACGTTGCCGCAGGGCGAAACCGTTGTTTTGCATGGGATCGGTGTAAAGTCCTTTGCCAAAACCGGCCTGTTGTCGGCGATGGGCGTGCCGTGTTTTGCCGCAGGCACGCGGATTGCGACGCCGTCAGGGCTGCGCGCCGTCCAGGATATCGCGGTAGGGGATCTGGTGCTGACAGGGGCGGGTTGCGCTGTGCCGGTGATCTGGCATGGCCGCCGCGATCTGAGCCGCGATGACCTGGCAAGCCAACCCGGCGCTGTGCCCATCAGGTTTGCCCCCGGAGCCATCGGCAACCACACCGCGCTTTATCTGTCATCGCAACACGCGGTCTGTGTGCCCGGGGTTGCATATGGCCTGATCCGCGCGCGGCATTTTGCGGACTACCGGCATGGGGCCAGACCTGCTTACGGCTTGCAACGCGTTACCTATCACCATCTGATGTTGGCACAACATGACGTGCTGCTGGCCGAGGGCGCGCGCATCGAAAGCTTTTATCCCGGCCCCGGTGCGATAGCGGCCCTTGCACCGCAAGACCGCTGTGACGTATCGCGTCTGGTGTTGGCTTTGCCAAACAGGCAGGCGGGGGCGGTCACCCTAACCAAGATTTACGGATCACAGTGCCAGCCATTGTTGTTGCGCGATCAGGCAAGGGCCTGCCTGAACGCGATTTTTGCGCGAAGGAATACTGTGCCCCTGGGCGCGCGGACCACCCATTTGGCGAAACCCAACCGGGTGGCCAAAGTCGAACACTCTGCACTGCAGTGATAAAAATTTCACGGGTGTAAAATATCCCGCGGTCAGGCGATTTCCCGATTTTCTGCCACTTTGGCGGGCAGTATGGCTGATCATATGATGGCAAACTGCCCGAATGCCCCTTATTTGCCGCAAATGCCCAATCCTTAGACAAGTCGTTTGCATAGAATCGCAACCTTCGTTTAAGTCGCGTCCTAGCAAGTGCAGGAAACCTGCCGGACCAATGGGGAGAACCGCGTGGCATCAGCCAGCCCAAGCGACGCTTTCGTCGCCTTTGACCATGTGCAGAAAAGCTATGATGGCGTATCCTTGGTCGTCAAAGACCTGAACCTAAGCATTGGCAAAGGCGAGTTCTTGACGATGCTGGGGCCGTCCGGGTCTGGTAAAACCACGTGTCTGATGATGCTGGCGGGGTTTGAAACCGCGACCAATGGCGAGATCACGCTGGATGGCCGCCCGATCAACCAGGTGCCGCCGCACAAACGCGGCATTGGCATGGTGTTTCAGAATTACGCGCTGTTCCCGCATATGACGGTGGGCGAAAACCTGTCCTTCCCGCTGGAAGTGCGCGGCATGGGCAAGTCTGAACGCGAGGCCAAGGTGAAACGCGCGCTGGACATGGTGCAGATGTTTGGCTTTATCAACCGCCGCCCGGCGCAATTGTCGGGGGGCCAGCAACAGCGCATCGCGCTTGCGCGGGCCTTGGTGTTTGATCCGAAGTTGGTGTTAATGGACGAACCCCTGGGTGCGCTGGACAAACAGCTACGCGAACATATGCAGTTTGAAATCAAACACTTGCATGAAAGTCTTGGCATAACGGTGGTCTATGTCACCCATGATCAGGGCGAGGCGCTGACGATGTCAGACCGGGTCGCCGTGTTCAACGATGGCCGTATTCAACAGCTTGCCCCGCCCGCCGATCTTTATGAACGCCCTGACAACAGCTTTGTCGCCCAGTTCATTGGCGAAAATAACAAACTGCTGGGCGTGATCGAGGAATTGTCGGGTGGCAAGGCGTTGGTGCGGCTGGACACGGGCGAGTTGATTGACGCAACCCCGGTAAATGTCACCGAAAAGGGCCAGAAAACCTTGGTGTCAATCCGTCCCGAACGTGTGGAATTCAAGCCCGAAATGATGCCCGCAGGCGCGCACATGGTTGCCGCCGAAGTGCTTGAAGTTATTTACATGGGCGATATCTTACGGGTGCGGCTAAAGGTCGCCGGATCGACTGATTTCGTCATGAAAATGCGCAATACGCTGGGCCAAACCCGGCTGTCCCCCGGACAAAAGATCAACGTGGGTTGGCATCCCCAAGATGCCCGCGCGCTTGATCCGATGTAATGTTGCGGTCCGCCCGCAGGGGTGCATTGCAGCTGATACTTACTGATCGTGCTATTTGTCTTGTTCAACCAGGGAGCTACCACATGAAAAAACTACTCATCCTGACGACGGCGTTGTCGTCTGTCGCTTTTGCCGCGCAGGCAGAATTGACGGTAATGTCGTGGGGCGGCGCGTATGGCGCGGCGCAAACCGAAGCCCATGTAAAGCCGTTTGCCGCAAAATCCGGGATCGCCACTGTTATGGTTGACAGCGATAACCCGGCCACCCCGATCAAAGCCATGGTCGAAGCTGGAAACGTCACCATTGACGTCGCATCGGTTGAATATGCCGACGCGATCCGCCTGTGTGACGAAGGGGCTTTGGAGCCGATTGACGCGGCTGCCTTGCCTGCAGGCGCAGACGGCGTTGCGGCTGTTGACGACTTTTTGCCCGGTGCGATCACCGAATGCGGCGTGTCGACCGATATCTGGGCTAACATCTATGCCTATGACACAACCAAACTGACTGGAACCGTTCCAACAACCGTTGCAGACTTTTTTGACCTGGCCAAGTTCCCCGGCAAGCGTGGCTTGAAAAAAGGTGCCAAGGCTGTGCTAGAGTTTGCTTTGATGGGCGATGGCGTGGCTCCTGCGGATGTGTATGCAACACTTGGCACGCCAGAAGGCCTTAATCGCGCATTTGCCAAGCTGGATACCATCAAATCCGAGGTTGTCTGGTGGGAAGCAGGCGCGCAGCCGCCACAGCTGTTGGCGGATGGCGAAGTCATCATGACCACCGCCTATAACGGACGTATTTTTAACGCAGCCGTAAGCGAAGGCAAACCGTTTGCCATCGTCTGGGATGGCCAGATCTATGAAAACGAAATGTATGTCGTGCCAAAGGGCGCGCCAAACAAAGATGCTGCGATGCAGTTCATTGCGTTCGCCACGTCCACCGAAGGCCTGCAGGCCCAAGCCATGCAGATCAGCTATGGTCCCGCCCGTAAATCGGCAAACGCCACAGAGATCATGTATAAAGACGGCAAAACCGTTATGGGGCCAAACCTGCCAACAGCGCCTGCGAACCTTGCAAACGCGCTGGAAACCTCTTCGACATTCTGGGTTGATAAGGATGCCGAATTGAACGAGCGTTTCAACGCCTGGCTTGCTGCGAACTAAGCTTTGCGCCACATCGGGGGGCTGTCATGGCCCCCCGTTTCCAGAATTTTCCAGGTTTGACTGAAGAAAGCGCATCCCATGTCCGAGGTTACAGCCAACGCCCCGTTGACCACCTCTGACGGCCGCTCGCTTAGATCTGCCCTGATCAAAGCACAGTCGCGGGCGCGCCGCCGGGCGTTTTTTCTGGTAGCCCCGCTGTTGGTCTTTGTTCTGATCACATTCATTCTGCCGATCGGGCAAATGTTGCACCGATCTGTGTATCACGATGGCTTTGCTGCCAATGCGCCAACAACCAAAGCGTGGTTTGCCGCCAATGCAGATGGCACTGCACCGGATGAGGCCGCCTTTGCGGCGCTGGCGCAAGATTTCAAAATGATGAAAGCGGATAAAACCGCAGGTATTGCTGGCACGCGGGTGAATTACACCTTGCCCGAAACCCGGTCGTTGATCACCGCAACGGCGCGGGTCGCCGATGATCTGGCCCCCCCTTACAAAGACGCGTTCCTTGCCGTGAACCCCAAATGGGCCGATCCGGCGGTGTGGCAGGCGATGCGGTCGGCGTCATCGGCCTATACGGCGGATTTTTACCTGATCTCGACGGACCTTGAACGCGCCGACGATGGCAGCATTCAAAAAGTGGCGGAAAATACCCGGATTTATCTGTATCTGTTCGTCAAAACCTTTGTGCTGTCGGCAGTGATCACGGTGATCTGCATGCTTTTGGCGTTTCCAGTGGCGCATTTGCTGGCGACTTTGCCGATGGCAAAGGCCAACCTTTTGATGATTTTGGTGCTGTTGCCGTTTTGGACATCGCTGTTGGTGCGCACGACCAGTTGGATCGTGCTGTTGCAAAGCCAAGGTGTCGCCAATGAAACGCTTATTGCTTTGGGGGCGATCGGCGAAGATGGCCGCTTGAAGATGATGTATAATCAGGCGGGCACCATCATTGTGATGACGCATGTGTTGCTGCCCTTCATGATCTTGCCGCTGTATTCGGTGATGAAAACCATCCCGCCCAGCTATGCCCGCGCGGCGCGGTCTTTGGGGGCCACCAGTTGGACGACGTTCCGGCGGATATACCTGCCGCAAACCCTGCCGGGCATTGGGGCGGGGGCGCTGTTGGTGTTCATTCTGGCGGTTGGCTATTACATCACGCCCGCACTTGTGGGCGGGGCGGATGGGCAGTTGATTTCAAACCTGATCGACTTTCACATGGATAAATCGAACTGGTCGCTGGCGGCGGCGTTGTCGGCGATGCTGCTGGCGGGGGTTCTGGTGCTGTATTGGGTGTATGACCGCCTGATCGGCATCGACAATCTGAAACTGGGCTAGGGGCAAAACATGGCACTTCCCATCTATCTTAACCCGGCTGAACGCGCGTGGCAGTATGCCTACCGGGTGATCTGCACGATCATCTTTATCTTTCTGGTCGCCCCCATTCTGATCGTGATCCCCCTGTCGTTCAACGCCGAGCCGTATTTCACCTTTACCGAAAAGATGCTGACGTTTGATCCCGCAGGCTATTCGTTGCGGTGGTATGATTCATTGCTGACCTTCGGGATGAGTGCGGCTGAAAGCGTGCGTGACGCCAGTTGGTGGTCTGATGTGTGGAACAACGCCACTTGGGTGCAAGCGGCCAAAAATTCGATCATCATCGGGTTTTGGGCAACGATTTTGGCCACGGTTCTGGGCACATTGGCGGCGCTAGGCCTAAGCCGGCCCGAAATGCCTTACCGCCGGGTGATCATGGCAATTCTGATCAGCCCGATGATTGTGCCCATTATCATCATCGCGACGGGGCTGTTCTTTTTCTATTCCAACCCCTGCGGCATTATCGGCATTCAGTGCGGGCGGCTGACCTCTACCTATCTGGGCGTGGTGATGGCGCATGCCACGTTGGGCATTCCGTTTGTGATCATCACTGTTACCGCCACCCTGACAGGGTTTGATCAATCCTTGATCCGCGCCTCGGCCAGTTTGGGGGCCAATCCGCGGGTGACGTTTTTCAAAGTGATCATGCCGTTGATTTTGCCGGGGATTATATCGGGCGCGCTGTTTGCGTTTGTCACCTCGTTTGATGAAGTGGTGGCGGTGCTGTTTATCGCGGGGCCTGAACAGCAAACCATCCCGCGCCAGATGTGGACGGGCATCCGTGATCAGATCAGCCCGGCGATACTGGCGGTGGCCACGCTGTTGGTGATCGTGTCGATCAGCCTGCTGGCCACGGTAGAGATTTTGCGGCGCAGATCAGAACGGCTGCGCGGGGTGACGCCGCACTAAACCGCTCCGTCACGGCAAAATCGCAAGCCACCCCCATGCGGTGACAATCGTGGCCGCAGTGCCGATCAAAACGGCGGAAGCCGCTACGCGCTTTGATACACCATACATATTGGCAAACAAAAACGCATTCACGCCCGGTGCCATGGCACCCGTGATCACCGCTGACCGCAAATCAGGAACCGACAGGCCAAAGCCGAACCGCCCCAGCAGATACGCCACGCCCGGATGCACGATTAGCGAACAGATGCACACCATGGCGATGCATTTCATGTCACCTTCCGGGCGGTAGCGCAGCAAAACCCCACCCAAGCCGAACAAGGCCGACGGAATGGCCGTGCTGGCCATCAGGTTTACGGCTGATCCCACAAATTGCGGCAGGCCCAACCCCGACAGGTTCACCGCAAACCCCGCGATAATCCCGATCACCAAGGGCTGGGTGAAAATTGCCCGCAAAACCTGCCGCGCCAATCCCGGCACTGACAGGCCCAGACCTTTGCTCCGCACCAGTTCCATCGCTGTGATGCCAAAGCCATACAGCAGCGGCGCATGGATCGAGATGATCGCGTAGTTGCCGGTCAGCGCGTCAGGGCCGTAAGCGCGTTCTGTGATCGGCACGCCCAGCAACAGCGAATTGGAAAACATGCAGGCAAAGCCGATGGCGACACTTTCGGCGGCGGTGCGGTTGAACAATTTGCGTGCGCCGATATAGCCGATGCCAAAGCCCGCGAAGGCCCCGGCGTAAAAGCTGACAAACAAGGCCGGGTGATAGGCGGCGGCCAGATCAAGCCCCGCTACCGATTTAAACAAAAGGCAGGGGGCCGCAAAATTTTGTGCAAAGCGCATCACGCCGTCAACTGTGCTGTCGTCAAACAGCTTGGCATAGGCCGCAGCATAGCCAAAGCCAATGATCAAAAACACCGGTAAGATGACGTCTAAAAGGGCGCTCATGCGACGTTGTCGAAGGTGATGACCATGCCATCATACGCAGGGGTCACTGTTGGCGGCAGTTCGCCGATCAGCGTCGCATAATCCAGATCATTATGCATATTGGTCAGCACCGCAGCGGCGGGTTTCATCCGCGCGATCCACTCTAAGGATAACGCCAGATGCGCGTGGGTGGGGTGCGGTTTGCGGCGCAGCGCGTCCAGCACCCAGACATCAAGGCCTGCCAGCGTGGGCCAGACATCATCAGGAATTGCCACCACATCGGGCAGATAGGCCAGTCCGCCCACGCGAAAGCCCAATGCATTCATCGACCCGTGATCGACGGTGAAGGGGGTAAAGGCGATGGGGCCACCGGGGCCAGTCACGTCAAACGGGCCGTGGATGGCGTGCAGATCAAGGATCGGTGGATAGGGACTGTCTTCGGGTTGCACAAAGGCATAGGCAAAGCGCGACAGCAGCGCGTCCGTCGTTGGCGCATCCGCCCATACGGGCAGGCGGTGGCGCGTGTTGAACACAACCTGGCGCAGATCGTCGATGCCGTGCATGTGGTCGGCATGGCTGTGGGTGTAAACCACCCCGTCCAGCGTGCCGACGCCCGCGTCGAGAAGTTGATCGCGCATGTCGGGTGAGGTGTCTATCAACACCCGCGTCACCGCATCGCCCGCCAGCCGTTCCACCAGCATCGAACAGCGGCGGCGGCGGTTTTTGGGGTTGGCAGGGTCGCAATCGCCCCAGTCACCGCCCAATCGCGGCACGCCGCCGGACGATCCACAGCCCAGAATGGTAAAGCGCATCGTGGCCATCAGACAACCTTTGCTTTGGGAAACAGGCGGTTGAAATTGGTGGTGGTTTGGGCCGCGAAGTCTTCTTCAGTGACGCCAAACACCGCAGCCCCCGCCTTGGCCGTAAACGCGGTATAGGCCGGCTCATTCCGGCGGCCGCGAAAGGGCGGCGGGGCCAGATAGGGACTATCGGTTTCCAGCAAGATACGCTCCAGAGGGGCGGCTGCAAAAATATCCCGTAGATCACCGCTTTTTGGGAAGGCCGTGATGCCTGACATCGACAGATAAAACCCCATGTCAAGGGCTGTGCGGGCAAGGTCCGCGCCTGACGAAAAGCAGTGCATCACGCAAGTATAGGTGCGCGCGGTCATCCCTTCACGCAAAATCCGCGCCACATCATCATCCGCGCCGCGTGCGTGGATGATCAGCGGCAGCCCGGTTTCTTGCGCCGCCTGGATATGAATGCGCAGGCTGGTTTGCTGAACATCCGCCGATTCAGAAGTATAGTGATAGTCCAGCCCTGTCTCGCCGATGCCGACAAATTTCGGGTGCTGCGACAGCGCGATCAGCTGATCCAGCGTTGCCATAGGCTCGTCTGCGGCGTGCATCGGATGGGTGCCTGCGGCGTAAAACACCGAAGGATGTGCCTCAGCAATCGCGCGCACGGCGGGTTCGCGGCACAGCCGGGTGCAGATAGTCACCATGCGAGTGACCCCTGCGGCATGGGCGCGGGCGATGACTGCGGGCAATTCATCCGCGAAATCGGGGAAATCAAGGTGGCAATGGCTGTCGACCAGTTCAAACGCCATGCGGGGTCACCTTTGGGCAAGCATCCCTGCCGCCTCGTCAATCTTTAGCACCATATCCAACAGAAGGGCGGCAGGGTCAAGGTTTACCGACCTGCCACGCCGCGCACGCAGACCGATGGTTTGCGCCAGTTCGGCCCAGTGGCGGGCGGTTTCGGGGTTGGGCGACAGGCGTGCGATCAGATCAGCCTCGCCGGGCGCTGCTGCAGGGGGCGGATGGCCGATTGTGCCTGCGCGGGCAAGACGGGCCAAGAACAAATCTATCAGCATGACAATCAGTTCAAACTGCGCTTCGGCCCCGCGCAGCGCCCCCGCATCCGCCAGCGCAAGCGCCTGCGGGCGGTCCAGCCGGGGCAGGGTGGTGAACAGACGGATCAGCCGGGCGTATAGTTTCAGGCCGTCAAGATTGGTCATCGCGAAAGCTGCCCCTACCGATCCGCCCGCCAGTTCGGCCAAGGCCACGCGATCTTCGGGGGCAACCTCGCCACCGGCTGCGGTAAGCGCATCTGACAGATCGGCGGGTGCCAGTGGCCCCAGCCGCAGTTCGCGGCAGCGCGACCGGATTGTCGGCAAAAGGCGTGCGGGCTGATGGGCGATCAACAGCAATGTCACGCGGGCGGGCGGTTCTTCCAGCAGTTTCAACAACGCGTTGGCGGCAGAAGGGTTCATATCATCGACCGCATCAATGATCGCCACCCGGTGGCCACCATCGGCAGCGGACAAAGTGAAAAAAGATTTCATCCGGCGCACTTCGTCTACTGTGATGTCTTGCTTCAGCCGCGCAGCTTTTTCGTCATAAGGGCGGCGCAACAGAAAAAGCCGGGGTTCCGACAGCGCCAGCATGCGGCGCGCAACGGGGTGCGACGCGGTGATATCAAGGCTGTCGGGCGGCGCGGGGGCAAACATACCGCCGTCATTTTCGGGGGTTGCCAGCAAAAACCGCGCCAGCCGCCACGCCATCGTCGCTTTGCCAACCCCACGCGGCCCGGTGATCAGCCAGCCGTGGTGCAGCCGCCCGCGATTATAGGCGGCCAGAAACGCAGCCTCGGGCCCGGTTTGGCCGATCAGACGTTCGGTTGCGCGCGGATGGGGGGCACCAAGGGTGCGGTCAGGTTCGGGGGTATCATCGCTCATCTGGTGGCCAGAAAAGCCTGCGCAATCGACGCCACTTCAAGGGCCACCTGATCCGGGCCATGTGCGCCCGACACCACTTTGACCCGCGCCGGATTGGCGGCCGCCAAGGCCAAAAACCCGTCGCGCGCGCGCTGTTGCAGGGTCAATCCCATGCCTTCGAACCGCTGCTCGGCACCCGCGCGGGCGACGGCGCGCGACAGGCCAAGGCTGGGATCAATATCAATCAAGAACGTCAGATCGGGATCAGTGCCGATCATCAGATCATGCAAATGGTCCACGGTTGCGCGCAGATCACCGCGGGTAAGACCCTGATAAATACGGGTAGAATCGGCGAACCGATCACAAATCACCACCTCATTGCGTGCCAGAGCAGGCCTTATGGTTTTTTCCAGATGATCGCGGCGCGCGGCGGTGAAGAGCAGCAGTTCAGTTTCGGTCGACCACCGGTCAGCGGCCCCTTCCAGCACAAGGCGGCGAATATCTTCGGCCCCGGCACTGCCACCCGGTTCGCGGGTTAGCACAACAGGGTGACCCAAACGGCGCAGCGCATCGGCCAACATCCGGCTTTGGGTTGATTTGCCCGACCCGTCGATGCCTTCAAAGCTTAGGAATGTTCCCGCCATATCAGCTGGCCACAGCCCCGCCACCAAAATACAGCGCCTGCAGATGACGCGCGGCGGTGGTGATGCGGGTGATAAATCCGCCCCGGCCCACATCGGCGTCGGCGACAAGCGGAATGCGGTGTTCTGGCAAGCCGGGCACAGAAATCACCAGTTCGGCCACTTGTGCGCCCTTGGCTATCGGGGCGGTCAGCGGGCCGGAATAGACCACTTCGGCCTGCAAGCCGTCTTGCACCATCGCCGGGACCAACAAACGGACATCTTCGGCGGGCACCAGGCCAACGGACGCCGTATCTCCCATGAACACTACGGCTTCGGCCATCCGCACGCCGCTTTTGGCGACGGTTTTCAGGGCAAACTGGCGAAACGCCCAAGTTGCGATGCGCTCGGCTTCCTCGGCACGTTCTATTTCAGACGTCAGTCCCGAGATGGCAAAAACGATGCGACGATCCCCCTGTTTGACCGACCCGACCAGCCCATACCCTGCTTCGGTGGTGTGGCCTGTTTTCAAGCCATCTGCCCCGATACCCAACTTTAACAATGGGTTGCGGTTGTTGGCATTGGCGGGTGCGCGGTCTTTGTAGTTGAATTCAGTTTGCGCAAAGACCGGGTAATATTGCGGAAATTCCTCGATCAGACGCAAGCCGATCAGGCCCAGATCTTTCATGCTCATCCGTTGTTTGGGGTCTGGCCAACCCGATGAATTGGCGAAGGTCGAATTTTCCAAGCCCAAAGCCCGTCCGCGTTCGGTCATTTGGGCGGCGAACGCCTCTTCGCTGCCGGCCAAACCTTCGGCGACGACAACGCAGGCGTCATTGCCGGAATTGACGATCATGCCATGGATCAACTCATCAACCGTCGGGCGGTCGGTTTCGTTCAAGAACATTGTCGAGCCGCCCATCGCCTTGGCCCGCGCCGACACGGCAAAGGTGGTCTCCATCGTCACACGGCCATCTGCCAGTGCCTCAAACAACATGTTGATCGTCATCAGCTTGGACATAGACGCCGGCGGCACCGGGTCTTCGCCGTTCTTGTCCATCAGCACGGTATGGGTGGTGACGTCATAGACCCAAGCCGACGTTGCGCGCGTCTCAAAGGCCTGGGCCTGTAGCGGGGCCAGCACCCCAAAGACCAGCCATATCAACAACGCGCGCAGTATCATCATCTGATCAGCCCTTCAGGAAATAGGCGTCCTTGAACCCCGCCTGTTTGATGTTTGCCAAAGCGGCCGCATCGCCGCGGGCAGTAACGCTCCAGAACGCTTTGCCCTGGCTTTCTTCCTTGCGGATAGAAGCTGCGACTCCCGCTTTGGCCAAAGTATCTGCCGCGCGTTTGGCGTTCGCCTCAACCGAAAAGATACCGATCTGGATCAGACCGCCGCCGCCGGTCGCCGCAACGGCGGCGGCTATTGGCTTGACTTCGACAGGTTTGGCTGTGGGCGATTTGGCGGTTGGTGCGGGTGCCACAACAGGCAGCTTCGCGCCGGGTTTCTTGCCCTCGGCGGCATCAATTGCTGCCCCTGCGCCCTTGATCGGATCAAGCGTTTCGGTCGACACTGTTTCGGCGGCATCCAGAATGGGCCGCGTCGCATCGGGCGCGGTTTGCGGCGCTTCTTCGCGGCGCAACGCCGTGACCGATACTTTGCCCGGCTCACCCGCCAACAGCCCCAATGCAGCAGCGGCATCCGAAGAAATCTGCAACGCTGGGCCCGGATTGTCGCGCTCTCGCCGGAACAGCGCACCGATGACGAATTTGCCATTGGCCGGGTTGCGCAAAATCACCCGTTCCGGATCATCGGCATCGGGTGAGGCCACCCAAACCCCGCCGAGCGACGGGCGGCCATCCCATAACGCCTGATCCGTGGTTTGAAAAATCTCGGGCGCCTCGACGTCACGGTCGACCAGCTTGACCGATCGCGCGCCGGCAACGGGGGGCACTTGCCCCTCGGTCGTTGCGCCACCTTCTGCTGGGTTTGCGGCGGTATTTTTGGCGAATGGCCCTTTGCCCGGCTGACACCCGGCAAGCGTGGCCGATGCCATCACTGCAAGGATCAGATGCCGGAATGCTACACCTGTCATGCTCTGCTCCCTCGTGCGAAATCGTTGTTCCGCGCTTGCTTTTTACCCACTTTTCAAGTGGTTCTTACCTGCAATCAGCCCCGAAAGACCAACCTCGTCGTATCAGATGATACAGTGTGGCGGTGTAACAAGAAAGGGTGTGCAGACATTTGGGCGGAAAACCTTCGTGATCGCGGCGTTGCAGCGGCGCTTTGCGGCAGGGTCGGCCTAACAAAATTGCAACGACAGGTCTTTCAGAATCGCATTTCCCCCGCTATTGCCGCGGATGTCGGAGGAGTGGCAGAGCGGTTTAATGCACCGGTCTTGAAAACCGACGTGGGTGAAAGTCCACCGTGGGTTCGAATCCCACCTCCTCCGCCATTTGCCGCAGCGAAAGCGTTCTCCCGATCCGGCTGAGGCCGGATTTTTCCGTTGTTTTCGGGGGTTATGCGGATGGGGCTGTTAACCGCCCCAAGCGCCGAGAAGGTGGAAAGCGTTCTCTCCATTGCGATATTCTCCGGACCTGTTAACCGCGGCTGTTCCGGTGAACAGCTATAAGTCATTGCTTTCGAGATATTTTGTTGATCTGTACCTTACGGTGATTTCGCAGATTCATCTGGGTGCCGGATGGAACAGAGATCAAACAATTCACCTGCATTAGTATCCGTTCAGGTCAAAAGAAGAGACGAGGGCGACGCTTTGAATTATGCAGTCCCTAAAGCGGTTCGCGTTTAAGCTGGATCAGAATTCAAACCAAAAGTGTTTGAATTCAGATTCTTGAGATTTCGACGAAAACCCGAAACGCTTTACACGAGTGCAACGCGGCCAGATCGGCCAGAAAATGGGTATTGACTAGATATGGAACGATCCATAATCTGATGGAACGTTCCATATTTAGGGTGAGTCGAATGCGTTGGGCACTGATCGGAGCAAGCACGATCGCGGCCGATTTTATGATCAGCGCCTTGCGACGTGTTAAGGGCGGCACGATTGACTGGGTTGTCAGCGGCAATTCCGGTCATGGCAATACCTTTGCCTTGACGCATGAAATTGCAAAAGCCACGACCCGGATCAATGACATGCTTGCCGACCCGGATGTGCAAGCGGTGTACATCTCTTCTACCAACGAAAAACACTTTACCCAAGCGATGGCCTGCATTGCGGCGGGTAAGCACGTCATCTGCGAAAAGCCACTGGCGATGACTTTGGCAGATGCTGTGGCGATGGTGAAAGAAGCCGAAAAGGCAGGGGTGACTTTTGCCACCAATCACCATCTGCGCTGTTCGGGCAGCCACCGCGCTGTGCAAAGTATCATTGCATCAGGGCGGATTGGACGGGTTTTGTCGTTGCGCATTCATCACGCCGTGCATTTGCCGCCGCATCTGCAGGGCTGGCGGATCAACGATGCCGGTGCGGGCGGGGGCGTGATCCCCGATATCACCGTGCATGACGCCGATTGCGTGCGGTTTTTGCTGGGCGAAGACCCGGTGTCTGTGGTTGCCGAAGCCGGGATTTCGGGCATGGGCGCGGGCGTTGAGGATTCGGTAATGTCGGTCTGGACGATGCCATCGGGGGCAATGGTGATGGCGCATGAAAGTTTCACGCACCCCTTTGCAGGGTCGGGCCTAGAGGTGCACGGCACCAACGGTTCAATCTTTGCGCGCGGTGTGATGACCCAACAACCGGTGGGCGAGATCGAGCTTGTCACGGCAAAGGGGCGCGAAATGATCCCCTATTCAGACCATAATCTTTACGCGCAAGCGGTGCAGCAATTTGGGGATGCGGTGGCGGGGCAGGGCCAGCCTGCGGCGAGTGGCCGGGATGGGGTAAAGTCGCTTGCAGTTGCCTTGGCCGTGCGGAATGCCGCGGCGTCTGGCACCCGGTGCCACGTAAATTATGGTGGGTTTTGATGACGAAGTTGGTAAGCGGCGCAGAGGCAGCAGCGCGTATCGGCGATGGGGCGGTGGTGACAGTTTCATCCTCTTCCGCTTTGGGCTGCCCCGATGCCGTGCTGCGGGCGATTGGCGCGCGGTTTGAGGCAACAGGCCACCCGCGCGCCTTGACGGTGCTAAGCCCGATTGCGGCAGGCGATATGTACGGCGTCAAAGGCATTGACCATATTGCGAAGGATGGGTTGCTGACCCGGATCATCGCGGGGTCGTATCCGTCTGGGTCGTCCAATCTGCCGATGCCGGATATCTGGCGGATGATCGTCGAAGACCGGATTGCCGCCTATAACGTGCCGTCGGGCATCATGTTCGACATGCACCGCGATGTGGCGGCGCTAAAGCCCGGCGTGATGACCAAGGTGGGTTTGGATACCTTTGTTGACCCGGTCCGTGACGGTTGTGCGATGAACGCGCGGGGGGCGGCGGCCCCGATTGTGGCCCGCGCCGAATTTGGCGGTGAGATATGGCTGCATTTCCCCAATATCGTGCCGAATGTCTGCATCCTGCGCGCCACCACGGCAGACGAGCGCGGTAATCTGACCTATGAACACGAAGGCGCGTATCTGGGGGGCCTCGACCAAGCCATTGCCGTGCGCAACCACGGCGGGTTGGTGATTGCACAGGTTAAGCGGATGACGGCAGCAGGATCTTTGCGCCCGCATGACGTGCGCGTGCCGGGGCATCTGGTTGATCTGATCGTGCTGGACCCGGACCAGAAACAAACCACGGAAACCCCGCATGACCCGGCGATATCGGGTGAGATTATTCGGCCCTGGGCCAGCTTTGCGCATGCCGAACACGGCGTTGAAAAAGTAATCGCGCGGCGGGCGGCGATGGAATTGCGGGCGGGAATGACGGCCAATCTGGGCTTTGGCATATCGGCCATGGTGCCCAGGGTTTTGCTGGAAGAAGGCCATCCGCAAGCCGTGACTTGGGCGATTGAACAGGGCGCTGTCGGCGGGATGCCGTTGACCGGTTTTGCCTTTGGCTGCGCGTCGAATGCCGACGCCTATATGCCCAGCCCGAACCAGTTCACCTATTTCCAGGGCGGCGGCTTTGACATGGCGTTTCTGTCCTTCATGGAGGTGGATGTTGAGGGCAACGTAAACGTTTCTAAACTGGGCAAAAAGCCGTATTTAACCGCTGGTTGTGGTGGCTTTGTTGATATCACGGCCCATGCCAAAAAGATCGTATTTTCCGGATGGTTTGAGGCGGGGGCGGAAATTGCGCTGACGGATAGCGGGTTAAGCGTCACCAAGCCCGGCAAGTTCACCAAGATGGTGAACGCAGTGGAGCACGTCACATTCTCGGGCAAGCGCGCCCGCGCGCAGGGGCAGGACGTGATGTATGTGACCGAACGCTGCGTGATCCGGCTGTTGCCTGATGGGCTTGTGGCGACCGAGATTATGCCGGGTATCAACCCCGCCCGCGATATTGTGGCGGCCAGCCATGGCCGGGTGCGGGTGGCGGACAACGCCATCACCTTGCCGCTGTCACTGCTTGGGCAAGGCCCGATGGGGTGGCAACCATGAGCGCATTGCATCTGCACATTCGCGGCCCGATTGCCGAGTTGCGGTTGGATAATCCGGCCAAGCTGAACGCGTTCACGGTATCCATGCTGCAAAGCCTTGATCAGCATTGCGCTTTGATTGACCGCAACCCTGATATTCGCTGCGTGATTGTCAGCGCGGAGGGCGACCGCGCCTTTTGCACCGGGGCGGATATCAACGCTTGGGGTGACCTCTCGCCTGCTGAATTTGCGCGGGCTTGGGTGCGCGATGGGCACCGGATATTTGACCGACTTGCACGGTTAAGCAAACCCACGATTGCGGCCCTGTCGGGCCATGCTTTTGGTGGCGGGCTAGAGCTTGCTGCCGCATGTGACATCCGGGTGATAGTGCCGCGCGCTACCCTCGCACTCCCCGAGGCGGGCGTTGGCATAGTCCCCGGATGGTCTGGCACGCAGCGGTTGGCACGGTTGCTGCCAGAAGCCGTGATCAAGGAAATGGCGCTGTTTGGCCGCCGGATTTCTGCGGAACGGGCACTGAGTTTGGGGTTTGTGGCCGAAGTGGCGGATGACGTGCGTGCCTGTGCCGAGGCGATTGCGACCTCGATGTCAGGCCAATCACCCCGGTCGGTTGAGGTGGCGAAATACATGATCCACGCGGGCGTCGGCGAGGATACTGCAGCGATGATCGAAGCCCTTGGCAGCGGCATGATCGCCGCCAGCGCCGATAAAGCGATCGGCGTTGCCGCCTTTCGCGCCAAACGCAAACCTGAATTTCCGGGATTATGATGATGACCAAATTGACGCTGATTGCCGGAACCAATGAAGTCTTAACCGACGCGCCTTTTGTCGGGCGGCATCTGATTGGCGGCGTGTGGCAGGGCAGCGCCGATGGGCAAACCTTTGACCGCATATCGCCATCGCACAAGGTTGTGGTTTCGCGGTCTGCATTGGGTGGTGTGGCGGAAACTGACGCGGCCGTCGCCGCCGCCCGTGCCGCGTTTGATGCAGGCGTGTGGAGCAGGCTTTCCGGCAAAGCCCGCGCGGCGGTTTTGCTGCGGGTGGCCGACCTGATAGAGGCGAACGTAGAACCGATGGCGCGGCTGGAAACGCTGGAATCCGGCAAACCGATCAGCCAGTCGCGCGGCGAGGTTTCGGGGGCTGCCGATCTTTGGCGTTATGCGGCGTCACTGGCCCGCACCCTGCACGGTGACAGCCACAACACGCTGGGCCCCGATATGCTGGGCGTGGTTTTGAAAGAACCAATTGGCGTGGTTTCCATCATCACGCCGTGGAATGTCCCGTTCGGGATCCTTCGCCAAAAGCTGCCGTTTGCCGTGGCGGCGGGCTGCACTTGCGTGGTGAAGCCGTCGGAGCTGGCGCCGTCAACCACCGCGATGCTGGGTGATTTGCTGGCGCAGGCGGGGTTGCCTGCGGGGGTGGTGAACATCGTTTTGGGCTACGGCGACCCGGTGGGCGCGCGGATGGTCAGCCATTGCGATGTCGATATGATCACCTTCACCGGGTCAACCGGGGTGGGCAAGGCGATTGCGGCCTCTGCGGCGGGGACGCTGAAGAAGGTGGCGCTGGAGTTGGGCGGCAAGAACCCGCAAGTGATTTTCCCCGATGCCGATCTGGAAAGTGCTGCCGATGCGGTGACGTTCGGGATTTATTTCAATGCAGGCGAATGTTGCAATTCGGGTAGTCGGATTATCGTCCACGCCGACGTCGCCGAGGCGTTTATTGCGCGGGTGGTGGAACTGTCGGGGCAAGTGGCGTTTGGCGACCCGCTGAACCCGGAAACCCAAGTTGGGGCGATCATTTCTGACGCGCATCTGGCCAAGATTGATGGTTATGTGCGCGATGCCGTCGCGGCGGGCGCGACTGTCCATTTGGGCGGGGCCAACCTGCAAGTGGCTGGCCTGCCGGGGAAATACTACCAACCAACCGTGATTTCCGGCGTCACCCCCGACATGCCGATTGCGCGCGAAGAGGTGTTCGGCCCGGTCTTGGTGGTGCTGACCTTCCGTACGGCGGATGAGGCGGTTGCCTTGGCAAACGACAGCACCTTCGGCCTGAGTGCCGGGGTGTGGAGTGAGAATATCCACACCTGCCTGGACTTCGCGCGCCGGGTTCAGGCGGGCACCATCTGGACCAACACCTGGATGGACGGGTTTCCAGAGATGACCTTCGGCGGCATGAAACAAAGCGGTCAGGGCCGCGAAATCGGTCCCTACGGGCTGGACGAATTTCTTGAGGTGAAGACCGTGGCGATGCGGGTTGGCCGCACACGCGCACCTTGGGTCAAGACCCGCTGACACTGTGGTCAGAGGCTGCATTATAAACGCAACATGGGGAGGATACCAAATGCAGGAATATTTTGGAACGGCACTGAAAAAGGCTGCCGCTTAATCAAACCGCAGGGGCGGGTTTCGCTTCTTTTATCTGATCCACCGCCGAGCCAGCCTTTTCAGGCTGCTATGGAGTCATGCCAATGTTAGCTGCTGCGCGACCCACCCAAAAGCCCGATCTGCGGACCCAGTTGCAAAACTGGATCCCCAAGCTGGTGCTGGCCCCATCGATGGCGGTGACGTTGCTGTTTGTCTATGGCTTTATCGTTTTCAGTCTGGTGCTGTCCTTTACCGGATCAAAGATGCTGCCGAAGGTCAGCTTTGTCGGGCTAGAGAATTACCGCAAGCTGTGGGCGCTGGACCATTGGCACATCGCCATCAGTAACATTGCTTTGTTTTCCGTGCTTTACATCACGATCTGCACCGCCGTGGGCCTGCTGCTTGCGATATTTCTGGATCAGAAAATTCGCGGTGAAGGGGTGCTGCGGCCGATCTACCTGTACCCGATGGCGCTGTCGTTCATCGTAACCGGCACCGCGTGGAAATGGTTTCTGGATCCGGGCATCGGGTTGGAGAAAACCATGCATCTGTGGGGCTGGACCAGCTTTTCGTTCACCTGGATCAAGGACAGCGACCTTGCAATATACTGCATCGTCATTGCCGCCGTCTGGCAGACATCGGGGTTTGTGATGGCGATGTTTCTGGCGGGTCTGCGGGGCATAGATAACGAAATCCTGAAAGCCGCACAGATTGACGGGGCCACCACGTGGCAGCTGTATCGCCGCATCGTGATCCCCATGCTGCGGCCTGCGTTCCTCTCGGCCTTCGTGATCCTTAGCCATCTTTCGATCAAATCCTATGATCTGGTGATTGCTTTAACGGGCGGCGGGCCGGGGCGGTCTACCGAACTGCCGGCGACCTTCATGTATTCCTACACCTTCACCCGCAACCAGATGGGCGTGGGGGCAGCATCCGCCGTGATCATGCTGATGACCATTGCCGCCATCATGATCCCCTACCTTTATTCCGAACTGAAGGAGAAGGCGTGATGTCGGCCGTCACTCAGGAAACCGCCGTCAATACCGGACGTGTTGCGCGTGTGTTCATCTATCTGGTGCTGCTGCTGGCCGCCCTGTTCTATTTGCTGCCGCTATATGTGATGGCGGTGAATTCGGTCAAACCCTTGGCCGAAATCACCGGCGGCAATATGCTGGCCCTGCCCACGGTTTTAACCTTTGAGCCATGGCGGCAAGCCTGGGCCACAGCGCAGATCGGGGTGGAACCTACCGGGTTGAAGCCCTACTTCGTGAATTCGATCCTGATGGTGGTGCCGGCGGTTCTGATATCAACCATCGTCGGCGCGCTGAACGGCTATGTGCTGACCAAATGGCGGTTTCGCGGTGATACTATCATTTTCGGGCTGATGCTGTTTGCCTGCTTTATCCCGTTTCAGATCGTGCTGATCCCGATGGCGATGGTGCTGGGCAAGCTGGGTATCGCGGGCACAGTGCCGGGGCTGGTTCTGGTGCATGTGGTTTACGGCATCGGGTTTACCACGCTGTATTACCGCAACTACTACGCCAGTTTCCCGACTGAACTGGTGCGTGCGGCGATGATCGACGGGGCGGGGTTTTTCCGCATCTTCTGGCGCATCATGCTGCCGGTATCGGGGCCGATTACGGTGGTGTCGGTGATCTGGCAATTTACCAATATCTGGAACGATTTTCTGTTCGGTGTGTCGTTTGGCGGCACTTCGCAGCCGATGACGGTGGCGCTGAACAACCTCGTTCAATCCTCGACAGGCGTGAAGGAATACAACGTCCATTTCGCGGGCGCGATCCTTGCCGCCCTTCCTACCCTTTTTGTCTACATCGTCGCAGGCCGCTACTTTGTGCGC